>NZ_JBIUCF010000001.1:0-879183 GCF_044593615.1 Nonomuraea sp. NPDC051941
TCGGAGACGTGCCGGTCCGCTGGTCGCGTTCGCTGCCCTCCGATCCATCATCGGTGACGGTGATCAAGGATTCGGCAGGCCGGTATTTCACGTCGCTCGTGGTCGAGACGTCGGACGAACCGCTGCCCGAGCCGCTGCCCGAGCCGCTGCCCGAGCCGCTGGCCGAGCCGCTGGCCGAGACGGGCTCCGAGATCGGCATCGACCTGGGTCTGACGCACTTCGCAGTGATGTCGGACGGCGAGAAGGTGGACAACCCGCGTATCCTGCGCCGGGCAGCCAAGAAGCTCCGCAAGGCGCAGAAGGCGCTGAGCCGTAAGGAGAAAGGCTCGGCGAACCGCATCAAGGCCAAGGTGAAGGCCGCCAAGGCGTACGCCAAAGTAGCCAACACGCGCCGAGACTGGGCACACAAGCTCTCCACCACGATCATCCGCGACAACCAAGCGGTGTACGTGGAGAATCTTGCGGTGTCCGGCCTGGCGCGCACACGCTTGGCGAAGTCGGTGCACGAGGCGGGCTGGTCGCAGTTCGTCGCCATGCTGGAGTACGAGGCCGTCAGGTACGGCCGCCACTTCGGCAAGATCGACCGCTGGTTCCCGTCGTCGAAGACGTGCTCGGCGTGCGGGACCATCGCCGAGTCGATGCCGCTGAACATCCGGGCGTGGACCTGCCCGTGCGGGGCGGCCCACGATCGGGACGTCAACGCAGCGATCAACATCCTCGCCGCCGGACAGGCGGAGAGACCAAACGACTGTGGAGCGCAGGTAAGACCGGGACTTGTTCCGGCACCGCGCGAAGAAGCAGTAACCCACCCGGGGCCACACGCGCGGCAGACGGGAGTCTCCGTCCTTTAGGGCGGAGTGGATGTCAAAGCATCAGAGAGCGCACGGTGTCGACCGTGTCGGCGTCCTCGACGCGCTTGTCCGGGCGGTAGCGCAGGACCCGGGCGAAACGGAGGGCCATGCCGCCGGGGTAGCGGGGGGAGCGCTGGACCCCGTCGAAGGCGATCTCCACCACCAGCTCCGGCCGCAGCGTGACCGTCCAGTTGTCGGTGGGCCCATCGGCCAGCTCGAGGAAGCGCTCGGTCTGCCAGGCCAGCAGTTCGTCCGTCAGGCCCTTGAACGTCTTGCCGAGCATCACGAACCCGCCCGAAGGGTCACGCGCTCCGAGGTGGAGGTTGGAGAGCTTGCCCTCGCGTCGCCCATGACCCCATTCGGCGGCCAGGACCACCAGGTCGAGCGTGTGACGCGGCTTGACCTTGATCCATCCGGCGCCCCGGCGGCCGGCTGCGTAAGGGGAGGCCAGGGACTTGACCACCAGGCCCTCGTGGCCCGCCTTGACCACATCGGTGAAGAACTTCTCCGCCTCGGCCACGTCCCCCGTCACCAGTCGCGGCGTCAGCAGCCCCTGGGGGACCGCGCGGGCGAGCGCCTCCTGGCGCTGTGAATAGGGCAGGTCGAGCAGGTCGGCGCCGTCCACCCGCAGGGCGTCGAAGAAGAACACGCTCAGCGGCGTCTGCTCGCGCAGTTGGGCGACGTTGGTCTTGCTGGTCGCGCGGCTCGCCGTCACCTGGAACGGGTGCGGCCGCCCGTCAGGACGCAGCGCGAGCACCTCGCCGTCCAGCACGAGATCGTCGTACGGCATGTCGAGCACGGCCTCGACCAGCTCGGGAACCTGCGGCGTGATGTCGTCGAGCGTACGCGTGAAAACCTTGACCTCAGAGCCCGAACGGTGGGCCTGCACCCGCATGCCGTCGAGCTTCCACTCCAGCGCCGCGGGGGTGCCGGCCTTCTCCAGCGCGGCGGCGACGTTGGGCGCGCTGCCCGCCAGCATGGGCGAGACCGCCTGCCCCACCTGCAGCCGGAACGCGCGCAGCGCCTCTACCCCGCCGCTCAGCGCGGCCGCGCCGACGGCAGGAAGCCAGCCGCGCAGCGTGAGCGCGCGGCGCACGTCGGCCGACGGCGCGCCGGACGCCTTGGCCACCGCCTCGATCATGACGCCGTCGAGCGCGCCCTGCCGCAGCTCACCGAACAGCAGCCGGCGCATGAACTGCTGCTCCTGGCTCGTCAGCCCCGCGAACAGCTCGGCCACCAGCGCTTTGCGCGCGGCCTGCGAGCCCGGCCCGGAAACCGCCTTGATCCTGCTCAGCAGCTCGTCGACCGCGGTCAGGGTGGCGGTGGCGGCCAGCTTGGGCTGGGGGATGTCCTCCAACGTGCGCCAGCCCACGCCCACCTGCCGCTGAGGCAGCTCGCCCGAGAGGTACGAGATCGCGATCTCCGCCTCCTCCGGGCCGACCCGGCCCAGCAGCTCCGCCAGATGGCCCACCTTGCCGAGCCGAGCGGACGTGCGCGCCACCGCCTCGGAAACCCGGACCACGTCGATCAGAAGCACACGCCTATGTTGCCTTATGGTGCCGACATTTCCCCACCCGATATCGGCCAAGTGTCTGCCTTGTTCCCGGCACGGCCCCTCGTACGGTTGCTCCCTTTTGGGATCATCGCGAGGGTTGCGTATATGGGTGCCGCGTATAGGGCCCTTATTTGGGGCTTCTCGGGCGGGGGAACTCGGGTGCGCGGGCGGGGCCTCTCGTTTCGGGGGGCGAGGGTGATGCGGTGCCACAGCGATACATGCGCCAGGGCGGCTGTCGCGTTGAATGGGCGATCGCCGTAGCGGGGTGGGCTGGCGTATCGGGGCAAGGCGGGGCAAGGCGCGTCGGGGACGTCGGTCGGGAAGGAGGAGCGGGGGCGTCGCTCCGGAACGGCGGCGCAGGGCGCGTCGGTTTGGACAGGCGGCGCAGGACGTGTGGGGGCGTCGGTCCGGAGGCGTGAGGCGGGAGGACATGGGGGCGCGGGTCCGGAAGCGACGGGGGTGCTGGTGCGGCGGCGTCGGGTCCGGGAGGGCGGCCAGCGTGGGGAGGAGCGTCGGGTCTGGAGGGGGGTGGGGCGGGCCGTTTTGGGTTGGGTGGCCCGCCCCGGGAGGTGCTAGCTGACGCCGAGCAGGTCGACGACGAAGATGAGCGTCTCGTTCGGCTTGATGCGCGCGCCGGCCCCCCGGCTGCCGTAACCGAGATGCGGCGGGATGACGAGCTTGCGCCGCCCGCCGACCTTCATGCCCGCGACCCCCTGGTCCCAGCCCGCGATGACGCGGCCCGCGCCGAGCGGGAACTCGAACGCGTCGCCGCGGTTCCACGACGCGTCGAACTCCTCACCGGTCGAGAAGGCCACGCCCACGTAGTGGACGCGTACGCTGTGGCCGGGCTTGGCCTCCGGGCCGTCGCCCACGGTCAGGTCGACGATCTCCAGGTCGGCGGGCGGGTTGCCCTCGGGAAAGTCGATCTCGGGCTTTTCGAGTGCCACGAAGTGCTCCTGTTGATGATTGCTGACAATGAGACCCGACGACTCTATGCGGTCGGGATATCGTCATCGTTCATGACCGCCCTTTCTCCGGATGGGATCCTGCTCACCGGGCGCGTCGCCGTGGTCACCGGGGCGGCCAGGGGCATCGGGCTGGCGATCGCGGAGACGTTCGCCGCGTTCGGCGCTCATGTCGCGGTGTGCGACCGCGACAAGCCGCGGGCCGAGCTGGCGATGAAGCTCGACGTACGCGACCACGTGGCGGTGGAGATCTTCGCCCAGGCCATCCGTGAGCGGTGGGGCCGGGTGGACATCCTGGTCAACAACGCGGGCGGCACCTTCCACGCGGCCTTCGCCGACACCTCGCCCCGCGGCGAGCAGATCCTCGTCGAGGAGAACTTCACGCAGGTCACCGGCATGATCAGGCGGCTGCTGCCGATGATGTCGCCGGGCGCGTCGATCATCAACGTGACCTCGAGCGAGGCCCACCAGGCGGCCCCGGGGTTCGCGGTGTACGCGGCGATGAAGGCCGGTCTGGAGAGCCTGACGAAGACGCTCGCCCTGGAGTTGGCTCCCAGGGGCATCCGGGTGAACGCGATCGCGCCCGACGCGCTGCGGACCGAGGGCGAGTCGGGCGTGCGCGAGCGCATGCTGGCCCGCCCCCTGCCCTACGAGCCGGTACGCGTCCCGCCGCTCGGCCGACTGGGCGGCCCGGAGGAGGCCGCCGGCGCGGCCGTGTTCCTGGCCAGCGACCTGGCCAGGTTCGTCACGGGATCGACGTTGCACGTGGACGGCGGCATCCACGCCGCCGGCGGCTGGCGCCGAAGCTGAAACGGCCGAACCTGGAGCAGCCGAAGCTGAAACAGCCGAACCTGGAGCAGCCGAAGCTGAAACGGCCGAACCTGAAGCAGCCGAAGCTGAACCAGCGGAAGCCGGAACAGCCGAAGAAGAACGCACAAGTCACCAGCTCTGGTGCAGCGGCATCCCCTCGGCGTACCCGGACGAGCTCTGGATCCCGACCACGGCCTGCGCGTGGAACTCCTCCAGGTTCGACGCCCCCGCGTACGTGCACGCCGACCGCAGCCCCGCCACGATGCCGTCGATCTGGTCCTCCACGCTCGGCCGCTTCGGGTCCAGATACATGCGGGAGGTCGAGATGCCCTCCTCGAACAGCGCCTTCCTGGCCCGTTCGAACGCCGAGTCGTCGGCCGTCCGCAGGCGCACGGCCCGCGCGGAGGCCATGCCGAAGTTCTCCTTGTACTTGCGCCCGTTCGCATCGGTGTGGGTGTCGCCAGGCGACTCGTACGTCCCCGCGAACCATGAGCCGATCATCACGTTCGACGCCCCCGCGGCCAGCGCCAGCGCCACGTCGCGCGGATGGCGTACCCCGCCGTCCGCCCACACGTGCCGGCCCAGCCGCCGGGCCTCCGCCGAGCACTCCAGCACGGCGGAGAACTGCGGCCGGCCCACCCCGGTCATCATCCGCGTGGTGCACATGGCACCGGGCCCGACCCCGACCTTGAGGATGTCGGCCCCGGCGTTCACCAGGTCGCGCACGCCCTCGGCCGTTACCACGTTGCCCGCCACGACGGGCACGCCGGGGTCGAGGGCCTTGACGGCGCGCAGGGCCGAGATCATCTTCTCCTGGTGGCCGTGCGCGGTGTCCACGACCAGGCAGTCGATCCCGGCGTCGAGCAGCTCCTTGGCCTTGGCGGCCACGTCGCCGTTCACGCCGACCGCGGCCGCGATGCGCAGCCGTTCCTGCGCGTCGATCGCGGGCTGGTAGAGGGTGGCGCGCAGCGCGCCGAGGCGGGTGAGGATGCCGACCAGCCGCCCGCCGGGATCGACGACGGGGGCCAGCCGGTGGCGGCCGCCGTGCAGCCGTTCGAAGGCCGTGCGCGGGTCCAGCCCGGCGGGCAGCGTCAGCAGCTCGCTCGACATGACCTGTGAGAGCTGGGTGTACATGTCGACGCCCTGGCAGTCGGCGTCGGTCACGACCCCGACCGGCCGGTTGTCCCAGTCGACCACGATGATCGCGTCGTGCGCCCGCTTGGGCAGCAGCTGCAGCGCCTCGCCGACGGTGTCGTGGGGGGTGAGCGTGAGCGGCGTGTCGTGGACGAGGTCACGTTTCTTGACCCAGTCGACGACGTCGGTCACGACGTCCTGCGGAATGTCCTGCGGGATCACGGCGATGCCGCCCCGCCGTGCCACGGTCTCGGCCATGCGCCGGCCGGCGACCGCGGTCATGTTCGCCACGACGACGGGAATGGTGGTGCCCGTGCCGTCGTTCGTCGACAGATCGACTGCGAGCCGCGAACCGACCGCGGATCGCGACGGCACCATGAACACGTCGCTATAGGTCAGGTCGTAATGAGGCTCGAGGTCGTTGAGAAACTTCACGTTCATTCATCTTATGCGGTGACCGCCCATTGAGGGGTTTCCCCCGTTGGATGGGGCTTATGATCGGCCGGGACACTTTTGGGGGAGGGAGGGCTCTGTGGACGTCACCGAACGGGGCGAATTGATCGTGGTCGGCTTCGCCGTACGCACCACGAATGCAGACGAGATGGATCCGTCGCGGGCGAAGCTGCCCGTACTTTGGCAGCGGGCCGGCGCTCCGGGGGCCTTCGCGCACGTGCCGGGGCGCGTGGACGAGAACCTGTACGCGGTGCTGACCGACTACGAGAGCGACCATCACGGCGCGTACACGCAGATCGTCGGCACCGGCGTGCGCACCGTGCCGCGGCTGCCGGAGGGCATGGTGGCCGTGCGCGTGCCGGCGGTCCCGTCGCTGCGGGTGGAGGTCCGCGGCCCGATGCCGCAGGCCCTCGTCGACATGTGGCAGCAGGTGTGGAAGCACACCGAGTCAGGGGGTACGCCGTCCCGCGCGTTCACCACTGACCTCGAGGTCCACCACCCGGACGGCGTGGACCTCTACCTGGCCATCTAGAGACCGAGCGCGGCGGCCGCCGCCTCGACGGCCGCCGGCTTGACCTCTTCGACCGGCAGGTTCGCGTATTCCACCGAGCAGTCGGACATGCCGCCCAGCGCCACCGTCGCCCGGATGTGCTGCGCCTGTGTGAGCTCCGGGCCCAGCAGCAGCGTGATGATCCGCCGCCGCCAGTCGAACATGCGAGTGCCCAGGTCGAGGAAGCCCAGCACGGACAGCTCCCGCACCATCATCATGGTCACCTCGCGGTGCCGCCAGATCAGCTCGAAGTAGTCGTCGAGCAGCTGCCGGGCGTCGCCGGGCTGACGCGTCGCGACGAACCGCTCGATGTCCTCCACCATCGGCTGCACGATGCTGCGGACGAGATCGTCGCGCGAGGCGAAGTGGTAGTAGAGCGCGGGCTTGGTGATGCCCAGGCGGTCTGAGATCTGGCGCAGGCTCGTGTTCTGAACGCCCTGGGAGACGAACAGCTCGCGGGCCACCTCCTGGATGCGCGTCCTCGTGTCACTGGGCATGGCTGAAGAATACCCCTTACCTATCGTTAAGTAAGCTGCTAGCCTGGCACTTACCTATCGTTAAGTAAGGAGGCGGTCATGCGGATCCTCATCTCGGGAGCGAGCGTCGCGGGCCCGGCTCTCGCGTACTGGCTCACCAGGTACGGCTCCACCGTCACCGTCGTGGAACGGGCCCCGGCGCTCAGGAAGACCGGGGGCCACGCCGTCGACCTGTTCAGGCCGGCGATGGACATCGTCGAGAAGATGGGCCTGCTGGAGCAGGTCATGGCGAAGAAGACCGGCATCGAGCGGCTCACGATGCACCGGGAGGGCGAGTCGCGGCCCATCGAGCTGGAGCTGCGCCGCGTGATGAGCGCCGTCTCCGACCGGCACGTCGAGATCATGCGCGACGACCTGAGCGAGATCATCTACGACGCCACCAGGGACGACGTCGACTACGTCTTCGGCGACTCGATCGCCTCGATCTCCGACGACGGCGAGGTCACCTTCGACAGCGGCAGGACGGACACGTTCGACCTGGTCATCGGCGCCGACGGCCTGCACTCGAACGTCCGCCGCCTGGTCTTCGGCCCGGAGTCGGACTACGCCACGTGGATCGGCGCCTATCTGGCCGTCGTCTCGGTGCCCGACTACCTCGGGCTCGACGGCCGGACGGAGGTCATCGCGGGGGCGGGCCGGATGGCCGGGATCGGCACCGTGGACATGGGCGACGCGCGGGCGTTGTTCCTGTTCAGGACGCCGCGGCAGCTCGACTACCACCACCGCGACGTCCCCCGGCAGAAGGAGCTGCTGCGCGAGCACTTCGAGGGGATGGGCTGGGAGGTGCCGCGGCTGCTGGAGGAGCTGGACCGCACGCCGGCCTTCTACTTCGACTCGATCACGCAGCTCCGCATGGACACCTGGTCACGCGGCCGGGTGACGCTCGTGGGCGACGCCGGGTACTGCCCCGGTCCGGCCGTCGGCGGGAGCACGAGCCTGGCGGTCGTCGGGGCGTACATCCTGGCGGGCGAGCTCGCGACCTACGGCGGCGACCACACGCGGGCCTTCCCCGCCTATGAGGCCGAGATAGGCGATTACGTGCGCCGCAGCCGTACGTTCGCCATCAACGCGGCCAAGAAGATCGTCCCCGGCAGCCGGTTCGACCTCTGGGCGCTGGCCGCCACGGTGCGGCTGATCAACCACCTGCCGGTCGCGCTCACCACGGCGGCCGCCAAGATCAGCAGCAAGGGCGTGCGGCTGCACGACTCGATCGTGCTGAAGGACTACGCGAGCACCCCCTGGTCGCGGAGTTTGTCCGCCTCCTCCTGAGACAGCCCCCACTCCGAAAGGTCGCTGAGGCGGGTCGCGGGGGAGAGGTCCGGCCGGGGCGCGCCGAGCAGGCGGGGCGCGGGCATCGGCTGGGTGACGCCGCCGACCTCGACGAAGGAGCCCCGGGCGGTGTTGTGCGGGTGGTGGGGGGCCTCGGCCATGGACAGGACGGGCGAGACGCACGCGTCCGAGCCCTCGAAGAGCGCCTCCCACTCGGCCCGCGTGCGCTTCCTGAACTCCTCGGCCAGGCGGGCCTTCAGCGCGGGCCACTGCGTCCTGTCGTTCCTGTCGGGCAGGTCGGCCAGCCCCATCAGGCTCACCATCGCGTCCCAGAACTGCGGCTCCAGCGAGCCCACGGCCACGTACTCGCCGTCGGCCGTCTCGTACGTGTCGTACTGCGGGGCGCCGGTGTCGAGCAGGTTCGTGCCGCGCGGCCCCCAGTAGCCGCTCTGCGCCGCCTGGTAGAACATCGAGAACAGGATCGAGGCCCCGTCCACCATGGCCGCGTCGATCACCCGCCCCTTGCCCGTGCGCTCCCGCTCGAACAGGGCCAGCAGCACCCCGTACGCCAGCATCAGCCCGCCGCCGGCGAAGTCGCCGAGGATGTTGATCGGCGGGGTCGGCCGGCCGCCCTCGCGCCCCAGCATCGACAGGACACCGGAGATCGCGACGTAGTCGATGTCGTGGCCGGCCGTGGACGCGAGCGGCCCGTCCTGGCCCCAGCCGGTCATCCGGCCGTAGATCAGCCGCTCGTTCACCGCGTGGAGGTCGTCGGGGCCGATGCCGAGCCGCTCGGCCACTCCCGGGCGGAACACCTCGATCACGACGTCGGCGTGCCGCGCCAGCTCCTTGAATGCGGCCACGCCCTCGGGGGACTTCAGGTCCAGCCCGATCGTGCGCTTCCCGCGATCCATGACATCGCCGCGCGGCCGGTCGGAGACCGCCTTGACCCGGTCCACGCGCAGCACCTCGGCGCCGTGGTCGGCCAGCATCATCCCGGCGAACGGCCCAGGTGCGAGCCCTGCGAGCTCGAGTACGCGTACCCCGGCGAGCGGGCCGTTGTGAACTTCAGGCATCTCCCCAGTAGAACAACATTCGGTGATCTATCGCAAGCGGCCTTCGCGACCTTCCGGCGAAGAGGTGGGAGGTATGGGAAACTTGCCCACTGTGTTCGGGTGGTCAACAGGGGTAGGACATGGTTTCGGATAGCAACCGGCTCATCGCGGCCCGCTACCAGTTAGTACGCGAACTGGGCCGCGGGGGCATGGGCGTGGTCTGGGAAGGGCAGGACACCCTGCTCAACCGGCAGGTCGCCATAAAGGAGGTGCTGCTGCCCGACGGGCTGTCGCCGGGCGAGCAGGAGCGCCAGCTTTTGCGGACCGCCCGTGAGGCCCGAACCGCGGCCAAGCTGAGCCATCCGTCCGTCGTCGCGATCTACGACGTCGTCGAGGAGGGCGGCCGTCCGTGGATCGTGATGGAGCTGCTGCGCCACCCCACGGTCGAGGAGGTCGTGCTCACCTCCGGCGCGCTCCCCGTGCGGGAGGCGGCCGAGCTGGGCCGGCAGGTGCTGTCGGCGCTGCGGACCGCCCACGAGGTGGGCATCCTGCACCGCGACGTCAAGCCGAGCAACATCCTGCTGGCCGAGGACGGCCGGGCCGTGCTCATGGACTTCGGCATCGCCACCGCCGAGGGCGACCCGTCGCTCACCAAAACCGGCATGGTCACCGGCTCGCCGAGCTTCCTCGCTCCCGAGCGGGTCCGCGCCGAGCACGCGGGACCGCCCTCCGACCTGTGGTCGCTCGGCGCCACGCTGTACGCGTGCATGGTGGGCCGCTCGCCGTTCGAGCGGGGCGACCCCATGTCGACGCTCAACGCGCTGCTCAGCGAGGAGCCCGACTACCGCAGGATCCCGCCGATCATGCATCCGGTCCTGCGCGGGCTGCTGAAGAAGGAGCCGGAGCAGCGGGTCGACGCCGCGGAGGCCGACCGGCTGCTCCAGGACATCCTCACGGCCAGGCCCGCGAGCGCCGACCGGGACGTGCCGGAGCGGAAACCGGGCGGCGGCCGGGGCCGTGCCGTGCTCGCGGCGGCCGCCGCGGCGGTCCTGGTGATCGCGGGCGGCTCGGTGGCGTACTTCAAGCTCGCGCCCCCGGCGGAGGGTTCCCCGCGGCAGACCGCTCAGCCGGCCGCCGCGACCCGCCCGCTCACGCCGGCGGCCACGGACACGCCGGAGCCGAGCACGACACCCACTCCGACGCCCAGCGTGACCAGGGCCGTTCCGATCACGCGCATGTGGAGGTCGCGTGACGGCTGGTCCATCATGCGGCCCACCGGCTGGCGCGGAGCTCTCAAAGAGGCCTACACGGAGTGGACGCGCCGGGACCGGAACGCGCATCTCGGGGTGGAGGCCGTCTACTCCGTCGTCGACCCGCACCAGATCATGCGCGACGCGCAGGAGACCGTCGCCCAGAACGCCCAGAACGTCGTCAACCGCGGTCGCAGGGTGGTCGTGCACCAGGGTACGAAGGCCGTGGAGTGGGAGTTCTCCTGGACCGCGGGCACCGGGGGCGACGCCCCGTGGGCCACGCCGGGCACCCGGTACCACGAGATACGCCGGGCCGTCGCGATCGGCGACACGGCGTACGTCCTGTCCTGGACGGTCGACGAGGCCCAGTGGATGCGTAACAGAGGACTGATGCGGCAGGTGATCAGCAGCTTTACTGTGGGGGCATGAGCCCCTGGAACCTGCTCGCTCTGCCCCCGCTCCCCGAAGAGCTCCTGCGCCACCTGCTCGCCCCGCTGGGCGACCAGGTGACCGTACGCGTGCCGGCCGCCCGCGACAGGGACGCGCTCCTGGCCGCGCTGCCGGAGGCGGAGATCGTGCTCGGCGACTGGACGGGCACGCTCGCGATGGACGCCGAGGCGGTCAAGGCCGCGCCCCTGCTGGCGTTCGTGCAGCAGCCGTCCGTGGGCGTGGACGGCCACGACCTCGACGCCCTGGCGGCGGCCGGGGTGCCGCTGGCCAACACGCCGGGCGTCAGCGCGGTGGCGGTCTCGGAGTGGTGCCTGGCGGCCACGTTCTCGCTGTCGCGCAAGCTGGCCGCCGCCGACGCCGCCGTACGCGCGGGTGAATGGCCGCAGCAGGGCCTGCAGCCGTACGAGCTGAGCGGGCGCCGCGTCGGCATCGTCGGGTACGGCCCGATCGGCGCCACCTGCGCGGAGATGTTCCGCGCTCTCGGCTGCCACGTCTCCTACTGGACCCGCACGCCCCGCGCGGACCCCGGCTTCGCGGACCTGCCGGAGCTGATCTCCTCCAGTGACGTGCTCGTCGTGGTGATCGCGCTGTCCGACGAGACCCGCGGCCTCGTCGACCCCGGCCGCATGAAGCAGGGCGCTCTGCTCGTCAACGCCGCGCGGGGTGGCGTCGTGGACCAGCAGGCGCTCGTCACGGCCCTGCGCGAGGGTCACCTGGGCGGCGCGGCGCTCGACGTCTTCGACGTGGAGCCGCTGCCGCTTGACGACCCGCTGAGGGACCTCCCGAACGTCCTGCTGTCGCCGCATGTCGCCGGCGTCACGCCCGAGGCCACGGGCCGTCTGCTCACGGCGACTCTGGACAACCTCACCGCCGCCGTCGAGGGCCGCGAGGTGCATAACGTGCTTAACGGCGTAAGCTCCGTGATCTTCAGAAAGTTTACGCAATCGCCTACCAAGTAGGCATTTCACCTGTCACTATGAACAGTTTTCGTGTCTTTAACGACCCCGGTCTATTCGAGGTCGCTCACGGGAGATACCGTCTTACGGACGATCTCTACCAGCTCAAGGGGGTGCTTGCCGTGCCGACGAAGATGTCGACACACCAACGGGCAGTAGAGCAGATCCGGCAGTCGTACGCCGAGATCCCGGGCGGTGCCGCCCCGCGCCTGGCCAAGTCCACGTCCAACCTCTTCAGGTTCCGCGACGGCGGCAGGACGGCCAAGCTCTCGGCGAGGGATCTCGACGAGGTCATCAGCGTCGACCCCGAGACCATGACGGCCGAGGTCCAGGGCATGACGACGTACGAGCACCTGGTGGACGCCACCTTGCCGTACGGGCTCATGCCGTACGTGGTGCCGCAGCTCAAGACGATCACGCTGGGCGGCGCCGTGACCGGGCTCGGCATCGAGTCCACGAGCTTCCGGGACGGCCTGCCGCACGAGTCGGTGGAGGAGCTCGAGATCCTCACCGGTGACGGGCGCGTCGTCGTGGCCCGCAACGACAACGAGCACCGGGAGCTCTTCCGCGCGTTCCCCAACTCCTACGGCACGCTGGGCTACGCGCTGCGCATCCGGATCAAGCTCCGCAAGGTCCAGCCGTACGTGCATCTCACGCACGTCAAGTTCACGGACGCGGCCAAGTGCATGCTGGCCCTGCAGGAGATCTGCGACAGCATGGTGCACGACGGGGCGAGCGTCGACTTCGTCGACGGCGTCTACTTCAACCCGGGGGAGATGTACATCACGGTCGGCCGGTTCGCCGAGCGTGCCCCTTATGCCTCGGACTACACGGGGATGCGCATCTACTACCAGTCGATCAGGCAGCGCAACCGCGACTGGCTGACCGTGCGCGACTACCTGTGGCGCTGGGACACCGACTGGTTCTGGTGCTCGCGGGCGTTCGGCGTGCAGCAGCCCGTCGTGCGTTCCCTCATGCCGCGCCGCTGGATGCGTTCCGACGTCTACCGCCGCCTCGTGGCACTGGACAGGAAGTACGGGGTCACCGCCCGCATCGACAGGTGGCGCGACCAGCCCGTGCAGGAGTCCGTGATCCAGGACGTCGAGGCTCCGGTCGAGCGGGGGGCGGAGTTCCTGGAGTTCTTCCACGACAAGGTGGGCATGACACCGGTGTGGATGTGCCCGCTGCGCTCGAATTCGCGCTGGCCGCTCTACCCTCTGGAGCCGGGCAGGCTCTACGTCAACTTCGGATTCTGGGGCATGGTGCCGTTGCCGCGGGGGCAGTTCGACGGCTACTACAACCGGCTGATCGAGCGCGAAGTGCACGAGCTCGACGGTCACAAGTCGCTCTACTCGACCTCGTTCTACGCTCGCGAGCAGTTCTGGCAGCTGTACAACGGCGACGCCTACTGGCCTGTCAAGCGGGAATACGACCCGAACGGTCGCCTGCTTGACCTCTACGAAAAATGTGTAGCGGGAAGGTGAGCTGTGGCGCTGGCAACCATCTTTGAGAAAATCGTCGGCTCGGAAGCGAACGTCGCGTTCCAGGCGTACGACGGCAGCAAGGCAGGTCCGGACGGGTCCGACCTGAGCATCGAGGTCAAGTCGCCGATCGCGGTCGCCTATCTGGCGCAGGCACCCGGCGAGCTGGGCCTGGCAAGGGCGTACATCTCCGGCCACATCGACGTACACGGCGACATGTACGCACTGCTCGACCGCATGTGGAACATCACCACCAACGACCTGACCACCCAGGAGAAGATCGCCGCCGTCCGCGCCCTGGGCGTCAAACCACTCCTCATGCGGGTGCCACCACCACCACAGGAGATGCGGCAGAGCGCCCTGGCCAGGCTGGGCTCCCGTCACGCCAAGCAGCGTGACGCCGAGGCCATCCACCACCACTACGACGTCTCCAACCGTTTCTACGAGTGGGTCCTGGGGCCGTCCATGGCGTACACGTGCGCCGTCTTCCCCTCGGAGGAGTCGACGCTCGAGGAGGCCCAGTACGCCAAGTTCGACCTGGTGGCCCGCAAGCTCGACCTCAAGCCGGGCATGCGCCTGCTGGACGTCGGCTGCGGCTGGGGCGGGATGGTCATGCACGCCGCCAAGCACTACGGCGTCAAGGCCCTCGGCGTGACCCTGAGCCGCCAGCAGGCCGAATGGGCCCAGAAGGCCATCGCGGACGCGGGCCTGCAGGACCTGGCGGAAGTCCGCTTCATGGACTACCGCGACGTCAAGGAGTCGAACTTCGACGCGGTCAGCTCGATCGGCCTCACCGAGCACATCGGCAAGGACAACGTCCCGTCCTACTTCGAGTTCCTGTACGGCAAGCTCAAGCCGGGCGGCCGGATCCTCAACCACTGCATCACGCGGCCGACCGGCAAGGAGAAGACGTTCAACAAGGGCGGCTTCATCAACCGGTACGTCTTCCCCGACGGCGAGCTGGAGTCGGTCGGCTGGCTGGTCAGGCAGATGGAGGACACCGGCTTCGAGATCCGCCACGAGGAGAACCTGCGCGAGCACTACGCCAAGACGCTGCGCCACTGGTGCGACAACCTCGACGCCAACTGGTCGGACGCGGTCGAGGAGGTCGGCATGGGCACGGCCCGGGTGTGGGCCCTGTACATGGCGGGCTGCATCGTGGGCTTCGAGCGCAACAAGGTCCAGCTGCACCAGGTGCTGGGCGTCAAGCTCGACAAGAACGGCCGCTCCAGCATCCCCCTCCGCCCGGCCCTCGACTGGCCCTGAAACACGGCCTTCACCTTGGGAGGCGCTACGCGCCATGCGAGCGCTCAGCCAGCGCCTCCCAAGGGGGCTGCCGCCCTTTTCGATCCCCGCAAACCCCCGCTTGCCCTTTGCGTGGTTACGCGGTGGGCCTGCTGGAACCCACCCCGGGTCCATTGATTTGTCGGCCAGGTGCGACGCCGGATGAATGAGGTTCGGGCGCGAGACAACGTGCCTCCACCCTGGCCCGCTTGCGGCCCTACCTGAGCTTTGGGCTCGAAGGTTCCTCGCGGCTCAAGTGATCGGCACGGCACGGGGTGTTATTTCTCCTCCAGAGCGGAGGATCCTTCCCCCGAGTAGGAAGAACCTCCACCGTGAGGCGTCCGGAGGGGAAGCTCTCCGGGTACGTCCCTGCGCCTTCCACCTGATGGCTAAGATCCGCGCATGTCCCGTTTCGAGGTGGCCATCCTGGTCCTCGCGCCGCCGTCGGTCGTCTTCGATGCGTCCTTGTCGGTCGAGCTGCACACCTCCTCCATGCGCGGCTCGCGCGAGCAAGCGGTCGCAGGGGTCACTTCCGGACAGCTCTCCCTGGGCGACCAGGTCACGTGGCGAGCGCGGCACTTCGGCTTCACCTGGCACCTGACCTCGACGATCAGCGCCCACATCCGCCCGTCGTACTTCGTCGACGAGCAAGTAAGCGGCCCGTTCCGGTATTGGCGCCACGCGCACACCTTCGAACCGGCACGCGACGGCGACAGCGGCATCGAGGCGACCCTCATGAAAGACATCGTCGACTTCGCCGCGCCCGCCGGGCCACTGGGCACTCTCGCCGACGCTTTCGTCCTGCGGCGTTACATGACCAAGCTGATCCTGCTGCGGAACGCGCACATCAAGGAGACGACCGAAACCGCCAGGCAGTGACGACCCCACTGTCGCCGTTCATCATGGCCGAGGTCCGCGTGCTGTCCGCGGCATTTTTCCGTCGTCACTCAACCATCCGGCCGACTGAAGTGTCCTTGGATGCCGGAGGTAGGAGTGGACGACCCGACATTTGAGAGATTCGCGGAGCAGCGGCTGCCGGCGCTCTATCGCTACGCCATGGTCCTGACCCAGAACAGGCATGACGCCGAGGACCTGGTGCAGGAAGCGCTGACCCGTACCGGCCTGCGGTGGAGCGCGATCAGGCGCAAGGACGACCCGGAGGGGTACGTCCGCACGGCCATGGTCCGCATCATGGCCAACCGCTGGCGGCGGCCGAAGCGTGAGGTGAGCGTGCCGGATCCGCCCGAGCCCGCGACAGAGGACGCGAGGCTGGAACGCCTGCTGGACGACGGCCTCCGCGCCAGGATCGCCGAGCTGCCTCCGCGCATGCGGGCCGTACTGGTGCTGCGTTACGTCGAGGAACGCGGCGACGAGGAGATCGCCCGGCTGCTCGGCTGCAGCCGCGGGACCGTCAAGAGCCAGGCGTCACGGGGGCTCGCCCGGCTGCGTGAGGCCGTCAAGACCGAGGAGATCGAGCATGGATGACCTGGAACGCCGTCTCGCCGCGCTGCTCAGCGAGCCTTCCCCGGACGATCCGCCGCCCGGCCTGGCCGATCGGATCCACCGGGCCGTGGCCACGCGCCGCAGGAACAGGCGGGCCTTGGCGCTGGCCGTAGCGGCGGGGGCGACGGCGGTGCTGGCGGGCGTGCCCCTGGCCGTACGCGGCGGGAACGGCGACGCGGCGACCACGGCGAACTTGAGCCCGACCCCCGCCTCGACCGCACCTTCCGAGCCGACCGTGACGGCGTCCAAGTGGCCCGAGCCGACCGTGACCCAGACCGTGACGGCGTCCAAGCGGCCCGAGCCGACCGTGACCCAGACCGTGACGGCCACCCCGGACCAGGCTGACGTCCACCTCCCCGCCGGGGTCCGCCTCGAACAGGCCCTGCGTCAGTTCATGAACGTGACGAGCGTCGTGGACGTCGAGGGCCGCACGGCGCAAGGCCGGCCGTTCGTGCCCGCGGCGCTGGGCAGCGACGGGACGGTCCTGGGCGCGACGCCCGACGGACAGGTGGCGGAGGTGGACGCCGGCGGCGGCACGCCCGAGGAACTCGGCTTCCGGGCGCGGTCGGGGCTGGGGACGGCCGCGGACTTCCGTACCTGGACGGAGGTGAACGGCTCGGCGGCCGACCAGCGGTGCCGCACGGCGGACGGGACCACGCGCACGATCAGCCCGCAGGGCACGGACCCCCGGGGGAGGGTCTGGGTGGACGGCGGCGTGGTCGTCGGCAACGACGTCATGCGGCAGCCCTGGATGGCCAAGGGATGTGCGCAGGTGGGTACGGTCGTCAAGTCCGGGGACCCGGCGAGCGGGCCGGCGGTGGCGTTCTCCTACCCCGACCTGTTCACCGCCGAGCGGGCGAACGACAAGGTGCTGCGCATCGTCGACGTCGAGACCGGCAAGGTGACAGCCGAGCATCCGCTGCCCGACGGTGTCCGCGCGCAGAGGATGGGAGATCCGGACCAGAAGTGGTACGCGGCGGCGTCCGGGAAGTGGTTCGCCTGGGTGGCCGGCGACACGCTGCGGTGGACGCCGCGCGACACCTGGGGGGTGGTGTCGGTGCTGCCCGGAGTTCCGACGCCGAAGAAGGGCGTCTCGCCCTGGATGACGGCGGGCAACCGGATCATCACCTACAACACCGGGGCCACCTCGTTCGTGCTCGATCCGGTCACCGGCCGGCGGTACAAGAGCCCGGACGTCGTCCTGGCGGCAGGCGACTGGCTGCTGTGGAGGTCCGGCGACGGCTACCGGCTGGCCAACCTTCGTTGAGGTCTCCGGCAGGCGTCCTGCTCGTGCTCGTCGCGATCCCGACCGTCGCGAACCTGGCCGGCGGCGGCCCGACGTGGATCTGGACGCCGTCACTCCCGATGCCTTTACTGCGTCTGGTCACGGAGGCGGGACTGCTGGACGTCTGGCTGGTCGCCGACCTGCTCGCCGCCATGGGGGTGCTCGGCGGGCTCGCGGTGGCGGCCACGGTCGTCGTGCTGGTACTGCGGGCGTGGTGCCGGGGCGGCGACGTGCGGTGATCAGGCGGCCTTGACGGCGGACAGGTCGAACTCGAGCGTGATCCTCTCGGAGATCATCACGCCGCCCGTCTCCAGAACCGCGTTGTACGTGATGCCGAAGTCCTTGCGGTTGATCACCGTGCTGCCCTCGAAGCCGACCCGGGTCAGGCCCTGGGCGTCGATCGCGGTGCCGGTGTAGTCGAGGGGGACGGTGACCTGCCGCGTCACGCCGCGGATGGTCAGCTCGCCGGTGACCTCGAAGCTGTCGCCGCCGAGGTGCTTGACGTCGGTGGCGTCGAAGGTGATGTACGGGTGCGCGGCGGCGTCCAGGAAGTCGCCGGTGCGCAGGTGGTCGTCGCGGTGCTGGTTGCCGGTCTGGATGCCGGCCACGTCGAGGACCACGTGAACGGTGGAGGCGGCCGGGTCGCCCGCGTCCAGGGAGGCGGTGGCCTCCTTGACGGGGATGTCGCCGCGAACCTTGGTGACCATCGCGTGGCGGGCCACGAAGCCGAACCGGCTGTGCGCGGGGTCGAGGGTGTAGGTGCCGGTGAGGTCGCTGGGGTGCATGCCGGGGCTCCGTTCCAATGTTAGTTCAGCGCTGGAGGATTTAGTACGAGACTATCCCCGACTTATTTCAGCGCGCAACTATCCAGTGGGATGGGGGCAGGCGGCTCAGCCTCGCGGACGGCCGTACGGCGTCAAGGCGGCCACGCTGCTGATCCGCGGCGATCAGGGTCTCGTCCGCCCGTCAGAAGGGTTGCATTTCGTCGAGCACCGTTGCCGCAATCGCAAGGATCGCTTCGACCTTCGGTATGTCGGCGCGTACATCGTCCGCCGTGAATCGCGGAGCGCCCGGCCGCGGGTACTCGGCCTCGTTCCGCCGTCGGCGCATCCGGTCGAACGGCCGCAGGCTCTTGCCCAGTGGCGGATCGAGTTGCGCCACGACCGCTTCGTACACCGCGATGTGGCCGCCCCGGCTACTGGCCCTGAGGCCCTGGTTCTCCAGGATGGCGCAGAGCGACTTCCGGGCCGCGTCGTACAGCAGCTGGTAGGCCCCGATCGAATCCTGCTCCAACGCCAGACGGGCCGTCGCCACGTGCTTGCCGGCCTGGTCGAGCAGTTCGTCGGCCTGCGAACGACTCGCCGCGACCTTCTCGAGCTCGCCGCGGGTCAGCATGCCCTCGATCGCGGCACGTCCTTGTTCCCACCTCATTGATCCTCACCCTTGTCGATCGTGAGGCGTACGAGCGGCCGGGCCTTGACCGTCTCCAGAAAAGGATCCCCCTCCGGGGAGTCCCAGTCCTCGCGACTCAGCCGCCGAATGTTCACCTCGCGGCCGAGCTGCCGCTCCGCGGCCCTGGCGGCGTCATAGAGCTCGTCCTCGTCCGCGGTGCCGACGACGAGGACGTCCACGTCGTTCGGCACCCTGCCCGGCTCGCCGGAGTAGCGTGCGGCCCAGGAGCCGTAGATGCAGGCCTCCTCGATGCCGGCGATGCCGGAAAGCTGCTCGCCGAGCACGGCCACCGGGCCGTAGGTCAAGGCGAGCAACTCGGTCAGCGGGCGGGCCACGACCACGTTCGTGTCGGCGCTGACCATCCGCATGTTGCCTACTTTCCGAGTGCCCACCAAGCCGGCCGCGGCCAGGCGATCGATCTCCCGGGTCACGGTCGAGGGTGAGACCTTGAACCTCGTGGCCAGCTCGATCTGGGAATACTCCTCGCCCGGGTGCAGGAACAGCCAGGCCAGCAGCTCACCCTGGAAGGGGGATCGCAACAACGGGAGCAGGACGGGCGGCGGTTGTTTCATAAACTGCAAGGTAGCTTGCAGTTTATGCAAGTTCAACGCTGTCAGGGGTGTGGAGCGGCGGCGCACCGTCCCCTGGTGGGGAGCGGTGCGCGTCTACTGTGACGGCTGCCGGTCCTTGGCGTGTTTTCCGCGACTGGTGTGGATTTCGTCCTCGGTGGAGTCCTCTTGGGGCTCTGGTAGCTCGTCCTTGGGACTATGGGGCTTGGCGTGCCTGCCCACGTGATCTCCTTTGGCGAACGTCATTGCTAAGGGTGACAATATGGCTACAGTATGCATTGAAGCAAGAGTAAGATTCACGAATCCAGGGGGGCGAGCACGCGTTCGGCCTGACGGTCGAGGGTGCCGGGGGGATTGCGGCGGGTGGCGGGGCCGTCGGGGCCGAGCATGAGGAGCCAGCCGAGCGCGAGCAGCCGCCGGAATTCGTGTACGCGGGCCGCCTCCGCCGGTGCCAGGTCGAGGTGGGCCAGGAGGAGGTCGCTGTCCAGGTCGCCGTCGACGTGGGAGATGTGCTCGGCGACCTCGGCGAGTTCGAAGGCACGGTCGGCGAGGCCGGAGTCCTCCCAGTCGACGATGTGGACGCGGGCGGTGTCAGGGTCCCAGAGGTAGTTGGCGAGGTTGCCGTCGGCCATGCCGAGCACGGGCGGGAACGGGTTGACCGGCAGTCGGTCGAGGGACGGGTCGGACAGCCAGGCCGTCCCGAGGGTGAAGGCCCGACGGGCGCCGGGGGAGTCGCCCAGGTCGGGGTGGGCGGCGGCGAGGGTGCGCACGTGCGCGACGGCCGCGGCCGGGTGCCAGGCGGCAGGCTTGAGCACGTGCCCGGTAGCGGGTTCGAGCACGTGCCCGGAGGTGGGGCTGAGCGGGGGCCGGGAGGCGGGGGCGAGCGGGTCTGCTCCGGGGATGGCCTGGTGGAGGTGGGTGAGGGCGGTGGCGAGGGCGCGGACCTGCTCGGGGCCGGTGGGGAGGCCGCGGAGCGGGGTGCCGGGCAGGCGGCTCATGACCACTGTGGGCGGCGATCCGTCGAGGTCGGCGCGCACGGGAGCGGGCGCGAGACCGGGGGCGTGCAAGGCGAGCACGTTGAGCGCGGCCCATTCGCGGCGGTGTTCGCCACGCTCCCACGAGCGGTATCGCTTGATCACGATGTCGTCATGGATCTCGATGTCGTGCGTGGTGGATCGGCCGGCCGGCACGCTAGGACGCCAGAGTCTTGAGGGTGCCCGTCAGGGCGTCCCAGCTCTCCTTGGCGTCCGGCGTGCGCCCGTGCGGCGAGCGGAACCACTCCACGAACTCGGCCACGTCGTCCAGGGCCCACCGCAGCCGGTAGAGCTCCAGCGCCGCCGGGTCGGGCGTGCGGCCGGTGGCGTCGGCGTAGCGGGCCAGGTCGTCGGCGTCCCTGGCGACCAGCCACAGGTCGCGTTCGGGCACCGCCAGCCCCACCGTGTCCCAGTCGACCAGCAGCCACCGCTCGCCGGACCGCAGCAGGTTGCCCGGGTGCGGCTCCCCGTGCGTCACGACGGGCTCGCTGGCGCCGGCCGCCGTCCGGTCGAAGTCCGCGAGCCTGCGGCGCAGCACCCCGGCGTGGTCGGCGATCACCTCCCTGGCGGGCTCCGCGTACGGGCCGCCCGGCCAGGGCCGGCGCGTGTCCTGGAGCGCCTGTTCCAGGACGGCCCGGCCCGAGAGCTCCAGGGGGCGCGGGGGAGTGGACAGGGGCGGCGGCGTGGCGTGGAGGGCGGCGAGCAGGTCGATGATCGCGGCGCGGTCTCCGGCCGGCTGCTCCTCGCCGAACTCGCCGGCGAGACCGTTCGCGTAGGGGAAGACACTCATCGCCCACCGGTGGCGGTCGAGCCGCAGGAGCGTCGCGCCGTCGGCGGTGCGCAGCGGCGCCACCACGAAGTCGAGCCCCGCCTCGGCCCGCAGCGCGGCGGCCGTGTCCATGGCCAGCCCGAGCCCGTCGAAGCCGCGCCGCCGCACGTCCGCGACCGTGATGAACCAGCGCCCGTCCGCGACCCAGTGGTAGTCGCCGAAGCCGACCGGCGCGTAGTCCAGCGTGCGCGCCCCGATGCCCCACGCGCCGAGCGCGGGCAGCAGCAACCCCTCGTCGAAAGCATCCGGCCTGTCCCGCATCCGGCCACGCTATCGATCCGGGCGGTTCAATTCAGCTGGATTAGCAGCTCGATGGCGGAGAGCGCGTCGGTCACCGTGTGATCGGCCACGACCCCGCCGGTGACTCCCCGGTCGATCCAGATCGTCCGTAGCCCCGCCCGGCGGCCGCCCTCGACGTCCTTCTCGGGATCGTCGCCGATGACCCAGCCGCCCGATTCCAGCGACGCGCCGCATCTCCGGGCGGCGATCTCGAACAGCCGGACGTCGGGCTTCCGCACGCCTTCCGCCCCGGAGATCGCCCAGCCGTCCACGTGGGTCGCGAGCCCCGTACGCTCGATCTTGCCGGTCTGGTTGTCGGCCATCCCGTTCGTCGCGATGCCCACCGCCCATCCGGCCGCCCGAAGCCGGTCGAGCCCGTCGAGCACCTCGCCGGGGCAGTGGACCAGGTGTGGCAGCCGGGCCCGGTACGCCGCCCACAGCTCGTCGGCCGGCTCGGCCAGCCCGAACCGCTCGCGTACCAGCCGGAAGAACGCGTCCATGGGCAGGGATCCGTCCGCGTCCGCCGCCACCATCCACGCCGCCGCCCCTTCGCCGAGCCCTCGCTCGGCGGCGAACTCGGCGGCCCACAGCTCGAAGGCGGCCAGCCGGTCGATCAGCGTGTTGTCCAGGTCGAAGAGGGCCAGGCGTCGGGTCATGCGTCCCGCGCCGCGATGAGCTCGTCGGTGGCCGACCGGTACGCCGTCGCGGCCCGCTCGAAGTAGTCGAACAACGTGGCCCGCTCCGCCTCCGGATAGCCCTGCAGCAGCTCGGCCAGCCGGGCCCTGGTCCCCGCCAGCACCTCGTCGAGCCGTTCCGGCCGGCCCACCGACTCGACCATCACCTTGCGCCGGTCCGCGGGGTCCGGCGCGCGGCGTGCGTACCCGCCCTGCTCCAGCCGGTCGATGAGCCGCGTCGTGGCGCCGGTGGTCAGCCCCGTCTGGGCGGCCAGCTCGCCGGAGGTGAGCGGGCCGGTGAGGTCGAGCAGGTTGAGCGCGTAGTAGTCGGTGGCGTTGAGCCCGGCGGCCTCGGCGGCGGCCAGGCTGTTGAGCACCATCGCGCTCAGGTAGCGCCGGAAGACGGCGCTCGGGTCGGTTGACAAGCCCAACTCCTCTTCCTTAAGTTGATATCTGCATGAGAGCAGAGATTTAACTAGTGCAAATAATATCAGAGGGAGCGGAAATGATCACCAGCGAGATCCAGAACCTGTTCACCGAGCTGGAGAGCGCCTGGAACGGCGGCGACGGCGTCGCGTACGGGGCGTGCTTCACGGAGGACGCCAGCTACACGACCTTCGTCGGCACCGTCTACCACGGCCGCGACGACCTGGCCGCCGGTCACCAGGCCCTCTTCGACACGGTGCTCAAGGGCACGAAGATGTTCAACGAGATCGCGGAGGTGCGCTTCTACGGCCCCGGCGCCGCCGTGGTCACCGGCAGGGGAGATGTGGCCAAGAAGCGCCCCGCCAAGCTGGCCAAGGTGCAGACGTACACGCTGGTCCGCGAGGCCGACGGCAGGTGGCGCATCGCGTCCTTCCACAACACCCGGCGCCGGCCGCTGATGGAGGCGGTGTCGTTCACGTACGTGCCGGCCAGCCGGCCTCGCGGATGAGGAACGCGGCCCGCTCCTCGACCGGCGCCCGGGGCAGCGTGACCACCGAGTAGCCGTAGTCGGCGTAGGCCCGCACGACCGCGTCGTACGTCCGCTCGGCCTCCCCGAGGCTCTGCCTCCGCTCGCTGTCGTGCTCGTAGATCTCCGGCCACGGCGGCGCGGCGAACACGCGCCGGTGATAGCGGTACGTCCGCGCCGCGTTGTGCAGGTGCCGCGGCACCGTACGTCCCAGCATGCGCAGATATCCGATCGTGTCGACCAGCCCCCGATCGAAGACCACGGGCCCCGCCCCCGAGGCGGCGTGGTAGGACCGCAGGTCCCACGCCAGCATCAGCTCGGCGAACAGCTCCGGGTCCAGCCACGGCAGCGCCGGCCCCGAGATCGCCACCTGGTCCCGGATGATCGCCCGCCCGGCCTCCGGCTGCACCCGGAACCCCAGCGAGGCGAGGTGCTCGGCCAGGGTGCTCTTCCCGGCGCCCGGCCCTCCGGTGATGACGACGTACCCGTCCGCCACGAGACCTCCACAAAGAGAAAGGCGCGGGCAGAGTGCCCGCGCCTGAGGGAAAGGAGTCGACCGGTTACCGCAGCTCGCGCTTGAGGATCTTGCCCGTGGCCGTCATCGGCAGGGAGTCGCGGAACTCGACCATCCGGGGGTACTTGTAGGCCGCCATGTTGTCCTTGGCCCAGGCGATCAGCTCGTCCTCGGTGATCGCAGAGCCCGGCGCGGGGATGACGTACGCCTTGATCTCCTCGCCGTGGGACTCGTGCGCGACCCCCACCACGGCGGCCAGCGACACGGCCTCGTGGGTCATCAGGACCTCTTCGAGCTCCCGCGGATAGACGTTGAAGCCGCCACGGATGATCATGTCCTTGGCCCGGTCGATGATGGAATAGTAGCCGTCCGCGTCACGGGTGGCGATGTCACCGGTGCGGAACCAGCCGTCGTTCATCACCTCGGCCGTCGCCTCCGCGCGGCCGTAGTAGCCCTTCATGATGTTGTGGCCGCGGATGGCGATCTCGCCGGGGCCCTCGCCCTCGACGGTCTTCCAGTCGCCGTCGACCAGCTTCATCTCCACGCCCCAGATCGGGGTGCCGATGGTGCCGGGCTTGGTGGGACGGCCGAGCTGGTTGAAGCTGGCCACCGGCGACGTCTCCGACAGGCCGTACCCCTCCAGGATGCCGACGCCGAAGGTGCGCTCGAAGTCCTTGAGCACCTCCACCGGCGAGGACGCGCCGCCCGCGACGGCGACGCGCAGGGACCGGGGCACCTCCACGCCGTCCGCGTGGATCTTGGTGAGCATGCCCCAGTACATCGTCGGCACCCCGGCGAAGAACGTGACGCCCTCCTTGGCCATGAGCGCCAGCGCGTCGCCCGGGTCGAAGCGCGGCAGCAGCACGACGGTGGCGCCGCGCAGGAAGCCGGTGTTCATGACCACGGTCTGGCCGAAGGAGTGGAACAGCGGCAGGACCGCCAGGTACGTGTCGCCCTCGTCGGAGCGGGGGAACATCTTGTCGCTGACCATGGCGTTCAGCAGCATGTTCTGGTGGCTGAGCTCGGCGCCCTTGGGCTGGCCCGTGGTGCCCGAGGTGTAGAGGATCACCGCGGTGTCGTCCGGCGACGTCTGCACGGTCTCGAACTCGCCCGCCATGCCGCCCAGCGCCGCCCAGATCGACTCGCCGTACTCGGACTCGGTCGCGAGCGGGGTCGCGGGCAGCACGAAGAAGTGCTCGCAGCCCTCCGCGGCCTCGAAGCCCGCCTTGCCGCGCTCGCCCAGCGGCAGCTCGGGGGTGCCCTCGAAGCAGAAGAAGGCCTTGGCGTCGCTGTCGCCGAGATGGTAGGTGATCTCCCGCGACTGCAGCAGCACGTTGAGCGGCACCACCGTGGCGCCGGCCTTCAGGATGCCGAAGTAGACGAACGGGAAATACGGCAGGTTGGGGCACGCCAGCGCCACCTTGTCCCCCTTGCCGACACCGCGGGCGACCAGGAGGTTCGCGACCTGGTTGGCTATGGTGTCGATCATGGAGTACGGCAGCCGCATGTCGCCGAAGACGATGGCGGTGCCGTCAGGGGTGTTCCTGGCGCTGTCCTCCAGGACGGTCGACAGGTTGAGCATGACGCCTTCCTCCTCAAAGCCGGGGCTTGGGCGCCATCCTCGCAGCAGGCCATACCGACCGGTAGGTAACGGAGGTCACAACTGCGTATGGACGTGCCGCCCGGCCTGGAGTAAGCAAGTAACAAGTTACTTGGAGGAGCCATGGAGTACGACTACGTGATCGTCGGGGCGGGATCCGCCGGGTGCGTGCTGGCCAACAGGCTCTCGGCCGATCCCGGCGTGACGGTCGCGCTGGTCGAGGCGGGCGGCCAGGACGACAAACTGGAGATCCGCATGCCCGCGGGCTTCGCCAAGCTGTTCAAGACCGACTACGACTGGAACTACACCACGGCCAAACAGGGCGAGATGTCGGGCCGCGAGCTCTACTGGCCCCGCGGCCGCGTGATCGGCGGCTCGTCCTCGCTCAACGCCCAGATGTGGGTACGCGGCTGCGAGCGCGACTACGACCAGTGGGGCGTCTCCGGCTGGTCGTACAGCGAGGTCCTGCCGTACTTCACCAGGGCCGAGCACCGCGTCGGCAGCAACGAGGGCGGCGTCTACGGCACCTCCGGGCCCCTCTACATCTCCGAGCTGCGCAGTCCCAACGTCACCACCGCCGCCTTCCTCAAGGCGTGCGAGGAGCTCGGACTCACCCGGCTCAAGGAGCTGAACGGCCCCTCCAACGAGGGCTACAGCCCCACCCCCGTCACCCAGAACCGGGGCCGCAGATGGAGCTCGGCCGACGCCTACCTGCGTCCGGCCAAGGGCCGGCCCAACCTCCACGTGATCACCGGGGCCACCGTGGACCGGGTGGTGTTCGAGGGTCGGCGCGCGATCGGCATCGAGCACAGCGGCGGGGCCCAGGTCAGGGCCAAGGGCGAGGTCATCCTGTCCGCAGGCGCGATCGGGTCCCCGTACCTGCTGATGCGCTCCGGCGTGGGCGCCCCCGACGAGCTGCGCGACGCGGGGGTCACGGTCGTGCACGAGCTGCCCGAGGTCGGCAAGAACCTCCAGGACCACCTTTCGAGCGGCGTGTACGTCGAGTGCAAGCAGCCGGTGACGCTGACCAAGGCCGAGTCGATCAGCAACCTGCTGCGTTACATCGTGCTGCGCTCCGGCATGCTCACCACGAACGTAGGCGAGGCGGTCGCGTTCATCAGGACCTCGGCCGAGGAGCCCGCTCCCGACATCGAGCTGATCTTCGCGCCCGGGCCGTTCGTCGACCACGGCCTCACCCCGCCGACCGGCCACGGGCTCACCGTCGGCGTCGTGCTGCTGCAGCCGGAGAGCCGCGGCAGGGTCGGGCTCAACGGCCGGGACGTGGTCATCGACCCCGGCTACCTGAGCGCGGAGGCCGACGTCAAACGCCTGGTCGCGGGGCTGAAGACGGCCAAGCAGGTCTTCGCCACGGCCGCGATGAAGCCGTGGGCGGGCGGGCCGATGGCGCCGTACTGGGCGCCGGAGAGCGACGAGGAGCTCGCGCGGTGGGTGCGCGAGCGCGGCGAGACGCTCTACCACCCGGTCGGCACCTGCCGCATGGGGACGGACGACGCCTCCGTGGTCGACCCCTCCCTGCGCGTACGCGGGGTCGAAGGGCTCAGGGTCGTCGACGTGTCGGTGATGCCGACGTTGAACCGCGGCCACACCCATGCCCCGGCTATCATGATCGGCGAAAAGGCAGCCGATCTGATCGGGAAGCACCGGTAAGTGCCTCTTGACGTAAGTGGGCACTTGCAGAAGGCTTGTGTGATATGACACTGTCCGCTGACCTGGACCTGTCGCAGATCCCGTTCTGGGGCCTGCCGCAGTCCGAGCGCAATGAGGCCTTTCGCAGGCTGAGACAGATGGACCGCCCGGTCTTCATGCGGGAGCAGATCCTGCCGTTCATCGGCGGCGGGCCCGGCTTCTACGCCCTGGTGCGCCACGCCGACGTGACCGAGGCCAGCAGGAACGCAGCCGTGTTCAGCAGCGAGCCCTGCTCCAACAGCATTCCCGACATGCCCCGCTGGCTGAGCGTGTACTTCGGCTCCATGATCAATATGGACGACCCGAAACACGCGCAGTTACGGCGGATCGTCTCCAGGGCGTTCACGCCGCGCATCCTGGCGAAGATGGAGGAGGACCTCGCCAGGGCCGCCGCCGAGATCGTGGACGACGCGATCGAGCAGGGGCCGGGCGACTTCGTCGCGCAGGTGGCCGCCAAGCTCCCCGTACGGGTCATCTGCGACATGATGGGGATCCCGGCCGAGTTCCATGACATGGTGCTGCAGCAGACCAACGTCATCCTGGGCAACACCGACCCCGAGTACACCGGCGTCGGCACCGACCTCACCCGCCGCAACGTCGCCAAGGGCCTGGGC
The DNA here is from genome assembly GCF_044593615.1 of Nonomuraea sp. NPDC051941. NCBI lineage: Bacteria > Bacillati > Actinomycetota > Actinomycetes > Streptosporangiales > Streptosporangiaceae > Nonomuraea > Nonomuraea sp. NPDC051941. Next base: position 27,612 of record NZ_JBIUCF010000001.1, read on the forward strand.
AAGCTGCTGCGCGCCGGCTACTCCCTCAACCGGCTGGCCGCCCGCCTCGGCGACGAGCGGCGCAAACGCCCCACGGGCGACCTGGTCAGCCTGCTGGTCAACGGCGAGGAGCGGCTCAGCCCGCAGCAACTCGGGTCGTTCTTCATCCTGCTCGTGGTGGCGGGCAGCGAGACCACCCGCAACGCCATCGCGCACGGCCTCAGGCTCTTCACCGAGCACCCCCACCAGCGCGCGATCCTGCTGAACAACTTCGACGGCCACATCGTCACCGCGTGCGACGAGATCATCCGCTACGCCACACCGGTGATCCAGTTCCGCCGCACGCTGACGCGGGACCACGAGATGAACGGCATGCGGTACAAGAAGGGCGACAAGGTGCTGCTCTTCTACAACTCCGCCAACCGCGACGAGGCCGTCTTCGCCGACCCCGACACCTTCGACATCACCCGCGACCCCAACCCGCACGTCGGCTTCGGCGGGCCCGGGCCGCACTACTGCCTGGGCGCGCACCTGGCGCGCAGGGAGATGACCGTGATGTTCCGCGAGCTGTTCACCCGCGTGCCGCACATCAAGGCCGTGGGCGAGCCCGACCACCTGCTGTCCAACTTCATCAACGGCATCAAGCACATGAGCTACACCTTCTGACCTGCGCGCCGGAGCAGCGCCACCGGCAGCAGCGCTCCGGCCAGCGCCAGCCCGGCCGCCACCAGCAACATCGAGGTGACCCCCGCCCGGTACGGCGCCGCCAGCACGGCCACGCCCACGGCCGTGCCGACCTGCTTGACCGTGTTCACGACGCCGGTGGCCATGCCCACCCGGTCCATCGGCGCGGTCAGGCCGACCTGGTTGGCGACGACGTTCCCGGCGCCCAGGCCCAGGCCGCCGAGGAACAGCCCGAACATGATCGGCGTCCACGGGTCGGCCGCGGGGACGCTCATGACCAGCAGCGCGACCGCGATCAGCGCCGGGCCGGCGGCGATGAGCGCGCCCATCGGCCACCGGTGCAGCACCCGGCCGATCGCGACGGGCCCGATGACGGCCGCCGCGCTGAAGGCCAGGAAACGCGTGCCCGCCTCGACAGGGCTGGTGTGCAGCTCGCCCTGCACGTACAGGGTGAGGTACGTGAACGCGCCCAGCAGCGCCGCCAGCATGAGCAGCGTCGTCCCCGAGCCGACCGCGAACACCCCGTTCCTGAAGAGCCCGAAGTCGATCATCGGCTCGGCCGAGCGCCGCTCCACGACCACGAACGCCGCCAGCAGGACCAGCCCCGCCACCAGCAGCCACGGGAGGTCGTGGATGAGCGCCGGGATGATCGCGAACAGCGCCGCCGCGACCAGCACGATCCCCGCCGGGTCGAGATGGCCACTGCCGCGCGACTCCGCCACCCGCTGCCGCAGCGCCACCAGCACGAACGCGCCGATCGGCAGGTTGATCAGGAAGATCGCCCGCCAGCCGAACGCCCCCGTCAGCGCCCCGCCCACGACCGGGCCCAGCGTCATGGCCAGGCCGGAGACCGCGCTGAAGATCCCGAGCGCCTTGCCCCGCTCCGGCCCCTCGGGGTAGACGGAGGCGATCAACGGCGTCGTGGTCCCGTACAGCGCCGACGCGCCCAGGCCCTGCACGCCCCTGGCCAGGTCGAGCAGGGGCGCCGTCGGGGCCAGGGCGCAGGCCAGCGAGGCCAGCGTGAAGACCGAGACCCCGATCGTCAGCAGCCGGCGCCTGCCGTAGCGGTCGGCCAGGACCCCGGCCGGTAACAGGACCGCGGCCAGCGTGAGCGCGTACGCGTCCACCACCCACTGCACCTCGGGCAGGCTCGCCCCCAGGCCGGAGCGGATGTCGGGCAGCGCGATCGTCACGGCGGTCAGGTCCACCACGACGAGCACGATGGTCAATGACGCGAGCGCGAGCACCCATCCCCGCCGCATGAGTTCTCCTCTGTGATACAGGCCCCTTCGAGTAGTGGTACCTCCGAGGCGGGTCGAATGCTAGGTTTCGCAGTCATGGAGATCAGGACTATCCACGCCAACGGGGTGGAGTTCGCGTATCTGTCGTTGGGTGAGGGGCCGCTGGCGCTGTGCCTGCACGGCTTCCCCGACTCCGCGCACACCTGGCGGCACCTGATGCCCGCGCTGGCCCAGCGCGGCTACCGCGCGGTCGCGCCGTTCATGCGGGGATACGCGCCCACCGAGGTGCCCGCCGACGGCGCGTACGAGGACGCCGCGCTGGTCGCCGACGTCCGCGCGCTGCACGAGGAGCTCGGGGGCGACGAGGACGCGGTCGTCATCGGGCACGACTGGGGCGCCTTCCCCGTGTACCACCTGGCAGGACGTTTCCGGCGCGCCGTCACGCTCGCGGTGCCGCCGCCCGGCTCGCTCGGCGCCGGGTTCCTGGAGTACGAGCAGCTCAAGCGGTCGTTCTACGTCTTCCTCTTCCAGACGGCCGTGGGCGAGGCGGCCGCCGCGAGCCCCGGCTTCCTCGAGAACCTCTGGCGCGACTGGTCGCCCGGCTACGACGCGCGCGAGGACCTGGAGTTCGTACGGCGCAGCATCGGCGAGCCCGCCAACCTGAGCGCGGCCCTCGGCTACTACCGGGCCATGCTCGGCACCACGCCTCCGTCCGGCCGCTACCCGGCGCTGGAGGGCGGGATCACCGCCCCCGTCCTGTTCCTGCACGGCGCCCAGGATGGATGCCTGAGCGCCGAGCTGGCCAAGAACGCGATGAGCCACCTGCCCCCGGGGTCGCGGACCGAGCTGGTGGCGGGCGCCGGGCACTTCCTCCACCTGGAGCGCCCGGCCGAGGTCAACCGGCTGATCCTGGACTGGCTCGGCTCGCCGTCCGCGGCCGAGATGACCCAGGTCCGCCCGCGGGGGTTCACCTCCTGACGCGGCCCGCCTCCTTCCTGAGGACCGCGATCTCCGGATGCTGCCCCGAGAGGCTGACCCGGACCGCCTCCTCCAGCGCGAACCCGCGCGGGATCCCGTCGTGCACCAGCGCCACGGCGAGCCCGTCGGAGGCCAGCACCCGCCGGACCTCCCGCCAGAGCGGGCCGAGGTCCCGCGCGAGCAGCCCGCGGGGCGGCACCTGACGCCCCCAGGGCGGGTTCACCAGCACCCGGTCCACGCTCCCGTCGGCCAGCGGGATCCGCCCGCCGTCCGCCACCCCCCACCCGAACGCCGCCCCGCCCCCGAGCCCGGCGCTTGCTGCGCCCCCGGCCCGTGCGTTGGCGGTCGCGGCGCGGAGTGCGGCCGGGTCGTGGTCGAAGCCCAGGAGACGCGCCCTGGGGGCCAGCGCGTGGGCCTCGATGAGCGTCGTGCCCGCGCCGCAGCACGGGTCGAGCACCGTCCCCGCGCCCCCGAGGCGGGCCAGCGCCGCCATGGCGGCGGCCACCGGCGGGTGCAGCGTGCCCCGGATCGAGCCCGTCTTGTACGCCCGCCGGTGCAGCGGCCGGTCCGCCAGCCGCAGCGCGATGAGCGCCCGGTCGCCCTCGATCGTGACCCGCCACGACATCGCGTCCCGCGGCGGCCGCGCGCCGTCCCTCCTGGAGTGGTACGGCAGCCGCAGCGGCCGCGCCAGCTCGGCCCCGACCGTGTCCTCGATTTCGAACCGGGTGTAGTTGCGCCGCCCGACGAACGACGCCGACACCTCCACCCCGCTGCCCGTCAGCCCTCCCAGGCTCACGGAGCGGGCCGCGAGGGCCAGCCGGCGCAGCGCGGAGCGGCCGTGGCCGATCCCGTCCACCACGGCGGCGGCCAGCAGCACGTCGTCCGCGGTCCGCAGGCCCGTCAGGTCGGCCCCGGGCGCGGCCTCGAACCACACCTCGCGATGGCGCACCCCGTGCACCACGCCCAGCCGGGAACGTCGAATCTCCGTGGCCACCAGGGGCTCGATGCCATGCACCGCCCTGGCCACGGCAAAGGTATGCACGTGTCCTTCTCCCACGTCGCGACCCGGGACGGCGCTCGCTCAGCCGTCCCGCATCGCCGGCGGTGGGGTCGTCCGCGACCCGCCGGCGGATCGCTACCGGAGGTGGAAGAAGAACGTCATGCGCGCCACCCTAGAGCCCGCCCGCCACCGGGAGCCACTGGTTTTCCGGGCCACGAGCACATTGACGTAAGTGCTTGCTTTCACAAAAGATGGCCTTATGAGCGTCCTTGACTTCGATCTGTCTGATCGCGACTTCTGGGCCAGGCCCATGAGCGAGCGCGAGGAGGCGTTCGAGCGGCTGCGCGCGCTGCGGACCCCCGCCTTCTTCCAGGAGATGGAGATCGACTTCGCGCCCAGGGGCCCCGGCTACCACGCCCTCGTCAAGCACGCCGACATCCTCGAGGCCAGCCGCAACCCCGAGGTCTTCTGCTCGGGCGACGGCGGCGCGACGAACATCCCCGACATGCCCGCCGAGTTCGCCGAGTACTTCGGCTCGATGATCAACATGGACGACCCGCGCCACGCGAGACTGCGCAGGATCGTCTCGCGCGCGTTCACGCCCAAGATGATCAAGCAGTTCGAGGCGGACGTCGAGGCGGCGGCTGCCGGCATCGTGGACGACCTGCTGGCGAAGGGGCCGGGCTGCGACTTCGTCACCGAGGTCGCCGCGCGCCTCCCGCTGAAGATCATCTGCGACATGATGGGCATCCCCGAGCGGGACTACCGGTTCGTCTTCGAGCACTCGAACGTCATCCTCGGCGGCTTCGACCCCGAATACGGCGGCGCCGACCTCACCCAGCTCGCCGAGCGCCTGCTCACCGCCGGCATGGAGCTCCAGCAGCTCGTGCAGGACCTCGCCGCCCACCGCGCCGAGAACCCCACGGACGACCTGACGTCGTCCCTGGTCAACGCCAACATCGACGGCGAGCGGCTGACGATGCAGGAGCTGGGGTCGTTCTTCATCCTGCTGGTGGTGGCGGGCAACGAGACCACCAGGAACGCCATCTCGTACGGGCTGCGCCTGCTCACCAACAACCCCGACCAGCGCGCGCTCTGGCTGGAGGACATCGACGGGCACGCGCCCGGCGCCGTGGAGGAGATCGTCCGGCTGGCCTCCCCGGTGAACTTCATGCGCCGCAAGGTCACCAGGGACCACGAGATGAACGGGCACCTCTACCGCAAGGGCGAGAAGGCGGTCCTGTTCTACTGGTCGGCGAACAGGGACGAGAGCGTGTTCGCCGACCCGCACCGCTTCGACATCACCCGGCAGCCCAACCCGCACGTCGGCTTCGGCGGGCCCGGGCCCCACTTCTGCCTGGGCGCGCACCTGGCCCGGCGGGAGATCACGGTGATGTTCCGCGAGCTGCTGCGCCGCGTGCCGCGCATCGAGGGCGGCCGGCCCGACCGGCTGCACTCCATGTTCATCAACGGGATCAAGCACATGGAGTGCGACTTCTGATCAGCCCTGGGCGCCGATCCTCAGCTGGTTCATGACCGTGCGGATGTCGGGCAGGAGTTGCTTGCTGTCCGCCGGGATCGACATGTAGACGATGGCCGGGAGGTTGCCCCCGGTGTTGACGGCCATCGTCACGATCGTGGCCTTCTCGGTCTCCGACGTCAGCGAGTACGCGATCAGCCGTCCCGTGTTGTCGCCCACCTTGATCGGCTGCTGGGCGATCTTGCGGACCTTGTTGCCGGTGGGGAAGAAGCGCTTGCGCGCGTCCAGCACCACCTGCTTGATGACCGGCTCCAGGTTGTCCTTCTCGTAGTACGAGGCCAGCTTCTGCGGCAGCGGGCCCGACATGAGCTGGGCGCTCGTGTCCTGCGTGATCGGGACGAACTGGCGGGTGTCGTAGTTGTACGTGGCCTTGACGGTGGTACGCGTGTCCAGCCGCCACGTGCCGCCCAGGCGCGGGAGCGAGATCCCGGCGGCGGCGTCGGGCACCCTGCCGAGGACCGGGGCGGCTTTGCCCGGGTACTTCGGCAGCGCGCCGATCGTGGTCGAGGACCTCGTGGAGCTCGGCTTCTGCGAGGTGGTCGGCTTCTCGGCCACGGTGTTGGAGGCCGCCGGGTCGTCACCGGCCAGCGGGCCGGCGAGGAACGCCCACAGCAGCGCCGCGACCAGCGCGATCGCCACGGAGCCGCCGAGCGCGTAGATCCAGATGGGCCTGCCCTGACTCTCCTCCTCCAGGGAGTCCTCGTCGCCCATGGCCTGGTAGTCGTCGCCGAAGACGGTGTTCCAGAGCTCCTGCTGGCGCTCCGGCGGCGGTGTGCGGGAGCCGCTGATCTGGCCTGCGGTCACGAACGGGCGGTCGGGGTCCGAGGGGTCGCGGTTCAGGTTCGAGCCGGGGCGCGGGGCGCCGGTGTCCTCGGCGGGGGGTGTGGCGCTGATGTTCGATGAGTCCATGGTGGGGGAGGGGGTGGCGCGGTCGTTGAGCAGGTTCTCCGTGTGCTGGGCGTACGTCATCGTCCGCTCTTCGGAAGGGTGTGCCTGCCGGGGCGGCGCGTGCGCGCCCTGCGGAAGGTCGTCGACCTGGTACATGGCCGTCGCCTGCTCCGGGGAGCCGGCGTCGCCCCGCTCGGCGGGGGGCCAGGGGGCGGGGGAGGAGAGGTTCGACCAGGAGCCGGCGGCCGGGGGCGGCTGTTCCCACGCCGGGATCGGGTCCGGCGGCTGCTCCCACGCGGGGATCGGGTCCGGCACCGGGCGCTCCCCGCCTCTCGGGGGGAACTCCGAGCCGCCCCGTGCCGGGGCCTCGGACCAGGAGGCCGGCCCGGCGCTGCCCTGCTGAGGCCCGTCCGGCCATGAGGACGGCCCGCCGGGGAGCGAGGACGGCCCGCCCGGGAGCGGCGACGGTCCGCCGGGGAGCGGAAGGTCGGGCCGGGAGGACCGCCCGCCCTGCTGTGCGGCATCCGGCCACGAGGACGGGCCGTTCTGCGGCGGGGAGTCGGACCAGGAGGAAGGCCCGTTCTGTGGCGGGGAGTCCGGCCACGAGGAGGGGCCGTTCTGCGGCGGAGAGTCGGGCCAGGCGGTCGGCGCGCTCTGCGGCGACGCCTCCGGCCAGGAGGACGGTCCGGCGCTCTGCGGCGACGAGTCGGGCCAGGAGGACGGGCCCGCCGCGCTCGGGGGCGGCACGTCCGGCCAGGAGGAAGGGCCGGAGGCGCCCTGCGGGGAGGGCTCGGGCCAGGAGGGGCCGGTGGCGTCGCGGGCCGGCGGGGCCGGCCAGGAGGGTCCGGTGGCGCCCTGGGGCGGCAGGTCCGGCCACGACTGCGGGCCCCCGGCCTCGGAACGGGCGGGCTCGGGGCGGGACCTGCGGGGTGGCTCCGGCCAGGAGTCGTCCGTGCGCGGCGGCTCGGGCCACGCCGGGTCCTGCTGAGCGGACCTCGGGGCCTCGGGCCAGGACATGGGGACCTCCGTTGCGGGGGAGCCGGGCGCGTCGCGGCGCGGTGCGTCTGGCCAGGACGGTGGCAGGTGTGGTCCGGAATTCTCCGTTGCCATTGCTGCCGGCCCTCCCGAGTATCTGTCCGGATAGCCCGTTATATCCGGATTCGACGTACCAGGCATGATCTCATGGGATTTTCCAGGAGATACAGGTGGTTCCGCAGCGAAACGAGCGAAGCCGTGCGGATCCGTCGGCGGGTCCTGCATAGGCAGGCCTGCCTCCGGTTGCTCGGGCTCAGCTGGGTACACCACGGTGACAAGGGTATTCATAGGGGACGAATGAGGTCACAACGGATACATCACCATCAGGTCTCGCTGGACCTGAAGGGTCCATTGTGCCTGCGGACCTCGATCGAGTATCTGCATTCAGCCGAAGACGTGCGCTAGGCTTGACACATGCGTTCCGCGACCCTGCTTCTTAGCGGGCCGCGACGGCCCTGAAGATTCTCGCCGTCGCGGCTACCCCTCGTTGTGTGCACGGGGGGTTTTCTTATGGGGTCCGAATCAAGCCAGAAGGACAGTAGCCGTGAGTGAGTACGATCCGCAGGCGCTGCAGGCCAAGTGGCAGCAGCGGTGGGAGGAGCAGGAACCCTACCGGGCGAGCGAAGACCCGGCTGACCCGCGCGAGCGCCGCTACATGCTCGACATGTTCCCCTACCCGTCCGGCGACCTGCACATGGGGCACGCCGAGGCCTTCGGGCTGGGCGACGTGGTCGCTCGTTACTGGTACCAGCAGGGTTACAACGTCATGCACCCGATCGGGTGGGACTCCTTCGGCCTGCCGGCGGAGAACGCCGCGATCAAGAGGAACGCCCACCCGGCCGAGTGGACCTACGCCAACATCGAGACGCAGGTCACCTCGTTCAAGCGCTACGCGCTGTCCTTCGACTGGTCGCGCCGTTTGCACACCAGCGACCCCGACTACTACCGCTGGAACCAGTGGCTGTTCAACCGGTTCTTCGAGCGCGGCCTGGCCTACCGCAAGGGCGGCCTGGTCAACTGGTGCCCCAACGACCAGACCGTGCTGGCCAACGAGCAGGTCGTGGCCGGCAAGTGCGAGCGCTGCGGCGCCGACGTCGTCCGCCGCGAGCTGACGCAGTGGTACTTCAAGATCACTGACTACGCGCAGCGCCTGCTGGACGACATGGACCAGCTGCAGGAGGGCTGGTCCGAGCGGCTGCTGACCATGCAGCGCAACTGGATCGGCCGCTCCGAGGGCGCCGACGTGCTGTTCGAGATCGAGGGCCGCGAGGAGCCGGTCCACGTCTACACCACGCGGCCCGACACGCTGTTCGGCGCCACCTTCTTCGTGGTCGCCGTGGACGCCAAGCTGGCCGACGAGATCGTCACCGACGAGCACCGCGCCGAGTTCGAGGCCTACCGCGCCGAGGTCGCCAAGCTGAGCGACATCGAGCGGCTGTCCACCGACAAGGAGAAGACCGGCGTCTTCCTGGGCCGCTACGCGGTCAACCCGGTCAACGGCGAGCGCATCCCGGTCTGGGCGGCCGACTACGTGCTGTCCGACTACGGCCACGGCGCCATCATGGCCGTGCCCGCCCACGACCAGCGCGACCTGGACTTCGCGGTGAAGTTCGAGCTGCCGGTGAAGGTCGTCGTGCACACCGGCCTGGCCGACCCGGGCGAGACCGGCGAGGCCACGCCGGGCGAGGGCACGCTGGTCAACTCCGGGCCGCTCGACGGCCTGACCAAGGTCGAGGCCATCTCCAAGATCATCGAGATCCTGGAGCGCGAGGGCAGGGGCACGGGCGCGGTCAACTACCGGCTGCGCGACTGGCTGCTGTCCCGCCAGCGGTTCTGGGGCACGCCGATCCCGATCATCCACTGCGGCGACTGCGGCGAGGTGCCCGTCCCCGACGAGCAGCTGCCGGTCACGCTGCCCGACATGCGCGGCGAGGCACTGGCCCCCAAGGGCGTCTCCCCGCTGGCCAGCGCCACCGAGTGGGTCAACGTCGAGTGCCCCAAGTGCGGCGGCGCGGCCAAGCGCGACACCGACACGATGGACACGTTCGTCGACTCGTCGTGGTACTACCTGCGTTACTGCTCGCCCGGCTACACCGACGGCCCGTTCGACGTCGAGCGGGTGCGCAAGTGGGGCCCGATCGACCAGTACGTCGGCGGCATCGAGCACGCGGTGCTGCACCTGCTCTACTCGCGGTTCTTCACCAAGGTCCTGCACGACATGGGCATGGTCGACTTCACCGAGCCGTTCCGGCGCATGCTGAACCAGGGCCAGGTGATCAACGGCGGCAAGGCCATGTCGAAGTCCCTGGGCAACGGCGTCGATCTGGGGCAGCAGATCGACGACTTCGGCGTCGACGCCGTGCGCCTGACCATGGTCTTCGCCGGGCCGCCCGAGGACGACATCGACTGGGCCGACCTCTCGCCGGCGGCGTCGCTGAAGTTCCTGGCCCGCGCGCTGCGCGTCATGTCCGAGGTGGACAGCGCGCCCGGCGTGGCGTTCGAGGGCGGCGACGTGGAGCTGCGCAAGGTCACCCACCGCACGATCGACGAGGTCACCAAGCTGGTCGAGTCCTACCGCTTCAATGTCGCGGTGGCGCGCATGATGGAGCTGACCTCGGCCACGCGCAAGGCCATCGACTCCGGCCCCGGCGCCGGTGACCCGGCGGTGCGCGAGGCCGCGGAGACGCTGGCGATCATGTTGTCGCTGGTGGCCCCGTACACCTCCGAGGAGGGCTGGGAGCGGCTGGGCCGCACCGGCGCCGTCGCCTTCGCCGGGTGGCCGGTGGCCGAGCCCGCGCTGCTGGTGCAGGAGTCGGTCACCTGCGTGGTGCAGGTGGCGGGCAAGGTGCGCGACCGGCTGGAGGTCTCGCCGGACATCACCGAGGACGAGCTGCGGCAGCTGGCGCTGGCCTCGGAGAAGGTCGCCCCCTACCTGACGAACTCGCCCCGCAAGGTGATCGTCCGGGCGCCCAAGCTGGTCAACATCGTCCCGTAACTCATAGCTCGCGCAGGGCCGGCAGCAGCTCCTTCTCCGCCCAGTCGAAGAAGGGCTGCTGCTGGTCGTGCCCGATCTGGACGAGCGCGACGTGGGTGTACCCGGCGTCGGCGAACTGCCTGACGCCCTGCACGACCGCGTCCACGTCGTTCCCGCACGGCACGCTCTGGGCCACGTCCTCGGGGCGTACGGTGCCGGTCGCGGCGGCGAAGTTCACCGGACCGGGCAGCTCGGCCATGACCTTCCAACCGCCGGCGGCCGCCCAGCGCCACAGGCGGTGTGCCCGATCCCTGGCGGCCTCGGGATCGGTGTCGTACGCGATGGGCAGCTGCCCGTACACGGGCCTGCCGTGCCCGCCCGCGGCGTTGAACTGCCTGACCACGTCCGGCAGCGGTTCGTTGACCACCAGCACGTCGCCGTACTCGGCGGCGATCTCCGCGGACTGGCCGCCCGAGGCGGCGATGGCGAGCGGGACCGGCCGCTCCGGCAGGTCGTAGAGCTTGGCCGAGTCGACGTCGTAGAACTCGCCCTGGTACGTGACGTAGTCGCCGCCGAACAGCAGCTTGATGATCCGGATCGCCTCGGCGAACATCCGGTGCCGGGTGTCCACGGGTGGCCAGCCCTCGCCGATGACGTGCTCGTTCAGGTTCTCGCCGGCCCCGAGGCCCAGCGTGAACCTGCCCTCGCTCAGCACGCCCATGGTCGCCGCCTTCTGGGCCACCACGGCCGGGTGGTAGCGCATGATGGGGCAGGTCACGTACGTCATGAGCGGCAGGCGCCGGGTGACCTGGGCCGCCGCGCCGAGCACGGACCAGCAGTACGGCGAGTGCCCCATCTCCTCGATCCACGGGAAGTAGTGGTCGGAGATGACCGCGTAGTCGAAGCCGATCCGCTCGGCCACCGCGGCGTGATCGACCAGCTCCCGCGCGGGGGTCTGCTCGGACATCAAGGTGTAGCCGATTTGTACCATATGGTGCCGCGTACCCGGGTTTGTCGGTCTTAGTCGGTGGACTGGAGTTCCTCCAGCACCAGCCCTATGCCGATGCCGAGCAGCCAGATGTCCTTGACCAGCCCGATGCCCTGCTCGGACGGGCGCAGGCTGCCCTCCTGCCGCATCCCCGGCGTCCTGAGATACAGGCCGACCAGCCCTGCCGCGAACCCGGTCAGAGCGGCCCCCGCCACCAGCGACGGCACGATCGGCACGAGCAGCGCGGTCCCGAGCGCGATCTCGCTTCTGGAGAGCAGCCTGGTGAAGGCCACCGGGTCCATGTCACGCAGGAACGGGTACGTGTTCGCCGCCATGCCGTGCAGGCCCGCCGCGGTCTGCTCGTCGGCGTGGACCTTGCTGAGCCCGGAGTTGAGGATGACGGCCGCGGCCGCCAGGCGGGACGGGAGCTGGTGTGGACGGGCGCAAAACTTCATAGTCCATCCTCTTCCCGGCATTTCAGGCACATCCCCTACTTGACAGTTCGCGGGACGTGGTGGGCCCGTTCGAGGGAGAATTCTTGGGCTGACCTTGGCATCTGGCATTAATGTGCACATGTGACAAATGGCGCATACCTCAGATACCCGCATATCCACGGTGACATGGTCACCTTCGTCGCAGACGACGATGTCTGGCTGGCTCCCCTGTCCGGAGGCAGGGCCTGGCGGTTCACCGCCGACCGCGTCGCGGTGTCGCACCCGAGATTCTCGCCCGACGGCACGCGCATCGCGTGGACGGGCGGCAAGGAGGGCGCGCCGGAGGTGTTCGCGGCCGGGATCGACGGCCCCGAGGGCGAGCGGCTGACCTACTGGGGTAGCGCCACGACCGGCGTACGCGGCTGGACGGGCGAGGGCGACGTGCTGGCGGTCACCGCGGCCGGGCAGAGCGAGCGGGGCCGGACCTGGGCGTACGCGGTGCCGCTCGACGGCGGCCCCGCCACGCGCCTGCCGTACGGGTGGGTCAGCGACGTGGCCGTCAGCGGCGCGCGGGTGGCCACCGTGTCGCCGATGTGGCGCGAGCCGTCGCAGTGGAAGCGCTACAGGGGCGGCACGGCCGGCAAGATCTGGGTCGACGCGGAGGGCGACGGGGAGTTCGCCCGCCTGTTCGCCGACAGCACCGCGCAGTACTGGGCGGTCAACTGGGTGGGGGACCGGCTCGTCTTCCTGTCCGACGTCGACGGCGTCGGCAACGTCTACTCCGCCCTGCCCGACGGGTCCGACCTGCGCAGGCACAGCGATCACCAGGAGTTCTACGCCCGCCACGCCACCGGCGACGGGGAGCGGGTCATCTACAGCCACGCCGGGGACCTTTGGCTGCTGGAGAGCCTGGACGCGGAGCCGTACCGGCTGGACGTGACGCTGGGCGGGCCGCGGCCGGGGCGGGCCAAGCGCCCCGCGCCGCTGCGGGTCGGCGCGTTCTCGCCGGACGCGAGCGGGCGGGCCAGCGCCGTGGAGATCCGCGGCACCGCCCACTGGGTGACCCACCGCGACGGGCCCGCGGGCGTGCTGCGGGCGCAGCCGGGTGTCCGCGTACGGCTGCCGCAGGTGCTCGACGCGGACGGCCGGGCCGTCTGGGTGTCGGACGCCGGCGGCGAGGACGGGCTGGAGATCGGCACGCCGGGCGGCGAGGTCAGGACGCTGGCCACCGGGGAGCTCGGGCGGGTGCTCGAACTGACGGTCTCGCCCGACGGCAAGCACGTGGCGGTCGCCACGCATGACGGGCGGCTGCTGGTCATCGACATCGAGTCCGGAAATATCCGGCAGCTCGACCGGACCACGCAGGGAGACGTCAGCGGGCTCACGTTCTCGCCCGACTCGGGGTGGCTGGCCTGGGTGCACCCGCACCACGAGCCGCTGTCGCAGATCAAGATGGGGCGGGTCGACGGGACGTCGGTGATCGACGTGACGTCGGTGCGCTTCTCCGACTTCGACCCGATGTTCACCAAGGACGGGAAGCACCTGGCGTTCCTGTCGGTGCGGACCTTCGACCCGGTGTACGACGCGCACGTCTTCGACATGTCCTTCCATGGCGGGTGCAAGCCGTACATCGTGCCCCTGCAGGCCACCACGCCGTCGCCGTTCGACCCCTCCCTGCAGGGACGCGGGTTCAACGGCGAGGACGACAAGCCCGCCAAGGACGACAAGAAGGACGACGCCGCACCACGTACCGAGGTCGATCCCGAAGGGCTCCCCTCGCGCGTGGTGCCGGTGCCGGTGCCCGCGGGCCGCTACGGCAACCTGCGTACCGCCAAGGACGCCCTGCTCTGGCTGCGCCACCCCCTCGCGGGGCAGCTCGGCGACGGCACCGAGCCGGTCACCGAGATCGTGCTCGAACGCTACGACCTCAAGAAGCGCGCCACGTCCGAGCTGGGCAAGGAGGTGCGTGCGTTCGAGGTCAGCGGCGACGGCGGCAGGCTCGTCACCAACGGCAAGAACGGCCTGCAGACCCGCGCCGCCACCGAGGGCGACGAGGTCGTCTCCATCGACCTCGACCGGATCGCCGTGGAGATCGACCCGATCGCCGAGTGGCGGCAGGGCTTCCGCGAGGCCGGCCGCCTCATGCGCGACCACTTCTGGCGCGAGGACATGAACGGCGTCGACTGGCAGGGCGTGCTCGACCGCTACGAGCCCCTGGTGGGACGCATCGGCGCCCACTCCGAGCTGATCGACCTGCTCTGGGAGACGCAGGGCGAGCTGGGCACCTCCCACGCGTACGCGAGCGCCAACGGCGCCGGCGTCGACCCGCGCCGCCGCCAGGGGCTCCTGGGCGCGGACCTCGCCAGGGACGACGACGGCGTGTGGCGGGTCGTACGCATCCTGCCCGGCGAGTCCTCCGACCACGACGCGCGCTCCCCGCTGCTCGCGCCCGGGGTGGCCGTCCGTCCCGGCGACGCGATCGTCGCGGTGGGCGGGCGTCCCGTGGATCCGGTACGCGGTCCGCTGGCCCTCCTGGCGGGCACCGCCGGCCAGCCCACTGAGCTGACCGTACGGCCGGCCGCCGGCGGGGACACCCGCCGCGTCGTGGTCAGCCCGATCGCGGAGGACACCCGGCTGCGCTACCACGACTGGGTGGAGAGCCGCCGCGCCCGCGTCCGGGAGGCCTCCGCCGGCAGGCTCGGATACCTGCACGTGCCCGACATGGTGGCGACGGGGTGGGCGCAGTTCCACCGCGACCTGCGTACCGAGATGGCCTTCGACGGGCTGGTCGTGGACGTGCGCGAGAACGGCGGCGGGCACCTGTCGGAGCTCGTGCTGGAGAAGCTGTCCCGCAAGGTCACGGGGTGGGCGCGGGCACGCGGCTACGAGCCGATGCGCTACCCGGAGGACTCGCCCCGGGGGCCGATCGTGACGATCACCGACGAGTTCGCGGGTTCGGACGGGGACATCGTCAGCGCCGGGATCAAGATCCGCGGCATCGGCCCGCTGGTGGGGACGCGGACCTGGGGCGGGGTGATCGGCATCGACTCCCGGTACTCGCTCGTCGACGGGACGCGGGTCACGCAGCCCCGGTACTCGTTCTGGCTCGAAGGGCACGGCTGGGGCGTGGAGAACTACGGGGTGGAGCCGGACATCGAGGTGGTGATCACGCCACAGGATCGGGTGGCGGGGCGGGACCCGCAGCTCGAGAAGGCGATCGAGCTGGCGCTGGCCGCCCTCGAAGAACACCCATCCGCCACGCCGCCGGACCTCCCGCCGCTGCAGTAACCTCGCTGCGGTAACCCCCCACTCACCGCCTCACCCACCGCCCCGACCGGCACCCGGCCGCCAGCCTCGCCGTCGGGGCCTCTGCCCACTCACCCCCCATTCGCCACCTGGCCGCCAGCCTCGCCGTCGGGTCCACCCCCCTGCGCCTCATGTCCACACCGACGTGCCGCGCCCCGAGCGTTCCCGCCGCTCCGCCACCTCCGGTACCGGGCCGCACCCCTGCCGACCTCCGCACCAACGCCGCCACGCCGCGCCACCAACGCCGCGTCGCCAACGCCGCGTCGCCACGCCATGCCGCCGCACCGAGCCGTGCGCCTTTGGCGCCGGCACGCCGCACTGCTGGGCCGCCCACGCCTTCGCTCCGCGCAGCCCGCCGTGCCCCTTCTCCACGCGATGCGTGCCGCGCCACCTCGTGCGCCGCGCCATTCGCGCGCCCAGTGGGACGGGCGCTTGCCTGGGCGTCCCGTTGTCCGGTGCGCGGGTCCAGCACCACCCAGCCGGGTGGCGTGGCAGGAGTGTCGTGGGGATCCCGCCACGCCCCTTGGGAAAGCCAGGGTCAGGGCATCTGGGTCAGCCGGTCGAGGATCTCGTCCAGGATCGCCTCCGTGGTGGCGAAGTTCAGCCGGACGTAATGCTCGCCGCCAGGCCCGAAGACCGCGCCGTCGACCAGCCGCACCCTGGCCTCCCGCTCGTACACCTCCGCCATGCCCGGCCGCCCCACGTTCAGCCACGCCAGGTAAGTGGCCTGCGGAACCCGATAGCCGACCGACGCCGGCAGCCGGGAGGCGATGATGCGGCGGTTGCGGTCCAGCAGGGCGCGGGTCGACTCCAGCCAGGCGTCCCCGTGCCGCCACGCCGCCACCGTGGCCTCCACGCCGAAGAGGTTCGCCGAGCCGTACACGAAGGGCGGCTGCGCCTCCAGGGCCTTGCGGACGCCCGCGTGTCCTAGGTGGGCCACGGAGCAGCGGATGCCGCCCAGGTTGAACGCCTTCGTGGCGGACGTGAGCGTGACGGTGCGTTCGGGGAGGATCGTGGCGAACGGGATGTGCTGGTGCGGCTCGAACGTGAGGTCCGCGTGGATCTCGTCCGCGATGACCAGCAGGTCGTGTCTTTCGACGTGCTCGGCCAGCTTCGTCAGCTCCTCGCGGGTGAACGAGCGGCCGGTCGGGTTGTGCGGGTTGACGAGGAGGAGCACCCGGCAGCCCGACAGGTCAGGCACCTCGAAGCGCCACGCGTCCCCGTCGGGCTCCAGCTGGATCGGATGAAGAGGCCGTTCCATGACCTTCAGCGTCTCCAGGAACGGATGGTAGGCCGGGGTGTGCAACGCGACCCCGTCGCCCGGCCGGGTCCAGACCTGGAGGAGGACCTGGAGGGCCTGGTTGAGATCGTTGAACGAGCGTACGAGCGAGGGATCGGCCTGCCAGCCGTACCGGTTCGCCATGCGTTCGGCGAACGCCTCGGCCAGCGGCCCGGCTGAGGGCTGTTCGAGCCAGGTCGGGTAGCCCAGATCGCCGGCGGCCCGGCGCCGCAGTGCCTCGATCACCTCGGGAGCGGTGGACAGGTCCATGTCGGCGACCCAGGCGGGGATGACGCCCGGCGGGACTTCTGACCACTTGATGCCATCGTGGGATGTCTTGAGGTCTTCAGGGGTATATGCCTCATTCACGCGGCAATTCTAGGATTATTGATTGTGATGAGGTGGCGAGGCCGCTTATGGGAGGCTGGACGGCGATGATGTCTAACCCCAAGGTCGATGCCATTGTCGAGACCTACCTGTCGGTGGCCGACGCGGAGGCTCCCGGGCTCGTGGAGGGTCTCTATCTGGAGGGCTCGGCGGCGCTGGGCGACTACCGGCCCGGCGCGAGCGACGTGGACTTCGTCGCGGTGACGGCCTCGGAGGCGCCGTTCGGGGTGGTGGAGCGCATTCACGCCCGGTTGGGCGCGTACCCGTTCGAGGGCTGCTACCTCACGTGGGACGACCTCGGCCGGGACCCCGCTGAGCTGGGGACACGTCCCCGGGCACACGCGGGGAAGATCAACCCACGGGGCGGCCTCAACCCGGTCACCTGGCACACGCTGGCCCAGAACGGCCTGACCTGCCGCGGCCCCAAGCCGGACGAGCTCGATATCTGGCACGATCCAGCCGCCCTCGCGGCCTGGACCGACGGCAACCTCGACCGGTACTGGCGCCGCCTGGTGGCCAGGGCCTCCCACCTGGCCTCGCCCTGGGGGCTGGCCTGTCTCGGCGGCTACAACACGGTCTGGGTCGTCACGGGCGTCGCCCGGCTCCACTACACGCTGGCGACCGGCGAGATCACCTCCAAGTCGGGGGCCGGGCAGTACGCGTTGGCGGTGTTCCCCGAGCGCTGGCATCGGGTGGTGAACGAGGCGCTACGCCTGCGCGAGGAGGACGAGACTGCGCTGCCGACGCTCTCGGGCGCGGTCAGCGGGCTGAGCGAGCACTTCGGCACCCCCCGTAAGTCCCTGTACGGCTCGCCGTTCGAACGGCGGCGCGACGTGCTCGCCTTCGCCGATCAGGCGATCATGGCCGCGCACGAGCTGTACGCGGCCCGTTAGAAGCCCCGGGACCTTCAGTCGGTGCCGCACGCGGGCCGCGACTCGAGGGTCGAGCAGAACGACGGGTCGAGCGCCTTCAAGGGCAGCGCGAGCTTCGTGCCGGAGTGAACGGGCCGGTGCGGCGACTTCCTGCACCGCGCCGGGCGCGCATCCGAGCGGCTGCTCCTACGGCGCGGCCTTTGGGGTGGTGTTTCCTCATCGGGCGTTGCTGAAGGCGGTGCGTTGTAGACGCCCTCCAGATCTGGGCCCTTGATCGAGTCGAGCGGGCGGCTTGTGGCTTCGTCAAGCGGTCATGGAGGCGGCGACTTCCGGGCACTGCGGGTGTTGGCGAAGGATGGGGTGGCGACACAGTGCGATGCTGAGACCGAGTTCCGCGCCAGTGCCCGAGGGCCGGGTGGCGACATGGAGCGATGCTGAGACCGAGTTCCGCGGAATGGTTCGATGCCGAGACCGAGTTCGGCGCCAATGTCCGATGGCGGGGTGGCGACACGGTGCGATGTCGGTGTCGGGTGGCCTTGAGCGCCGCGACCGACAACATGGGACTGGATGGCGCCTCCCGGACGGCTCAGTCCTCAGGGGCATGGCGTCCCTCGCCGGTCCGGATGGCCGGTGATAGGGCTTCGGCCCGAGGGCGAGGTGGAGTTGGAGCCGTACGTACCCCATGAACAGGTGTGTTTCGGCGCGCGCCGGAACGCGGCGCGAGCGGTTGGACGCGCGCCCGAGACCCTTTCGGGCCCTGACCGCTGCTAGAGCCGGCGCAGGACCGCCACGACCTTGCCCAGGACGCTGGCCTCGTCGCCGGGGATGGGCTCGTAGTTGGGGTTGTGGGGGACGAGCCAGACATGGCCGTCCTTGCGCTTGAAGGTCTTGACGGTGGCCTCACCCTCGATCATGGCGGCCACGATGTCGCCGCTCTCCGCCACCGGCTGCTGGCGGACGACCACCCAGTCGCCGTCGGCGATGGCGGCCTCGATCATCGAGTCACCGGCGACCTGCAGGAGGAACAGGGTGCCCTCGCCGACGAGCTGCTTGGGCAGCGCGAAGACGTCTTCCACGCTCTCCTCGGCCAGGATCGGACCACCGGCGGCGATGCGGCCGACGAGTGGGACATAGGCGGCCGTGGGGCGGTTGATCGTGGGCTCTTCGTCGGTCGCGTCAGGGTCCACCCACAGCACGGGCTCGCCCGGGAGGCGCACTTCGAGCGCGCGCGGCCGGTGCGGGTCGCGACGCAGGTAACCCTTGCGCTGAAGCGCCGTCAACTGGTGCGACACGCTCGACGTGCTGGTCAGCTGGACCGCCTCGCCGATCTCGCGCATGGAGGGCGGATAACCGCGCTGCTGCACCGAGTCGCGGATGACTTCAAGGATCTTGCGCTGCCTGGGCGTCAGGCCCAGAGAGTCGCGCCGGCGCACCGCGAGGTCGCTGACCCCGTTTGCGCCATCCTGCTCGCTCATGCTCTTCCTCCTCGCCTGGCGGCCCGCCTCACCGGCGCACCTCCCGGTCTGTGGTCCCAATGTCGCACACAGCGACCGTATCGCTGTTGAAGATCATCTTCAAACAATTGTTCGAGTCTTCCTCGAAATTGTCGCCAGCGTGGTGTACAACATCGTACGGGAGTTCGATCGACACCGTGTTCGATTTGCTGATCTTTATTTGGCCTTTTCCTCGGGCCGCACGGCAGGAGGTCAACCATGCGAACGCCCACAAATACCGACATGACCAGCCAAGACGCCAAACGACTCACACTCATCGCCGACGCCACGCAGGGTAACGATCGACGGGGAGACAATACGCGGACTGAGGCCGGTTCCCGCGGGAATTCGGGGAAGAGGTTGGGGGCCCGCACGACTCATGGTGGAAGGCCCCATTTGCGATTGGTGCCGCCGCCGCGTCCGGGTTCCGACGCGGACGCCACCGTACCGCCGGGCAGGGGAGGAGCCCGTGCGGACGAGGGCGACGAAACGGCGGCCGGCCGGAGATCCGGCGCAGACAGAGACCAACGGCGCTCGGGCGGGGGTGCCGACGCTGGGCGGGGGACGAGGGTGGACGATCGGGGTGCACGTGCCCCTGCGGGCGACGCGCGGTCGCGGGCGCGCGGACCTGGGGGCTCCGGGGCGAGAGAAGCGGGAGGCGCCGTCGGCCCTCGAGGTGGCGTCCAGTCCGCCGAGGGTGGCACACGCGGCAGTCGGCGCCCCGCGCAGATCGCGGGGAGAGACGTCGACGGCGCTCGGGGTGCTGGGGGAGAGGTTCTGGGTCTCGGGGGTGGTGTCCGGGGCTCCGGGGAAGGCGTTCGCGGTGCCCGGGGCCTGGCCCGGAGCACTGGGGAAGGCGCGCGCAGTCCCCGGGGTCCCGCCCGGAGAGCCGTGGGAAAGGCCCTTGGCTCCAGGGGTGGCGTCCGGAAAGCCGTCGGAAAGATCCTTGGCCCCAGAGGCGGCATCCGAAGCGCTGGGGGAAAGGACTTCGGTCCCGGGGGTGATGGCCGAAGTGGTGGAAAGGGCCCTCGCGGCGGTCGTCGTGCCGCCCAGGGTGCTGGGGAAGGCGTTCGCAGCCCGCTGAGTGGTGCCCGGAGTGCGGGGGGAGGCGCTCGCGGTCCCCAGGATGGTGTCCAGGGTGCTGACGGGGACGCTCGGGAGCCCTTGGGTGTTGTCCAGGGTGCTGGCGGGGACGTGCGGGGGTCCCGGAGTGGTGTCCAAGGCGATGGCAGGGACGCTCGGGGTGCCCGGCGTGGCGTCCGGGGTGCTGGGGGAGGCGTTCGTGGTGTTCGGACCGGGGGTGTCCAGGGGGTCGGGAAGGGCGTTCGGGGTGCTGGCGGGGGTGATCGGGCTGCGCGGGGAGGCGTCGTCCGGGCCGGCCGATCTCGGCGTGGCACAGGTGGCGGGAGGTGGGGATCTCGCCGGTGGGGTCGTCGGGTGGCGAGGTGGCGCGCGCGGCGGACGTTGGCGCGGGTGCGTCGGCGGTCCGCTCCGCCGTTGCGGCTGACCCGGCGCGGGCGGGTCGTGCTGGTGGTCGCCATGGCGTTGCTGTCGCTCGGCGGGTTCTGGCTCGGTACGCGTGCGGTGGGGCAGGCGGCGGTGCAGGTCGTCGTGACCGGCCACGCGGGGTTGCCGTGGGTGGAGGTGCGCGAGGGTGACACGCTCTGGGCCATCGGGGACGCGCTCTCCCAGGGGGACGATCCCGGCCCTGTGGTGGAGGAAATCAAGCGCCTGAACGGCCTGTCCGACTCCCCCATTCGCCCGGGCACCCGCCTGTACGTCCCGAGCAACACCGCCGCCTTACGCTGACCGCCCGCCTCGCGGGTGAGTCTGGCCCGCCGGTCCGCTCGGGCTGCCGGTCCGAGCGGACCGCCCGGGCTGCCGGGCTGCCCGGGCCGCAACCCCGCTTCGGGCTGTGAGTCTGCGCGGGCTGCGAGTCCGCTGGGGCCGCCAGGCTGCTCGAACCGTGAGTACGCTCGGGCTGCCGGTCTACCCGGGTCGCAACCCTGCTTCGGGCTGTGAGTCTGCGCGGGCCGCCAGTTCGGCGGGGCTGTGGGTCTACTCGGCCTGCGAGTCCGTCTGGGCCGCGAGTCCGCTCGATACCGCGAGTCCGTGCGGACCACGAGGCCACGCGTGGGAGCGCGCGTCGGCAGGCTGCTCGGGTGTGACTGGCCGGCGGTGTGTCGCATGGGGTGCGGAGTTGTCTGGAGGCAGGGGTCGGGTCGGGTCGGGTCGTAGGACCGGTTGCCCGTGGGGCCGTCGGCGGGTCGTGGGACCGGTTGCCCGTGGGGCCGTTGGCGTTGCGAGGTTGTCCGGTTGCGAGGTGGTTTGGGGGGTGCGGTGGTGGGGCTGGTGGGGGAAGGTTTGGGGGTTGGGTACCGTTGTGAGGTTTGTTCACGAAGGGGTGCGTAAGCAACTCGTGTGACGCCTCCAGCAGCACAAAGATCACCTCGACGGGCGACACGCCCAAGCGCCGCCGGTGACGGCGGGCTGATCAGCGACTTCGGTTCGATGGGCTTGCTCAACTTGCGTTCATGGTCGCTCGCTTCTACGGTTGGACCACAACATCTAGTAGTTACACCGATGTAGTTCACCACACCTTGTGTTTTATGTACCGCTCCACGGCTAGCCGTGGAGTGTGCGCGAGCGTCCCTCGACGGCGGTTTCGCGGCGTGTGGTGACCGCGGGTCTAGGAGGCGAAAGCGTGCACTGTCCGTTCTGTCGCCACCCTGACACGAGGGTCATCGACAGCCGCTCCACGGATGACGGCGCGGCCATCAGGCGACGCCGCACCTGTCCCGAGTGCGGGCGCAGGTTCACCACGCAGGAGACCGTACTGCTGATGGTGAGCAAGCGCAGCGGAGTGACAGAGCCGTTCTCGAGGGACAAGGTCGTCGCGGGCGTGCGGCGAGCCTGTCAGGGCAGACCGGTGGGCGAGGATTCGCTGGCGCAGCTCGGGCAGCGGGTGGAGGAGGCCATCAGGGCCAAGGGCGCGGCCGAGATCCCCTCCAACGAGGTGGGGTTGGCCATCCTGGGCCCGTTGCGGGACCTCGACGAGGTGGCCTACCTGCGGTTCGCATCGGTATATCGCGGTTTCGAGAGCCTGGCGGACTTCGAGGCCGAGATCTCACAGTTGAAGGCGGAGAAGGGGGAGTCATGACGGAGACGGCCAGCGGTTCAGTCGCGCGCGGGGGGAAGCGTCCGCGTAAGGGGCTGAAGATGAAGCGGATCTTCACCAAGCCCGGCGTGCACCCGTATGACGAGATCCAGTGGGAGCGCCGCGACGTCGTCATGACGAACTGGCGCGACGGCTCGATCAATTTTGAGCAGCGGGGCGTCGAGTTTCCCGAGTTCTGGTCGGTCAACGCGGCCAACATCGTGACGACCAAGTACTTCCGCGGCGCCGTGGGCACCCCGCAGCGCGAGTGGAGTCTGAAGCAGCTGATCGACCGGGTCGTCGGCGTCTACACCAAGACGGGGATCGAGCACGGCTACTTCGCCAGTGACGAGGACGCCGAGATCTTCGATCACGAGCTCAAGCACGCGCTGGCGCACCAGGTGTTCGCGTTCAACTCGCCGGTCTGGTTCAACGTGGGCACCAAGTCGCCCCAGCAGGTGAGCGCCTGCTTCATCCTCTCGGTGGACGACCAGATGGAGTCGATCCTCGAGTGGTACAAGGAAGAGGGTGTGATCTTCAAGGGCGGCTCGGGCTCGGGTGTCAACCTGTCCCGCATCCGTTCCTCGAAGGAGTTGCTGTCGAGCGGCGGCACGGCCAGCGGCCCGGTGAGCTTCATGCGCGGCGCCGACGCGTCCGCGGGGACGATCAAGTCCGGCGGCGCCACCCGCCGGGCGGCCAAGATGGTCGTGCTCGACGTCGATCACCCCGACATCGAGGAGTTCATCGAGACCAAGGCGCGCGAAGAGGACAAGGTCCGCGCGCTGCGTGACGCCGGTTTCGACATGGACCTGGGCGGCAAGGACATCGTCTCCGTCCAGTACCAGAACGCCAACAACTCCGTGCGCGTCTCCGACGAGTTCATGCGCGCGGTGGACAAGGGCGAGAAGTTCGGCCTGCGTGCCCGCCTGACCGGCGAGGTCATCGAGACGGTCGACGCCCGGGAGCTGTTCCGCAAGATGGCCAAGGCCGCCTGGGAGTGCGCCGACCCGGGCGTGCAGTACGACGACACGATCAACGACTGGCACACCACCCCCGAGACGGGGCGGATCACGGCCAGCAACCCGTGCTCCGAGTACGTCCACCTGGACAACTCCTCCTGCAACCTGGCCAGCATCAACCTGCTGAAGTTCCTGAAGGACGACAACTCCTTCGACGTCCCCAACTTCGTCAAGCTGACCGAGCTGATCATCACCGCGATGGACATCTCGATCACGTTCGCGGACTTCCCGACCGAGAAGATCGGCGAGACCTCGCGGGCATACCGTCAGCTCGGCATCGGCTACGCCAACCTCGGCGCGCTGCTCATGGCGACCGGCCACGCCTACGACTCCGACGGCGGCCGCGCCGTGGCGGGGGCGATCACCTCGCTGATGACCGGCGTGTCCTACCGCCGCAGCGCCGAGCTGGCCGCGGTGGTCGGCCCGTACGACGGATATGCCCGCAACGCCGAGCCGCACAAGCGCGTCATGCGCAAGCACGCGGCGGCCAACGACGACCTGCGCACCGTCGGCTCCATGGACGCGAAGATCCACTCCGAGGCGTCCCGCCAGTGGTCGGAGTGCCTCAAGCTCGGCGAGAAGAACGGCTACCGCAACGCCCAGGCCAGCCTGCTGGCCCCCACGGGCACCATCGGCCTGATGATGGACTGCGACACCACCGGCATCGAGCCGGACCTGGCGCTGGTCAAGTTCAAGAAGCTCGTCGGCGGCGGCTCCATGCAGATCGTCAACCAGACGATCCCGCGGGCGCTCAAGCAGCTCGGCTACCAGCAGGAGCAGATCGAGGCCATCGTCGAGTACATCGGCGAGCACAGCCACGTCGTCGACGCGCCCGGCCTGCGCCAGGAGCACTACGAGGTGTTCGACTGCGCGATGGGCGAGCGGGCGATCGCGCCGATGGGCCACGTGCGCATGATGGCGGCCACGCAGCCGTTCCTGTCGGGGGCCATCTCCAAGACGGTCAACCTGCCCGAGTCGGCCACGATCGACGACATCGAGCAGGTCTACCAGGAGGGCTGGAAGCTGGGGCTCAAGGCCCTGGCCGTCTACCGCGACAACTGCAAGGTCGGCCAGCCGCTGTCGGCCGGCAACGGCGCCAAGAAGGACGAGGCCGCCAAGAAGGACGAAGCCGCCAAGGCGGAGCCCGAGATCAAGGTCATCGAGGTCAACCGGCCGACCCGGCGGCGCATGCCCAACCAGCGGCCGAGCATGACCACCCGCTTCACGGTGGGCGGTGCCAAGGGCTACATGACCGCTTCGTCCTACCCTGACGACGGGCTCGGCGAGGTCTTCCTCAAGATGTCCAAGCAGGGCTCGACGCTGGCGGGCGTCATGGACGCCTTCTCCGTCGCGATCTCCATCGGCCTGCAGTACGGCGTGCCGCTCGAGACGTACATGAGCAAGTTCGTCAACATGCGGTTCGAGCCGGCCGGGATGACGGACGACCCGGACATCCGGATGGCGACGTCGGTGATGGACTACATCTTCCGCCGCCTGGCCCTCGACCACCTGCCCTACGACGAGCGGGCGGCCCTGGGCATCTTCTCGGCGGCCGAGCGCGCCGCGCAGCAGCGCGGCGAGGACCCGGCGGCGCTGCAGGAGACGGTGGACCGCGAGGCGCTGGCCCAGTCGGCGCCCATCGAGGAGAAGCCGAAGGCGGAGGTCGCCGAGCAGTCGCCGGCGGTCAAGGAGCTGACGCTGGAGAGCCACCAGCGCTTCACGGCCGACGCGCCACTCTGCATGACCTGCGGCACCAAGATGCGGCCGGCGGGGAGCTGCTACGTCTGTGAGGGCTGCGGCTCCACCAGCGGCTGCAGCTAGTCGCGAGATCGGTTGACCAGGGGCGGGGGCGAGCGGATTCGGCTCGCCTCCGCCCCGTCGTCTCGGGGGTGGATCCCGGCGCGGGTCCTCCCGAGGGAATTCTGCTCGCCGCCTGAGCGTGGGGCCATCGTGAGGGTGCTGCGCCCCGCCGTCTGAGGGAGGGGCCCGGTGCGGCTCGTCGTGAGCGGATTCGGCCGGCTGCCTGAAGTGGGCCGTCGTGAGTGCCTTGGTCTCGCCGCCTGTGCTGCCGGCTCTGTTCGGTGGGTACGTGATCGTGCTCGGCCTCGGCTTGCGCGCTGGGCGTGGGGAGAGCGTGTGCGCTGGGCGGGAGGGAGGCCGGTCGATGACCGGGCCAAGTGTCTCAGTGGGGGACCGCTTCACAGGGGTGGATGCGGTCCTGGGAGCGCAGGCCGTGCTCGCCGTCTCAGTCGCTCAGTAGCTCGTCCAGGACGTCCGGCTTGTTGGTGATGATGCCGTCCACCTGGTAGTCCAGCATCCGCCGCATGGTGTCCGGGTTGTCCACCGTCCAGGCGAGCACCTGCATGCCGAGGGCGTGCACGCGCCGTACGTACGAGGCCGACAACGAGGTGTACGGCGGGTTGATCTGGTCGGCGAACTTGGCCAGCCCCGGCAGGTCGGCGCTGGACGGCGTGCCGAGCAGCCCGATCGGCACGTCGGGCAGCAGGCGGTGGAAGGTCCGCATCGACGCCCAGCTGAACGACTGCACCACCAGCCGCCCCTCCGCCAGCCAGCCGGGATGGCGGCGCAGCTCCGCGGCCACGCGGGCCTCGATACCGGGGTAGAGCTCCGGAGCCTTGATCTCCAGCAGCAGGTCCAGCCCCGAGCCGCTCATCTCGCTGAGCGTCTCGTCGAGCGTGGGCACCCGCTCGTCCTCGTACTCGTCGGAGAACCACGAGCCGGCGTCCAGCTTGCGGATCTGATCGAGCGTGAGATCTCCGACGCGCCACGGCGCATGACCGGGGAAGACCCGCTCGACGTCGGTGGTGCGGGCCAGGGTCGTGTCGTGCATCAGGACCAGTTCGTGGTCCTTGGTCTCCTGGACGTCGAGCTCGAACACATCGGCCCGCTGTTTGTCGGCCAGCTCGAAGGCGGCGATGGTGTTCTCGGGCGCGTACGCGGAGGCGCCCCGGTGCGCGACGTTGACGACGGCGGTGGCCGCCTCGGCAGGGGTCGTCAGGAGGGTGGACGAGATCGCGATCATGACGGCGAGTCGCCTGAACATGGGTCTCCTCGGGTGGGGAGAGACAGTCGACTCGACGGTGACAAGATCTCATGACTGCTGGTTGATGGCAGAGTAACGGCCCGGTGCCCGACCGATGAGCATTCGACACGCGACCCCCGTGCCGGAGGAGCGAATCATGGGGTTCTAGCCTGAATGTCGTGAAGCATGGTGGGATGCTGGCCGTACTCCTGGCGGCCTGGTTCATGGCCCAGTTCGACTTCTTCGTGGTCAACGTGGCCGCTCCCTCCATCGAACGGGACCTGCACGCGGGCCCGGCCGCCCTCGAGCTGATCGTGGGCGGGTACGCCTTCACCTACGCGGCCGGCATGATCACCGGAGGCCGGCTCGGCGACCGCTACGGCTACCGGCGGCTGTTCATCTGGGGCGTGGTCGCGTTCACGATCGCGTCCGTGCTGTGCGGGATGGCCGTCAACCCGGTCCAGCTCGTGGCCGCCCGCCTGCTCCAGGGCCTGGCGGGCGCGGCGATGGTGCCGCAGGTGCTGGCCACGATCTCCGCGGCCTACTCGCCGTCGGAGCGGGCGCACGCCCTCGGCTGGTACGGCGTCGCGGGCGGCCTGGGCTCGATCGCGGGCCAGGTGCTCGGCGGCCTGCTGCTGACCGCCGACACGCTGGGGCTCGGCTGGCGGGTCATCTTCCTGATCAACCTGCCCGTCGGCCTGATCGTGGTGCCGCTGGCCATCTGGCTGCTGCCCGAGGTCGAGACCGCCCGGCGGGCCAGGCTCGACGTGCCGGGCGCGGCGGGCCTGGCCGTCGGGCTGGCTCTGGTGCTGGTGCCGCTCGGCCTGGGCAACAGCCTGGGCTGGCCCGTCTGGACGTGGATCAGCATGGGGGCCGCGGTGCCCGTGTTCGTGCTGACCTGGCGGTGGCAGCAGGCGCTCGGGGCGCGCGGCGGGCAGCCGGTGCTCGACCTGGCGCTGCTCAAGGTCCACTCCTACCTGGCGGGTGTGGGCTCGATCGTCGCGTTCATGGCGTACTTCGCCTCGTTCATGTTCACGCTGACGCTGCTGCTGCAGGGCGGGCTGGGGCTGACGGCCTTCCAGGCGGGGCTGGCGTTCGCGCCGATGGGGGTGCTGTTCTCGGTCACGTCGATCCTGGGGACGCGACTGGTCAGAAGGTACGGGCTGATCGTCGTCGTGATCGGCGGCGTGATCATCGGGCTCGGACTGACCCTGATGGTGGTCGGGGCCGGGCTGGGCCTGCCGTACATCATGGCCGCGCTCATGCTCGTCGGCTCGGGCAACGGGCTGGTCCTGCCGCAGCTCATCGGCGCGGCGCTGGTGGAGGTCGCCCCGCACCAGGCCGGCATCGGGTCGGGCATCCTCAGCACGGCGCAGCAGTTCGCGGGCGCGGGCGGCGTGGCGGTGATCGGCGCGGTCTTCTTCGCGGCGGCGGAAGGGGGGCACCACGTCACTGCCATGCGCTGGTCGGCGGGCATCGACCTGGGGCTCGTCCTCGTCGTGATCGCGTCGGTGGCCTACAACCGCCACCGCGCCGTCGTCACGAAACGGGCAGCGCGGTCCCGTACAAACGCGAGACGCGGATCCTGATCACCAACCGCCGGTCCTCGACCATCTGCCGCAGGAAGGCGTACGGGTCGTCCATGTGCTGCTGCATGGCGAGGAGCTCCATGCCCACCTCGTCGCCCGGTTCGGCGCTCACCGGCGACAGCTCCGCCTGGCCCTCCGCGACGGCGTAGGACCAGAAGTCGTCGCTGGCCACGTAGAGGGCGCAGCGCGGGTCCTTGTGGAGCTGGCGGACCTTGAGCCGGTCGGCGATCGTGGAGATCCGCACCACGCGCTGGTCGGGGTCCCAGGTGTACAGGACGGTGGACAGGTGAGGGTGGCCGCTGCTCTTGTTCGTCGCCAGCGCGCCGAAGCGCTGCCCGGCCAGCAGCTGCGAGAGTTCCTCGTCGCCGAGGGACTGGGGGGCCGGGCCCGCACCTGGCCCGTACGTTTGCGACATGCATCCTCTCCCTCGTGCAAATCCTGAAATGTCAGCCTATCCCCATGTCACCTGGCCCTGGAGGACCCAGTGTGCACGGGCTCGGCGACCCGCCCACCGGTAGGTTACGAGTCATGAATTTTGCTATTACCAGTGGATACGTTGTGCCGATCGACGGCGACCCCATCGACGGCGGCACCGTACTCGTCCAGGACGGGAAGATCACCGCCGTCGGCCGGGACGTGGCCGTGCCCGAGGGGACCCCCGTCGTGGACGCCGCCGGCGGCTGGGTGCTGCCCGGCTTCGTCGAGGCCCACGGGCACCTCGGCGTGTACGAGGAGGCCGAGGGCTGGGCCGGTCAGGACACCAACGAGATGACCGACCCGAACGGCGCCCGCCTGCGCGCCCTCGACGCCATCAACCCCGCCGACCTGGCCTTCGCCGACGCGCTGTCCGGCGGCGTGACGACCGCGGTGATCAAGCCGGGCTCCGGCAACCCGATCGGCGGCCAGACGGTTGCGATCAAGTGCTGGGGCAGGTCCGTGGACGAGATGCTGGTCAAGGAGCCGGCCAGCGTCAAGAGCGCGCTCGGCGAGAACCCCAAGCGCGTGTACGGCGACCAGAAGAAGCTGCCGTCCACCCGGCAGGGCGTGGCCGCCGTGATCCGGGACGCGTTCATGAAGGCGCAGGACTACAAGGCCAGGCGGGCGGCGGCCGCCGACGAGGGCAAGCCGTTCGACCGGGACGGCACGCTGGAGATCCTGGTCCGCGTGCTGGACGGCGAGCTGCCCTGGTGCCAGCACACGCACCGGGCCGACGACATCTCCACCGCGCTCAGGCTGGCGGACGAGTTCGGTTACCGGCTGATCATCAACCACGGCACCGACGGCCACCTGCTGGCCGACACCCTGGCCGACCGGGACGTCCCCGTCATCATCGGCCCCCTCTTCACCAGCCGGTCGAAGGTCGAGCTGCGCCGGCGCTCGCTGCGCAACCCGGGCATCCTGGCGCGGGCGGGCGTGCGGCTGGCCATCACCACCGACCATCCCGTCGTGCCGATCCACTTCCTCGTCCACCAGGCCACACTGGCAGTCAAGGAGGGCCTGGACCCGGCCGAGGCGCTGCGCTCGATCACCCTGAACCCGGCCCGGATCATGGGGATCGACGACCGGGTGGGCGCGCTCCGCCCCGGGCTCGACGGCGACGTCGTGATCTGGTCGGGCGACCCGCTGGACGTCATGAGCCGGGCGCTGCGGGTGTTCGTCTCCGGCCGGGAGGTGTACACCTACGCCGACGGCGAGGCCGTCGTGGCGGATCCGTATTACCGCGAATCAAGTGACCGTTAAGCGGCTGTAGATGCGGGCCGAGCATAGTGGTCGGACCAGCGAAAGGGAGGCACCACGATGCCAGTCCAGCGTCCCAGCAAGGCCCTCTTGATCGGCCTGGTCGTGTCCAGCGCCCTGGCGATGATCGTGCTGACCGTCATGCTGCTGTCGGGCGGGCCCGTGGGGTTCGGGCTGTCCGCGCTGCTGGGCGTGGCGCCGCTGCCGGTGCTGCTGGCGGCCGTGCTCTCGCTCGACAGGCTGGAGCCCGAGCCGAAGCTGAACCTGGCGTTCGCCTTCGCGTGGGGCGCGGGGGTGGCGATCGTGCTGGGCGTCGCGCTGTCGTTCGTGGGGGAGGCGCTGTTCACCAGAGCCGGGTTCGGCGAGGCGGTCGTCGACGACGTGGGCACCGTCCTGCTGGCCCCCGTGATCGAGGAGGCGCTCAAGGGCTCGGCGCTGCTGCTGCTCCTGCGCAGGCGGCAGGAGATCGACGGGCTGACCGACGGCATCGTGTACGCCTCCATGGCCGGCCTGGGCTTCGCGGCCGTGGAGAACGTCGGCTACTACATGCTCGCGTACAACGAGGACGGGGCCGGCGGGGCGCTGCAACTGTTCGTGATCAGGGGCCTCATCGACCCGCTCGGCCACCCCATCTACACCTCCATGATCGGCCTCGGTGTCGCCTACGCCCTGACCAGGCGCACCGCGGCCAGGTTCGCCGCGATCCCGCTCGGCTACCTGGGCGCGGTCTTCCTGCACGGCCTCTGGAACGGCTCCGCCACCACGGGCTCCCTGGCCTGGGTGGCCGCCGCGTACCTCGTGATCATGGGGGCGCTCATCCTGCTGATCACCGTGACCGTCATCGAACGCCGCCAGCTCGTCACCAGGATGGGCGTCTACCTGCCCGGCTACCAGCAGACCGGGCTGATCACGGAGGCCGACGTCAGGATGCTCAGCACGCTGTCCGGCCGCAAGGCGGCCCGCAAGTGGGCCAGGGGCGCCGGGCTCGGCCGGGCCATGGGCGACTACCAGCAGGCGGCGACCGAGCTGACCATGCTGCACCTGCGGGCCGAGCGCCAGGGCATGGACCCGGTCCGCTTCGCCGTGGAACGCGACGCGCACCTGGGCATGATGGCGAACGCCCGCCGCTGGTGACCCAGACGCTCCCTGGCAAAATGGGGTGAACCCTCGAAGGGAGAGCAGATGAGCTGGGTGGAGATCGGGTCCGAGACTGAGCTACGCGAATTGCTCGGCGAGGTCATGCCGAGGGCGGCGACCAAGGAGCGCGTACGGCTGCACGAGCGTGACCGAGAGTGGCTGGCGGCCTCCCCGTTCTGCCTGATCGCAACATCGGACGACGCGGGCGCCTGCGACGTCTCGCCCAAGGGCGACCCCGCCGGGTTCGTCCACGTCATCGACGACACCACGATCGCCATCCCGGACCGGCCGGGCAACCGCAGGGCCGACGGATTCCTCAACGTCCTGACGAACCCGCACGTCGGGCTCATCTTCCTGATCCCCGGCCGCAACGAGACCCTGCGCATCAACGGCCGGGCCAGGCTCATCCGCGAGGCCCCGTTCTTCGACGAGATGATCGTGAAGGGCCATCGCCCGCACCTCGCGCTCGTGGTGGAGATCGAGCAGATCTTCTTCCACTGCGCCAAGGCGTTCCTGCGCTCCTCGCTGTGGAAGCCGGACAGCTGGGAGCCCGAGGTCCTGCCCTCCCACGCGCGGCTCGTCAAGGACGTGCAGAAAGTGGAGGAAAGCCTCGAACAGCTCGAGAGCTACTACGGCAAGACCTACGCCGAGCGCCTCTACGGCTGACCTCGAGCCCGCCGCCCGGCTCCGGGCCGGGCGGCGGTGCTTTCAAGGCGTTTCAGGCGTTTCAGGCGGCGGAGGTCGGACCGCCCGGGAAACGGATGACGTTGCGGCCGCTGTAGGCCCGCAGGTCGATCACCTTGGGATCGGCGGGCTGCTTGCGGCGGTCGGCCGAAGGAATCTCGCGGACCTTGTGCCTGGCGATGTGTGGCGGCACCACCACAAGCCTCTTCATCGTGAGCCCCCCGTGATGACTTTGTTATCTAGTTATCTACCGAAGGACCGATAAATCCGGCGTAAAGAGAGCACGTCAGTAGGGGAGTGTGCGGCCCGCCGGGGTCCGCAGGTCCAGCTCCAGAGCCGGCTTCGTGGGCCGCTTGGTCGTCGACTTCGTGACTCTGACGCGTTTCATGGCCTCCCCCTTCGGAAGCGCGTGTCCGCGCCGCCGGCCGGTGGCATGACGGGCGCCTGCCACCCGCCATGCGCGCCAACCTAACGGGCCACCACCGGCTCTCTCAATGCATTTCTACGAATGTCATGCTCCGGGCGTGAGCCGGGCGGTGACACCGATCCGGTTCCACGCGTTGATCATGGCCAGCGCCACGATGAGCAGTCCCAGCTGCTTCTCGCTGTAGTGCTTCGCGGCCTCCTCCCAGACCGCGTCCGGCACACCCGCGCCGTCGGCCAGCCTGGTCGCCTCCTCCGCCAGCGCGAGCGCGGCCCGCTCGGCCGGCGTGTAGACGGTCGCCTCCCGCCAGGCGGCCACCGACCAGAGGCGCTCATCGCTCTCACCGGCCTTCTTCAGGTCGCGGCTGTGCATGTCCACGCAGTAGCCGCAGCCGTTGATCTGGCTGGCGCGCAACTTGATCAGCCCGAGGGTGGTGGTCGGCAGCTCGCTCTCGTGCAGCAGCTTCTCCACGGCCAGGAAGTGGTGGTACGCCTGCGGAACCTGCTGTGCGACGTTGATCCGCTGGGTCATGTGTCTCTCCTCAGTTCGTTTGTAGGAGGACGGGATGGGCCGCCCAGTTGTGACAACTTCCGCGAAGAAAGTGACATCTAACCCGCCATGGAGGCGCTGAGAGCGGGGGATCCCCAGCGCATCGGGGATTACTGGCTGGCGGGGCGGCTGGGCTCGGGCGGGCAGGGGGTCGTGTACGACGCCTACGACGCCGGCGGCAGCCGGGTCGCGGTCAAGGTGCTGCACGCGAACGGCGACCGCGCGATCCGCGACCGGTTCGCCAAGGAGGCGACGGCGGCGGGGCGGGTGTCGTCGTTCTGCACGGCTCGCGTGCTGGCCACCGACCTGGAGGGGAGCAAGCCGTACCTGGTCTCGGAGTACGTTCCGGGGCCGAGCCTGGGCGCGGCCGTGCGGGACGGGCGCCGGTTCGGCGGCGACGACCTGCACCGGCTGGCCACGGCGGTGGCGACGGCGCTGACCGCGATCCACGACGCCGGGGTCGTGCACCGCGACCTCAAACCGGACAACGTGCTGCTCGGACCCGACGGTCCACGCGTGATCGACTTCGGTATCGCGCGCACGATCGACATGTCGCTCACCAAGACCGGCGAGGTGTCGGGCACACCGGCGTACATGGCGCCCGAGGTGTTCACGGGGCAGCGGGCGGGCGCCCCGGCCGACGTGTTCGCGTGGGGCGCCGTCATGGTGTTCGCCGCGACGGGGCACGAGCCGTTCGGCGCCGAGAACCTGGGCGGCGTCATGCACCGGGTGCTCTCGCACCGGCCCGACCTGAGCGCGCTGCCCCCGCGGCTGGCCGCGCTGGTCGAAGCCGCCATCGACAAGGACCCGGCGGCCCGGCCCGCGGCCCGTGACCTGCTGCTCGCGCTGGTCAGCGGGACCGGCTCCGACATCAGGGGGCTGCTGGCGGCCGGCAGCCGGACCGCCCGGGACGTGCACGGTCCCGGCCACGCCGATCCCGCGCTCGGCACGATCGCGGAGGACGCCTACGAGTCGCTGGCTCCCGAGGAGCGGGAGGTCGCGGCCGAGGTGTTCCTGCGCCTGGTGGCCGTGGACGGAGACGGGCACGAGGAGGGGCGGACGGCCGGATACGAGGAGCTGTTCGGCGGGCGGTCCGAGCGCGAGTCGGCGGCGGTCAAGCGGGTGCTGGAGGCGTTCTCGTACGTGATCGCCGACGGGGACGGCTCGGTGGCGCTGTCGCGTCCCGGCCTGCTGCGCGCCTGGCCGAGGTTGCGCATGTGGGTGGACGCCGACCGCGACGGCCTGGCCCTGCTGAACACCGTCAACGCCGCGGCCCGGCACTGGGCGGGCAACGGCCGCCGCGACGCCGACGCGTTCCAGGGCAGCCGCCTGGAACAGGCGCTGAGCTGGGCCGCCACCGGACGCCGCCACGTCACGCTGACCCCGCTCGAACGCGACTTCCTGCGCGCCGGCACCGACCTGACCAGGCGCCGGGCCAGACGCCGGACGCTGACCACGGTCACGCTGGCCCTGCTGCTCGTGGTGGCGCTGGTGGCCGGCGGGCTGGCGGTCCGGCAGCGCCAGGAGACCGCCCGCCAGCGCGACATCCTCGCCGCCAAGCAGGTGGCCGCCGAGGCCGACCGCATGCGTACCGCCGACCCGGCCCTGGCGATGCTGCTCAGCGTGGCGGCCTGGCGGGTCTCGCCGGCACAGCCGGAGGCCCGCTCCAGCCTGATCGCCTCACTGCAGCAGCAGGAGGCCGCCGTCTTCCGCGAGCCGCCGGTCAAGGGCTCGGCCGAGCGGCTGCTCAGCCGCGACGGCCGCACGCTGGTCAGCGCCAGCGAGGGCGGGGTCAACGTGTACGACGTGCGCACCCACGAGCGCACGGCGAGCTGGCCCGAGATGAAGGTGAACGGGACGATCACCGGCACGCCCGCGCTGAGCCGCAGCGGCCGGCTGCTGGCCGAGACCTCCACGGAGGAGCTGGGTGTCTGGGACCTGAAGACCGGCAGGAAACTCCTCGAACGGCGCATTCCACCGGCGTTCGAGGGCGTCTACACCGCCGTGTTCGGCGAGCACGAGACCACGCTCACGCTGATGTACGCCAGGCAGGAGATCTATTACCTGCTCGACGTGTCCACAGGCAGGCGGTTCGGGAAGGGCGTCTTCGAACAGCGCGGCGAGGTGGCGGTGAACGATCCGCTCGTGGACCCCTCGGGCAGGCACCTGCTGCTGCCGGGAGGCCGCTTCGACCAGCGCTCGCTGCCGGGCTGGCGGGCCGAGCGGCCCTTCCGCGCCTGCGTGACGCATCCCGACCTGGCGGCGTTCAGCCAGGACGGCAGGACGCTCGCCTGCGGCAACGGGACCGAGGTCGCGCTCGTGGACGTCGCCTCGGGCCGGGCCTTCGGCGAGACGCTGACCTGCGAGGTCTGCGGATTCGAGAGCAAGCTGCGCTTCAGCCCGGACGGCCGCCACCTCGCGGCCTACCGCGGCAGATACGTGCAGGTCTGGGATCTGCGCACCCGGCGGGCGGTACTCGGCTACCGCGCCGAGGGCGAGCTGGCCGACGTCGCCTTCGACCCCGACGGCAGGACGCTGCGGTACGTCGTGGACGACGCCGTCGTCAGCCTGGACCTGCGGTCGCGTACGCATGTGACGGAGACGCCGGGCTCGGCCTTCCTCAGCCCGGACGGCCGGTGGGCGGCGGTCCAAGCCGGAAAGCGGCTTCGGATCTGGGACGTGGGCGCGGGCAAGGAGACCGGCAGCCTTCCCGTCGGCGATGACGACGGGGAGCCCGAGGAGTTCCACGGAACGTGGCTGGCCGTCTCGGACGCCAACGGCACGATCGCGCTCTGGGACGTGCGGACCCTCGCGAGGCTCTGGTCGACGCGGGTGTCCAAGCCGGCCGGCGCCGTCACCGACGTGCACTTCACCCGGGACGGGCGGCGGCTGGTGACGAACGTCGTGTTCTCCCAGAACCCGGTGGCCAAGGAGGTGGTGCTCGACGCCGCCGACGGCCGCGTGCTGAGCTCGACCGACACCAGGTACCAGGGCGGGCCCTTGCTCCCGGGTGGCACGGCGTACGCGTCGCTGCTCGGCGGCAGGTTCGTCGACCTGCGCACCGGCAAGCCGGTGGGGGCCGGGTTCGGGGCCACGAACGCGATCGAGTTCAGCCGGAACGGGCTCATGGCCGTGAACGAGGCGGCCACCGGGCGGATCGGGCTGTGGTCGGTGGACGGGCCGACCCGGCTGAGCCCCGCCCTGCCCCGGGCCGCCGACGACCTCCTCCTGCTGGCCTTCTCGCCCGACGGCGGGACCCTGGCCTCCGTCACGGAGAAAGGCGCGCTCCAGCTCTGGGACGTCGAGACCAGGCGGCGGCTCGGCGGGTCCTACCGGCTGGGGGACGGCCCGGTGTCGCTGGCGTTCAGTGCGGACGGGGAGACGTTGCACGCCGGGACCGACGAGGCCCTGCACGCGATCCCCGTGCGGGGTGAGCGGGTCGCGCAGGAGGTGTGCGCGCGGGCCGGGCGTTCGCTGTCGGCCGACGAATGGGCCCGGTACCTGGGCGGCGTGCCGTACCAGAACGTCTGCCCCTGACGGGACGCCGCCCTCCAGGGACCTCAGCCCTTGCAGTTGCCCCAGGTCTTGCGGCCGCCCCAGGCCTCGACGCGGTTGTCCGGGTCGCGGGTCCAGCCGGCGTACTTCACGCACTTCCACTTGCCGTCGATGTGGCCGGTCTCGGCGTAGAAGCGGTACTTCTGCACGTCTTCCGCCCGGCCGCCGCCCCTGACCTCCAGGTAGGCGCCGGTGACCGTGCGCGTGCCCGTGTACGCGCTCTTGATGGCGGTCACGCAGTTCTTGCCGCTCCGCTTGTTGTACATCAGGTACACCTGCCCCAGCACCGCGCCCTCGCGGGTCTTCATCGCCCGCTGGCCGTCCTTGACACGATGGAAGCCGGGGCCGCAGACCCGCTCGGGGGTGAAGCGGGCCGTGGCCGCGTACGCCGAGGAGGGGGTGGCGACGATCCCGGCCGCGACCAAGGCCGTCGCGATGACCGTTCGGGTGAGCACGAGCTTCCCTTCGGCAGGGGTAATAAGGACAACGTCGATCTTTACTGTGCCTTGACCGAAATATCAAGGGGTTGTGGTAAATGCCGCTTATCGCGGTGTGCGCGGCCTGGGCCGTGTTCTGGGGCTCCTGGTCGGCCCTCCTGCCTGCCATCAAGCTGGAGCTGGGCATCTCGGCGGGGGACCTGGGACTCGCGCTGAGCGCCGTACCCGTGGGGGCCCTGCCCGCGATGGCGCTGACCGGGCGGCTGGTGCGGGGGCGCGAGCGGACCGCCCTGCTGGTGACGACGGCATTGTTCGGGCTCAGCGTGGCCGGGATCGGGCTGGTGGCCACACCCTGGCAGCTCGCGCTGTCGCTGCTGCTCGTCGGGGCGACCAGCGGGGCGCTCGACATCGCCCTGAACCTGGCCACGGGGCGCGCCGAGCGCGAGACCGGCCGCCGCCTCTTCCAGCCCGTCCACGCGGCCTTCCCGGTCGCGGTCATAGCGGCGTCCCCCGCCACCGGCCTGGCCCGATCCCTGGGCCTGAGCGTCGGCACGGTCCTCGTGATCATCGCAGCGATCGTGATCGCCACGTCCCTGACGGTGCTGGCGCTGCCCGCAGGCGAGGGAACGTCCGCCTCGTCCGGCGGCCCGGACAGGCGCGCGCTGTGGGGCGCCGCGGTCGTGGTGGGGGCGCTGGCGGCCTGCGTCCTGGTCATCGAGAACTCGGTCGAGCAGTGGTCGGTGCTGCTGCTGGAGGAGCACCGCGGGGCCACGCCCCTGGTGTCGAGCGCCGCGCCGTCCGTCTACATGGCGGCGCTGACGGCCGGGCGGCTCATCGTGCAGGCGCTGCCTCGGGTGCCGCTGCGGGCGTTGTACCTGGTGGCGGGGGTGGGCGGCGGCGCGGGCATCGCCCTGGCGGGGCTGGGCGGCACCGTGCTCGCCTCGATGGCGGGCTTCGCGGTGACCGGGCTGGCGCTGGGCCCGCTGGTGCCCGCCCTCCTCAGCCGGGCCGCCGCCGACGACCCGAGCGGAACGCTGGTGTGGGGGGTGTCGACGATCTCGTACGCGGGGTTCGTGATCAGCCCGCTGCTCGTCGCGGCTCTGAGCGGATGGCTCGGCCTGCCCTCAGCCGTGGCCCTCCTCGGCCTCCTGGGCCTGCCATTGGTGGCCCGCTTCGCCCGGTCCTGACCGATTTCGAGGGACGTTTGGGGAAATTGGTGGTCCTTTGAGGAAGAGAGGCCATAGAACCGGGTATCCCCCCGGCGGAATGGACTGTAGGAGGGATCACCATGGCTGTCTGCGAGACCTGCGGAAATGACTACGACATGGCGTTCGAGGTGCATGCGCAGGGAGCTGTGCACACCTTCGACTGCTTCCAGTGCGCCATCGAGGCGATGGCGCCCATCTGCGAGCACTGTGGCACCAAGGTCATCGGGCATGGGGTGCAATCGGGCGAGCACTGGTACTGCTGTGCGCATTGTGCGCGCGAGGAAGGCAGCCAGGGCCTCGTCGACCGCATCATGGCCACCACCGGCCGCTGACCCGCCCCGCCCCCGGGCGCGTGCGGGTTACGGGAGCAGGGTGCGGATGCGGGTGATGGCCTCCTCAAGAGGGCCCGAGGGGACCGGGGTGGCGAGGTCGACGGTGATGTGGCCGTTCTTGGCCTCCCAGACCCCCGCGACCCGTCCCTCGTGGACGACCACCGGGGAGATCCACCCCGCCTGACGGCTCACCTTGGGCTTGAGGGGCCGCGGGATCAGCGGGGCGAGGCCGCGCGGGGCGCCGAGGATGTACTGGTCGAAGCCCGGCAGCAGGTGGACCTCGGCCGACGGGCCGGTGGCGGCGAGGTCGTCGAGGTGCTCGGTCAGGGCCAGCAGGGTCTGGCCGTCGTCGGTCTCAACCTCGGTCAGCTCGGGCGCCAGGTCGCGGAACCATCCCTTCAGCACCGTCTTCTTCGCCACGCCGCCGAACAGCCACGTGTCGAACATCTCCGGCGTCGCCGGCCCGTGCGCCCCCAGGAACGCGCGCGCCACCCGTACGCCGGCCTCCTCGTACGGCGGCAGCGCGGCGGGCCAGCCAGGAAGCCAGGCGCGCGGGGAGGTGAAGGTGACCCTGCCGTCGCGGGGCGGGCCGTAGCAGAGCTCGCCCAGGCGGCTCAGCGGCTTGAGCAGGGCGCCCCAGCCGGACGTGAGCGCCTCCCGCAGATGAGCGTCCCCGGTCACCGTCACCACGGCGTCGACGAGCTCCTCCCTGGTCAGCGCCGGCCCGCCCGGCGCCCCGTCGCGCAGGGCGCGGGGGACCGCGTCGATGATCGCCGCGATCTCGTCGGCGGTGACCCCGTGGCCGCGTTGCCACGAGCCCTTCTCCCAGAAGCGCAACGTGCCCAGGGCCGCGCAGAAGTCGGCCAGCTCGTCGGCGGGGAGGAGGTGGAGGGTGCCGCGCATGATCCACGTCTTGACCAGCGTGCGGTCGCTCCACAGGGCCTGGTCGATGCCGCCCGGGTCGGGCTTGTCGCTCCGGACCGCCACAGCGAGCTGGGCCGAGGAGGCGACCTGTGCCTGGACGCCGCACAGCCGCCGGGCCACCGCCACGGGATCGGGCGCGTCCGGCTCGCTCACGAACTGTCTGCGCAGGCGCCAGGCCAGGATCTGCGGCCAGGTCAGCTTGGTAGTCACGCGTCCACTTCTACACCCGGCCGCCGACGCTTCCGAACGGGTCAGCCGGTGAAGCCGATGTCCTCGTAGCGGAGGTCGTAGAAGCCGCGGGCCCCCACGTTGGCCAGCGTCTGGCGGGCGGCGACGTTCTGCGGGCGCTGGTAGAGCGGCAGCACGTTGACCTCCTGCCAGATCAGCGCATCCGCCTCGTTGGCCGCCGCGCGCGCCCGCACCGGGTCGAGGCTCTGGGCGGCGCGGTTCATGGCCTGGTCGATGGCGGGCGAGCCGGTACGGCCGAAGTTCGCGTTCCAGGTCTTGCCATCGGCGGAATTGGCATAAATCCCGAAACTGCTGGAAACCGGGAAAGGCGTCCCGATGTATGCGAAGGGCGTGATGTCGAAGTTGCCGGGGATGACGTACTTGGTGAAGAAGTCATCGCTCGGCACGGCCTGAATGGTCAGCTTCACGCCGACCTGGGCGAGCATGGTCTGCGCCAGCTCCCCCTCCGCCTTGCTGATCTGAACCCCCGACGGCACCACGAACCGCAGCTCCAGCACCTTGCCGTTCTTCTGCCTGAACGAGCCGCTCAGCTTCCACCCGGCCGCGTCCAGGAGCCGCCGCGCCTGACCGGGGTCGTACGCCCCGAGCTTCCCGGCGTTGTCCTGGTAGCCCTCCTGGGTGTTCATGAAGAAGTGGTTGTTCAGCAGGGCGATCGGCCAGTCGAGGCCCTGCAGGTCCGACTGCGCGATGGCCTGGCGGCTGATGCCCAACTGGACGGCCTGCCGGACGTTGCGGTCCTTGAGCAGCTCGCTGGACCCGTTAAAGGTGAAATGCCGGAAATCGGGGCCAGCCGCCTGCCGCACCTGCGCCCCCGGCGTGCCCTTCGCCCGCGCGTAGTCGGGCGCCGACGGCCCCACGTCGATGAGGTCGAGCTCCCCGTTGCTGAACGCCGAGATCAGCGAGTCCTGCTCCGACGACCGATAGATGATCTTGTCGAGCTTCGCCCGGTTCCCCCACCACGAGTCGTCCCGCACGATCGTGATCGTCTTAGCCGTCTGGTCGAACCCCCCGAACCTGAACGGCCCGGCCGTCATCGGGATCTTGTTCAGCCAGGCGTTGTCGAAGGCCTCGGGCGTCCGGTTGGTGGCGGCGGGCAGCAGCGGCCCGAACAGCGCCTGCCAGTCCCCGAACGGCTTGTCGAACGTCACCACCACCTCGAAGTCGTCCTTCCCCCGCGCCACCTTCTCGATGTCCTGGTAGCCGGTGGACGAGGCGATGTGGAAGGCCGGATTGCGCCCGTTCAGCGCGTGCCACTGGGCCTCGTAGTCGGTCCAGGTGATCGGCTTCCCGTCGGACCACTTCGCCTTCGGGTTCAGCTTGTACGTGACCACCTGCTTGGGCCGCTGGGCGGTCACCTTCGCGTCGAGCACGTAGTTGCGGTCGACCGAGATCTCCGCCTTCTCGTCGGAATGGAACGGCGAGGGCAGCAGCGCGTTGCTGACCACGGCGGCCATGGCCAGGTTGCCGTCGACGTGGTTCCTGTTCCACTGCGCGGGGAACTCGTTGATGCCCCACCGCAGCGTCCCGCCGTCCTTGACCTTGTCGCGCGGCTGCGGGTTGACGTCGTAGGCCTTGATCGTACGTTCGTCACCGCCGCTCTCCCGGCCCGGCCCGCTCCCCGTGCCCTTGCCGCAGCCCGCCAGGCACAGCGAGCCCGTGACAACGGCGGCCACGACAAGACGTGATGCTTTCATCGAGAGAATTCCTCCTGGTCAGAGCGAGGTCTATACGACTTCGCGCCTCTCGGCGTAATGGCAGGCCGCCCCCTGGTCCTCGCCCAACGGACGCACCTCGGGCTCGACGTCCACGCAGAGCCTGCGTTGTTCGTCGGTGAGCTCGCCGCGGAACTTCGGGCACCTGGTGCGGAATCGGCAGCCCGTCGGAGGGTTGGCCGGGCTGGGCAGGTCGCCTTCGAGCAGGATCCGCTCCCGGGCGCGCTCGCGTACCGGATCGGGCAGCGGGATCGCCGACAGCAGAGCCTGCGTGTACGGGTGCGCCGGGGCGTCGAACACGGCGTCCACCTGGCCGATCTCGGCAATCCTGCCGAGATACATCACCGCCACCCGGTCGGCGATGTGCCGCACGACCGCCAGGTCGTGCGCCACGAACAGGTAGGACAGCTCCAGCCGGGCCTTCAGCGAGCCGAGCAGGTTGATCACCCCGGCCTGGATCGACACGTCCAGCGCGGAGACCGGCTCGTCCAGCACCAGCAGCCGGGGCTCCAGGGCCAGCGCTCTGGCGATGCCGATGCGCTGCCGCTGGCCGCCCGAGAAGTCCTGCGGGTAGCGGGCCGCGTGGGAGGCGTCGAGCCCGACCAGGGCGAGCAACTCGGCGATGCGCCGCCCGGGGCGCCGCCGCCCGTGCGTACGCAGCGGCTCGGCCAGGATGTCGTGCACGGTCATGCGCGGGTCGAGCGAGGCCAGCGGATCCTGGAAGACGACCTGCATGTCGCGCCGGATCGCCTTGCGCTCGGGGCCGCTCAGCCGCGCGGTGTCGCGTCCGAGCACGACGATGCGCCCGCTCTGGGGCGCGGCCAGCTCCAGGATCTGCGTCAGCGTGGTCGTCTTGCCGCTGCCCGACTCGCCGACCAGCCCCAGCGTCTCGCCCTGCCGGATGTCGAAGCCGACCCCCGCCACGGCGTGCACCGTGCCCACCCTGCGCTTGAAGATCGCGCCCTTGAGCAGCGGATATTCCTTGACCAGGCCGTGCACCTCGAGCACCGTGCGCTCGCCGCGCTCGCGCCGTCCCGGTTCGACGGGGACGAGGACGGGCTCGCGGGGGCGTACCTCCTGCCAGCGGATGCAGGCCGCCCGGTGCCCCGCCCCCACGTCGAACAGCGGCGGCTCGCCCTCGTCGCAGGCGTCGATCTTCATCGGGCAACGCGGCGCGAACGGGCACCCCGGCGGCAGCGCCTCGGGGGAGGGCGGGCTGCCCTCGATGGGCGCCAGCGGCTGCCGCGCGCCCCGGTCCACACGCGGGATCGAGCCGAGCAGGCCCACCGTGTACGGCATCCGCATCCCGTAGTAGATGTCGTCCACGTCGCCGACCTCGACGGGCCGCCCGGCGTACATGACCAGCACCCGGTCGGCGAACCCGGCCACGACGCCCAGATCATGCGTGATCATGATGATCGCGGCGCCGGTCTTCCGCTGCGCCTTCTTCAGCACCTCCAGCACCTGTGCCTGGATGGTGACGTCGAGCGCGGTGGTCGGCTCGTCGCAGATGATCACGTCGGGGTCGTTGGCGATGGCCATCGCGATCACCACGCGCTGCCGCATGCCGCCGGAGAACTCGTGCGGGAAGGCCAGCGCCCGCTCGGCCGGCCGCGGGATGCCCACGAGCTCCAGCAGCTCGACGGCCTTGACCATGGCCGTCTCCTTGCTCACCCGCTGGTGCACGCGCACCGCCTCGGCGATCTGGTCGCCGACGCGGTAGACGGGGGTGAGCGCCGAGAGCGGGTCCTGGAACACCATCGAGATGGTCTTGCCGCGGAAGGACGTCAGCTCCCGCTCGGGGGCCCCGATCAGCTCCTTGCCGTGCAGCCGTACGGACCCGGTGACGCGCGCTCCGGGCGGCAGCAACCCCATGACGGCCGCCGAGGTGACCGATTTGCCCGACCCCGACTCGCCGACGATGCCCAGGACCTCGCCGGGCTCCACGTGGTAGCTCACCCCGCGTACGGCCGGCACGCCGCCGAACGACACGTTGAGGTCGGTGACCTCGAGGACCGGGCTCATCGCCGCCTCCTCCGCGAGGTCGAGGGGTCGAACGCGTCACGCAGCGCGTCGCCCATGAGGTTGACCGCGAGCACGGTGACCACCAGCAGCCCCGCCACGAACCAGAACGTCCACGGCGCGTAGACCGCCGTCCTGGACCCGTCGGCGATGAGCGTCCCGAACGACACGTCGGGCGGCTGGATGCCGAAGCCGAAGTACGACAGCGAGGTCTCGGTGAGGATCGCGCTGCTGACGTTGAGCGTGGCGTCCACGATCAGCAGCGACGACAGGTTGGGGATCACGTGGCGGAAGATGATCCGTACGGGGGACACGCCCATGAAGCGGGCGGCCTGGATGAACTCCCGCTCCTTCAGCGAGATCGTCATCCCCCTGACGATCTTCGAGGTGACCATCCACAGGAACAACGCCAGCATGACCACGAACAGCGGCCACTGCCCGGCCTCGAACAGCGGCGACATGATCGCCAGGATGAGGAAGCCGGGCAGCACGAGCAGCAGGTCGGTCACCCAGCTCAGCGTCCGGTCCGTCCACCCCAGGAAGTAGCCCCCGAACGCGCCCACCACGGCCGACAGCGCCGTGGAGATCAGGGCCGCGAGCAGCCCCACGACCAGCGACTTCTGCATGCCGCGCAGCGTGACCGCGTAGACGTCGGCGCCGGTTTGGAGCGTTCCGAACCAGTGGGTGGCCGACGGCGGCTGCATGAACGCGGTGAAGTCCTTGTCGGTGTACGTCCACCTGGAGAA
Organism: Nonomuraea sp. NPDC051941; assembly: GCF_044593615.1. NCBI lineage: Bacteria > Bacillati > Actinomycetota > Actinomycetes > Streptosporangiales > Streptosporangiaceae > Nonomuraea > Nonomuraea sp. NPDC051941. Next base: position 71,214 of record NZ_JBIUCF010000001.1, read on the forward strand.
GATCGGCCCCGCGAACGCCAGCAGGAACATCGCGGCCAGCACCGCGAACCCGACCCGCCCCTGCGGGGAGCGGAAGAACCGCCCGGCCACCACCCGCAGCCGGGACGGCGCCGTGGCCGCCGTGCCGTCGGTCAGCTCCTCGGCGAGCTCCTCGTCGGAAAGCGTCATCACGCCCGCACTCTCGGGTCGAGCGCCGCGTGCAGCAGGTCGGAGACCAGCGCGGAGCACAGCACGGCGATGGCGGCGAGGAGGGAGATGGCCGCGACGGTGTTGACGTCGTTGCTGAAGATGGAGTTGATCAGTTGCTCACCCAGCCCGTGCCAGCCGAAGATCTTCTCGGTGAACGTCGCCCCCGTCAGCAGCGCCCCGAACGTGAACGCGAAATAGGTCACGACCGGGATGAGCGCGGTCCGCAGCGCGTGCTTGACGAGCGCCCGGCGCCTGCTCAGCCCCTTGGCCAGGGCGGTGCGGACGAAGTCGGCGCCCTGCACGTCGAGCATCATGTTGCGCTGGTAGCGGCTGAAGACCGCGACGAGCCCCACCGACAGCGAGATCGTCGGCAGGATCAGGTGTTGCAGCCGGTCGACCACGTGCCCCCAGAACCCGGCCTCCAGCCCGTCGGTGTACTCGCCGCTGACCAGGAACACCGAGCGGCCGAACACGTTCTCGTTGGCCCAGGCGGCGACCAGGATCAGCATGTTGGCCAGCACGACCACCGGCACGGCCAGCACCACGAAGGACAGGGCGGTCGAGATCCGGTCGAACCAGCCGTACTGGCGGACCGCCGCGAAGGCGCCCACCAGCACCCCGAGCAGGCTCCCGAACAGCATCCCCAGCACCACCAGCCGGGCCGTCACACCCATGCGCCGCTTGAGATCCTCATTGACCGGAGCGCCCCCGACGGACTTGCCGAAGTCGCCGCGCATCACCCCGCCCGCCCAGGTGGCGTAGCGCTGCAGCAGCGGCGTCTTGTCGTTGAGGTTGAGCGCCGTGAGCTGCGCGTCCACGACCGCGGGCGGAGGTTTTGGCGTGCGGTCCGCGTAGTTGGAGCGAGGATTCAGAGCCGTGGCAGCCAGAAGGTAGGCGAGACTGGCGGCCACTACGACCAGCACGGCGTAGTTGAGCAGCCTGCGGGCCAGAAACCCCGCCATCGCGCTCCCCCTCCGACGCGCACCGCACGTAGTTATATTGCTACACCATGTGACGGGTCGCGCGCAGGGAACCGCCGAAGATGGTCGGCTCCGGAGATGGTCAGCGTCCGGAAAGCTCGTCCACGGCGGTGCGGACGTCCTCGCTCGTGATCGTCGTCAGGTCTGCCGAGCTGGCGGACCCGCCGCGCGAGGCGTGGGCGGCCAGCCGCACGTCGCGGCGCATGGCGGCGCGCTCGAACAGCGACCTGGCGAAGCGGCCGTTGCCGAGCCCGTCGATCAGCCGCTCCTCGCACACCCAGGCGAACACGTCGTCGAGGTCGCGCAGCGCCTCCTCGTCGAAGGTGTCGCCGGCCTTCCCGGCCAGCAGCACCGCGATCTCGGACAGCTCCTGCGGCGAGTAGCTGGGGAAGCCCACCCGCTGGTTGAAGCGGCTGGCCAGGCCGGGGTTGGTGGACAGGAACGCGTCCATCTCGCGCTCGTAGCCGGCCAGCACGATGACGAGCCGGTCGCGGTCGTCCTCGGCGCGCTTGAGCAGCGTCTGCACGGCCTCGGCGCCGAACGCGTCGCCACCCTGGTAGCCGGGGTTGACCAGGCTGTAGGCCTCGTCGATGAAGAGCACGCCGCCCAGGGCCCGGTCGACCAGCTCGTTGGTCTTGATCGCGGTGGCGCCGAGGTGCTGGCCGACCAGGTCGGCGCGGTGCGCCTCGACCACGTCGGGCCTGGCCAGCAGGCCGAGCGCGGCGAAGATGCGGCCGATGACCCTGGCGACCGTGGTCTTGCCGGTGCCGGGCGGGCCGACGAACACGAAGTGCCGCATCTGCGGCGGGGTGGGCAGCCCGCGCTCCTGCCGCATGCGCGCCATCTGGAGCTGGGCCGCGATGGCGTGGACCTGCCGCTTGACGGGCGCGAGGCCCGCCATCCTGTCGAGGTCGGCCAGCGCCTCCTCCAGCGTGGGCGTGGCGACGTAGCCGCGGAAGCGCGCGGTCAGCTCCTCGAACGCCTTGGTCACGTCGGGCGTGGTGGTGGTCACCAGGTCCTCGGTGGTCGGGGTGCCGCCCGCGCCCACCACGCGCACGTCACGGGCCTGCGCGGCGGCCTCGACCAGGCTGCGCGCGAACCTGGCGTTGCCCAGCTCGTCGACCAGGCCGCGCCGGTGCACGTCCTCGAACAGGCCGAGCAGCACCCGCCTGGTCTCGGCGTCCATCGTGTCGCCCCGGCGCCGCTGGAGCAGCCCGGTGACCTCGACCAGCTCGGTGGGGGAGTAGCCGGGGAAGCGCACCCGGGTGGCGAACCGGCTGGCCAGCCCGGGATTGCTGGACAGGAACGCGCCCATCTCCTGCTCGTAGCCGGCCAGGATGATGATCAGCCGCTCGCGGTCGTCCTCGGCGCGCTTGAGCAGCGTCTGCACGGCCTCGGCGCCGAACCTGTCGGGCTGCCCGTCGGAGGAGTTGACCAGCCCGTACGCCTCGTCGATGAAGAGCACGCCGCCCAGGGCCCGGTCGACCAGCTCGTTGGTCTTGATCGCGGTCGCGCCCAGGAACTCGCCCACCAGGTCGGCCCGCTGCGCCTCGACCACGTAGGGGGTCTCCAGCAGGCCGAACGCGTAGAAGATCTTGGCGAGCGCGCGGGCGACGCTGGTCTTGCCGGTGCCGGGCGGGCCGAGGAAGACGAAGTGCCTGGTGGGCCGCTCGGTGGTGTAGCCGGCCTCGGCGCGCAGCCGGGACGCCTCGATGGAGGCGGCGATCGAGCGCACCTGCTCCTTGACGGGGGCCAGGCCGACCATGCTCTCCAGCTCGCTGAGCGCCTCCTCGACGGAGATCTGCGGAAGCCCGCCCTGCCTGTCCTGCGGGGACTCGGGCCTGCCCTCGCGCGCCCTGACGCGTACCTGCTGCTCCTCGGCCGCGGCGCTCTCCGCCTTGACCCTGCGGGCCAGCACGAACCGGTAGACCAGCACCGCGGCGGCCACCGCGTACGCCACCCAGACCGCCACGTTCGCCGAGACGAACGAGAGCGGCACGGCGAGCACGCCGGCGGGGGCGAGCGCCAGCAGCGTGGTCACCCACGGCGCCACCCAGCGGATGAGGTGGGCGCCCGCGGCGGCGGGCAGGGCCAGCGCGACCATCAGGTGCACCGAGCCGGAGCCCGCGGGGAACAGCCCGGAGAAGATCGGCAGCGTCAGCACGACCCAGCCCGCGACCACCAGCACGGTGGCGGCGGCGCGGGGGAAGCGCATGGTCAGCGCGACGAACGCGAGCCCCAGCAGGACGAGGGGGAAGGTGTTGAGCAGATTCCACCCGAGCGCCGCCCCCAGGCCCATGACGGCGACCAGCACCACCACGTAGAGGACCCGGCGCACGGCCGGGGGAATCTGGTAATAACGCAGCCGAACCTTCTCGAACAGATCCCGCGCCGCGACCCGCCCCGCGGCCTGGGCCCTGCCGGACTCCTGCATCACGCCTCCCCGGTCCGCCCCCGGTTATACCGCACCGGACCGACGATTGGGCGCTCCTGACACGCTAGGTGGAGGTCACGAAAGCGGCGATCTGTCGCCCGAGTTCGGCCCCCGCGTCCTCTTGCAGGAAGTGCCCGGCGCCCTTGATGACGGGATGCCGCAGGCCGGACGTGCCCGAGATCGACTTGAGCAGAATGGGCGCCATGCCCCCGGTGATCGGATCTCCGTCGGAGAACGCCACGAGGAAAGGCCGCTCGAGTGTCGTGAGAACCTGCCAGGCAGCGCGGTTGGCGGGCGCGGCCGGGTCGTCGGGGGTGATCGGGACGAGGCTCGGCATGACGCGAGGGCCCGCTTTGTACGACTCGTCGGGGAACGGCGCGTCGTAGGCCGCCCGGACCTCCTCGGGCAACTCCGTCCTGCAGCCGGCCTGGACGAGCCGGGCGATGTCCAGCACCGGGGCCTTGAGCACGGCGTTCCTGAACTGGTGCCACACCTCGGGCATGGGAATGTCACCCGTCGGCAAGCCCGTGTTGGCGGCCACGATCCTGGCGACGCTCTCGGGGTGTTCGGCGGCGATCCGCAGCCCGATCAGGCCGCCCCAGTCCTGGCCGACGATGGTGACGCGGCTCAGGCTGTGTTTTTTGGCCGAGCCTTCGCTCGGCGTGCTTCGCTCGATGTCCTCGCTTCGCTGCGGATCCAGTCGAAGCGCGTCGAACAGCAGGGCGCGGGTCCACTCGACGTGCCTGGCGTAGGTGTGCTCGGCCTGGTCGGCGGGCTTGTCCGAGCGGCCGAACCCGACGAGGTCCACCGCTATCGCGCGCAGCCCGGCCGCGGCCAGCTCGGGCATGACGTGCCGGTAGAGGAACGACCAGCTCGGCTCGCCGTGCAGGAGCACGACGGGCTCGCCGTCGGCGGGGCCCGCCTCGACGTACGCCATCCGCAGGCCGTCGGGGACCTCGGCGTAGCGGGGCTCGTAGGGGAAGCCGGGCAGGCCGGCGAAGCGCTCTTCTGGCGTGCGCAGGATACGCATAGAACAAGATTCTAGCTAGCGGCGCTGGTGCCGCCCAGGGAATTCGCCGACGAGCACTTGTTTGGGGGTGACGCGCAGGACGTCGGAGTCGGGCAGGGCGATCCCGCGTACCTCCACCCAGAACCGCCGCTGCAGCGGGTCCGCCGCGAACACCGCCACCCTGGGGTCGGCCGCGATGGCGTCCCACGCCTCCAGCTCCGTGATCACCCGGAGCTCGCCGGACGAGGTGACGGTCGCCACCGCGCCGGCGACCCGGGGGCCGAGGGCGTCGCCGTAGGAAAGGACGATGCTGCGGGCGTACGAGAAGGTCTGGCGCACCTCCGGGTCCAGCGAGACGGACGGCTCGGCGCCCACAGGCAGGTCGCACATGATCAGGGAGGTCCGCCACGGGCCCGGCCCGCCCCGCCACCAGGCCCGCGCCGCCCGCGCCCCGAACACGGCCATCGCCGCCGCGAGCGCGCCCAGCCCGAGCCGCCACGCCCACGTCGCCGCCGGCTCGGCCCGCCAGGACTCCAGCAGCCCGCCCGCCGCGCAGGAGGCCGCGGCCAGGACGACGAGCGCGGTCGCGGCGGGCAGCCACCGGTCGCCGCGGTGACGGGCGCGCAGGTAGCCGCGCACCATCGGGTACGGCACCGCCACGGCGGCGACGGCGGCCCTGGGCTCCACCGCGAGCGCCCCGCCCACCAGCGGGACCAGCACGGACCAGGTCCTGCCGAGCAGGATCCAGAGCAGGACGCCGGCGTTCCTGCGGGCGGTGCGGTCGATCTGCGCCGCGTGGGTGTGCTCCAGGGCCTCCCGGGCGCGCGTGGTCTCGGCCAGCGCCAGGAGCGGGCGGCCGCGCCACGTCTCGGCCAGCGCCCGTACGGCCGCCAAAGCGGGCCACCCCAGCACCACGATGCCCGCCAGCCCCGCCCAGACCGGGTCGAGCGCGGACGGAACGGACGGCACCGCCCCCAGCAGCAGCCAGGCGGCGAACGCGACCACCGACACGGCCGCCGACACCACCGCCGCGCCGAGCCAGGGATCCCGGCAGAGCATCGCGGGCACGTACGACCACAGGCCCACCCGCCGCGCCTGCCTGACCGTGAGCGGCGCCAGGAGCACCAGCACGGCGAACCCGCCGAGCTGGGTGTCCCGGTCGAGGAGGAGCGCGGCCCCGGCGATCGCGAGCGTGGCGAGCGCGACCAGCAGGCGGGCCTGGCGGGACCAGACCTCGAGCGCCCTCCTGACCCGGCCCGTCTCGCGCGGGTCGACCGGCCAGGCGGGGTCGTGGTGCGGGCGGGGGCGGTCCCAGCGCAGCAGGGACAGGCCGAGGTTCATGCGGGCCTGGGGGTTGGCGGGATCGACGGCGAGCGCGGCCCGGTACGACCGCTCGGCGCCGGTGTGGTCGCCGCCCAGCAGGGCCAGGTCGCCCAGCATGACCTCGGGATCGGGCCGCTCCGGCGCGAACTTCCCTGCCAGCGTGGCGTGCTCCACCGCCTCCCGCCGGCGGCCGGGGGAGCGGCGCAGGGTCGCGGCCAGGCGCAGGCGGGCCGGCCAGGAGCCGCGGGCCAGCTCCACGGCACGCTCGGCGGCGGGCAGCGCGTCGGCGTCGCGGCCCAGCCGTTCGTGGGCGAGGCTGATGAGCCGGTACGCCCATTCCGCGCCCGGATCCAGGTCGGCCGCGCGGCGGGCGGCGTCGAGCGCGGACTCGGGGCGGCCGGCGTTCAGCCTGGTCAGGGCCTCGTCACACCATTCACGTGAGGATCGGTCGGAAATATCGCCATTTCTGTCACTTTCGTCGCGCCCCACGGTCTCCATGATCGGGTCGAGGGCGAACCCTGGATAGATGCCGACATATGGCTGTATCTCTCTAGAGAGGTAACGGGGCATCTGTGGATCAGTCGATACTGCTATGACAAGTGCTGGACATGCCCTAAGCTGCGACGCAAGCCGGAGTGCGAGGAGTCGAGGCGGAGGAGCTCGGGAGGAGCGAGCGTCGAGCCGGGCTCCCGCCGCCGACCAAAGAGCACGTGCGGGCCCTGTCAACGGATCGGCCTGCAAGGAGGCCCATGACCGTCATACAGGCCGCACCCCTCGTACGGACTGCCGATCGGGAGCACGGGGACCGCCGCTGGTCCATTCTCGTGCTGCTCTGCGTGAGCCTGCTGCTGATCACCGTCGACGCGACCGTCCTGCACATCGCGGTGCCCGCGCTCACTGCCGCGCTGGAGCCGTCCGCGGTGCAACTGCTGTGGATCATCGACATCTATTCGCTGGTGGTCGCGCCGCTGCTGATCATGTTCGGCACGCTCGGCGACCGGTACGGGCGCAAACGGCTGGTGCTGTGCGGCTACGTCCTGTTCGGCCTGGCCTCGGCCGGGGCCGCGTTCGCCCCGACGCCGCTGACCCTGATTCTGGCCAGGGCGCTGCTCGGCATCGGCGGAGCGATGATCATGCCGGCCACGCTGTCCCTGATCCGCCAGATCTTCACCGACAGGCGCGAGCGCGCCATCGCGCTGGGCGTCTGGAGTGCGGTGGCGGCGGCCGGCGCGGCCGTCGGCCCGCTCATCGGCGGCGTGCTCGTCGGCATCTGGTGGGGCGCCGTCTTCCTGATCAACGTGCCGATCCTGCTGGCGCTGATCCCCGCCGCCGTCCGCCTGCTGCCGGACTCGCCGGGGCGCAAGGACAGGGGATGGGACGGCGCGAGCGCGGTGCTGTCGGTGCTCGGCATCCTGGCGCTGGCGTTCGGGCTGAAGGAGGCGGGCTCGGGCAGCCTGATGCCGCTGTGGGCGTCGGTGCTGGTGTTCCTGGCCGGGCTGGGGCTGCTCTTCCTGTTCGTACGCCGCCAGACGCGCCTGCGCCACCCGCTGCTGGAGGTCGGGCTGTTCCGGCGGCGCGAGTTCACGACCGGGGTGGCCGGCGTGCTGCTCGGCGTGTTCGCGCTGGTGGGCCTGCAGCTCATGCTCGCCCAATACCTGCAGCTCGTGCTCGGCGACAGCCCGCTGCGCGCGGCGGTCCGGATGTTGCCGCTGGTGATCTCGGCCATCTCCGGTGGGCTCGCCGCCGCCCACATCCTGCCGCGCATCGGCATGCGGACCACCATGAGCGGCGGGCTCGGGCTCGTCGCGCTCTCCCTCACCCCCACGCTCTCCTGGGGCGTCGAGGGCCATCCCGTGATGCTGGCGTTCTGCTTCGTGGGCATCGGATTCGGGGTCCAGGTCGCGCTGCTGGCCGCCTCCGACACGATCATGTCCGCGGCGTCGGAGTCCCAGGCGGGCGGGGCCGCGGCCATCGAGGAGACCGCGTACGAACTGGGCGCCGGCCTGGGAGTGGCCGTGCTCGGCACGATCACCGCCGTCGTGTACGCCCCCGGCCTGCACTCGGTGCCCGGCGTGTCCGCCAGCGGCATGGACAAGGCCAGGCAGTCGCTCGCCGGCGCGGCGCACGTCGCGCACGAGGTGGGCGGCAGCGCGGGCGGTGCCCTGCTCGACGCGGCCCGATGGGCCTTCGTGAACGCCCTGCACACGACCGTGGTCGTGAGCGTCGTCCTGCTCAGCCTGACCGCCGTCGCGGTGGCCACGCTGCTCAGCCGTGATTGAGGTGTGCCATGTCCCGATTAGGGCAGACAACTACCGTGAAACAGGCCCTCCGTGATCTTGCTGCTTTAGTCGCCCGCGTCGGCGTGGGCGGCATCTTCTTCGCGAACGGCTGGACCAAGCTGGAAGACGGGCTGAAGGCCACCGGGGCGAAGTTTCTCGCGCAGGGCGCCCCCGCACCCGGCGCCTGGGCCACGGTGACCATGCTCACCGAGCTCATCGGCGGCGCGCTGCTGATCGCGGGCCTGGCCGTCTCGGTCACGGGCCTGATCCTCTTCGCCGAGGCGCTGGGGGTCTTCGTGGTGGCCCCGCCGCTCAACCCCATCAGCCTGAACGAACTCATCCTCCTGGGCGCCGCCTCCCTCCTGCTCGCCGTGGTGGGCGCGGGACGGGTGTCGGTGGACCACATGGTGGTGATCAGGCGGAGGGAGTCGGAGGCGGCGAACGAGTTCGCGGCCGACACGGAGGCGGACCGCGTCATCGCCTCGCTCCGGGGACCCGACAAATCACCGGCTCCGGGGCCGGAGGCGCAGGACGAGCCCAAGGACACCGCCGCCACGGAGGATACGGCGCCCCATCCCCGGCCGCGCGCCAAGAGCGCGGAGACGAGCCGCGCGGAGGACCCCGCACCGGCCCCGGGCGACACCCTGGTCGCCGGCCGCAAGAAACCCACCGCCCGCACCCGCCGCCCACCCTCCGACTGACCCCCCACCCTCCGCCTCGCCGCCCCGACGCCGGTTGAGGCGGAGGCCGCAGGTCACATCCGCCCCGCACCGCCGCGCCGTGCGTCCGTGTCCCCGCCCGTGCGTCGGGGAGCGACTCAAGGTGCGACCGGGGCCGGGTTCTCGGCGGGCGGTGCGGGTGGCATGTGAGATGGGCTCATGTTTGGGTCTTGTTGGTCACGCGGACGCGGCGGATGCTGGTGGGCGAGCCCCCGGTACCCCCAGCCCCGTGAGGTGCCCCATGCCGCGCCGCTCAGCCCACCGGTTGATCGTCCTCGTGCTCCTCCTCGCCGGCACCCTGGTGATCCCCCAGGCCACGGCCACCGCCAAGACCACCACCACGGCAGCCCAGGTCAGCGGTTTCATCGACGCCCACAGCCACCTCTTCTCCTACGAGGCGTTCGGCGGCCGGCTCATGTGCGGCAAGCCGTTCGACCCCGACGGCATCGCCAAGGCGCTGACCGACTGCCCCGACCACTACCCCAACGGCGAACTGGCCTGGTTCGAGAACTTCACCCGCAGGGGCACGGTCACCGGCACCCACGACCCCGTCGGCTGGCCCACGTTCAGGGACTGGCCGGCGAACGACTCGCTGACCCACCAGCAGGCGTACTACACCTGGGTCGAGCGCGCCTGGCGGGGCGGGCTGCGGATCCTGGTGAACGACCTGGTGGCCAACCGCCAGCTGTGCGCGATCTACCCCCTGAAGAAGAACTCGTGCGACGAGATGACCATCATCAGGCTCCAGGCACAGCGGGCGAGGGAGCTGCAGGACCACATCGACGCCGAGCAGGGCGGGCCGGGCAAAGGCTGGTTCCGGATCGTGGCCGATCCGGCCGAGGCGCGGCAGGTCATCCAGGCCGGCAAGCTGGCCGTGGTCCTGGGGATCGAGACCTCCGAGCCGTTCGGCTGCCGCCAGATCCTGGGCATCCCCCAGTGCACCAGAGCGCAGATCGACCGGGGCCTGGACGAGATGTACGCGCTGGGCGTACGCAGCATGTTCGTCTGCCACAAGTACGACAACGCCCTGTGCGGCGTAAGGTTCGACTCCGGCACCCAGGGCGCGATCGTCAACCTGGGCAACTTCCTCGGCACCGGCTCCTTCTGGCAGGCCCGCACCTGTACGACCCCCGAGCACGACAACCCGATCGACCCGGGCGGCGTCCTGCCCGACCCGATCGCGGGCCTGCTGCCTCCCGGCATCTCGCTGCCGGTCTATCCCCCCGCCCCGCACTGCAACACCAGGGGCCTGACCGCGCTGGGCGAGTACATGGTCCAGGGCATGATCCGCCGCGGCATGCTGATCGAGCTCGACCACATGAGCGCCAAGGCCGCCGACCGCACGCTCGACCTGCTCGAAGCCGCCCGCTACCCGGGCGTGATCTCCTCCCACAGCTGGGCCGACCCGCTCTACTTCGACCGGATCTACGCCCTCGGCGGCATGATCACGCAGTACGGCCACGACGCGGAGCACTTCGTCGCCGAGTGGGCCCGCACCAGACCCTCCAGGCAGGCGCACCAGGTCGCCGGCTACGGCTACGGGCTCGACGTCAACGGCATGGGCAGGCTGCCGGCTCCGCGGGCGGGCGCCAACGGGGTGACGTACCCGTTCAGGTCGTACGACGGCAGCGTGCTCCTGGACCGGCTGCGCACCGGCCAGCGGGTGTGGGACGTGAACACGGACGGCGTCGCCAACTACGGCCTGGTGCCCGACTGGATCGAGGACATGCGGATCATCGCCGGCGACGAGATCGTCCGGGACATGGCGGCCGGCGCCGAGTCCTACCTCCGCACATGGGAGGCGGCCACCTCGGCCAGGCCGTGACCGCCCCGGCTATTCTGGCGGCAGGGCGGAGCGAGGGGCGTGGATGGCGGCCAGGTCCGGCAGGGCGCGCGCGACGGTGCGTGACGTCGCGGCGGAGACGGGGCTGTCCATCGCCACGGTCTCCCGCGTGCTCAACGGCCAGGCCAACGTTGCCCCGCACACCCGGGAGCTGGTGCTGCGCGCCGTCGGGCGCCTCGGCGACCAGGCGCCGCGGCCGCGCACGGTCCACGACCCGTCGGCCGGCGCCGTGTACGTTCGCTGCCCGTACGTGCTGACCGACTATTTCGGGCTCATCGTCTCCTCGGTGGGGGAGACCATCGAGCTGCACGGCAGGCAGATGATCCTCGGCGCGGGCGAGGCCGCCCAGGACGCCCCGGTGCTCGCCGGGCTGCCCGGCAGGCAGGGCGTGGCCGGCGCGATCCTCGTCCTGCCCCCGGAGCCGGGCGACGAGCTGGTACGCCTGCGCGACAGCGGCTTCCCCTTCGTGGTGGTCGACCCGAGGACCCCGCCCCCCAAGGACATCGCGGCGGTCTCGGCCGCTCACTTCGCGGGCGGGCGCAAGCTGATGGCGCACGTGGTCGGGCTGGGCCACCGCCGGGTCGGGATCATCGGCGGCCCGGTGGAGTGGCTGCCGAGCGAGGCCAGGCTCGCGGGTTACACGGCCTCGCTGGCGGACGCCGGGGTGCTGCCCGAGCCCGAGCTGCTGCGCAGCGTGCCGGAGCCGAGCACCGAGTACGGCTACCTGGCGGCCTGCGAGCTGCTCGACCTGCCGGAGCGGCCGACGGCGCTGGTGGCGTTCAACGACAAGATGGCCGTCGGGGCGCTGTGGGCGGCGGCCGAGCGGCGGCTGAGCGTCCCAGGCGACCTGTCAGTGGCGGGCTTCGACGACATCGACGTCAGCAGGGCCACCTCGCCCGCCCTCACCACGGTGCGCCAGCCCCTGCAGGAGATGGGCCGGATGGCGGTCACGCTGCTGATGCGGCTGCTGAGCCGTCACACGGTGGAGGCGCTGCACGTCTCGCTCGAGACCGAGCTGATCGTCCGTGGCTCCACCGGCTCAGCCTGATCGTTTCATTTGTTTCATAGCCACAAATGGGCCTTGACGCTGCCCATGACCCGTGGTCACCTAAAAGAAAGTTTCTTTATTGTTTCATTTGTTACATGGACATCACCCCCCGCCCGGAAGGGAAACAACGCCGTGTCCCGAATACTCACGCTCGTCTGCGCGGCCGTGCTGGCGCTGGCCGTGCCCGTCCCGGCGTACGCCGCCGGCGAGACGGTGAACGTCTGGCTCACCACCACCTCGGACGCCGGAGGCCGGAACGTCACCCGCGGCCTCGCGCAACAGACCCCGATCGCCTTCGGCTCCGCCGGCGGCAGCGCCAACCAGACGATCACCGTCAACGAGGGCACCACGTACCAGCAGTTCGAGGGCGGCGGCGCGTCGATCACCGACACGACCGCGTACCTGCTGCGCGGCGGCCCCGTCAGCGCGGCCACGCGGGACGCGACCATGCGCAAGCTGTTCTCGCCCACGGACGGGATCGGCCTGTCGTTCGTCCGCAACCCGATCGGCGCCTCCGACCTGTCGCGCCCCGGCATGGTCTCGCTCGACGACACCTGCTGTGACCTCAACGACTTCGGCGCCAACGGCTACGACACCAACGTCCGCCTGCTGACCGTCCAGGCCAAGCAGCTCAACCCGGAGCTGCGGGTCAAGGGCGTGCCGTGGAGCGCGCCCGGCTGGATGAAGGACAACGGCCGGATGGACCAGATGGGCTGGCTGAAGTCGCAGTACTACGCCACGTACGCCCAGTACTTTGTCAAGTACGTCCAGAGCTACCAGGCCGCCGGGGTCCCGGTGAACTACATCTCCGTCCAGAACGAGCCCAACTGCTGCCAGGCGTCCAACCCGACCGCCATGAACTACCCCGGCATGAACTGGAACTCCTCCGGCCTCATCGAGCTGACCAAGAACTTCGTGTACCCGGCCTTCCGGGCGGCCGGCATCACCACGAAGGTGCTCGTACACGACTGGAACTACGGCGACTACGGCCAGATCGGCGGCCCCATCCTGGCCGACGCGGCGCTGCGGAACGACCCGCTGTTCGGCGGCATCGCCTGGCACGGCTACTTCGGCGACCCGGCGGTCGGCTCGCAGGTGCACGACCAGTACCCGTCGGTGCCCCAGTTCAGCACCGAGCACTCCGGCGGCACCTGGATCGGCAACCAGCACAACGAGGACATGGCCGACATCGTGAACTACACCCGCAACTGGAGCCGCAGCCTGGTCAAGTGGAGTCTGGCGCTCAACCAGCAGATGGGTCCGCACAACGGCGGCTGCGGCACCTGCACCGGCCTGATCACGGTCCAGGAGGGCGGCTCGCGCGCCGGCCAGGTGGACTACACGATCGAGTACTACACGACCGGCCACCTCACCAAGTTCGTCAGGCCCGGGGCGTACCGGATCGACTCGACCGCCAACTCCACGGTGCAGAACGTCGCCTGGCGCAACCCCGACGGCTCCAAGGCCCTGATCGCCCACAACGGCGGCACCTCGGCCCAGTCGGTCAGGGTCAACTGGGGCAACCAGTCGTTCGTGTACACGCTGCCCGCCCGTACCACCGCGACCTTCACCTGGTCGGGCACGCCGGGCGGCAACCCGGCCGGCGCGATCACCGGTCTGGCCGGCAAGTGTGTCGACGTGGCCGGCGGCAGCAGCGCGGACGGCGTGGCCGTGCAGCTCTACACCTGCAACGGCACCGCCGCCCAGCAGTGGACCCGCCCGGGCGACGGCACGCTGCGCGCGCTCGGCAAGTGCCTCGACGTGGTCGACCGCGGCACCGCCGACGGCAGCAAGCTCCAGCTGTGGTCGTGTTCGGGCGGCGCCAACCAGCAGTGGACCTACACCTCGGGCCGCGACCTGGTGAACCCCGCCGCGAACAAGTGCGCCGACGTCACCGGCAACTCAAGCGCCGACGGCACCCGGCTGCAGATCTGGACCTGCACGGGCGCCGCCAACCAGAAGTGGACGCTGTCGTGATCACATGCCGGCGGTGAGGCGGGCGACCACCCGCATCTTGTTCATCGCGTCCAGCGCGGCCACCTTGTACGACTCGGCCAGCGTCGGATAGTTGAACACGGCGTTGACCAGGTAGTCGATCGTCCCGCCGCACCCCATGACCGTCTGCCCGATGTGCACGAGCTCCGTCGCCCCCGTGCCGAACACGTGGACGCCGAGCAGCCGCCGGTCCTCGGGGGAGACGAGGAGCTTGAGCATCCCGTACGAGTCGCCGATGATCTGCCCCCTGGCCAGTTCCCGGTACCGCGAGATGCCCACCTCGAACGGCACCTTGTCCCGGGTCAGCTCGTCCTCCGACCGGCCGACGAAGCTGATCTCGGGAATGGTGTAGATCCCGATGGGCGGCAGCTCGCGGGCGTCCTCGACCGGCTCCCCGCACGCGTGCTGCGCGGCCACCCGCCCCTGCTCCATGGAGGTGGCCGCCAGCGCGGGGAAGCCGATCACGTCGCCCACGGCGTAGATGTGCGACACCTCGGTGGCGTAGTTGGAGTCCACCGAGATGCGGCCGCGGGCGTCGGCGGCCAGGCCGGCGGCCTCCAGGCACAGCTCGGCGGTCTTGCCCTGGCGCCCGGCCGAGTACATGACGCAGTCGGCGGGGATCTTCTTGCCGCTCTCCAGCAGGGTCAGCGCCCCGCCGGGGCGGCGCTCGACGGCGGCCACGTTCTCCCCGAAGCGGAACGTCACGGCCAGGTCGCGCAGGTGGTACTTCAGCGCCTCGACGATCTCCAGGTCGCAGAACTCCAGCATGCGCTCGCGCCGCTCGATCACCGTCACCTTGGTGCCGAGGGCGGCGAACATGGAGGCGTACTCGATGCCGATGACCCCGGCCCCCACCACGACCAGGGTCTCGGGGATCCGGTCGAGGTGCAGGATCGCGTCGGAGTCGATGATCGTCCTGTCGTCGAACTCGACGCTGTCGGGACGGGCGGGTGAGGTGCCGGTGGCGATCACGACCTTCTCGGCGGTGATCTTCGTCTCCTCGGACTTGCCCTCCTCGTGCGTGATCCCGATCGTGTGCGCGTCCAGGAACCGGCCGGTGCCCTGCAGCACCGTCACGTGGTTGCGGGCGAGCTGGCTGCGGATCACCTGGATCTCGCGGCCGATCACGTGCTGGGTGCGCATCCCGAGGTCGGTGACCGTGATCTCGTCCTTGACGCGGTAGCTGGCGCCGTACAGCTCCCGCTGGTTGAGCCCTGTGAGATAGAGGACGGCCTCCCTGAGGGTTTTGGAGGGGATCGTCCCCGTGTTGATGCACACGCCGCCGAGCATGTGTCGTTTCTCGACCACAGCGACACGCTTGCCGAGCTTCGCCGCCGCGATCGCGGCCTTCTGTCCACCTGGCCCGGAACCCAGGACCACAACATCAAAGTCCGCCACACCGTCCAGTCTGCTGGTGGCGTGTTAACGGGAAAAGACCTGTCTGCGAGACTCCGAATTATGTTGCGCCCTTTCACCGAGGTTGACGTCTTCACCACCACCCCGTACCACGGGAACGCGCTCGCGGTCGTGCTCGACGGCCAGGGGCTGACGGCCGAGGAGATGCAGCGGTTCGCCACCTGGACGAACCTGGCCGAGACCACCTTCCTGCTGCCGCCGACCACACCCGAGGCCGACTACCGGGTGCGGATCTTCACCGCGTCCGTGGAGCTGCCCTTCGCCGGGCACCCGACCCTCGGCACCTGCCACGCCTGGCTGGAGGCCGGGGGAGTGCCGCACCAGGAGGGAGAGATCGTCCAGGAGTGCGCGGCCGGGCTGGTACGGGTACGCAGGACCGGCGACGGGCTGGCCTTCCACGCGCCGCCCCTCGTGCGGTCGGGCCCCGTGGAGGAACCGCTGGCCGGGCGGATCGCCGAGTCCCTCGGGATCGGGCGGGCCGACATCGTGGACATGGAGTGGGCCGACAACGGCCCCGGCTGGATCGCGGTGCTGCTCGCGGACGCCGAGTCCGTGCTCGCGCTGCGCCCTGGCCTCGTCCCCAACTACGTGGGCGTGGCGGGCCCCTACCCCGAGGGGGCGCCGTACGACTTCGAGGTGCGGGCGTTCACGCACGCGCACGGCTCCACCATCGAGGACCCGGTGACGGGCAGCCTCAACGCCTCCATGGCCCAGTGGCTGCTTCGCTCGGGCCGGGCCAAGGCCCCGTACGTGGCCAGACAGGGCACGGTGCTGGGCTTCTCGGGCCGGGTGCACATCTCCACCGACGCCGAGGGGGACGTGTGGGTGGGCGGCTCCGTGCTGACCTGCGTCACCGGCCAGGTCGAACTGTGAACCGCACCTCGTCGCCCGGCCGCAGCTGGGCGGCGACCGGCAGGTCCGCCTCGCGTACGACGCCGATCACCGGGTAGCCGCCCGTCGGCGGGTGGTCGGCGAGGAAGACGATCGGCTGCCCGCTCGGCGGCACCTGGATCGCCCCGGTGACCATCCCCTCGCTCGGCAGCTCGCCCTCCTTGGCCCTGACCAGCTCGGCGCCGCTGAGCCGCACCCCGACGCGGTTGCTGTCCTGGCTCACCGAGTACGGCCGCGCGCACAGCTCGGTCAGCGCGTCCGGCACGAACCAGTCGTCCCGCGGCCCCGGCGTCACCCGCAGCACGGCGGGCCGGGGCCCGGGCGGCGGCGCCAGGTCGACGGAGATCACGCCTTCGGGCCGCCCGACGGGCAGCAGCGTGCCCGCCCGCAGCGGCTCCGGGCCGAGCCCGGACAGCGAGTCGGTGGAGCGGCTGCCGAGCACCGGCTCCACCGCGATCCCGCCGCGCACGGCCACATAAGTGCGCAGCCCCCACTCCGGCATGCCCAGCCGCAGCTCCGTGCCCTTCGCGACCCAGTACGGCGCCCCCATCCCCGCCGCGCTGTCCACGGGCGCGCCCGCCAGCGCCACCCACGCCCCGTCGTGGAACAGCAGCCGCGCCATGCCGAACGTCAGCTCGATCCCCGCCAGGCCCTCCGGGTTGCCCACGAGCCTGTTGGCCAGCCGCAGGCTCGGCGCGTCGGCCGCCCCCGAGCGGGGCACCCCCAGATGGGCGAGGCCCGGCCGCCCCAGATCCTGGACGGTCGCGTACGGCCCCGCCGCCATCACCTCGATCATGTGGGTTCAAACCGTACGCGCACGCCCGGCCTGAAGAGCGAGGGAGGGTCGGCCGTCACGTCCCACACCCGCACGGAGGTGCGCCCGATCAGCCGCCACCCGCCCGGCGAGGCGCTCGGGTAGACCGCCGAGTACGGCCCCGCCACCGCCACCGACCCGGCCGGCACCGACGTGCGCGGTGTGTCGAGCCTGGGCGTCTCCAGCACCGGATCCAGCCCCGTGAGATAGGCGAACCCCGGGGCGAACCCCAGCCAGCCCACCACCAGCTCCCGCCCCGCGTGCCGGGAGACCACCTCGTCCACCGGGATCCCGGCCAGTGCCGCCACGGAATCGAGATCCGCCCCGTCATAGACGACGGGAATCGTCACGACGTCCCCCTCGGCCGCCCGAGCACCGGCCCTGTCCCGCTCGCGGCCGACGACGTCCACCAGAAGCGCCCGCAGCCGCGCCTGATCCGCCCCAGGAGCCACCACGAGCACCGTCTCCGGCCCCGGCACGATCTCCACCACCCCGGTCGGCAGATCGGCCCGCAGCGCCGCGTCCAGCCGGTGAGACAGCTCCAGCGAGCCGGTCTCCACGAGCAGCCCGTGCTCCCCGGCCGCCCGGATCACGCGAACGCCTGCAGGACCACTCCGGCCGCCAGCAACGCGTCCCGCACCCCCTGCGCCAGCCGGACGGCGTCAGGCGTGTCCCCGTGCACACAGATGGAACGTGCCGAAACCGGGACAGAACTGCCGTCGATGGCCGTCACGGAGCCGTGCACGGCCATCCGGCACGCTCGGTCGGCCACCGCGGCGGGGTCGTGGATGACCGCGCCCGGCTCCCTGCGCGACACCAGAGTCCCCTCGGGGGTGTACGCGCGGTCGGCGAACGCCTCGTTCACGGTCGGGACGCCCGCGGCGGCCGCCACCGCGTGCACCACCGAACCGGGCAG
Source organism: Nonomuraea sp. NPDC051941 (assembly GCF_044593615.1). NCBI lineage: Bacteria > Bacillati > Actinomycetota > Actinomycetes > Streptosporangiales > Streptosporangiaceae > Nonomuraea > Nonomuraea sp. NPDC051941. Next base: position 89,070 of record NZ_JBIUCF010000001.1, read on the forward strand.
CGTGAGCACCGGCAGCGAGGGGTCGTAGTCGGCCACCGCGTCGATCACCGCCGCCGCCTGCACCTCGTCGCGGCAGATCCGGTTGTAGAGCGCGCCGTGCGGCTTGATGTACGAGACCCGGCCGCCCATGGCTTTGGCGATGCCGTCGACGGCCGCGAGCTGGTACAGCACCTCGGCGCACAGCTCCTCCGGCTCGGCGTCCATCTCCCTGCGCCCGAAGTGGGCCAGGTCGCGGTAGGACACCTGCGCGCCGATCGTCACCCCGCGGTCCACGGCCGCCGCGCACGTCCGTCTGATCGTCACGGGGTCGCCCGCGTGGAAACCGCAGGCCACATTGGCGCTCGTGACGATGTCGAGCAGGGCGAGGTCGTCGCCGAGCCGCCAGACGCCGAACCCTTCACCCAGGTCGGCGTTGAGGTCGATCACCATGGCAGTAGAGGCTATCTCGGCGCCTATCTCGGTGCGATGAACAACGTCTGGATCGCCGTGCCGACTTCACCTGTCCCGTCGTACAGGGTGGACCGGGTCAGGCCCCTGCCGGACGGGCCGACGACCGTGGCGGCGTCCATGCAGATCCATTCGCCTTCGGGGGCGCGGAACAGCGAGATGGTCAGGTCCACGTTCACGAACACGTGCGTGTCGAAGCCGAGGGCGGCGCTGACGCCGTTGCCGCTGTCGGCGAAGGCGGCCAGGCGCTCCATCGGGGTGAACTCCTCGCCCTCGACCAGCGGCACCGTGAACCGGCCCCAGACCGTGGCGGGGCCGGGCCGCGTGGGGCCGCCTTCGGCGAAACGCCAGTCGAGCGCGCGGCCGTACCCGAATCCCGAGCCGAGCCACGAGCGGGCGGCCTCCTCCGAGGGCGGCGGGACCGGCCCCGGTGGCCCGGGGACCGGCGAGGCGGGCGTGTCGGCCGTACGGATGCGCCAGGCGCTCGCCCTGGCGTACTCGCGGCCGCCGGACGAGACGCTGGCCGACAGGCACTGCACGCGCTTGCCGTCGCGGGTCACGTCGGTGGCGATCTCCAGCTCGGCCACGGGCACGGGGGCGAACACGTCCACCACGAGCTTGGACAGTTCCAGGCCCGGGCGCGGCGCGGTCTGGGCCAGCTCGTGGACGATCAGGGCGGTGACCGGGCCCATGTGCTGGGTGCGCGGGTCCCACGGGCCCTGCGTGTGCTCGGAGGCCCGGTAACGCCCTTCGGTCAAGCGGGTGTACATCGCCATAGAAGAAAATTCTACGGTGGTCCGCGTCCGGCGGTCCGTCGCGGGGACCGTTCCTAGAACTCGTCCGGGATGTCGGCGATGTCGTCCAGCGCCGCCGCCAGCTCGTCGGGGTCGCCGCCGATCCGCTCGGCGATCTCGATCAGCACGTGGAGCACGTCGTGGCGGTCGTGGCCGAGGTCGAGCAGGCGCTGCGCGGCCTCCCACAGCTGCGGCGGGTCGCCCTCCCACAGCCGGGTGGCGATCTCCTCGTGCCAGGCCAGGTGCTCCTGGTCGATCGCGTCGCCGTGGTCGATCTCGAGCAGCGTACGCCGGTCCGCCTGGTCGGCGGGGTTGAGCTTGTCGAGCTCGATCCCGTTGTGCACGCCCTGCAGGTACGGGAACGCGAAGACCCGCCTGGCCAGCGCCGACAGGTCGCCGTCCGGCAGCAGCCGCTCCAGCAGCGGCCGGTCGAGCCCGAAGGACGTCGGGTCCCGATATGCCTCGGGGAACTTGCCGATCGCCTCCCACACCGCGTCCAGCGTGGCCTTGAGCCCCTGCTCCGGCAGGCCCGTGCGGTGGGCGGCGAAGCGCACCCACGCCGACAGCACGTGCGGCATCGCCTCCTGCTCGGCCACGCTCAGCATCACCTTGCGCGGCAGCCAGTCGAGCAGGAACGTTTCACATTTGGTCGGGCTGACCCGCAGCGGACGGTTGAAGTCCTGGTCGCAGCCGTAGTCGATGATGTGGTCGGCGCAGCGCGAGGCCGCCGACGGGTCGGACAGGTGCTCGGCCGCGTCGGACGCCAGGAACTCCGCCGCCAGCATGGCCCGCCGCTCCCTGCTGTACGGGGCCTCGGTGTGCCGCGGCGCAGGCCGCTTGCGCCCGGGAGGCAGCGCCTTGAGCCTGGCGCGGGCGAAGGCGTGGTAGGCGCTGTAGCTGTCGCTCACCGGCGGCGGCGTCTTCGGCTCCCTGGTGGCCTTCATGGCCGACTCCAGCAGCGCCCTGGCCTGCTCGGGCTCGATCTCCTCGAACAGCAGCAGCGGATTGCCCGCCGCCTCGGCCCTGGCCTGCTCCAGCAGCTTGTCGACCTGCGAGGACACCCAGGCGTCCCGGGCCATGCCGCTCATGTTGTAGTCGACCACCATGACGAGCGCGTGCCGGTCGACGGGCAGCGAGTCCTCGTCCCAGCGGTAGGCGAAGGTGCAGATCACCGTGTCCTGGTCGCCGTAGGAGTCGCGGGAGACGTAACAGCCCGCCGGCTTGACCGCGCCCACCCGGTCGGCCCAGCCAGGCCTGGCCACCCCCGACTCCATCATGGCCAGCGCCGCGCCCTCGGCCTTGGCGCCCTGGCGGGCCGTGCCCAGATAGGCCAGGCAGATGAGCAGCGTCAGCGAGGCCGGCGTGCCGGCCTTGGCGGCGTAGTCGACCAGTCCCTCCCCGAGCACCTGCTCCACGTCGCCGCCCCTGACCCGCCTGCCCCACCAGGCCCCGATCATGTCGGAGACCATCAGCTCCGCGTCCAGAGGGGTGCGTACGGCGAGCAGCTCGCGAGCCGCCTGCACCATCTCCTTGAACACGTCGTCTGGCGGGGTGCTCTCCCGGGGATCTCGTCGGTGTCGGCGCACACCCTCACTCTCTCGTATTCCAGGCGCAAACGGTGCGGAGAACTCGGCCTGGTGACCCCGATGTTATCGGGGACTTCTGGATGGGACTTAACTCGACTTCCGGGCTTTTGTTTGGTTACCGGGAACTTCGGGGCGGAGGCGCTGAGTTGACGATCGCGAGCAGATGCTCGCGAGCGATGCGCTCCACGATCTCCGGCGTCGCCGAGACGCCGAGATGCTGCGCACACGCGCACACGTCGGCCACGCAGCGGTCGATCGTGTCCACGGGCACGGTCAGGAACTCTTCGGCCAGCCTGAGACTGACCGGCTCCCGCAGGAACCGTGTGGCCAGAGCGAGCATAGAAGTGAGATTCCTCTGGAGACCAGGGGGCAAACCCCCAGGAATGTCGGCAGGGCGACTTGCGCTCTCATTTCACCTTTTCTCGGGCGGCTGTCAAGGCTCCGCGGCGGTTGTGTTCACGTCACCCGGTGCCCATTCGTGCGAAGCTGTCTCCATGCGCATCCAGCTCGCCCAGCGGAGCGAGGCAGACGAGCTCCTCGGCCGCAGCCCGCTCGCCCTGCTCGTCGGCATGCTGCTCGACCAGCAGATCCCCATGGAATGGGCGTTCACGGGGCCATATACGATCTCCCAGCGTCTGGGCCACGACCTGACCGCCGGGGAGATCGCCTCCTACGACCCGGAGGCGTTCGCGGCGCTGCTGGCCGAGAAGCCGGCCGTGCACCGCTACCCCAAGTCCATGGCGGCCCGGGTCCAGCAGCTCGCCGCCTACTTCGTCGAGCACTACGACGGTCAGCCGGAGAAGCTGTGGGCAGACGCCGCCGACGGCAAAGAGTTGCTGAAACGACTGATGGCCCTGCCGGGATACGGCAAACAGAAGGCCCAGATTTTTCTGGCATTGCTGGGGAAGCAGTTGGAGGTCCAGCCGCCGGGCTGGCGGGAAGCGGCCGGACACTATGGCGAGGAGGGGTCGAGCCGGTCGGTGGCCGACGTGGTCGACGCCGACAGCCTGGCCCGAGTGCGAGCCTTCAAGCAGGAGGCCAAGCGCGCGTCGAAGTAGTTGGGGCCGGGGTCTCGGCCCCGGCGATCGAGCGCTGTAACCTGATCTTGCTGCGCAATGTGGAGCGACTTTGACAGGATGCGTAGACCCTAAAGGCGACCGGGCCGCGACGGGGGCTTCCGTCCACACATGCCCATCGCCGATGATGTACTGCAGAATCCGGTCGCCCGGAGCTGCGCTACGCCGATACACAGTTATGGAGATGTGCCGCGTGGGAGACCCTGGCACGCGACGGAGGTGCGGACCATGAGTGCCGAGACCTCCGTTCCCCGTCCCCGGGAGTCGGATGTGGACATCTCGGACTCCGCTCTGTTCAAGGGCATGTTGTCGGAGGCCGAGTTCGCCTTCGCGTTCTTCGACGGCGACGGCCGCATCCAGCGGGTCAACGACGTGTTCAGCGACGTCGTCAACGTGCCCGCCGAGCGCATGGCCGGCAGGCTGCCGGTCGAGGTGCTGGCCGCCGACCTCAGTCAGATCATCACCCACGCCGTGCAGGCCGTCATCGAGACCGACGCGCCCGTCACCGAGGGCCGCGTACGCGTGCGGACGGCGGAGGGCGACACCAGGCACTGGTCGCTGTCGTTCTCGCCGGTCCACGACGAGGCGGCGGGCGAGCTGCGCGCGATCGCGCTCGTCGGGCTCGACGTGACCGAGAGCCGCCAGACCGAGGAGGCGCTGCGCCGCAGCGAGGAGCGCTACCGCTCGCTCGTCGAGGCCCAGTCGCAGCTCGTCTGGATCACCTCCCCCACCGGCGCGGTCGTCGAGGACGCTCCCCAGTGGCGCGCCATCACCGGCCAGGGCCTGGAGGAATACCTCGCCAACGGCTGGCTGGAGGTCGTCCACCCCGAGGAGCGCCAGCAGACCGAGGAGGCCTGGAGAGAGGCGCTGCGCGGGCGCACCATGTTCGAGTGGAACTACCGCGTGCGCACCCGGGCCAGCGGCTACCGACACTTCGAGGTGCGGGCCGTGCCGATCATCAGGCACGGCCGGGTCGTCGAGTGGGTCGGCGCCAACACCGACGTCACCCCGCAGCGCGAGGCCGAGGAGATGCGCGGCCGGCTGACCGACCAGCTCGGCGCCGCCGCCCTGCGCACCGCCCGGCTCCAGGGCGCCACCGCCCAGCTGGCCGAGGCCCTGACGGTCGAGCAGGTGGTGCAGGTCATCATCGACGTGGGCCGCACGGCCCTGGCCGCCGACCGCTCGGCCGTGGCGCTGCTCGACCCCGACCGCGCGGCGCTCAAGCTGATCAACGGCGAGGGCATCATGGAGGCCTCCGGGATCACGGGCGACGAGATCCCGCTGTCCCACTCCAACGTGATGACCATGGCCGTCAACAGCCGCCGTCCGGTCTTCGCAGAGTCGCCCGAGTCGCTGAAGGCCCAGTTGCTCGAGGCGGGCGACGACGAGGAGATCCTGGCCGGTTTCATCACCCACGGCGACGAGCGGGCCTGGGTGGGCCTGCCGCTGCTGGCGGCGGGGAGGGCTCTGGGAGCGCTCCGATTCTCCTTCACGAGGCCGGTGAAGATCTCCCAGGAGGACGGCGTCTTCCTGGAGGCGCTGGCCGGCCAGTGCGCGCTGGCGGTCGAGCGGGCCACGCTGTTCGAGCGTGAGCACCGCACCGCCGAGACGCTGCAGCGCAGCCTGCTGCCCGACCGCCTGCCCGTGATCAAGGGTCTGGTGCTGGCCCAGCGCTTCCGCTCGGGCAGCCGCCACGTCCAGGTCGGCGGCGACTGGTACGACGCGTTCGTCCTGCAGGACGGGCGGGTCGCGGCGGTCGTCGGCGACGTCATGGGCAAGGGCGTCAAGGCCGCGGCGGGCATGGGCCGCATCCGCAACGCCATGCGGGCGCTGGCGCTGACCAACCCGCCGCCCGCGGCCGTGCTGACCGGGCTCGACCGGGTCTTCGAGGCCACGGAAGAGGAAGAACAGGTCACGACTTTGGCGTACATGGTCGTGGAGCCGGTCACCGGTGAGGGCACTCTGGCCCTGGCCGGCCACCCGCCTCCCGTCCTGGTTTCGCCGCAGGGCACGGCGATCCTGTGCGACGGCGAGCCCGGCACTCCGCTAGGCTGGCCGACCAGCCGCAGGCAGTTCCGGTTCGTGGTGCCGCCCGGCCATACCGCCGTGCTCTACTCCGACGGTCTCGTCGAGAACAGGAAGCGCGGGCTGGATGCCGGATTGGCAGACCTTTGCAGTGTTGTGACCGAAGCTCCGCCTGAAGTTGTGAGTAGTCCGCACATGTTGCTGGACTTCCTGGTTGACCGGATGTTGTCTGGATATGAACAGGATGATGACGTTACCGCGCTAGCAATTCACGTCCCGCCAGCCACGAAGAGTGACTGAATGAAACAGTCATAACGGTTGCTTTCGGGTATCAGTGCCCCGCTTACGTACGCACTACTGTCTCGGTCGGCCTAGGGTGGAGGTCAACCGCCGGGAGGTGGCCGTACGGAGCGCGGGGTCGTGCCAGAATGCTGTGCAGGTCCGTCGCGGTCCGCACGGCCTCACCGATCTCCGAGAGAGGCAACAGCCCCCCAGCGGGCATCTGGGTCCATAGTCGCCACGCGTTCGTTCGAGAGGTGTTCGTGTCGCCTGCAAGTTCGACTCGCTCGAAGCCACAAGAGCTGAACGAGCCCGTCATTCAGCGACTGCTCGAGCGTGGGCGCTCGCAGGGTTTCCTCGAGTCTGAGGATGTCCGTCAGGCCTTTGAGGAGGCGGACATCCCCATGTCGCACGCCGCCGCGTTCTTGCGGAACCTCAGCAAAGAGGGCGTGACCGTGGTCGTGACCGCCGCGGATTCGGCTGCGCCGAAGAAGTCTCGTGGTCCAGCAAAGCGCCGCACCGCTGCCCCCGTCAAGACCAAGACGGCAGCGGCCGCCAAAGAGCAGCAGCCCGAGACCGTGACCGCGGTCGTGGGCACCACTGAAGCCGAGCCGGCCGCCAAGAAGGCGGCCCCTGCCAAGAAGGCCGCTCCGGCGGCGAAGAAGGCCGCGGCTCCCGCCGCCGCCAAGAAGGCCGAGCCGAAGAGCGCTGGGCCTGCCGAGACCAAGCCGAAGCCCGAGTCCCGGGCCGACGCCGACGACGACGAGGACATCGAGCTCGACGGCGACGTGGAGCTGGAGGACCTCGAGGATATCGACGTCGAGGACGACGAGATCGTGGCCGAGGACTCCGACTCGGAAGGTGAGGAGGAGTCCGACGACGAGTCCGACGCCGAGCCCAAGCCTTCCGAGGTCGCCGCGGTCCAGAAGACCGAGGACGAGGTCCTCATCCTCTCCGACGACGACGATGACGCCCCGGTCGCCCAGGTGGCCGCCGCCGGCGCCACCGCCGACCCGGTCAAGGACTACCTCAAGCAGATCGGCAAGGTCCCCCTGCTCAACGCCGAGCAGGAGGTCGAGCTCGCCAAGCGCATCGAGGCGGGCCTGTTCGCCGAGGAGCAGCTCGGCGGCGGGGAGACCGAAGGGCTGCCGGTCGACGTCAAGGCCGAGCTGGAGTGGATCGCCGAGGACGGTCGCCGGGCCAAGAACCACCTGCTGGAGGCCAACCTTCGGCTCGTGGTCTCGCTGGCCAAGCGCTACACCGGCCGCGGCATGCTCTTCCTCGACCTGATCCAGGAAGGCAACCTGGGTCTGATCAGGGCCGTCGAGAAGTTCGACTACACCAAGGGCTACAAGTTCTCCACCTACGCCACGTGGTGGATCCGGCAGGCGATCACGCGTGCCATGGCCGACCAGGCGCGGACCATCCGCATCCCGGTCCACATGGTCGAAGTGATCAACAAGCTGGCCCGCGTCCAGCGGCAGATGCTGCAGGACCTGGGCCGCGAGCCCACGCCGGAAGAGCTGGCCCGCGAGCTGGACATGACGCCCGAGAAGGTCGTCGAGGTCCAGAAGTACGGCCGTGAGCCCATCTCTCTCCACACCCCGCTGGGTGAGGAGGGCGACAGCGAGTTCGGCGACCTCATCGAGGACTCCGAGGCCATCGTCCCGGCCGACGCCGTCAGCTTCACGCTGCTCCAGGAGCAGCTGCACTCCGTTCTCGACACGTTGTCGGAGCGGGAGGCGGGCGTCGTCTCGATGCGCTTCGGTCTCACCGACGGGCAGCCGAAGACGCTGGACGAGATCGGCAAGGTTTACGGGGTCACCCGTGAGCGCATCCGCCAGATCGAGTCGAAGACCATGTCCAAGCTGCGCCACCCCTCGCGCTCCCAGGTCCTCCGGGACTACTTGGACTAACACGCACGAATCCCCCGCCCCGCTCGGTCCTTCCGCGCGGGGCGGCGGCATTCCCACCCACCATCCCACTCCACGTCTGCCACACCGCAGCCGGCTCCGCCGCACGCCCGCCACCCAGCCGACGGCCCTGTCCCACACCCCGTCACCCAACTGACGGCTCTGTCTCACATCCCGTCACCCAACTGACGGCCCTGTCTCACACTCCGTCACCCAGCCGACGGCACTGCTGCACGCCCCGCCAGACCGCTGACGGTTCTGCCGTACTCCCCGCACCGCCGTGGATCATGGTCGCTCGTCGCACCGTTGGCACCTCGACTGCACCTCCACCGCCCCACCACACCGGCCGTTGGCACCGCCGCTGCGCCCCCGCCATCGCCCCACCGGCCGTTGCCACCTCGGCTGCACCCCCGTCCCCTCCGCACCGGCCGATGGCACCGCCGCTGCGCCGTCGGTGGCTGTTCGCAGTCCCCAACGCCTCAGTTGCACCATCGCCGCGCCCCCCACCCCGACGGGACCGCCACTGCAGCGTCGATGGCTTGTCGCACTACCACCGCCCCCACTGCACCACGGGTGGCTCTGTCGCGCTCCCGTCGCTCTCCATCGCACTACGGGGCGCCCCCGATCGCATCGCTGGCGCCGCGTATATCCAGCGTCGCGGCCGTACGACACGCCCGGGCAGCCGATGATCGTGCGAAACGCCTGGGCAGTTCGCGATCGCGCGACACGCCCGGGGCGCTGCGCCGACGTTCGTGGCCCGTAGCCCGTAACGTGCCTCCGACACGCCCGGGCGGCCCGTGCGACCCTTACGCCGGGTCGGTGACGTGCACGTCGAGGGTCCAGGGGCGGTTGGCGCGGGCGGGCTCGGCCAGGTCGATGGTGTGGCCCAGGGTATCGAGGGTCTTGGCCAGCTCGTCAGGGGTGTCCGGAGCGGTGTCGTGCCGCAGAAGGGCTCGGGCGATCTCCCCCCGGGTCGCCTTGGCCATGTGGCTGACGACCTTGCCGTCCCGGAACACCCGTACCGTCACCGACCGCGCACCAGGCTGCCAGGCGCTCGCGTACGTGGCCGAACGGAGATCCACCACCAGTCCCGGCACCCGGTCCAGCTCCTTGGCGATCAACGGACGCCAGAACGTGCCCAGCCCGCCGAGAGGCGGGAGATTGACGCCCATCGAGAGCCGGTACGGCGGGATGAGATCTGTGATTCTCACCACACCCCACAGGCCGGAGAAGATCAGCACCGACTCCTCCGCCCGCCTCCGCGCCTCTTCGTCGAGGGTGCCCAGCCCAAGGTTGTCGTAGAGGACGCCGGTGTAGAGATCGGCGGCCGGCAGGGTGGGGGCGGTCTTGAGGGCGGCGTTCTTGACCAGTTCGCCCGCCAGCCCGGGTGTGAGGCCGAGCACGTCGAGGGCGTCGCGGCGCTTGGAGGCCCGTACGAGCGCGTTCAGCACGCGCTTGCGGGCCTTGTCGAGGGTGGGGAAGGACAGCTCGCCGACGGGCGGCCCGCTGCCTTCGGGCGCCTTCCCCTCGGACGGCGGCAACAGGATCAGCACAACCCCTTACCTTATTGCTCCTGGTCGGAGGCTCTCCCGCCGTCCCCGTCACGATCTTTTACGGTGGCCCAAGCGGGCACCACCCGCCGACCGTGGCCGGGCCCTGTCCAGGGTGACGCTCACCGGGTGGACATGGCCGGCCGCCGCAACGGCGCCCCCTGGACCATGTTCTTCGCTGAATCGTCGGCCTCGGGCGCAGGCTCCCGGCATGGCGGCGAGTCCCGCTCCGGTGTCGGCCCGGCCCTGCGGCACGCTGTTGAAGCGTTCTGAGGAGGCTTCAGCCCCGGCAACCGGTGCCCGGCAGGCAGGAGGGAGGGCGTATTCGGAGGTCGGCTAGGCTGCGCGGGTGAATTTCGACCTCCTTGTCCATGAGGCCTGGCCCGCCTATGAGCAGCGCGTTCACGACGGATGGGTGCTGCGTTACGCCGGTGGCGTGACCAAGCGGGCCAACTCGGTACTCCCTCTGGACGAGCCCGCCGACCTGGACGGGGCGATCGAGGTGGCGGAGGCCTTCTACGGGGAGCGCGGGGTGCGTTGTGTCTTCTCGCTGGGGCCGAACGCCACGCCCGGGCTGGACGAGGAGCTGCAGCGGAGAGGCTATGAGCTGGTCGATCCGACCGTCATCATGGCCGGCTCGCCCGCCGGCCCTCCGCCCCCGTACCAGGTGAGGATCGAGGACCGGCCGTGGCAGGGCTGGCTGGAGACGTGGTGGGCCGTGGACGGTCGTTACGGCACCGGGTTCGAGGAGGCGGAGCGCATCTGCACCGGGGTGCCCGCCTGGTACGCGGCGTTCGAGGAGGACGGCGTGGCGCTGGCCGTCGGCAGGGCCGTGCCCCAGGCCGGCACGTACGGTGTGTCGGGGGACGAGGCGTCCTCGCAGAGTGACACCCTTGGGATCTACTGCATGGCCACCCTGCCCCAGGCCCGCAGGCGAGGACTGGCTCGTGCGGTCATCCGGGCGCTCGTGCGGCATGCGGATGCGAAATCCGCCTACCTGGTCACCACGGCCCCGAACCTGGCCGCTCAGGCTCTCTACCGTGGTGAGGGACTCGAGATCGTGGACCGGTACCACTACCGGGTCCGCTGACCGGCCCTACTGTCGCTTTGGCCGCGGCCGATGCTCTGGGCACGACCGCGTCGATATCGGTCCCGGCGGCCGCTCTGCGGGGCTCTGGCGTCCCGCGAAGTCGCGCGTCCGCCTGCCAAGGCACGCGTCTGCCTGTGAAGCGGCGTACCTGCCCGTGAAGTCGCACGTCTGCTTGCGAAGCGGCGCGTCTGCCCATGAAGCGGCGTGTCTGTCGCGAAGTCGCGCGTCTGCTTGCGAAGTGGTCGGCCTGCCCGCGAAGTCGCGCGTCTGCGTGTGCACCGGCCGTTCCGCTCGTATAAACCCCGTTCTCCGTGCATGACGGCGTGTCTTCGGGCATACCAGAGTGACTGAACGCAGAACGGCGGCCCCGGGCGGTGCCGGGGTCGCCGTTCTGCGTTGTCGCTATATGTGGTTATCTCAGCACGACAGGCGCTGCGTCAGCGCTCGTCGTTGGGGGCATTTGAAGGGGTTTCGCTGAGTCGAGCCGACTCGTCCAGGATGTCGGCACCCTTTTCGCGCAGCGCTGCGATGTGCTGACGCCCGTGGTGGGCGCAGAACAGCAACTCCCCACCCACAGGCAGGGTCGCGCGAATGTAGGCCTGGGCGCCGCAGCGGTCGCAGCGGTCGAGGGCCGTCAGCGGCTTAACGGGGGCGAGAGCTCCAGTCACGTATCGCCTTTCGGGTCACCCCCGCCGAAGCGAGGATCTGGCGTCAGTCACTTGGAACAACATCTAACCGGACGTGGACGTTCCCAACCGCCCCCTCTCTACGCCCAGAGCGGAATGTGTCCCAAAGTAATGACGATCAGCCGGTTGGTAACGGCAAACGTGTCGGCATGGCAAGCTTGTACGCGCGCGTGTGGGAAGAACGGTAAGCTACGCACACGTGTTCGATGCCTAGACCAGGGGAGCTGGAGTGACGCTAGTGGAGGCGGGTTACACGGCTCGTCACCTGTCGGTGCTTGAGGGCCTGGAAGCAGTTCGCAAGCGCCCTGGTATGTACATCGGGTCCACCGACAGCCGCGGGCTCATGCACTGCCTCTGGGAGATCGTGGACAACGGCGTCGACGAGGCGCTGGCGGGTCATTGTGACCGCATCGAGGTCGAGCTCTACGCCGACGGTTCCATCGAGGTGCGCGACAACGGCCGGGGCATCCCCGTCGACATCGAGCCCAAGAGCGGTCTGGCCGGGGTCGAGCTGGTTTATACCAAGCTGCACGCGGGCGGCAAGTTCGGCGGCGGCTCCTACGGCGCGTCCGGTGGTCTGCACGGCGTGGGCGCCTCCGTGGTCAACGCCCTGTCCTCGCGAGTGGACGTCGAGGTCGACCGCGACGGCAAGGTCCACGAGATCAGCTTCCGCCGTGGCGTCCCCGGGATCTTCGACGGCCCCGGGCCCACCGCGAAGTTCAAGAAGAAGTCCGGCCTGCGCATCGGCGACAAGCTCCCCAAGAACGTCGCCGGCACCCGTGTGCGCTTCTGGGCCGACAAGCAGATCTTCCTGCCCGACGCCGAGGTCTCGCTCGACGAGATCCACGTGCGCCTGCGGCAGACCGCGTTCCTGGTGCCCGGCCTGACGCTGGCCGTCTTCGACAGCAGGCACGAGGAGCGCACCGAGGAGGAGTTCCGCTTCGACGGCGGCATCTCCGAGTTCACCGAGTTCCTGGCCCGCGACGAGGCCGTGTGCGAGGTGCTGCGGCTGCAGGGCCTGGGCCACTTCCACGAGACCGTGCCGGTCCTCGACGACCAGGGCCACATGACGCCCACCGAGGTGCAGCGCGAGCTCACCGTCGACGTGGCGATCCGCTGGGGCAAGGGCTACGAGTCGACCGTCCGCTCGTTCGTCAACGTGATCTCCACCCCCAAGGGTGGCACCCACCTGACCGGGTTCGAGCGCGGCCTGGTGCGCACGGTCAACGAGCTGCTGCGCGAGACGCGCCTGCTGAAGAACGGCGACGACCCCGTCACCAACAGCGACATCTCCGAGGGCCTGACCGGCGTGGTCACGGTCCGGGTGCCGGAGCCGCAGTTCGAGGGCCAGACCAAAGAGGTGCTCGGCACCTCTGCGGCCACCCGCATCGTCTCCCACGTGGTCTCCCGCGAGCTGAGGGAGCTGTTCACCAACCCGCCGCGCGGCTTCAAGCAGCAGTTGCGTGCTGTGCTCGAGAAGATCGTCGCCGCCGCCAAGGCCCGCATCGCGGCCCGCGAGCACCGCGACAACCAGCGGCGCAAGAGCGCGCTGGAAAACTCGGCGCTCCCGGCGAAGCTGGTCGACTGCCGCAGCGACGGCATCGACCGCAGCGAGCTGTTCATCGTCGAGGGTGACTCGGCCCTTGGCACGGCCAAGCTGGCCCGCGACTCGGAGTTCCAGGCGTTGCTGCCGATCCGGGGCAAGATCCTCAACGTCCAGAAGGCGTCCGTGAGCGACATGCTCAAGAACGCCGAGTGCGCCGCCATCATCCAGGTCGTCGGGGCCGGGTCCGGGCGCTCGTTCGACATCGAGTCCGCCCGCTACGGCAAGGTCATCCTCATGGCCGACGCCGACGTGGACGGCGCCCACATCCGCTGCCTGCTGCTGACCCTCTTCCACCGCTACATGCGGCCGATGGTGGAGGCGGGGCGCGTGTTCGCCGCCGTGCCGCCGCTGCACCGCATCGAGCTGACCAACCCCGGGCGGGGCAAGGAGAAGTACATCTACTGCTACTCGGACGCCGAGCTGCAGAAGGTGCTGCGGGATCTCGAACGCCGGGGCAAGCGGTGGAAGGACCCCGTGCAGCGGTACAAGGGTCTGGGCGAGATGGACGCCGACCAGCTGGCCGAGACGACCATGGACCCGCGCCATCGCGTCCTGCGCCGCGTCCGCATCGAGGACGTTGAGGAGGCCGAGGCCATCTTCAACCTGCTCATGGGGAGCGAGGTTGCGCCTCGGCGGGAGTTCATCGTCAACAGCGCCGCCGAGGTCGACCGCGACCACATCGACGCCTAGCCGTTCTGCCGTCCGGTGAGGTTGGGTACGCGGCGGGCGTCTGGAAGGCCGCCCAAGGGGCCCAGGGAGAGACCGCCCGGGGTGCCCAGGGTGGCTGGTGAGCTCGTTGTGAACGGTCAGGGGAATTCCTGAGGCATGCGCGCGCGGCTCTGAGGTGCCATGCAGGGCCGTTTGGCGGTCTCCTGGAGTGGTACGCCGGGTCGCGGCTCAGCGCGGCCTCTCGAGGCTCTGACGCGCGGAGCGGGGCTCCGGATCCCTACGCGTGCGCCGCCGGCTCTTCGCTGACGGTTCTCAGGGCCATGGTGCGGGCTGCTCGGTTGTGAGGGTCCTGGGCTTTGGATACGCGGGCCGCTCGCGTCGTCTTGGGTGCCGTCTGGTCGGGGGTGGGGTGTGAGGGCCGCCGGCACGTACGAGATCGTGCTCGGGGGAATGATGGCGACTTCGGTCCCCGAGACCACCTTGGTTCCACCGAGCCGTCACATCGATGGCGAGCCCGCCCACAACCGCAACCGGCGCGTGCCCCCACGAAGTCGTCCGCGCTCGTACCGTCGGGGACGGGGGGAGAGCTCGGAGATCCTCTCGTACGCGCCCAGGGCGGGCCCGGGGCGCCCGGTCATGCTGTACGGACCGGGCGCCACTCAGGCCAGGTGAATTCCTTCAGAACGCGGCAGGCGTCAGCCGGCCCGTGCGGACGTCGTAGATGGCTCCCGCGATCGGCATGCCCTCCGGCAGGAACGGGCTGGTCCTGATGCGGGTGAGGTCGTGGCGGAGCGCCTCGGTCTGGTCGGGGACCGTGTGGAACTCCAGGCTGCGGGTGTCCACCCCGCGTTCCTGGGTGAGGGCGTGGACGTCCGGGTCGGTGACCTTGGCCATGCCGCAGTCCGTGTGGGGCATGACGAGCACGCGTTCCACGCCGAGCAGGTAGACGGCCAGCACCAGGGTGCGCAGGACGTCGTCCGTCACCCGGGCGCCCGCGTTGCGCAGGATCTTGGCGTCGCCGGGCTTCAGGCCCAGCAGGCCGAGCGGGTCGATGCGGGAGTCCATGCAGGTCACGACGGCCAGCCCACGGCCGGCGCGGCCGGTGAGGCCGGAGTTTCCGAACTTCTTGGCAAACCTCGCGTTGGCGGCATACAGGTCGTCGAACGCACTCATGCAACAAATGATGCACTGCGCCCCAAGGTCAGTGATGGACGGGGTGGCGACTGGCCGGAGTTGGCAAACATCCCACGAAAAACCGTCACCTTGCGTGATGATGTCGTAGCCGTATGTACGTGATCGAAGAAGGTTTGTCGTGAGTAGGTCCGAATCGCTCGCCGAGTACCTCCGTGCCCAAGCCCGGCGCCGCCTCGACCGCGTGGAGTCCAAGGACGGCGGTCGCAACGCCAGGCTGGCCCTGGCTCTCCTCGACACCGCCGCCTACGCGGCCAGCCTGCCCGAGGACGATCCGCTGATCCTCATGCTGGACCAGGCGGGCTGCTACGGGCCCCTGGGGTGCGAGAGCTTCGACCCCGGCGAGGGGGGCAACCAGCTGATCCGCCACTGGGACGGCGGCGAGCCGCACGAACTGCTGCTGGCCCTCCCGCCCGCCGTCAGCGCCGCGGGCGCCTGAGCGGCCCGCCCGCTCGCCGCCCGCGGGCTCCGCCACGCGGGTGCCGCCGGGTTCGAGCACGTCGAACCCGGCGAACATGCGTGCCATCTTCTCGCGGCCGCAGCGCCGGCTCCTTCCCGGCGGCCCCACCGCCAGGGCCGACCAGGTGACTGCCGTGGGCAGGCGGTGGCGACGCGCCACACGGGCAGGCAGTGGGCACCTCAGACCAGCTTGCCGGGGGCAGGCGGTGGGCACCTCAGACCAGCTTGCCGAGGTCGGTCGGCCGTCACCGCGTCCCGGTGCTGCTCGGCTGGGCACCGCCCGGTGAGCAGGGCGGGAACCGGATCACGCGGGAGCGTTGCCCGGCTTCCACTTGATGCCGCAGCCGAGCGACGGGTTCTGCTCCCCGGGCACCGGCTCGCCCTCGAGCACGGCGTCGATGGCCGCGCGCAGCGACTCGCCGGTCACCGGCACCGAGTTGCCCGGCCTGGCGCCGTCGAACTCGCCCCGGTAGACGAGCTGCAGGTGCGCGTCGTACAGGAAGAAGTCCGGCGTGCACGCCGCCCGGTAGGCCTTGGCGACCTCCTGGGTGTCGTCCAGCAGGTACGGGAACGCGAACCCGGCCCGCGCCGCCTGCTCCGCCAGGTGTGTCGGATCATCGTCCGGGTAGTTCACGCTGTCATTGCTGCTGATCGCGACTATGGAAAGCCTGGCGCCGTAGTCGGCGGCCAAGGCGCCCAGCCCCTTCTCGATGTGGCGCACATACGGGCAGTGGTTGGACAGGAAGACCACCAGAGTGGCGGGCGAGCCTTTGAGATCCCCGAGTGAGACACTGCCGCCGTCGATGGCGGTCAGGTCGAAGGCGGGTGCTGGGGTGCCGAGCGGCACCATGTACGAGTTGGCAGCCATGGCATCCATTCTTGTCTGCGGACGTGCCCGCAAAACGAAGACGTGCCCGCAAAACGAATCTGAGAGGTGAATCGAGTGAGTGGCATCGCTGAGTTCCGCACTGTCGTGCTCGACTGTCCCGACCCCGGAGCGCTGGCCGAGTTCTACTCCCGGCTGCTGGGATGGCCCGTCACCTACGCGGATGACGAGTGGGCGCTGGTGAGCGACGGCGGGGCTCCCAAGCGAGTCGGGTTCCAGCTCGCGCCCGACTTCCGGCCGCCCACCTGGCCGGATCCGGAGCGCCCCCAGCAGCTCCACCTCGACGTGACGGTGGTCGACATGGACGAGGCGGAGAAGCAGGTGATCGAGATCGGCGCGATCAAGCACGAGCACCAGCCGAGCGAGGACGACAGCTTCCGGGTGTTCCTGGATCCGGCCGGACACCCGTTCTGCCTGTGCCGCGCCTGACGTGAGGGGCTGTCCCCGCCCCCGGCGGGGACAGCCCCTCGTGACCTCAGCGGGCGGCCTGGGCCAGCAGGTCCACCGCCTTCCTCAGGTTGCCCGCCGCCAGTTCGTGGTCGGCCGCCGCCTGCAGGTCGGGCCGCCTGCCCGCGCTCTGCGCGACGTCCCTGGCCACCGACACGACGGCGTCGTCCACGGTGTACGTGTCCGTCTTCGACCGTTCGAGCAGCGTCGCGGCCGTGCCCAGGGCGCCCAGGACGGCCCGCGCGTCACGTACGGACCCGTCGGCGTTCCAGACGCGCGCGGGCAGCGCGAGGACCAGCGCCGCGGCCTTGGAGAACCCGTCGCCGAAGGCGAGCCGGTCGCGCGCCGCCTTGAGCCGGTCGCGGGCCCGGTCGGTACGCAGCCCCCACCCGTAAGGCCAGAGCGGGTCATAAGCCGCGTCGCCCACGTTGATCGGCAGCTGCGCCACCGAACGGAACCAGGTGAACGGCAGCCGCCCCGTGTACGGCACCGCCCCGAACAGCGGGTCGGCCACCCCCGCGCCCTCGGTGCCCGGCAGCCAGGAGGCCACCACGGCCTCGACGCCCGACAGGTCGCCGAGCTGCAGCGGACGCCCGGAGACGACCAGGACCGCGCACTTCATCGCCCCGCACACCTTGTCGATCGCTCCCCGGTCGGCGGCCGACAGCTCCAGCGTGCGCCCGGCGCGGCCCACGTCGCCCTGCCCCTCGGCGTACGGGGTCTCGCCCACCACCACGACGCCCACGTCGTGCCCGGCCGGCTCGGCCGCGGCGTCGCGGGAGTACGTCACGGAGGACGCGCGGGAGCGGATGGCCGACAGGATCGTGGTGCCGGGAGTGATCGGCCCGGACGAGCCCTGCCAGCTGATCGTCCAGCCGCCGGTCTGGTTGCCGATGTCGTCGGCGTTCGAGCCGGCCACGTAGATCCTGGCGTCGCGGCGCAGGGGGAGCAGGCCGCCGTCGTTCTTCAGCAGCACCTGCGACCTGGCCGCCGCCGTGCGCGCGACCGCCCGGTGGGCCGCCGAGCCGACGTCGTCGATCCCCGACCGGTCGGCGTACGGGTGCTCGAACAGCCCCAGCCGGAACTTCTGGGTCAGGATCCTGGCGACCGCGTCGTCCACCCGGCCGACCGGCACGCGCCCGGCCTCGACCTCGGCCTTCAGCGTGCTCTCGAAGGCCGGGTAGGCGTACGGCACCATGATCATGTCGAGCCCGGCGTTGACGGAGGTGCGCACGTCGCTCGGGTAGTCGCCGGGGATCTGGTCGATGGCCCGCCAGTCGCTGATCACGAACCCCTTGAAGCCCAGCCGGCCCTTGAGCACGTCCGTGATCAGCTCCTTGTGGGCGTGCATTTTGAGCGGGCCGTCACCGAAGTCGACGCTGGAGAACGACGGCATGACGGTGGCCACCCCGCGCTTGACCGCCTCCACGAACGGCGCCAGGTGGACCGCCTCCAGCTCCTGGCGGCCGACCTTGGTGACGCCCTGGTCGATCGTGTAGTCGCCGCTGGTCGAGGAGCCGTACGCGGTGCCGCCGTCGCCGACGTAGTGCTTGGCCGTGGCCAGCACCCCGTTGTCCTGCAGGCCGTCGATGACCGTGGCCATCCGCGACACCAGCGCCGGGTCCTCCCCGAACGACTCGTAGGCCCGCCCCCACCGGTCGTCGCGCGACACGCACAGGCACGGCGCGAAGTCCCAGGGGATGCCGGTGGCCTTGACCTCGCGGGCGGTGATCTCGCCCGCCCGCTCGACGAGGTCGGGGTCGCGGGTGGCGCCCAGGCCCACGTTGTGGGGGAAGATCGTCGCGCCGACCACGTTGTTGTGGCCGTGCACGGCGTCCACGCCGTAGATCAGCGGCACCTGGAGCCGGGTCCGCTGCGCCTGGAGCTGGAACGCGTCGATCATGTCGGCCCAGGCCCGCGGCGTGTTGGACGAGGGGGTGGAGCCGCCGCCCGACAGCAGGGAGCCGAGCACGTACGTGGCGATGTCGCTCTGCTTGCCCAGCGCGCCGCGCTCGGCCTGCGTCATCTGCCCGATCTTCTCGTCCAGCGTCATCCGCCCGATCAGGTCGGCGACGCGTTCCTTGATCGGTTTGCGGGGGTTCAGGTAGGGGAGGCCGTGCGCGTTGATCACGACCACCGGAGCCTCGGCCGGGGGCCTGGTGCCCGTGCCGGACAGCTCGATCGGGATGGTCTCGGCGACCTCGTCCTGGCCGTCCTTCAGCATCTTGACCGTGAACGCCTTGGCGGCCCCGGACGCCGTGCCCGCGGGGAACGTCAGCGTGCCTTCGACGGGCGTGTAGTCGCCGCCGGGGGTCGCGGTGCCCGTACTGGTCCTGTAGGACACGGCCAGGTCGGCGGGCAGGGGGCGGCCGTCGGCGGTGGCGACGGTGACGTTGACCTTGGCCTCGCCCTTCTCGTTCACCGGGTAGACGGGCCGGTCGGTGAACAGCCTGACCGGGCGCGGGGGAGCGGTGCCGTAGAGCTCGACCTGGTCCCACTCCAGGGTGCCCTGGGAGGAGGCCGGGAGCCGCATCGAGTAGCCCCACATGGCGACCAGGTCCAGCTCACCGTCGGACGGCGCGCCGCCGGGCTGGTAGTCGGCGCGCCTGGTGAAGCTCCCGAACGGCACCTTCACCTGCCGCCAGCCCGCCGTGTCGTCGGTGAACGACGACTCGAACAGCTCGGCGGCGCCCGCCCCGCCGCCGCCGTCCTTGACCTCGAAGAAGATCTTCTGGCCCGAGGCGGCGCCGTTCACCCAGAAGGAGAAGCCCTCGTACGGGGACCAGTCCTGGGTGGCGGCCAGATCGTGCGACCAGCCGCCCCACTGGCTCACGTTGTAGACCGACTTGAGCACCCGGTTGGTCGCCGGGGCTCCCGGCCTGCCGGGGCCGGGCTCGATCGTGAGCGTGGGGGTCGAGGCCGCGTCGTTGCCCCAGGCGTACACGCCTGAGGGAACGCTGTCCGACTCGAAATCGGTGATCGTGAGGGGGTCGGCGGCCGCGGCCGCCCGTGGTGCGACGATCAGGGCGGCGAGCAGGGAAAGAGCCACCCATAACGGGCATCTGGATCGGAACACGGTACCTCCAGTGGGAGAGAGAGCGCTCTCTCAGGAGAGATCGGTGCCGATCCGTGATTCATAACAACGGAGCGGGCGCCCGCTGGTCGCGGGCGCCCGGCGCCGTCAGAGGGACGTCTGCTCGTCCGGGGCCGACCCGGACGGCAGGGCCTCGGGCCCAGAGGCGAGGGCGCCGCCGATCGCGCCGATGGTGTTGGTCAGCCGCACGCCCGAGCCGTCGCGCCGGCCGATCTCCTCCGGCAGCGGCACGGGCTTGCCCACCGCCGAGACCGCCTTGGCCGGCGCCGGGCCGGCCCACGCCAGCAGCAGTTCGTCCTCGCCCTTCAGGAACCGCTGCGCCCGGACCCCGCCCGTCGCCCGCCCCTTGGCCGGGAACTCGGCGTAGTCGGACAGCTTGCCGCCGCCCACCTGCGTGCCGGGCAGCGCGGTCGAGGAGCCCGCGATCGTGACCACCTGCGCGGGACGCTCGGGATCCACCACCCCGAACCAGATCACCCGCGCCCCGTCGTCGAGCCGGATGCCCGCCATGCCGCCCGCCGGGCGGCCCTGCGGGCGCACCTGCGAGGCCGGGTAGCGCAGGAGCTGGGCGTCGGACGAGATGAACACCAGGTCGTGCGACTCCGACACCAGCTCGACCGCGCCCACCACGATGTCGCCGTCCTTCAACGTGATCACTTCGAAGTCGTCGCGGTTGGCCGGATAGTCGGGCACCACCCGCTTGACCACGCCCTGCGCCGTGCCGAGGGCCAGGCCGGGGCCGTCGGGGTCGAGGGAGCCCAGGCCGACGACCTTCTCGTCGGGCTGCAGCGAGACGTATTCGGACACCGGGTGCCCGCCCGACAGGGACGGCGGGTTGGCCGTGGTCGGCAGGGTCGGCAGGTCGACGACCTGGATCCGGATCAGCCGGCCCAGCGACGTCACCACGCCCACCTCGCCGCGTACGGACGTCTTCACGACCGACACCAGCACGTCGTGCGCCGACCGTTCGCCCTCGCCGGACAGCGGCGTGGCGTCGGAGGTGCGGGCCAGCAGGCCGGTCGAGGACAGCAGCGCCAGGCACGGGTCGTCGGCCACCTGCAGGTCCACGACCGCGACCGGGGTGCGGGTGACGCCCGGCGCCTCCAGCAGGACGGTGCGGCGCGGCATGCCGTACTTCTTGGCCACGTCGGCGAGCTCGCCCGAGACCACCTGGCGCAGCTTGGCGTCGGAGGAGAGGATCTCGGTCAGCTTGGCGATCTCGTCGCTCAGCGTCTCCTTCTCCCGGTCCAGCTCCAGTTTGTCGAACCTGGTGAGCCGGCGCAGCGGCGTGTCCAGGATGTAGGAGGCCTGGATCTCGCTCAGGTCGAACACGTCCATCAGCCGCGTGCGGGCCTCGGCCGAGTCGTCGGAGGAGCGGATGACCTGGATGACCTCGTCGATGTTGAGCAGGGCGATGATGAGGCCGTCGACCAGGTGGAGGCGCTCCTCACGCTTGCGCCGCCTGTACTCCGACCTGCGGCGCACCACCTCGAGCCGGTGGTCGACGTAGACCTGGAGCATCTCGCGCAGGCCGAGCGTGCGCGGCTCGCCGTCGACGAGGGCGACGTTGTTGATGCCGAACGTCTCCTCCATCGGCGTCAGCCGGTAGAGCTCCTCCAGGACGGCCTCGGGGATGAAGCCGTTCTTGATCTCGATGACCAGCCGGAGGCCCTTGTGGCGGTCGGTGAGGTCCTTGAGGTCGGCGATGCCCTGGAGCTTCTTGGCGTTCACCAGCTCCTTGATCTTGGTGACGACGCGCTCGGGGCCGACGTTGTAGGGGAGCTCGGTGACGACGATGCCCTTGCGGCGGGGCGTGATCTGCTCGACCGCGCACTTGGCCCGCATGCGGAACGTGCCACGCCCCGTCTCGTACGCGTCGCGCACGCCCTGCAGCCCGATGATCGAGCCGCCCGTCGGCAGGTCGGGACCCGGGACGAACGTCATCAGCTCGTCCAGCGTCGCGTCCGGCTTCTTGATCAGATGGCGGGCGGCGGCCACGACCTCGTTGAGGTTGTGCGGCGCCATGTTGGTGGCCATGCCGACCGCGATGCCGCTGGTGCCGTTGACCAGCAGGTTGGGGAACGCCGACGGCATGACGACCGGCTCGGTCTCCTGGCCGTCGTAGTTGGGCTTGAAGTCGACGGTGTCCTCGTCGAGGGAGTCGACCATGAGCATCGCCGCCGGGGCCAGCCTGGCCTCGGTGTATCGCATGGCGGCCGGCAGGTCGTCGGGCGAGCCGAAGTTGCCGTGGCCGTCGACGAGCGGCAGGCGCATGGAGAACGGCTGCGCCAGGCGCACCAGGGCGTCGTAGATGGCGCTGTCACCGTGGGGGTGCAGCTTGCCCATGACGTCGCCGACGACGCGCGACGACTTGACGTGGCCGCGATCCGGGCGCAGGCCCATCTCGCTCATCGAGTAGAGGATGCGACGCTGCACGGGCTTGAGGCCGTCGCGCGCGTCGGGCAGGGCGCGCTGGTAGATCACCGAGTAGGCGTACTCGAGATAGCTGGTGCGCATCTCGGAGGTGACGTCGATGTCGACGATCCGCTCCTCGAAGTCCTCGGGCGGGGGTGCAGTCGTGCGTCGGGCCATGTCGAACATTGTGCCGAAGGTATTCGGGTGCCCGCGACTCGTTGGCGTCACAAGTCGCGCGCGGCGTGTACGGAAGGCTCTCCCGGACGCCCCTTGACCAAGCAATTGCTTGGGTCGTACGTTCGGGCCGAGGGTTCCCACCTGTATCCGGAGGCGTCATGATCGAGTTCCATCCCGTGACCATGCATATCGGCGCCGAGGTCACCGGGGTCGATCTGCGCAAACCGCTGTCGCAGGAAGAGGTCGCCACCCTGCGGGCCGGCTGGCTCAGGCACCTCGTGCTGTTCTTCCGCGACCAGCACATCGACGACGAACAGCACCTGCAATTCGCCCTGAACTTCGGCACGCTCAACCACCCGGCCTTCAAGAAGGACTCCACCAGCCCCATCCACGTCCTCGACCAGACCTCACCGAAGGGCGAGGGCGGGGACGAGTGGCACAGCGACAACACCTTCGAGCCCACCCCGCCGATGGGCTCCCTGCTCCGCTGCGTCCAGCTGCCCAGCGTGGGCGGGGACACGTGCTGGGCGAACACGTACCTGGCGTACGAGACGCTCTCGCCGTCGCTGCAGCGGCTGTGCGACGAGCTGACCGCCGAGCACGACATCACGATGTCGATGAAGAAGGCGATCGCGAAGGGGCACCCGTTCGACCTGGCCGAGATCCAGGCCAAGTGGCCGCCGATGGTGCGCCCGGTGGTGCGCGTGCACCCGGAGACCGGCCGCAAGGCCCTGTTCGTCAACCGCGCCTCCACGACCCGCCTGGTGGGGCTGACGGACCGGGAGAACGAGGCGCTGCTGCCGCTCCTGATCGACCACATCCGGTCGCCGGAGTACCAGCTCCGGCTGCGGTGGCGGCCCGGCACGCTGGCGTTCTGGGACAACCGCCCGACCCAGCACTACGCGGTGGCCGACTACACCGAGCGCCGCCGCATGCACCGCGTCACCATCAACGCCTTCCCCGAGCACGCCGACAAATAGCGGGTGCGGGTGAGCCCCCCTGAGGTCACAGTTCCACCGAATGCGGGGCGGGTATGGCGGTCGGCGGCCCATTCCGTCGGAGAAAGCTGGTAACAAGGGGGGCATGAGTGAAGCCCCCGATGTCGCGATGCTGCGTGAAGAGGCCGAGGAGCGGTTGCGGGCCCTGGCCGGGGAGCACGCCGTGCTGCGCGAGGACCAGTGGGCCGCGATCGAGGCGCTGGTGCTGGATCGGCGGCGGGTGCTCGTCGTGCAGCGTACCGGCTGGGGCAAGTCGGCCGTCTACTTCGTGGCCACCGGGCTCCTGCGCGAGCTCGGCGAGGGCCCCACGGTCATCGTCTCGCCGCTGCTGGCGCTCATGCGCAACCAGATCGCCGCCGCCGAGCGGGCCGGCATCAGGGCCGTCACGATCAACTCCGCCAACCCCGAGGCGTGGGAGGAGATCTACGGCGAGGTCGCCGAGGGCCTGGTCGACGTGCTGCTGGTCAGCCCCGAGCGGCTCAACAACCCCGACTTCCGCGACAACGTCCTGCCCGAGCTGGCCGAGAGCGCCGGGCTCGTGGTGGTGGACGAGGCCCACTGCATCTCCGACTGGGGCCACGACTTCCGGCCCGACTACCGCAGGCTGGCCACGCTGTTCGAGGAGCTGCCGCCGGGCATCCCCGTCCTGGCCACCACCGCCACCGCCAACGCCCGCGTCACCCGTGACGTGGCCGAGCAGATGCGCCTGCCCGGCGACGACGGCGACGGCACGCTGGTGCTGCGCGGGGCGCTGGAGCGGGAGAGCCTGCATCTGAGCGTCGTGCGCCTGCCCACCGCCGAGCAGCGGCTGGCCTGGCTGGCGCAGACGCTGCGCGAGCTGCCCGGCTCCGGCATCGTCTACACCCTCACCGTCGCCGCCGCCCACGAGATCGCCGGATACCTGCGCGACCAGGGGTTCGAGGTGGCCGCCTACTCCGGGCAGACCGACCCGGCCGAGCGGCTGGCCGCCGAGGAGGCGCTGCTGACCAACAAGCTCAAGGCACTGGTGGCGACGAGCGCGCTGGGGATGGGGTTCGACAAGCCCGATCTGGGGTTTGTGGTGCACGTGGGGGCGCCGCAGTCGCCCGTCGCCTACTACCAGCAGGTCGGCCGGGCCGGGCGCGGGGTCGAGCGGGCCGAGGTGATCCTGCTGCCGGGCACCGAGGATCGGGATATCTGGTCATATTTCGCCTCGCTGGCGTTCCCGCCCGAGCCCGTCGTACGGACCACGCTCCAGACGCTCGAAGAGCGCGGCGTCATGTCCACCCCGGCGCTGGAGACGGCGGTCGACCTGAGCCGGAGCCGGCTGGAGATGATGCTCAAGGTGCTCGACGTGGACGGCGCGGTCCGGCGGGTCAAGGGCGGCTGGGAGGCCACCGGCGAGCCGTGGGCGTACGACGTCGAGCGTTACACCCGCATCGCCGCCGAGCGCAGGGCCGAGCAGGAGGCCATGCTGGGGTATCTGACGACGTCCGAGTGCCGGGAGCAGTTCCTGCGCAGGCACCTCGACGACGAGACCGCCACGCCGTGCGGCCGCTGCGACAACTGCACCGGGCGGCACCGCTCGCCGGAGATCGGCGCGCAGGCCGTCGAGGGCGCCCGCCAGCGGCTGAGCAGGCCCGGCGTCGAGATCGAGGCCCGCAGGCAGTGGCCCACCGGGCTGGCCGACCTGTCCGGGCGGATCAAGCCGGAGCTGGGCGCCGAGCCCGGCCGCGCGCTCGGGCGGCTGACCGACATCGGCTGGGGCAACCGGCTGCGGGAGCTGTTCCACGGGGGCGACGGGCCGGTGTCCGACGACGTGTTCAAGGCCGTGGTGCAGGTGCTGGCGTCCTGGGAATGGCGCGAGCGGCCCGTGGCCGTGGTCAGCGTTCCGTCCGCGACCCGCCCCACGCTGGTGCGGAGCTTCGCCGAGCGGCTGGCGTCCGTGGGCCGGCTGTCCTACCTCGGCGAGCTGGGCTATCGGGCGGGAGCGCCCGGGCAGCAGTTCAACAGCGCGAAGCGGGTGCAGGCCGTCCGGGGGACGCTCGCCATGCCCAAGGAGCTGGGCGCCTCGATCGCGCAGTGCGGCGGGCCGGTGCTGCTGGTGGACGACCGCGTCGACACGGGGTGGACGATGACGCTGGCGGCGGCCCTGATCAGGCACGCGGGCGCTCCGGCGGTCCTCCCGCTCGCCCTGGCCGTCACCTCGTGAGGCGCCTACTTGAGGCCCATGGTGAGCAGGTCGTAGTTGCCAAAGACGGGGCTGACGTGGACGTTGGCGGCGTTCTGGCCGCGTAGCAGCACCGGGCATACCCAGACCAGCGGCACGAGCACGGCTTCGTCGGCGAGCTTCTGCTCCACCTCGGTCCACAGGTCGGCCCGCTTGCCCGCGTCGAGCTCGGCTCTGGCCCGGTCCATGAGATCGTCGATCGCCTTGGCCCGGACGCTCACGTTGAACGAGTACGTGTCGGTGATCTGTCTGCTGTCGGCGATCAACGACAGGAACGACTCGGGGTCGGGCCAGTCAGGTGCCCAGGACTTGGGGATCAGGCCGATGCCCTGCCGCTTGAGGTTGGCGGGGTTGCCGCCGTATATCTTGTGGAACTCCGCGGTGGAGACCTGCCGTAGCTTGACGTCGATGCCGATCCCGCCGAGGTCGTTCTGTACGACCTCGGCGATCTGCTTCTCGGCGCCCAGGTCCCGATAGACGTAGTTCGCGGTGAACCCGGACGGTTTCCCGCACGCGGCCAGCGACTGCTTGGCGGCCTGCTGGTCACCCTCGGCCTTCAGGTTCGGATCGGACCAGCGACCGCCGGCGACCGTGGGCGGGACGAGCGACGTGGGCAGCCGGGACTGTGCCGGTCCGGCGCCGAACGCGCGGGCGAGGTTCTTGAGGTTGAGCGCGCGGACCACCGCCCTGCGGCAGTCGACCTTGTCGAACGGCGCCACCTGCGGGTTGATCGCCAGCATGCGCACGGACGTGCCCACCGGGACGTCGGCTCGTTTCCTGAGCGCCGGGTCGGCGAGCGCCGCGGCCTCGCTGCTCGCCGAGCTGGTCGCGAAGCCGAAATCGGCGGTGCCGGCCCGCAGCCGCTGCTCGGCGTCGGTGACCTGGTAGTCGATCTCGTACCGGTCGGGGAGCGGGTCGCGGTTGGGGTCCGTGGCGGCGGCCCACTGGTCGTTGCGGGTGAGGACGAGCTTCTTCTTGTCGGCGGACACGCTCTCGATCTTGTACGGGCCGGAGGCGAGGACGCTGCCCTGCGTGTCCTTGGCCTTCGGCACGGGGACGGTCTCGGGGAGCTGCACGACGTCGTCGAACGTCGCGTACGGCCGCTTCAGACGGAACACGATCGTCCGCTCGTCGGGGGTCTGGATGGCCGAGTCGGTGTTCGCGCTCGATGACTTGGCGGGGCCCCGGTAGCTGGCGGGGAGGTCGAGCATGAGGTCGAAGTGGCTCGATCCCAGGGTGCGGGAGGGATCCATGCTCCGCAGGATCGCGTACTTGACGTCCTCGGAGGTGATCGGCGTGCCGTCCTGATATTTCACGCCTTGTCGGAGTTTGTACGTCCAGGTTTTGCCGCCGTCACCCGGCGCCCCGAGCGATTCGGCCAGGTCCGGCACGACCTGCGTCCCGGCGGCCCCCGGCACCGGCTTGAACATCGTCAGCGAACGCCCGTAGAGCCGGACCAGGTTCAGGGACTCCGTCGTGTACATGTTCCCCGGATCGACGGACTCCAGCTCGTACGGTGAGACGACGCGCAGGGTCCCGCCCTTCCTGGCCGAAGGGTCCGCCACGGAGGTCACGGCCGTCCCGAAGGCCGCCACGGGCGAGGAGGACGTGGGAGCGGGGTCCGGCCGGCGGTCCTCGGGATGGGTCCGCGCCACGAGCCACACCGAGATCCCGGTCACGAGAGCGGTGGCCGCCGCCCCGATCGAGACCAGCGCCCTCCGCTGCCCGCGCCGCCGCGAGGGCTCGGTCGAGGCCCCCGGCACCGGCGGCCGTACGGCGCCGCTGACCGGATACTGCGGGGGTGCCCCCGGACGGAGGTGCCCCCCGTTCGCCTGAGGGGCGCTGATCGGCTGAGCTTCCGGAGGGGCGGGTGGCGGGGCGGTGCCGGCGCGGATGAGGTCCCGCATCAGTTGCTCGGCGGTGGGCCGTCGCCGGGGATCCTTGGCCAGGCAGGCCCACAGCAGCGGCGCCAACTCCGGTGGCACGCCGTTCAGGTCGGCGTCCAGGTTGAGGATGCGGTGCATGACCACGGGCAGCGGCCCGAAGCCGAAGGCCCCGCGCCCGGTGGCGGCGAAGATCATGGTGCCCGCCCAGGCGAACACGTCGCTCGCCGGAGGGGCCTCTCCGAGGAACTGCTCGGGGGCCATGAACGCGGGCGTCCCCACGATGCCGGTGGTCAGGCTCTGGCTGATGTCGAGCGCCCGGGCGATGCCGAAGTCGATCACGCGGGGCCCGTCCGGCCCGAGCAGCACGTTGCTGGGCTTGAAGTCCCGGTGGACGACCCCGGACCCGTGGATGGCCACCAGGGCCGTGGCGGTGGTGATCGCCAGCCGCATGAGCGCCGGGCCCTGGACGGGGCCTTCCTTGGTGACCTGGTGCTGCAGGGAGGGCCCGTCGACGTACTCGCCGACGATGAAGGGCTGGTCGTTGACGGCCCCGACCTCGAGCACGCGTGCCGTGCAGAACTCGGCCACCCGCCGTGCCGCCTCGGCCTCTCGGCGGAAGCGGCGTACCGCCTGCTCGTCGTCGGCGAACCTGGCGTGCAGCAGCTTGATCGCGACCTGCTCGCCGGAAGGGGAGGCGCCGAGGTAGACGCTGCCCTGACCACCCTCGCCGAGAAAACCGGTGACCTTGTACGAGCCCACCGATGTGGGGTCGCCCGGCCGTAACGGACGCACGCCGCGCATCCGGCTCCCTTATTTCGCGCTCATCCCGACTTTCTCCACCATAGCGGTGCAGGACCGCTCACAACGGAGCCCTGTGGGACTAGAACGGCGGGCGGGCGCCCAGGTGCGCGATGGCCTTCGCGGCCAGCCGGCAGCCGGCGGCCAGCGACTCGGTCGGCGGCTTGCCCGCCAGCCAGACGGGCAGGAAACCGGCGCTGAACGCGTCTCCGGCACCCGTGCCGTCCACGATCTTGTCGACCGGCTCGGCGGCCACGTGGACCGGGTCGGGGCGGCCGTTGGCGTACCACAGCGCACCTTCGGAGTTCATCTTGATGACGACCTGCGGGAACCACGCCGTCAGCACCTTGGCGGCGGCCTCGGCGTCGTCGCGGCCGGTCAGCACCTTGGCCTGCTCGATGTTGGCGAACAGCAGCTTGACCCCGTTGGTCCACTCCAGGAACGACTCGGCGCCCGTACGCTCCAGGGGCGCGGACGAGGCGCAGTCGACCGAGATCGACATCCCGCCGCGCCTGGCCATGTCGAGCGCGGCCAGGCCCGCGTCGCGCGAGCCCTCGTTGATCAGCGTGTAGCCGGACAGGTGGAGGTGCGCGCCGCTGGAGAACAGGTCACGCGGCAGGTCCTCGGGCGACAGCGCGGCGTTGGCACCGGGGTCGGAGAGCATGGTGCGCTCGCCCTTGTGCGTGACGAGCACCACGCAGGTGCCGGTGGGCCGCTCAGGGTCCATGACGAGCCGGGCGTCGACGCCGTAGCCCATCAGCTCCATGTCGCGGTTACGCCCCGTGATGTCGGCGCCCCTGCGGCCGATGAAGGCCACCTCGGCGCCTTCGACGGCGAGCCACGAGGCGATGTTGGCCCCCGAGCCGCCGCCGTGCATGGTCACGATCGCCGGGGTGTCACTCGCCCTGGCAAGCGCATAACGGGCGCGCGCGACCGCGTCGGTCATGAGATCGCCCACCACGACGACCCGCGTCATGATGTCACCACCTTGCTGCCTTCAGAACGAGCCTGGCCACGGCAAAACTAACAGCTTCCGGGGTGCCCGTGGGGCGGTCCCACGACACCGGGCTGCAGTCGATGCACAAGCGTTGCCCAACAGGGGCTCCGGTCTTGGCATATGAAATGCGGGTTTACGCTCGACACTGTGGAGGCACATTATCCGGCCCACTGGGAAGCCGACGTCGTTTTGGCCGACGGAGGCACGGCGCACGTCCGGCCGATCAAGCCCGCAGACGCCGACCGCCTCCGCTCTTTTTACTCGCGGTTGTCGGACGAGTCGATCTATTTCCGGTTCTTCGGGCCGAGGCCCCGGCTGTCCGACCGGGAAGTCGAGCGGTTCACCAACGTCGACTACGTCAACCGGGTCGCGCTGATCGCCACCATCGGCGCCGAGATGGTCGCCGTCATCCGCTACGACCGCACCGGCCCCGGCGAGGCCGAGATCGCCTTCCTCGTCGAGGACGCGCACCAGGGCAGGGGAGTGGCCTCCGTGCTCCTGGAGCACCTGGCGGCCACGGCCCGCGAGAACGGCATCGAACGCTTCGTCGCCGACGTCCTGCCCGCCAACATGCGCATGATGGGCCTGCTGCGCCAGGCCGGTTACACGGCCCAGAGCCAGTTCGAGGACGGCGTCGTACGCATGACGCTCGACCTCACCCCCACCGAGACCTCGACGGAGGTGACGCTCGCCCGCGAGCACCGCGCCGAGTCCCGGTCCATCGGCAGGCTGCTCGCCCCCGGCTCGGTCGCCGTCATCGGCGCCTCGCGCGAGCCCGGCGGGGTCGGCCAGACCGTCCTGCGCAACCTGCTGGCCGCCGACTTCACCGGCCCCGTCTACCCGGTGCACCGGGAGGTGCGGGCCGTGGCGGGCGTGCGGGCCTATCCGAGCGTGGGGGCCATCGACGGCGATGTCGACCTGGCCGTGGTGGCCGTGCCCGCCTCCGGCGTGATCGACGTGGTCAAGGAGTGCGCGGAAAAGGGCGTGCACGGGCTGGTCGTGGTCTCCTCCGGGTTCGGGGAGACGGGCCCGGAGGGCAAGGCCAGGCAGGACGAGCTGGCTCGCCTCGCGCGTTCGTACGGGCTGCGCGTCGTGGGCCCCAACTGCCTCGGCATCGCCAACACCGACCCCGCCGTCCAGCTCAACGCGACCCTCGCCGCCACCCTGCCGTGCCGGGGCAAGGTGGGGTTCTTCAGCCAGTCCGGCGCGCTCGGCACGGCGCTGCTCCAGCGGGTGGCACAGCGCGGCATGGGCATCTCGACGTTCGTCTCCGCGGGCAACCGGGCCGACGTGTCCGGCAACGACCTGCTGCAGTACTGGGAGGAAGACGACTCGACCGAGGTGATCCTGCTCTACCTGGAGTCGCTGGGCAATCCGCGCAAGTTCACCCGGCTGGCCAGGCGCATCGCGCGCAGCAAGCCGGTCGTGGTGGTCAAGAGCGGCGGCACCCCCTCCGGGCACTCGGCGGAGGAGCTGCGGCTGCCCGACTCGGCGATCAGCTCGCTGTTCGAGCAGGCGGGGCTGATCAGGGTCGACGACCTCATCCAGCTGTTCGACGTGGGCCAGTTGCTGGCCTACCAGCCGTTGCCCGCCGGGCCCCGGGTCGCGCTCGTGACCAACTCCGACGCGCTCGGCCTCCTGGCCGCCGACGCGTGCCTCGCCGCCGGCCTCGACCCCCGCTCGCCGGTCAACCTGGGCGCCGCCGCCGGGGCCTCGGAGTTCGGCGCGGCCCTCGCCGGCGAGCTGGCCTCGCCCGACGTGGACGCCGCCGTCGTGATCTACATGCCGCCCATCCCCGGCGACACGGACGCGGTGGCGGCCGAGCTGCTGCGGGTCTCGAAGGGCTCCGGCAAGCCGGTGCTGGCGACGTTCCAGGGGCATCTGGGCATGCACCAGGCCCTGCGCGTCGAGACCGGCCCGCCGGGGTGCGGGACGGCCCCCGCGCGCGGCTCGATCCCCTCGTACGCGGCGCCCGAGGAGGCCGTGCGCGCCCTGGCCCATGTGGTCCGCTACGCGAAGTGGTTCGCCCACCCGGCGGTGCCGCCGCCGGAGCTCGACGGCATCGACACGGTCCGTGCCAAGGCCCTCGTCCGGACGGCCCTCACCACGACCGTTCCGGCACGGACCGGCGCGTCGGAAGAGGGGGCGTTCGCGCAGCCGGGCCCGCCGGTCGAGGTGGACGCCGCCGAGCTCCTGTCCTGCTACGGCCTCACCGTCTGGCCCGCCGAAGTGGTGCGCTCGCCGGACGAGGCGGTGCGGGCGGCCGAGCGGCTCGGGTGGCCGGTGGTGCTCAAGGTGGCCGACCCCGGCGCCTCGCGGCGCGCTGGCACCGTGCGTCTCGGCCTGACCGGGCCCGAGATGGTCCGCCACGCCTATGCCGAGTTCGCCGACCAGCTGGGCGAACGCGTGGAGCTGGCAGTCCAGCGCATGGCGCCGCAGCCGGCCGTCCCGACCGTCGTGGGCGTCGTCGAGGACCCCGCGTTCGGCCCCTTCGTCTCGTTCGGGCTCGGCGAGGTGACCGCGCGCCTCCTCCTCGACCAGGGCTTCCGCCTGGCCCCCCTGACCCGCGAGGACGCCGCCGCGCTCGTGCGTTCCGTCCGCGCGGCCCCGCTGCTCTTCGGCGAGTACGGCTACCCGCCCGTGGCCGTGGACGCCCTGGAAGACCTCCTGGTACGCGTCGGCCGCCTGGCCCACGACCTGCCGGAGGTGGCCAGGCTCGACCTGGACCAGGTGCTCGTCGGCGAATCGGGGGTCATCGTCCTCGGCGCCCGCGCCACCCTCCGCACCCCGGCGGGCCCACGCCTCGACGGCGGCCCCCGGAGGCTGTCCTGATCAGCTCTCAGCGAAGGGCGGCCGACGGGAGCGAATGGGGTGAACCGAAGCGCCCCCTGATGCCTGGATAAAAGACGTTATAGAGCGTTATATCCAGTGGGTGAGCACACAGCCTCGCCCTGGCAGGATGGACCCATGAGGGAAACCCGAGTCTCAGCCGCGGGCCTGCGTGAAGCGATCGAGCGCAGCGGCTACTATCCCGACCTCGTCACCGATGCGGTCGAATCCGCGCTGGGCAAGGACGCAGTGACCGCCTTCGTGGTCCATCACGAGGCCACGTTCGATCCCGCCATGGAGGTGCGCAGGCACGTCACGGTGCTGGTCCTCTCGGCGACGCGGCTGCTGGTCTGCCACACCGACGAGCATCCCGCGGTGGAGGGCGTCTCGACGTCCCACGCCTCCACGACCACGGAGGCCGTGCGCCTGACCCGTGTCCAGTCGGTCGCCGTCACCCGCGTGGTGCCCGACCCCGCCTCCTACGTTCCCGGTGTGCCTCCCACGGAGGTGACGCTCACGATCGGCTGGGGCGCCATCTCCCACGTGGACCTGGAGCCGGCCACCTGCGGCGACGAAAACTGCGAGGCCGACCACGGCTACACGGGCGCGATCACGGCCGATGACCTGTCCCTCCGGGTCAGCGAGGCGGCCGACGGCCCGGAAGCGGTCACCCACGTCCTCGCCTTCGCCAAGGCCCTCTCCGAGGCCACCGCCCGCGCTTCCTGAGCGGGAGATCCGCCAAGGCATAGGATGAACGACATGCTGGTGCCGGGGTACGGCGGCGGGTCACTCGCGGACCTGCCCGACGCGTTGCTGGCGGCGCTGGGCGTGCGCGCACCCGAGCCGGACACGGCGAGTCCGCCCGGTGCGACGGGCGCCTCGGATCCGGCGAGTCTGCCCGGCGCGGCAGGCGGAGGGCCGCTCGTCCTGGAGCCGGCCGATCGCGTGTGCCTGTTCCTGGTCGACGGCCTGGGCGCCGAGTTGCTGAGGGCGCACGCCGAGGCCGCCCCGTTCCTGTCCGGCCTGGCGGGCCGGACGCTCACCGCCGGATTCCCGGCCACGACCGTCACCAGCCTCTGCTCCCTGGGCACCGGCCTGACCCCGGGCGAGCACGGCATGCTCGGCCTGACGCTGGCCGTCCCCGGCACCGGCCACCTGTTCAACTGCCTGCGGTGGACCCTCCCCGACGGCCTCACCATGGATCCCGAGCTCTGGCAGCCCGCCCCGACCGTCTACCAGCGCGCCACCCGGGCCGGGCTCGACGCCGTCTACGTCGCCCCCGCCGAGTTCGAGGGCACCGGCCTGACGCAGGCCGTCTACCGGGGCGTCCGTTACGTGGCCGCCGACACCGTGGACGACCGCGTGGCCCGCGTGCACGAGTCCATGCGCCAAGGGGCGGCGCATGTCACCGTCTATTACGGCGACCTGGACGCCGCCGGTCACATGACGGGCTGGGGCAGCGAGGAGTGGCTGCGGCAGCTCGCCGTCGTCGACGGCATGGCCCAGCGGCTCGCGGAGGGCCTGCCTCCTGGATCCGCCCTCTACGTGACCGCCGACCACGGCATGGTCAACGCCACCGAGAAGATCGACGCCGAGAGCGTGCCCGAGCTCACGGAGGGCGTGGCGCTGCTCGGCGGCGAGGCCAGGGCCAGGCACGTCTACGCCGAGCCCGGAGCCGCGCGGGACGTGCTGGAGGCGTGGCGCGAGACCCTGCGCGGGAAGGCCTGGGTGGTCTCCAGGCGGGAGGCGGTGGAGTCGGGCTGGTTCGGCCCCCGGGTGCGGGACGCGTGGCTGGGGCGCATCGGCGACGTCGTGGCCGTGCCGTATGCCGACCTGGCGATCATCGCGCCTTCCCATCACAGGATCGAGGCCCTGTTCACCGGCTACCACGGCTCGATGACGGCGGCCGAGCAGCACGTGCCGCTCCTGCAGGCCCGCACGTGACCTGGCCGGAGATACTGTGACGAGTTCCGGCGACGAATTCTCTGGGGGTACGCCTTGACCAGCCCGCTGATCACACCGGCCGAGCTCGCCGCGCTCGATGACGTGACGGTGCTCGACGTCCGCTGGCGGCTCGGCGGGCCGCCCGGGGTGGAGTTCTACCGCGAGGGGCACATCCCCGGCGCCGTCTACTGCGACCTCGACCAGGATCTCGCGGCCCCGCCCGGCGCGGGCGGGCGGCATCCGCTGCCCGAGGCGGGCGCGTTCCAGAGCGCGATGCGGCGGCTCGGCGTGTCGGACGGGCGCCCCGTGGTGGTCTACGACGACGCCGGATCCACGGTCGCGGCCAGGGCCTGGTGGGCGCTGCGCTACTTCGGCCACCAGGACGTCCGCGTCCTCGACGGCGGGCTGCCCGCGTGGACCGAGGCCGGGCTGCCCACCACGAAGGACTCACCCGACCTCGCGGCGTCCGGCGACTTCACCGCGCGGCCCGGCGGGATGCCGGCGCTGACGGCCGACGAGGCGGGGGCGCTGGCCACCCAGGGCGTGCTGCTCGACGCCCGAGCCGCCGAACGCTACCGGGGCGAGGTGGAGCCGATCGATCCCGTGGCCGGGCACGTTCCCGGGGCCGTCAACGCGCCCACGACGGAGAACGTCGGGCCCGACGGCCGCTTCCTCCCGCCCGCGGCCCTCCGGGACCGCTTCACCGGGCTCGGGGTCCGGGAGGGGGTTCAGGCGGGGGCCTACTGCGGCTCCGGCGTGACGGCCGCGCACGAGGTGCTGGCCCTGGAGGTGGCCGGCCTGCCCGCCGCCCTGTACGTCGGCTCCTGGTCCAACTGGGTGGCCGACCCCTCCCGGCCGGTCGCCACCGGCTGACCTCACCGCCGACGGCCGGCCTCCGGCTGCGGGGCCCCGCAGCCCTGGCCCTGCGTCGGTGTGGGGGCCGGGCTGATCAGCTCTGCGGCCCCGTACCGCTAATACAACGGATGGTCGCCCGCGCCGAAGCAGACGAAGCCGGTCTCGCCGGTCTTGGCGGCGGCGGAGGCCAGGGCAGCGTCCGGGGGCCGGCCCGCCACCAGCAGTTCGTGGAACATGCTCATGAGCGCCATGGCCCCCTCGTCCCGCACCGGCACCAGCCCGGCCACCACGCACGCGGACCCCTTGGCCAGGAACGTTCCGGGCAGGCCCAGCGGCGCCCCCTCCACCGGCGTGCGCGACATCCCCGAGTTGCAGGCCGACAGCACCACCAGCCCCGGCGACCGCGGGATGTCCAGCAGGTCGTAGGCCATCAGCGAGCCGTCCTCCAGCGTGATCCCGGACACCAGCGGGCTGCGCGCGTGGAAGACCCCGTGCGCGGCCAGGTGCAGGACGTCGGCCGCCGCCAGGGCCTTCAGCACCGGCCCGGTGCGCCCCGGCGCCTCGCGCCCGTCCGGATGGCAGGCGAGCACGTTGCGCACCTCGGCGTGCGCGTGCGCCAGGGCGGGCCCGGCCGCCGCCACCACCGCCGGCGGGCCGCTCCGGCGGGCGCGGGCGAGCTCCCGGGCCCGCACCCAGCCGGCCGCGCTGGCGACCACGTTGACCGGGCGTTCGCGCAGGCACGGCAGCGCCCCCCACGGCAGCGTGTGCAGGGCGTCCACCGGCACCACCACCAGCGGCCCGTCCCCCAGCTCGGCGAGGAGCGGGCGCAGCAGCAGCCCTTCGACCTCCAGGGCCGCCACCTCGACGCTCTCCAGGTCGCAGCGAGGACGCTGCGTCCCGGAGCACTGGCGGCGCAGCGCGTGACGGAGCCGGACGATCGCCTCCTTGACCTGCCGAGCCTCGCCCACCCGCCGCAGCGTCACGCGTTCCCCGGTGACGAGCACGGCCAGCAGCGCGTCCTCGTCCGCCACGAACTCGACCAGAGCCCCGCCCCCCAGCTCCGCCCGCACCCGTTCGGGATCCACCAGCGAGCACGCGTGCGAGGGCGCGGCCACCGCCCGCCACCGCTCCGCGAACTCGAACACCTCCCCGGCGGACCCGCCCCGCACCGCCAGCCCCAGCCCGAACCCCGCCAGCCGCTCCCCGGCTCTGGCCGCGTGCGCGCGCAGCGAGGGATCGTCGAACGTCTCCACCCGCTCGCTCACCTCCGACAGCCCGACGCGGACCGCCCGGAAGGCCCCGGTGGCGTCCTCCTGCAGCGACGCCTCCAGGGCGAGCGCGTGCTGGCGCACCGGCACCGGGATCTCCGCCTCCCGCGCGGGCTCGGAGTCCAGCGGGGTGAGCCGGGTGCCGATCGGGGGGAGCGGCTCCTCACGTTCGGCGTGCTCGGTGAGGAGGGCCAGCTGCGCCGAGGCCGTCGGATGGTCGTCCACGGCCAGCGCCGCCTCGGCCGCCACCAGCCGCAGCGCGGCGGCGCCCGCCAGGTGCGCCAGGCCGTCCTCCAGCTCGTCCGCGCACGCGACCAGGTCGGCGACCAGGGCGGGCGTGACGGGTTCGAGCGTCAGCCGGGCCCGCAGGACCACCTCCCTGGCCAGCGGCAGCCATGACGTCCGGTCCTGCGCGGCCAGCTCGCCGGCCGCCTGCTCGGCCACCTCCAGCGCCCGGCGCGGGTCGCCGGTCAGCAGCTCCACCTGCGCCAGCTTCAGCCGGGCCTCGGCCAGCGCCACGTGCGCCCCCGACACCTCGAGATCGGGTACGGCCAGGCTCAGCATGGCCCTGGCCTCGCCCGGCAGATGGGCGGCCAGCAGGGCGCCGGCGAAGTCCGCCCGCATCGTGGCCAGCCGCTCGGGGAAGCCGAACAGGGTGTCCTCGGCCTCGCGGTAGAGCTTGAACGCCCCCGCGATGTCGCCCCGCCGTACCGCGAGGAAGGGCAGGTTCGCGGCGGACAGGCGGGCCAGGTGCCGCAGCCCCGAGTGCCGGGAGATCTCCAGGCAGGCGGTAAGGTCGCGCATGGCGGCGTCCCAGTCGCCGCGGTAGGAGTGGACGAGACCGCGGTTGAGCAGCCCGCCCGCCAGGAACCTGCGGTCGTCGATGGTGCCCGGAGCGGTCACGAGGGCCCGCAGCGCGCGGTCACAGGCGGCGATGGCCTCCTGGTGGCGGCCGAGACGGGCCAGGGCGACCGCGCGCTGGGTGTCGAGCTTGGCGCGGTCGAGCGGCGAGAGGTGGGCCCAGGCCAGGGCGGCCACCCGCAGGGCCTGGAGCGGGTGGCCGAGCTCGGTGCGTACGGTGACGAGGGAGAGCCGGGCCTGGGCGATGCGCTCCGGCGGGGCGCCCGGGGTGGCGATGGCCTCTCGGAGGTGGTGCTCGGCGCTGCGCAGGTCGCCGAGCTCGCGGGAGGCCAGCGCGATGGCCCTGTGCGCGACGGCCTCGGCGTCGGGGTCGCCGACGCGGCGGGCGGTGGAGAGCACGGTACGGCCGGCGCGAAGGGCGTGGTCGGGATCGACCAGGGAGCGCATGACAGCGGCCTCGGCCGCCACGACGAGTGGATCTCGGTCGTCTGGTCGCTCTGGTGTTGCGCTCATCGAAAGTTTCCAAGGAAACCCGGCCCTTTGGCTTCGGCGCCGGGAGGAATTGGATTCCTGCCAAGCAGAGCAAGAGCAGGCATGCGGCCGCCGGGTGGACCGCCAGCCTGGGTAACAGCGAGAATTTTAACCGATCTCGCTTTAGAATGTGAGGCGTGACACAGACCGTGAAGCGGCCCTACAAATACCGCTTCTACCCGACCTCCGAGCAGGCCGAAGAGCTTGCCCGGACGTTCGGCTGCGTGCGCCTGGTCTACAACAAGGCGTTGGAGGAGCGGACCCGCGCCTATGCTCTGCACGGCCGTCGTGTTTCCTACGTGGAGTCGTCGGCGGCCTTGACGGCCTGGAAGAAGGCGCCCGAGCTGGCGTTCCTGGCCGAGGTGTCCAGCGTTCCGCTCCAGCAGGCCCTCCGACACCTGCAAGCGGCATTTGCGAGCTTCTTCACTAAACGGGCCAAGTATCCGACGTTCAAGTCCCGTAAGAAGTCGCGGGCCAGCGCCGAGTACACCCGTAGCGCGTTCCGCTGGCGCGATGGCCGGCTCTGGCTGGCCAAGATGGATGCGCCGCTGAACATCCGCTGGTCGCGCTCGCTGCCGCCGGGAGCGGAGCCCTCCACGGTGACCGTCTCGCGTGATGCGGCCGGGCGATGGTTCGTGTCGATCCTGGTGGAGGAGAAGATCTCCCCGCTGCCGCCGGTCGAGGCGTCGGTGGGGGTGGACGTGGGCATCACGGCGCTGGTCACCTTGTCCAGCGGGGAGAAGATCGTCAATCCCAGGCACGAGCGGGTCGACCGGCGCAAGCTCGCCAAGGCCCAGCGTGAGCTCGCTCGCAAGGCGAAGGGCTCGAACAACCGCGCCAAAGCCCGGCTCAAGGTGGCCCGCGTATATGCGCGGATCGCCGACCGGCGCCGGGATTTTCTGCACCAACTGTCCACACGGCTTGTTCGCGATAACCAAGTGATCGCCGTGGAGGACCTCACCATCCGCAACATGGTCAAAAACCGCCGGTTGGCCCGCGTCATCTCGGACGCGAGCTGGCGGGAGTTGCGGTCGATGCTGGAGTACAAGGCCGCCTGGTACGGCCGCACGCTGGTGGCGGTGGACCGCTGGTTTCCCTCCTCCAAGCTGTGCTCGGCATGTGGCGCGCTGGCCGAGCGCATGCCGCTGACCATCCGGGAATGGACGTGTGCCTGTGGCGTGGTCCACGATCGGGACGTCAACGCTGCCAAGAACGTGCTCGCCGCCGGGCTGGCGGAGAGCTGAAACGCCTGTGGAGCTGATGTAAGACCTCAAGAGGAGTCCTCCTCGGCGGGCGATCGGTGGTGAAGCAGGAAGCCCAACCCGTGAGGGTTGGAATCCCCCTCGGTTGCGAGGAGGAGGAAGTCAAATGGGGTGCCTTGGGATCTCTCTCTCCATCTCCACAAAAAACAGCCGAGAGAGGCGACGCGGCTCTCTCGGCTGGTCGACAAGGGGATCAGGGTCGCGTCGTCAGGGCCGGATGCGCACCCATCGCGTCTGAACGGGCTTGTGGCCGGGGCGGTGGCAGACCACGCTCAGCCAGCCCGGCGGCAGGCCGGTGGCGGCGAAGTCGCCGGAGCCGGCGATCCGCCGGGTGAGCGTCAGATGGGGAGTGCGCACATCGATGAGCGCGCCCTCCCCCGGGTACGGGAAGACGTGTCCCGCCACGTCGATGAGCCCGTCGCCGATCGTTATCTCCAGGTCGAAGGTGAGGCCCGCCACGACGAAGCGCACCAGATGGGAGCCTTCGTCATCGCGTACACCGTCGGCGGCGCCGCGGTCGGTGGGGCCGGCCGTCACCGCCCCGGGAACCCGGAGCCGGTAGGCGTCGCGCGCGGCGGCGGACACCTGGCCGGGGATCGGGTCGTTCCCGGAGGCCAACCGGAGGGCTGCCAGGAAATACTCGTCGTTGATCATTGCGCTGTCTCCTGTATTGAGATCAGAGTGCGCAGTTTTTCCAGGCACCGGGCCTTGGTCGGACCGATGCTGCCCACGGGCAGTCCGAGCCGTGACGCCATCTGCTGGTTGCCGAAGTCGACGGCGACCAGCTGGAGGAGTGAGCGGCAGGGCTCGTGCAGGTCGGAGACCGTCTTCCAGAGCAGGCGGCGGCCGTCGGCCTCCAGGACGGCGGACTCCGGGTCAGGGTCTTCGACGACCTCGAAGGAGGAGACCCCGGGACGATCTTTACGCAGCAGCAGGAGGGCTTC
This sequence comes from Nonomuraea sp. NPDC051941, assembly GCF_044593615.1. Taxonomy (NCBI): domain Bacteria; kingdom Bacillati; phylum Actinomycetota; class Actinomycetes; order Streptosporangiales; family Streptosporangiaceae; genus Nonomuraea; species Nonomuraea sp. NPDC051941. The sequence goes on from NZ_JBIUCF010000001.1 coordinate 128,842, forward strand.
GCGGCGCACGGTCGTCACCAGCCAGGCCCCCACTCCGGCCGGATCCCTGATGCTCGGGAGGTGCTGCAGCAGGCGCAACCAGGAACCCTGGACCGCGTCCGCCGCGTCGGAGGGGCTCAGGCCGCACGCACGCGCCACCGCCCACATACGCGGCCCGAACCTGGCCTCCAGCTCGTCCCAGGCCGTCCGGTCGCCCTCGGCCGCCGCTGCGAGCAGCTCCGCTGAATCGCGCATCGCGGCCTCCTTCCGTCCGGCACGAGTAGGCGATCATGCCTCCCCGTGATTGGCTGAGGACTGAGCGTAAACTCTACAGACTCGCCGGGATCAGAACTCCCAGATCCGGAATTTGCCGGGCCCGCTCAGATTCGAAGAGCCGTCTGGCGACCTCCTTGGCCGGCTCGCTCTTGGCCCCGTCCGCGACGGCCCCTGCCACCAGGGCGGTGGCGAACGACGTGCCGCTCCACGCCGCGTATCCCGCGAAGTCACCGCCGTCCAGGAAACTGCTGGTCAGCCAGTCGCCGCGGGCGCAGGCGTCCACCCAGATGCCGTAGCCGGAGTAAGGGGCGCGCTGCTCCTCCGCGGCGTCCACTGCGGCCACGCCCACCACAGAGGGCAGCGCCGCCGGCCAGAACGGCCGGTCGGACCCCGTGTTGCCGGCGCAGGCCACGGTCACCGTGTCGGGCAGCGCGGCGATGGCGTCTGACAGCAGCGGTGGCGGGCGGTCGTCGTAGCTGTGGCCGCCGAAGGAGAGGTTGAGCACCTGCGGAGGGCGCTCGCGCAGGCGGTGGAGAGCGCGGACGACGGTCGCCTCGTCGCCGATGCCGTCGCCGTCGAGCACCCGGTGCACGCTCAGTTCCGCGCCCGGGGCCCGCCGGGTCAGCAGGCCCGCGATGAACGTGCCGTGCCCCGCCTGCGAGCCCTCCGTAGCGTCGGCGCTCTCGGGGGCGGTCTCGCCGTACCAGTCGCTGCCGGACCACCACGGGTGCTTGGCGATGCCGGTGTCGAGCAGCCCCACGACCACGCCCGAGCGAGACCGCCCCGGCTTGTGGGCGATGGGCGGGGTCGGAAAGGGTCTGGACGCGGGACCACCGAAGAACAGGGGCTGGCCGCGGAACACGTGGTTCGGCGACGCTCGCAGGCCCCGCTCGCGGAGTTCGGCGGTGATCTCGCAGGGGTCGGCGCCGGGCGACAGGTGGATCACGCAGACGCCGTCCGCCTCCGAGACCGCCTGGGTCCAGCGGGAGACGGCCGACAGCGCCGCGCGGTCGGTCAGCACCTGACCAGGCCGGATGAGCGACGCGCCGACAGATTGGATGTCCATGAGGCGGTATGTTTCCCCGCTGGTCCAACTGTCACATGCCACTCCCGCACCAAGTTGGTATGGCCCCCCTCTGGTGTCGGATAGCGACCGACGGTAGTCTCTCCCTAGTCACTTGTGATCATCCCGGGGCGAGGCCGTTGGGGAAGGCGCACCTCGTACCGAAACGGGAGGTCCGGTGTCTGCTCGTGGCGTCCTTTACGTCCACTCGGCTCAGCCCGCGCTGTGCCCTCATATCGAATGGGCAGTCGCGGGTGTCCTTGGCGTGCCCGTGGATCTGACGTGGACTCCGCAACCCGCCGCGCCCAACGTCGTGCGGGCCCAGGCGGAGTGGGATGGCCGCGCCGGCATCGCGGCGGCCATCGCCTCCTCGCTCATGGGCTGGCAGCGCCTCAGGTTCGAGATCACCGAGGACGCGTCACCGGGAGTGGACGGGTCCCGCCACGCCTACACGCCGACGCTCGGTGCCTTCACCGCGGTCATCGGTGCGGCCGGCGACATCATGATCCCCGAGGAACGGCTCCGGGCGGCGATGATGATGGCCGCGCAGGGGCGGTGCGTGCTGGAGGACGAGCTGGACAAGATGCTCGGACGGCCCTGGGACGAGGAGCTGGAGCCGTTCCGGTACGCGGGCGACGGTGCGCCCGTCCGCTGGCTCCACGCCGCCGTCTGACCCTGCCCACGCCACGGGCGAATGCCACGCCCAAGAGGCCCCGCACCCACGCCGGTGCGGGGCCTCTTGGAAAGCACGGTGCGGGGCCTCTTGGGAAGCACGCGATCGGCCCCGCACCGATGCTCGGTGCGGGGCCGATCGTCAAAGAGCTACAGCGGGATGTTGCCGTGGGCGCCGCGGGCGGGCGTGGCCTGGGCGAGGAGCTTGGCGATGGCGCCGCGCGTCTCCGCAGGCTTGATCACCTCGTCGATGACCCCCAGCTCACGGGCCCGGTCGAGCCCACCGGCCAGCTTCTCGTGCTCGGCGGCCAGCCGCTGCTCCAGCTCGGCCCGCTCCTCCTCCGGCGCGGCGGCCAGCTCGCGCCGCTTGAGGATGCGTACGGCCGCCACCGGCCCCATGACCGCCACCTCGGTGGTCGGCCAGGCGAACACCTTGGTGGCCCCCAGCGCGCGGGAGTTCATCGCGATGTACGCGCCCCCGTACGCCTTCCGCGTCACCAGCGTGACCCGCGGCACCGACGCCTCGGCGAAGGCGTGCAGCAGCTTGGCCCCCCGCCGAACGACCCCGTCGTGCTCCTGCCCGACCCCGGGCAGGTAGCCGGGAACGTCCACGAGGACAACCAACGGCACTCCGAAAGCGTCACACATGCGTACGAAGCGGGCGGCTTTCTCGGCGGACGTGGCGTCGAGGCAGCCGCCGAGCCGCAGCGGGTTGTTGGCGATCACACCGACCGTCCGGCCACCGAGGCGGCCGAGCGATGTGACGATGTTCGGCGCCCACTTGGGGTGCAGCTCGATGCCAGGCTCGTCGAGCAGGCCGTTGACCAGCGGCTTGACGTCGTAGGCGCGCCTCGCCGAGTCGGGCAGCAGCGTGGAGAAGTCCACTTCCTCGATTTCTCCCGTGCGCACCCGGCCCTGGTGGCCGAGGAGCGTGGCGAGCTGGCGCGCCTTGACGTACGCGTCGGTCTCGGTCTTGGCGACGACGTGCACGACGCCGCTGCGCTTGCTGTGCGGCTCCGGGCCGCCCAGCGCCGCGGAGTCGACGTTCTCGCCGGTGACGCTGCGGACCACGTCGGGGCCCGTGACGAAGATGCGGCCGGACTCGGCCAGGATGACGATGTCGGTCAGCGCGGGACCGTACGCGGCGCCGCCGGCGGCGGGGCCGACGACCACGGAGATCTGCGGCACCACGCCGGACGCCTTGGTCATGGCGGCGAAGACCCGCCCGACGGCGTGCAGCGACTCGACGCCTTCGGCGAGTCGCGCACCGCCGGAGTGCCAGATCCCGATGACCGGCACCCGTTCACGGACGGCCACGTCGTAGGCGTGCACGATGTGCTCGCAGCCCTCGCTGCCCATCGCGCCGCCCTGGAAGCGGGCGTCACTGCAGAAGGCGACGACGGGAACACCCTCGACGCGGCCCATGGCGGCCAGCACGCCGCTCTTGTCTTCGGAGCTGATCAGCCGCAGCGAGCCCTCGTCGAGGAGCGCGGTCAGGCGGACGGCTGGATCGCGGGGGTCGGCAGGCTCCTGTTCGGTGCCGTCGGTCGCTATCCCGTTGTCCAGCACGGTCATTTATGCCCCCTTAAACACGACGGCCACGTTGTGGCCCCCGAATCCGAACGAGTTGTTGACCGCGGCGATGTCTCCGTCGGGCAGGGGGCGGTTCTTCCCGTAGACCAGGTCGACCTCGATGCCGTCGTCGAGGTCGTCGAGGTTGATGGTCGCGGGGACGATCCGCTCCTGCAGGGCCTTGATGGTGAAGACGGACTCGATGCCGCCGGCCCCGCCGAGCAGGTGACCGGTCATCGACTTGGTCGAGGTCACGAGCGGGTGGGTGCCGATGGCCTTGGCCACGGCCTGCACCTCGCCGACGTCGCCGGCAGGGGTGGAGGTGGCATGTGCGTTGACGTGCTTGATGTCGAGGCCGGTCAGGCCGGCGTCGTTGAGCGCCTGGGTCATCGCCATGATGATGCCCCGGCCCTCGGGCTCGGGCTGCGTGATGTGGTGGGCGTCGGCGGAGTAGCCGACCCCGGCGCAGTAGGCGTAGATTTTCGCGCCGCGCGCCTTCGCGTGCTCCTCGGACTCCAGCACCACGATGCCGGCGCCCTCACCGAGCACGAACCCGTCGCGGTCGCGGTCCCATGGCCTGGACGCGCCCTGCGGGTCGTCGTTGCGGGTGGACATGGCGCGCGCGGCGGCGAAGGCCGCCATGTTGAGCCCGTGGATGGCGGCCTCGGTGCCGCCGGCCACGACCACGTCGGCGCGGCCCACCCTGATCATGTCCATCGCGTGGCCGATCGCCTCGGCGCCGGACGCGCACGCCGACACAGTGGCGTGCACCCCCGCCTGGGCACCCAGGTCGAGGCCGATCCAGGCGGCCGGGCCGTTGGGCATGAGCATCGGCACGGTGAACGGCGACAGCCGGTTCCAGCCGCGCTCACGCCAGGTGTCGTACGCGCTCAGCGTGGTGCTGATGCCGCCGATGCCGCTGGAGACCACGACGCCCAGCCGCTCCGGCGCGACCTCGGGGGCGCCGGCGTCCCGCCAGGCCTCCCGGGCGGCGACCATCGCGAACTGCTCGCTGCGGTCGAGCCTGCGGGCCTCCGGCCGCGGCAGCACCTCGGTGGGGTCGACCGCGGCCGTCCCCGCGAACTTCACGGGGACGGAGTCGATCCAGTCCGTGGTGAGGGTCTCGACACCCGACTGACCGGCGAGGAGCGCCGTCCAGGTCGAGGTGACGTCTCCACCGACGGGCGTCGTCGCGCCAAGCCCGGTGACGACGACACGTACCCGGTTCGCACTCACGTTTCGCGCTCCTTGCTAGTCAGAATGATGACTTCTCAGCCCTGGATGAAGTTGAGGACGTCCTTGACCGTCTTCAGGTTCTTGAGCTGGTCGTCGGGGATCTCGACGCCGAACTCGTCCTGGGCGGCCACGGCGATCTCGACCATGGACAGGGAGTCGATGTCGAGGTCGTCGACGAAGCTCTTCTCGGGGGTCACGTCCGAGGCCGGGATGCCGGTGATCTCGTTGATGATCTTGCCGAGGCCGTCAAGAATGTCCTGCTCGGTGGCAGCCATGTCGCTGGTTCTCCTTTTGATTTCTGGGTTCTGCACGGCTGTGCCGTACAAGCTCTGGATGGTAGTGCGGGGGGAGGCTAAGGGATCTCGATGACTTGCCCGGCGTAGGTCAGCCCCGCGCCGAAGCCGAGCAGCAGCGCGAGACCGCCGGAGCGGACCTCGCCGCGCTCCAGCATGCGCGAGAGCGCCAGCGGGATCGAGGCGGCCGAGGTGTTGCCGGCGTTGACGATGTCGCGGGCGATCACGGCATTGTCGGCGCCCAGCTTACGGGCGATGGCCTCGATGATGCGCAGGTTGGCCTGGTGGGGCACGAACGCCGTCAGCTCCGACGGGTCCACGCCCGCGCGCTCGCAGGCCTCGAGCGCCACCGGGTGGAGCGCGGTGGTCGCCCAGCGGAACACCGTCTGGCCCTCCTGGCGGAGGAAGTTCTGGCGGTCCTGGATGGCGATCGCCTCGGACTTGTCGCCGGAGCTGCCCCACACCACGGGGCCGATGCCGGGGGTCTCGGAGGGACCCACCACCGCGGCGCCCGCGCCGTCGGCGAAGATCACGGCGGTGGACCTGTCGGTCCAGTCGATCCACTGCGACAGCTTCTCCGCGCCGATGACCAGCACGTGGCGGGCCGAGCCCGCGCGTACGGCGGCGCTCGCGGTGCCGAGGGCGTAGCAGAACCCGGCGCAGGCGGCGTTGACGTCGAACGCGCCCGGCGCCTTGATGCCGAGCCGGTGGGCCACGACGGCGGAGGCGTTGGGGATCTGGGTCTCGAGCGTGCAGGTGGCGACGATGACCAGGTCGACCTCTTCGGGCGACAGGCCGCTCGCGGCCAGCGCCTTGCCGCCGGCGATGGTGGCCATGTCCTCGAGGGACTCGCTGTCGGGAGCGACACGGCGCTCCTTGATGCCGACCCTGGACTGGATCCACTCGTCGTTGGTGTCGATGTTCTTGGCCAGGTCGTCGTTGGTGACGACGTTGGCCGGCTGGTAGTGGCCGAGGGCCAGGATCCTGCCGCCAGGGGCGACGTCGGGAATCTTCACTTGGTCAGCTCCCTGGCCGCGTCGAGGTCGTCGGGGGTCTTCAGCGCCACCGTCTGCACGCCGGACAGGCCGCGCTTGGCCAGGCCGGTGAGCGTGCCGCCGGGCAGCAGCTCGATCATCTTCGTGACGCCGAGCCCGGCCATGGTCTCCATGCAGGCGCCCCACCTGACGGGGCTGCTGATCTGCCTGACCAGCCGCTCCACGAACTCGGCGCCGGAGGCGACCGCCTGGCCGTCGGAGTTGGACAGGAGCGTGACGGTGGGGTCGGCGGGGGCCACGTTGGCGGCGGCCTCGCGCAGGCTCTCCACGGCGGGGGCCATGTGGCGGGTGTGGAAGGCGCCCGCGACCTTCAGCGCGATGAGGCGGGCACGGGTCGGCGGGTCGTCCTTGAGCGCGGCCAGCTGCTCCAGCGTGCCGCCCGCGACGATCTGGCCGGCGCCGTTGATGTTGGCGGGGGTCAGGCCGTGCTTCTCGAGGGCGGCCAGCACGTCGTCCTCGACGCCGCCGAGCACGGCGGTCATGCCGGTCTCGGTGACCGCGGCGGCCTTGGCCATGGCCTGGGCGCGCTCGCGGATCAGGGTGAGCGCCTGCTCGGGGGTGAGCACCCCGGCCAGCGCGGCGGCGGCGAACTCGCCCACGCTGTGGCCCGCGAGCACGTCCGGCGTCGCGCCGAGCACCTCGGCGGAGGCCAGCGCGGCGGCCACGAGAAGCGGCTGGGCGACGGCGGTATCACGGATCTCGTCGGCGTCGGCGGTGGTCCCGTAGGCGATCAGATCGAGCCCGACGACCTCCGACCAGGCGCCGAGTCTGTCGGCCACACCGGGGAGCTCGAGCCAGGGAGAAAGGAAGCCTGGCGTTTGGGCACCTTGGCCCGGAGCGACGAGTACAAGCACAAAACCCACCTTGCCCTGTAGAACTCCGACACGCGGATAATGATCCGCACGAACTTCGTCCGGGGGGTTTTGTAGGAAGCCTACAGTGGGGATTTCGGCGACATTACGTTAGGGCGCGCCACATTTCGGCGCTCTCCGCCAACCGGCCGAGGATCAGGCCGACCTGGAGCGTGAAGGCGGACCTGCCCTCCGTGGGCTGGTAGCCGGTCAGCTCCGTGATCTTCTTCAGGCGGTAGCGGACGGTGTTGGGGTGGACGAACAGCAGCCGCGCCGTCGCCTCCAGCGAGGTGCCCTGCTCCAGGTATGTGGCGAGGGTGTCGAGCAGGGGCGTGCCGGCGAGCGGCAGGTAGACGTTCTCGATGAGCTGCTGCCTGGCGTCGTCGTCGCCGTCGAGCGCCCGCTCGGCCAGCAGGTCCTCGGCGTGCACCGGCCGGGGCGCGTCGGGCCAGCCGGAGGACGCCTTCAGCCCGGCCAGCGCCGCCCTGGCGGACCTGGCCGCGGCGTGCAGGTCGGGGACCTCGGGGCCGATGACGATGGGGCCCATCCCGAAGCGGTGCACGACCTGCTTGGCCGCGTCGTTGACGCTCTCGGCGCCGCCCACGATGACGATCAGCCGGTCGGCCTGCACGCCGGCCAGCAGGTCCATGCCGATGCGGCGGCCCTTCTCCCGCAGCCCGTCGATGACCGCGCGGGGGTCGTCGACGGGGGCGTGGCCGGCGATGACGACCACGGGGGAGGAGGTCCAGCCGAGCGCGGCCGCCCAGGAGTGCAGGCCGTCGTCGACCTCGCCGCGGACGAGGGCGTCCACGATGAGGGCCTCGAGCCGGGCGTCCCACGAGCCCCGGGCCTCGGCCTCGCGGGCGTAGACGTGGGCGGCGGCGAAGGCGACGTCGCGGGTGTAGCGGAGCATGGCCTGCTGGAGCTGGTCCTCGCCGCCGGGCGCGGCCAGCTCGTGGGCCTGCGCCTCGACCACCTCGACCACGACCCTGACGATGTCGACGGTCTGCTGCAGCGAGATGGACCGCTTGAGCTCGCGCGGAGCCGTGCCGAAGAACTCGATGCTGGGGGTGGGGGGATCCTCGCCGGCGATCGAGAACCACTCGACGAACGCCGCGATGCCGGCCTGGGCCACGAGCCCCACCCACGACCGGTCTTCGGCGCTGAGCGCGCGGAACCACAACAGCTGGTCCTCCATGCGCGCCATCGCCGCCGTGCCGAGCGAGCCCATGGCCCGCTCGAGCCTGCGCGTGGTGTCCTCGCGGGTCCGGTCTGTCACGTCTCCTAGAGTGCCAGCTCCGTTCGGATGACCGCGACGGTCGTCCTCCTGGGACCGGACGCCGGGCGTCAGATGACCGCGACGGCCGTGATGAGGCCGATCGCGACGTGCGTGACCGCGAGCAGCCGCGCGCCCGGCTGCAGCTCGGGCTCCTTCACGAGGTCGCGTACGGAGATGCCGACGATCCGGTCGAACAGCAGCATCGCCACGGTCTGCACCACGATGCCGACCAGGCCGAACACCGCCGTGCCCGCCAGCCCCTCGGCCAGCCGGCCGCCGGAGGACCAGATGGAGGCGGCCACGATCAGGCCGACGGCGGCCAGGGCGGAGGTGGCGAGCAGGGTGGCGTTCGGGTTGCGCTGGGTGCGGATGATCTCGCTCAGCTTGCCGGGGGTGGCCCAGTCGATCACGTAGAAGCCGACGATCATCAGGATCACGCCGACGGCGGCGTACGCGGCGATGGCGCCCGAGCCGCGGGCGAGGGTCTCGAGAAGAGTCACGTTGATTCCTATCGGGGGATGCGGTGGGGAGTCAGGCGATGCGGTGGGGGACGAACGAGGAGGTGTCATCGGTGATCAGGCCGGTCGTCTCCCTGATACCCAGCCCGGCGGCCTCGTCGGCGACCACCCAGGCGCCGAGCACCGGCCGCTGCCCCTCGAACTGGGGCAGCGCCTCGAAGCCCTGGAAGACGTAGCCCTCCTGGCCGTAGACGCCCGGCGTCTCCTGGGTGCCCTCGGGGGTGACGATGCGCATGGAGGCGCCCTCCCTGCCCAGCAGCGGCTTGGCGATGTAGGAGGTCAGGTCGCGCGGGCCGTCGAGGTAGGCGGGCAGCAGGTTGGGGTGGCCGGGGTTGAGCTCCCACAGGATCGCCAGCAGCGCCTTGTTGGACAGCAGCGTCTTCCACAGCGGCTCGATCCAGGTGGAGTGCCGTACGGCGTGCCGCCCGAAGTCGTCGGCCAGCATCCACTCCCACGGGTAGAGCTTGAACGCCGAGCGGATCACGCGGTTCTCGACGTCCACGAAGCGGCGGTTGAGGGAGTCCCAGCCGATGTCCTCCATGGCGACGGCGACGGTCTGCAGGCCCGCCTGCTCGGCGGTCTCCTGCAGGTAGGCCACGGTCATGGCCTCCTCGCCCGTCTCGTCCATGTTCGTGAACGCGAAGTGGGTGGGCCCGGGCGGCAGCCGCATCTCGCGCCAGCGCTCGATGAGCCGCTCGTGCACGGAGTTCCACTGGTCGGCGCCCGGGTGGACGTCCTGCAGCCAGAACCACTGCACGACCGACGACTCCACGAGCGAGGTCGGCGTGTCCGCGTTGTACTCCAGCAGCCTCGCCGGGCCGGTGCCGTCGTAGCGCAGGTCGAAGCGGGCGTACAGGTGGGCGTCGCGGCGCTCCCATGAGCGCGCCACCTCGTCCCACGCCCACTCGGGGATCGCGAAGTCGGCGAAGCGCCGGGCCGAGACCACGTGCTCGACGGCGCGCAGGCACATCTCGTGGAGCTCCTCGACCTGCTCCTCCAGCGCCTCGACCTCGTCCATGGAGAACACGTAATGGATGGACTCGTCCCAGTACGGTCTGCTCAGCCCCGACGGGTGCGCCGCCCGATGGTAGGCCAGGCCCTGGCCCTCGATCATCTTCTCCCAGCCGTCCCTGGGAGTGCCATGCTCACGCCGCACCGGTCAGCTCCCGCCGCCCCAGTGGTTGCCGAAGCCGCCCCGTTGGATCTCTTTCCCGTTGCGGGTGGAGATGTTCACGTCAGAGGGCCGGTACGTGGTGCCGCCGCGCACCTTGTTGCCCGATCTGGTGCCCCCGTAGTACCACATGTACGCCCCGCGCGAACCGCCGTAGTAGTGGTACGAGCCGTTGTCGTCATCGTCGCAGTAGTCGTCGTCGACGACCTCGTACGTGCCGTCGTCCAGCTGGATGACGCAGTCCGCGGTGACGTCGTCGTCATCCTGGGTGGCCGCGCAGTACCCGACCAGCATGATGGACAGAACACCGAGAATGGTCAGCGGGATGGCCTTGGACGCCTTGCGCGCGGGCGGCGGCGGCGTGGGATGGGTTTGCGGAGGTTGTGCCATCAAGATCCTGCTTTCATGGGCCGCTCAGCCTATCGGCGGCCCTCGTCCCCGTTCAATCCTGTAGTCGTGGCCCCGAGGTATGTTCGCTCACATGGAACCGGTTGAGGCCCTGCGCGAGATCGCCTTCCTGCTGGAGCGCGCCGGAGAGCCCACGTACCGCGTACGTGCCTTCCGTCGCGCCGCCCAGGTCGTCACCGACCTGCCCAGGGACGAGCTCGTGCGGCTGGCCCGCACCGGCGGTCTCGGCGATCTGCCCGGCATCGGGAAGGTCACCGCCCTTGTGGTCAACGAAAGCCTCGATGGGCAGGTTCCTACATATTTGCGGCGGTTGCAGGCGACCGACGGCGTGCAGCTCGACGAGGAGACGCAGGCGCTGCGCGGCGCGTTGAAAGGCGACCTGCACAGCCACTCCGACTGGTCGGACGGCGGCTCGCCGATCGAGGAGATGGCCGAGGCGGCCCGCGGGCTCGGCCACGACTACCTGGCGCTGACCGACCACTCGCCCCGCCTGACCGTGGCCAAGGGCCTCTCGGCCGAGCGCCTGGAACGCCAGCTCGACGTGGTGGCCGAGCTGAACGAGCGGCTGGCCCCGTTCCGGATCCTGACCGGCATCGAGGTGGACATCAACACGGACGGCTCCCTCGACCAGTCACCCGACCTGCTGGAGCGGCTGGACGTGGTGGTGGCCAGCGTGCACTCCAAGCTGCGCATGGACGGCGACGAGATGACCCGCCGCATGGTCACCGCCATCGCCAACCCCCTGGTGGACGTGCTCGGCCACTGTACGGGGCGGGTGGTGAAGGCCGGCGGCAGGCGCGGCGAGCGCCGCCCGGAGTCGTCGTTCGACGCCGAGCTGGTCTTCGAGGCCTGCCGGCAGTTCGGGGTCGCGGTGGAGGTCAACTCCCGGCCGGACCGGCTGGACCCGCCCAAGAGGTTGATGCGGCTGGCGTACGAGATGGGATGCGTGTTCGCGATCGACTCCGACGCCCACGCGCCCGGTCAGCTCGACTGGCAGCACCACGGCTGCGAACGGGCCGCGCGGTGCGGCATCGAGGCCGACCGCGTCGTCAACACCTGGCCGCTGGAGCGGCTGCTCGGCTGGACGGCCGCCTGAGCGTCACGTGGTTACTTGCCGACCCCGTCGGCGAGGCCCCTGACGATGTAGCGCTGGCCGAGGAAGAACAGCAGGACCACGGGGAGCGCCGCGATCACCATCCCGGCGAAGACGACCGGGTACTCGGTGCCGTGCTTGCTCATCAGGCTGGTCAGGCCCACGGGGAGGGTCTGCACGCCGGTGCCGCTGGTGAAGATCATCGCGAAGAGGTACTCGTTCCAGGTGAAGAGGATGTGCAGCAGCATCGTCGAGGTCAGGATCGGCTTGCACATCGGCAGGATGATCCGCCAGAACGCCGTCCACCGGTCCGCGCCGTCCATCTCGGCCGCCTCGTCCACCTCGCGGGGCAGGTCGATCATGTACGCCCGGATGAGGAAGGTCGTGAACGGGACGCGGAAGGCGGTGTAGAGGATGAGCAGCGCCCAGAACGTGTTGTACAGCCCCATCGCCTGGAACATCTTCACCAGCGGCACGAGCGCCACGGTGGGGGCGAGCATGAGCCCGCCGAGTATCGCCGCCGTGAGCGTCCGGTTGAGCGGGACGTTCACGCGGGTGAGGCCGTAGGCGGCCCACGCGCTGACGAACACCGTGGCGACCGTCGAGGTCAGCGTGACCAGCACGCTGGTGGTCAGGTAGTCGCTGACGCCGCGGTTCCACGCCTTCTGGTAGTTCTCGAAGCTCCAGTGCAGGGGCAGCGCGAACGGGTCGCCGAACAGCTCGGCGTTGGTCTTGAACCCGTTGAGGGTCATCCACAGCAGCGGATAGACCACGACGACCGCGAGGGCCAGCAGGAAGGCCCACATGAAGACGCGGGCGATCACCGCGAGGAAGCTCAGGCGCGTCACCATTCCACCCTTCTCCTGCGGGTGACCCACAGCTGCGCCACCGCGATGCCGAGCGTGATCACGAACAGGACGGTCGCGACCGCGGCGGCGTAGCCGAAGTTGTTGCGGACGAACCCGCTGCGGTACAGCCAGGTGCCCAGCACCTGCGTCGAGTTGTTCGGCCCGCCGGCGGTCATCACCATGACCTCGTTGAACACCTGGAACGCGCCCGAGATGGTGACGATCGCCATGAGCCCGGTCATCTCGCGCACGAGCGGCACCGTCACGTGGACGAACCGGCGGATCGGGCCGACGCCGTCGATGGCGGCGGCGCCGTAGATCTCCGAGGGGATGCGCTGGATCGCGACCGCGAACAGCAGCGTGGAGTAGCCGAAGCCCTGCCACTGGCTCATCGCGATGATCGCCGACATGGCCGTGCTCTCCTGGCCCAGCCATGCCTGGGCGAACCCGCCCAGGCCGACGGCCTTGAGCGCGTGGTTGAGCGGGCCCAGGTTCGGCTCGTACACGAAGTAGAACAGCAGCCCCGCGACGGTCAGCGAGATCGCCGAGGGGATGAAGTAGACCGCGCGCAGGCCGCGCCGCCAGCGCTCGCTGCCGATGCTCTCGATGAGCGCGGCGAGCAGGAGCGCGCCGAACACCTGGAACACGATGGAGACCACCGCGTACAGCGCGTTGTTGCCCAGCGACGACCAGAACACCGGGTCGTCGACGAGCTTGGCGTAGTTGTCGAGCCCGACGTATTCCTGGCTGCCGCTGTAGATGTCCCACTTGAGCGTGCTGAACTGCAGGTTCTGCACGAGCGGCAGATAGACGAACACTCCGACCAGCACGAGGGCGGGCAGGACCCAGACGAGCCTGAGCGTGGCGCGCACGTGCGGACTCCCTACTTGGCTTCGGCCGAGGCCTGGCGCACGCTTTCGAGCACCTGCTCGGCGGTCTTGCCACCGCTGACGATCGCCTCGCCGCCGGCCAGCCACGCGTCCGCCACCTCGGGCACGGTGACCATGTCGAGCCAGATGGCCAGCTTCGGCGCCTTGTTGACCAGCTGGACGCCCTCGTAGACGGCCTTGCTGGAGGTCTCCGGCGTGACCGCGCCGACGACCGTGCTGGGCTGCCCGTACGGCGGCGCGGACAGCGTCCTGGCGTTCTGCGCGCTCGTGGCGAACTTCATGAAGTCGACGGCCAGCGCCACCCTGGGGGACCTGGCGTTGACCAGGTAGCCCTCGGGCGAGCCCTCCAGCACCGCCGGGTCGCCGGGGTGGTCGCCCGGGACCGGGAGCTGGAAGATGCCGAAGTCCGCGGGCTTGAGCTCGCCCGACGTCGCGTTGTCGAACTCCAGGATCTCCTGGTAGTACATGGCGGCCTTGCCGTTGGCGAAGGCCTCCTGCGCCGAGGAGTAGAGCACGCCGTTCGTGCCGCTCTTCGTGTCGGTGCACTGGTCGACCAGCGTCTTGAACTGGTTGAGCGCGGTGACGTAGCCCGGATTGTCCAGCTTGGCCGTGGCCGGGACGAAATCGGCCTGGAGCACGGCGTCCGGCACGTTGTAGGCGAACAACTGCTGCAGGTAGTGCAGGGCGGGCCAGCCGTCCTTGTTGCCGAAGGCGACGGGCTCGTACCCGGCCTTGCGCAGCGGGCCGCAGGCGGCGACGAGGTCCTCGAACGTCTTCGGCACCTCGACCCCGGCCTTGGCGAAGGCGCTCTTGCTGTAGCCCATGAACTTGCCGTTGCCGTACAGCGGGATCCCGTAGTTCTTGCCGTCGCGGGCGAAGGCGGCCAGCGAGCCGGGGCTGAACGTCCTGCCCCACTCCGTGTCCGGGCCGATCACCTTGGTGAGGTCGGCGGCGCGTCCGCCGCGGATGTAGTTGTCCGCCCAGTTGCCGGTCCAGGTGAAGTAGACGTCGGGCAGCGCGTCCGAGGCCGTGAGCGTCTTGAGCTTGTCCTTGACGCTCTGGTCGGTCTCCTGGATCAGCTCGATCTTCACCTGCGGGTGCTTCTTCCGGTACTCGGCCGCGAGGTTCTCGAAGTAGGGGCCTGTCGGGTCGCCGGCGAACTTGGTGAGGATGCTCAGCGTGCCGGAGAACTCCGGCGTGGCGGCGGCGTCGGCCGCCGGGGCCTGCTCGGGCTTGCCGCCTGAGCAGGCGGCCAGCGTGAGTGTCCCGAGGAGTGCCGCGAACGTCGGCAGTGCGCGAGGGCGCATGGGCATCCTTTCTCTTTCAGGAACGCCTTTGGTGTTGGCCGACCTTACAGCTCGTCTGATACCGGTACCAGACCTAGCTCCAAGATCTTTTCCATATGGCCTTGTATAGGCATTCTGAAGTGGAGTTGTTTGACGGATCTCAGCTCTTTGTGTCAACGTGACTGCCGCGTGATACCGGTATCAGGTCGGCGCACGAAATTTCCCCGGAAAGGATGCGAAGATGCTCGGGTTCAACGAGCCGGAATTTCTCTCCCAGGTGACGAGCGCGGTGGCCCTGCGCCCACGGATCGAGGAGCTGGTCGACCGGCTCGTGGACGAGGGGTTCAAGCACGTGCTCCTCGTCGGCGCCGGCGGCACCTACGCCCAGATGTGGCCGTACGAGCACCTGGCCCGGCGCAGCTCGACGCTCGACGTGCGCGCCGCGATCGCCGCCGAGCTGATCGTCTCCGGGGACGCCCGCCTGGGCGAGGACACCGTGGCGATCTTCACCTCGGTCTCCGGCACCACCGACGACACCATTCGCGCGATCGAGTACTGCAGGTCCAGGGGCGCCTTCACGGTCTCCTTCACCGGCCACCCCGACTCGCCCGTTGCCACGAAGGTGGACGCGGCGCTCGTCTCGCAGCCCAAGACCTGGCCCTTCGACATGCAGCTGCTGCTGTTCATGACCCGGCTGCTCGCGCGCCGGGGCGAGTTCGACGGGTACGAGAGGTTCGCCGCCGAGTTCGAGGGCGTGCCGGGGATCCTCGTCGAGGTCGCCAGGCAGGCCGAGCCGGTGGCCGCCGCGTTCGCCGAGGCCCACAAGGACAGCGGCTACCACTTCCTCGTCGGCGGCGGGAACCTCTGGGGGTTCACGTACCTCTACTCCATGTGCATCCTCGAGGAGATGCAGTGGCTGCGCACGACCAGGGTGCACAGCGCGGAGTTCTTCCACGGCTCGCTCGAGCTGCTCGAAGAGGACACCAGCGTGATCATCTTCCAGGGCGAGGACGAGACGCGGCCGCTCACCGACCGCGCCGAGGCGTTCGCCCGGCGCGTCTCCAAGGACGTCACCGTCTTCGACACCCGCGACTACCCGCTCACCGGGATCAGCCCCGAGTTCCGCGGCCTGCTCGCGCCGCTCGTGCTCGACACCGTGCTGAGCCGCGTCAGCAAGCACCTGGAACGGGTCCGGGACCACTCCCTCGACCTGCGCCGCTACTACCGGGTCATGGACTACTGAGGCCCGCATGCGAGTGCTCGGCTTCGGCGACAACATCGTCGACCGGTTCATCGACCGCGGCGTCGACTACCCCGGCGGCAACAGCGTCAATGTCGCCGTCTACGCCCGCCGCCTCGGCCTCGAGTCGGCCTACCTGGGCGTCTTCGGCGACGACTCGCTCGGTGGCTTCCTGCGGGAGTCGATCGCCGCGGAGGGGGTCTCGATCGACGCCTGCGTCGTTCGGGAGGGCGAGAGCGGCGTCTCGCACCTGCGGGTCGACGACGGCGACCGCGTCTTCCTCGGCTGGAACGGCGGCGGCGTCACCGTACGCGAGCCACTCGTGCTCGACGACGGCCTGCTCGGCTACGCAGGCGGCTTCGACCTCGTGCATTCGAGCGTCTACTCCCGCAGCGAGCCCGAGCTGCCGAAGCTGGCCGAGCTCCGCACGCTGGTCAGCTTCGACCTGTCCAGCGAGGAGGAGTACCGGCGCCCCGCCTACCTCGACCGCGTCTGCCCGCACGCCGATCTCGTGCTGCTGTCCTGCTCCGACCTCGACGCGGCCGCCACCGGCGACCTCCTGGCAGAGGCGGTACGGCGGGGCGCCCGGCTCGCGGTCGGCACCCGCGGCGTGGACGGCGCCATCGCCCACGACGGCCACGCCCTGGTGAGCGCTCCCGCCCGGCGCGCCGACGGCATCGTCGACACGATGGGCTGCGGCGACGCCTTCCTCGCCGGGTTCGCCGTCTCGCTGCTACGGGACGGCTGGACCTCCGAGGCCCGGCCGGGGCTCGGCCCGATCGCCCGGGCGCTGGCCCTGGGGGCGGAATCGGCCCGCGACCAGTGCTTCGTCGAGGGCGCCTTCGGCCGCGGCCGGCTGACTACGATGTGATGGGCCGATCAGGAACGGGGGACGGGATCCATGCCAGCTGACCGTGGCCAGGGGCCGACGATCTCCGAGGTCGCGGCCGAGGCCGGCGTGGGCCGCGCCACGGCGGCCCGTACGCTCGGCGGCTACGGATACGTCAGCCCGGAGCTGCGCGCGCGGGTGCTCGCGGCGGCCGAGAAGCTCGGCTACCGCGCCAACGCGCTCGCGCGCAGCATGTCGACGGGCGTGAGCCACACCCTGGGCGTGATCGTGGCCGACATCGGCAACCCGTTCTTCGCGGGGTTGCTGCGGGGGATCTCCGACAGCGCGCGGGCGCGGGGGTTCGACGTGATCGTGCTGAGCACGTACGAGGACCTCCAGGAGGAGATCGCGGCCACCAACGTGCTCATCGACAAGCGGGTCGACGGCGTCATCGTCGCGTCGGCCGCGCTCGACCGCGACCAGGTCGCCCACATCAGGGCGGCCATGGACCGGGGCATCCCCGTCGTGCTCGTCGACCGCGCGGTGGCCGCCCTCGACCTCGACGCGGTCGTCATCGACAACCGCGACGCGGCCCGCGAGGCGGTCGAGGTGCTGATCGCGGCCGGTCACCGCCGCGTCGGGTTCGTGTGGGGGCCGCCGGTGGCGCGGCCGCCGTCGACCAGGCGCGAGCTGCTGGCGGCGGCCTCGCGCAACCTGTGGACCGACGGCGAGCGGTTGCGGGGCTACCTCGACGCGCTCGACGACGCGCACATCCCGTTCGATCCCGAGCTGGTGATGGTCGGGCCCAAGACGGAGGCGCGGGTGGTGGGGGAGGTCGGCCGCATGCTCGCCCTCCCCGACCGGGTCACCGCCGTGTTCTGCACGGAGACGGACGGCATGACCGGCTCCCTGCGCGCCATGCGCCAGGCGGGGCTGTCCTACCCGGACGACGTGGCGCTGATCGGGTTCGACGACAGCGCGTGGGCGGCGGTCATGGACCCGCCCCTGACGATGATCGCCCAGCCGGTGCACCAGCTCGGCGCCAAGGCGGCCGAGGTCCTCCTCGACATCCTGGGCGGCGCCGAGCCGGCCCGCACCATGCACACCCTCCGCTCCGAGCTCATCCAACGCGCCTCGGTGGCCTCACCCCCGGAATGATCGTTCCACGCTGGAAACGCAATCGATCGATTTCGAAAGCGAATGTCAGCGGTACGATGACGCAGGAAAATCCGCGGAGCCGGAAGGAGCCCCACGTGCTGGCCGAGGAGCGACACGGGGCGATCTTGCAGGAGCTGAGCCGCAAGGGCTCGGTCAAGGTCGCCGATCTGGCCGCCAGGCTCGGCGTCTCGGCCGTCACCATCCGGCACGACGTGCGGGAGCTGGCCGGGCGCGGGCTGCTCGTCCGGGTGCACGGCGGGGCCGTGTCGATTCCGGAGGCGCCGGCGCGGGCGGGCGAGGAGCCGGCCGCGGGCGAGCGGAAAAGGGAGCGCGAGCCGTACGTGCTCGGCATGCTCGTGCCGCAGACCGCGTACTACTTCCCGGCGGTGATCAGGGGCGCGCAGGCGGCCGCGCGCGAGCTCGGCGTGCGGATCAGCCTCGCGGTCTCCCGCTACGACCTGAAGGAGGACCGCCGCCAGGTGGCGCAGCTGCTGTCGTCCGGCGTGGACGGCCTGCTGCTGACGCCGAGCGAGAACCCCACGCTCTCGCTCGCCACGGAGCAGTGGGTGAACGAGCTCGACCTGCCCGTGGTGCTGGTCGAGCGGAAGGCGGGCTGGTCGATGCCGGCGGTGGAGCAGGTGGCCACCGATCACGCGTACGGCGCCTATCTGGCCACGTGTCATCTCGCCCGGCTGGGACACGAGCGGGTGGCGCTGCTCGCCTGCGAGAGCAGGACCACCCCGTGGATCCGCGAGGGACACGAGCTCGCCCAGCGCTCTCTCGGCCTGCGGGAGGGGCCCGTGCGCATGTTCCCGCGGGCCGCCGTGGGCGCTCCGGCCGGGATGGACGAGCACGTCGACGACTTCCTGGACGCCTTCAGGGAGGAGGGCGTGCGCGCCGCGCTCGTGCACAACGACATGGACGCCCTTTCCCTGGTCAGGCAGCTTCGCGGCCGCGGCGTCTCGATACCCGAGGATCTGGCGATCGTGACCTACGACGACGAGGTCGCCTCCCTTGCCGACATCCCCCTGACCGCCGTGTCGCCGCCCAAGGAGGAGGTGGGGGCCGCGGCCGTGCGGATGCTCGTCGATCGGCTGGACGATCCGGGCAGGCCGCTGTGCGGCCTGCTGCTGCGGCCGAGCCTGCGGATCCGGGCGTCGTGCGGCGCGACACCCTCTTAGTGGCTTTCGTTTTCTTTCGTTTTTCCTGCTTGTGACGCGATCGTAACTGATCGCTGCTTCGGGATGCATTGACAGGCTTCATTCGAAACAAAATGATTGCACCAATCTTCACTTCCCTCCCTGGACGGTGCATATGAAGCCTCGATGCCTGCGGATCACGGCCCTGCTCGCGGGCGCTGTCGTCTCGCTGTCGGCACTGGCCGCCTGCGGGGGCACGGATCCGGGTGCCTCCGACGCGAAGCCGGGGGCGGACGTCATCACCTTCCGCTCCTTCGTCAAGGCATCCGACGTCGTCACCGCCGCCTTCAACAAGACCCACAAAGACTTCCAGGTCAAGTGGGAGAACGTGCCGAGCGGCGGCGACTACTACACCAAGCTCGCCAGCTCGGTGAAGGCCGGCAACGTCCCCGACGTGGCCATCGTCGAGTACAACCAGCTGCCCGACGTGGTCAGCCAGGGCGAGCTGGAGGACCTCACCGAGACCGCGGGCCCCGTGGTCGCCAAGACCTTCCCCGCCCAGGTCCAGCAACTGGTGAACCTCGGAGGCAAGACCTGGGGCATCCCTCGCGACGTCGCCCCGCTGATGTTCTTCTACCGCAAGGACTTCTACGACAAGCACAAGCTGGAGCTGCCGAAGACCTGGGACGACTACGCGAAGCTGCTCGCGGACGTGAAGAAGGCCGACGCGAAGGCGCGCGGCGGGATCTTCGCGACCGCCGACGCCGGCGTGCTGGCCGCGCTCTCCTGGCAGGCCGGTGGCCGGTGGTACGGCACCGAGGGCCAGTCGTGGAAGGTCTCCATCGACGACGAGCCGTCCAAGAAGATGGCCGCGTACTGGAACGACCTGGTCCTGAAGGGGCTGGTCGGCACGTACAACTCGACGAGCGACGACGCCTTCTTCCAGGCGGTGCAGAAGGGCCAGGTCGTCTCCTACATCTGCGCGAACTGGTGCGCGGGGGCCCTCCAGTCCACCGTTCCCGACCAGAAGGGCAAGTGGGCCATCGCGGCGGTGCCGAGCTGGGACGGCCGGCCGGCCTCCGCGATGCTGGGCGGCTCGGCCTTCACCGTCCCCAAGGGCGCCAAGCACCCTGAGCAGGCTCTCGAGTTCATCAAGTGGATCACCACGGATCCCGAGGGCATGAAGGCCTGGCTGTCCAGCGGCACCAGCAGCATGCTCCCGGCCGCGCCGGCCCTGCTGCCGGCCACCAGTGCCTTCAAGACCGACTTCTACGGGGGCCAGGACATCTTCTCCGTCGTCTCCCAGGCGTACGAGTCGATCCCGGCCGGCTGGACGTGGGGGCCGAGCGCCGGCGTGACCGGGACGGCGATCTCCGACTCGCTCGGCAAGGTCGCCGGCGGCGAGGTGAAGCTGGCCGACGTGCTCACGAGCGCCCAGCAGGCCACCGTGGCGGACTTCAAGAACCGCGGCCTGAGCGTCGCCCAGTAGTGCCCACTTCCCCCCTTCAAGGAGATGCCGTGGCGACCCGTCCGGCCCGCGGGCAGGGGCGCACCGCCGCCCTGCTCGTCGGCCCGTTCCTCCTGCTGTTCCTCGCCTTCTCCGTCGCGCCGCTGGTGTACGCGGGGTGGCTCAGCCTGTTCACCGAGCGCAGCTCCGGCCTCGGCTTCGGCGGCGTCGAGACCTTCTTCGTCGGCCTCGGCAACTACGCCCGGGCGCTCGGCGACGCGGCGTTCCGGGACAGTTTCCTGGTCATCGCGACCTACGTCCTGCTGTACATCCCGGTGATGATCGGGGGCGCGCTCCTGCTCGCCCTGCTCCTCGACTCGGCCATGGCCCGGGCGAAACGCTTCTTCCAGCTCGGCCTCTTCCTGCCGCACGCCGTACCGGGGCTCATCGCCGCGATCATCTGGGTGTACCTGTACACGCCCGGGCTCAGCCCGGTGATCGACGTGCTCGAGTCGGCCGGCGTGAAGTGGAGCTTCCTGTCGGCCGACCACGCCCTGCTCTCGGTGGTCAACATCTCCACCTGGGAGTGGGTCGGGTACAACATGGTCATCCTCTACGCCGCCCTGCAGGCCGTCCCGAGGGACGTCCTGGAGGCGGGGACGGTCGACGGCGCGAGCGGGCTGCGGATCGCGCTGCGGATCAAGGTCCCGCTCATCCGCCCGGCGATCGCGCTCAACGTGCTCTTCACCGTCATCGGCGCCCTGCAGCTCTTCACCGAGCCGAAGGTGATCTACCGGGCGTCGACCGAGATCGGCAGCGCCTGGAGCCCGAACATGTACGCGATGCGCGCGGCCTTCGACAACCACGACTACGGCCTGGCCGCGTCCGCCTCGATCCTGATCGCCCTGCTCGGCGGGGTCCTGTCCTTCATCGTGACCCGGTTCTCGGCGCGGAGGGTGCAGCCATGACGTTGACCGCGACGCCCGCACCGCCGGTTCCCGCCTCAAGGAGGCGCAGGAAGCCCGGCTCCCGCCCGATGCCGCGCCTGCTCTCGCGTGCCGCCGTCAACGGCGTCCTCGTCATCGCCGTGCTCTACACGGTGATGCCGCTGCTGTGGCTGCTCATGGCGGCCACGAAGAACATGCGTGACCTGTTCGGCACCAGCGGCTTCGCCTTCGGGCGGACCTTCGACCTCGGTGCCAACCTGGCGCACCTGTTCAGCGCGGGTGACGGCATCTACCTGCGGTGGCTCGGCAACACCGCCCTCTACGCCGTGGGCGGCGCCCTCATCGCCACGACCCTGTGCGTGGCGGCGGGGTACGCCTTCGACAAGCTCTCGTTCCCGTTCAAGGAGAAGATCTTCGGGCTGATCCTCCTCGGCGTGCTCGTACCGGCCAGCGCGATGGCCCTGCCGATCTACCTGCTGGCGTCCAAGACCGGCATCGTGAACACCTTCTGGGGCGTCTTCCTCCCGAGCCTGGTCTTTCCTTTCGGGGTCTACCTCGCCCGGGTGTTCAGCGCCGCGTACGTGCCCGACGAGGTGATCGAGGCGACCCGCGTCGACGGCGCCGGTGACCTGCGGACCTTCCTCAGCATCGGCTTCCCGATGCTCCGCACGGCCTTCGTCACCATCTTCCTCTTCCAGTTCACCGGCATCTGGAACAGCTTCTTCCTGCCGCTCGTGATGCTGACCGACCAACACCTTTACCCGCTCAACCTGGGTCTGTACACCTGGCAGACCACGTCGCTGAACCAGGGCCATCCGGAGGACTACCTGCTCGCCATCACCGGTTCGCTGGTGGCGGTCGTGCCGCTGGTCATCGCCTTCGTGGTGCTGCAGCGGTACTGGAGGGCGGGCATGACCGCTGGAGCCGTCAAGTGACCCTTCCCCGCGCGCTGCTCGCCATGGAGCCGCGATTCAAGGACGACCTGTTCGGGCCGGACGAGCTCGACCGGCTCACCCGGCTGGTGGACGTCGACCCCGGCCTGGTCGTCAGCGACTTCGCGGACGTGCCGGAGCTGGCCGCGGCCGAGGTCCTCGTCACCTGCTGGGGCTGCCCGCCCGTCGACGCTTCCGTGCTGCGGCGGGCACCCGGGCTGCGGGCCGTCGTCCACGTGGCGGGCACGGTCAAGAGCCTGATCACCGACGCCTGCTGGGAACGCGGCATAGCCGTCTCGTCGGGCGCCGCCACCAACGCGCTCCCCGTGGCCGAGTACACCGTCGCCGCGATCCTGTTCGCCGGCAAACGCGTCCTCGGCATCCGCGACCTCTACCGCACGCAGCGCCGGGCCCTCGACTGGGCGGCGCACTTCCCCTCGCTGGGCAACTACCGCAGGACCGTCGGGATCATCGGGGCCTCTCACATCGGCCGCCGGGTGCTCGACCTGCTCCGCCCGTTCGACCTCGAGCTCCTGATCAACGACCCGTACCTCGACGAGACCGCAGCGGCCGCGCTCGGCGCCCGGCCGGTCGGCCTCGACGAACTGCTGGCCGCCTCCGACGTCGTCTCCGTGCACGCCCCGGCGCTGCCGGAGACCCGGCACCTGCTGGACGCGCGGCGCCTGGGACTGCTCTCCGACGGCGCCACGCTCATCAACACCGCGCGCGGCTCGCTGGTGGACATGGAGGCGCTCACCAAGGAACTGGTCTCGGGCCGGATCGACGCCGTGCTCGACGTCACCGAGCCCGAGATCCTCCCGGCGGACTCGCCACTCTACGACCTGCCGAACGTCCTGCTCACCCCGCACGTCGCCGGCTCGGTGGGCGGCGAACTGCGCCGCCTGGGCCACTCGGCACTCGACGAGCTGGAACGGTACACGCGGGGCCTGCCGTTCGCGCATGTCGTCCGCGCCGACACGATCGGCCGCTCGGCGTGATTTGGCAGGCGCTTTCCGGGCAGCCCCCGCCGTGGCGGCCCGCCTCGACGTGGACCTGCCCCGGCGCGACTCATCCGGTCGTTCCGGGAGCGGGTCCCCACGGGATCCTCCTGAGTACGGTCCGCGCGGTCGTCGACGGAAGGCTCGCCGCAACGGCGCTCCCGCACGGCGAGCTCCGGGTGGACGGCGCCGCCATCGCGAAGGCGGTGGCAGGCTGCACCGGTTCCGTCGCCGGTCACCTGACCGACGGTCGTACCTTCACCGGCGAGGTGAGGATCCGCCCGTGACGTCCGACCCGCTCTTCTTGCGCTTCCGCAGCAGATCTCGAACATGCAGGTGAACGAGCAGGACCCAGCCGAAGATCACCACGAGCCGCCCCAGCCACGACCATGACCCCAGGTTCCAGCCGAACAGGTCCCAGGGCCCGCCCGCGAGCAGCCCCAAGGTCTGGGTCACGAGGACGAACAGGCCGAAGACGATGAAGAGCAGGTTGACCCAGAGCGGCCATGTCGGGCGAAGCCTTCGCGTGTCATCGGGTTGCTCAGCCACAGCAATACTCTGACACTTGCCGCATTCCACCGGAAGACGTCCGTCGTTGAGCCCAAGGTACGGATCGGCACGGCGTCCTTATCGGGTGCTCAACCTTGATCGGCTGCGTACCCCCGCGTCGCCGTTGACCCCATGTGGTAGGGGTCGTCGCCAGTGGGCCGCCCCTGGCCCGGCGCGAACCGCATCACCCCAGCCTCAGGACCTCAGCCGTCTTGCCGTTGCTTGAGGCGGAGTGCTTCTTTGCGGGTCTCGGCCTGGACGGACCGCTCGTGCTCCAGCCACGCCGGGTTCTCCGCCTTCAGCGCATCGATCTCAGCGGTGGTGAGCGGTTCGGTGATCCCGGCCCTGATCAGGCCCGAATTGGAGATCCCGAGCTTCGCGGCGACGACCTGCCTGGGGTGCGGGCCGTTGCGGCGCAGATCAGTGAGCCAGGCGGGTGGCGTCGCCTGCAACTCGTTCAGCTCGTCCCTGGAGACGACGCCCGCCTGGAACTCGGCGGGAGTGGCCGAGAGGAGGACACCCAGCTTCTTGGCCGCGGTCTCGGGCTTCATCGTCTGGATGCTCTTCGATTTGGGCGAGGTCATGACGTCAAGAGTAGTCAGTCGGAACGGGTTTCCATGACATCGATACCCTGAGGAAGTGACTGATGGGGAGACCAAGGCGTTCCGGCTGGCGTACGTGCCCGGGGTGACACCCGCGAAATGGGTCAACATCTGGTCCGAGAGGCTGCCCGACGTGCCGATCACCCTGGCCACTGTTCCCGCGGCCGAGGTGGTGGGTCTCCTTCGGGACGGCGGCGCCGACGCCGGATTCGTCAGGCTGCCGGTCGACCGGGACGGGCTCAGCGTGATTCCGCTCTACGTGGAGACCACGGTGGTCGTGGTGCCCAAGGACCACGCGGTGGCCGCCGCCGACGAGGTGACCATCGCCGACCTGGCCGACGACGAGGTGCTCCATCCTCTGGACGACACCATCGAGTGGACGGTCCGGCCCGGGCAGCCCGCGTTCACCCGCCCGGCCACAACCGCGGAAGCGATCGAACTGGTAGCGGCCGGCGCCGGGCTGCTCCTGGTCCCGCAGTCGCTGGCACGCCTCTATCACCGCAGGGACCTCACTTACCGGCCGGTGCTGGAAGCGCCGCAGTCCCAGGTCGCGCTGGCCTGGCCCACGGACGCGACCACCGACCTGGTGGAAGACTTCATCGGCATCGTCCGCGGCCGGACAGTGAACAGCTCGCGGGGGCGTACCCCCGCCGCTCCTGCGGAGAAACCGGTACAACGGCAGCCCCAGAAACCCGCGAAGAGCGGCTCCAGCCGCCGGGCCGTGCCGGCCCGCCGTAAAGGGAAGGGCCCCCGGCCCCGGTGACCCGGACCTTCCGTGGTTTTCCAAGGCCGAGGCCAGGGTTTTCCTACGGGTGGGCGGTCGGATTGCGGCCGGTGAGCAGTCGGGCGGCTGTCAGCAGGGCGGCGGCGAACACCAGGGGCCCGATCGTCTGAGGGACCTGATGGTGCGCAGCGCCGATCGCCGCATCGCCGATCTGGACCGCGCCGTTCAATGCGAGGAGCAACCCGAGGGAACGCCACGCGTGTCGGGCCAGCAACCAGACCATTCCGCCGAGCAGCACCACGCTGCGGGCCGCCATGTAGGCGGCATAGGTCCTGGGGGCGGCCTGATCGCCTCCAGGCACCAGCCCGCCCGGGTCCGCCAGGCTGGACACTGCGAAGTAGCCGGATGTGACCACGGTGAGGAGCACGACAAGTGCGCCGAATCGACGGACATTTAATGAGGGAGCCATATCTTTCGGGTGCCGAATCATATGGCTAGGCTAGCATTGGTGGTGTGATGGTGGAAGAGTCGTTGATCAACACGGTGGGTTTCCTGCTGGGCAAGCTGGGCCAGGAGGCGAACGGGCAGTTCGCGGATCGCCTGGCCCCGCTCGGCCTGCGGCCACGGCACTGTGCGGTCCTTGAGCTCCTGGCCGGCGGGCCCCGGGCGCAGCTGGAGCTGGCCAAGGCCGTCGGGGTGACCGCCAGTGTGGTCGTCGACATGCTCGACGAACTTGAGAAGCTCGATGCCGTACGACGAGTACGGGACACCGCAGACCGTCGGCGTCAGCTCATCGAGCTGACACCGACCGGCCAGGATCTGCGGCACCAGACGCTCTCGCTGGCGCGGCAGAACGACGAGGAACTGCTGAGCGCCATCGACCCCGCCGAGGTGGCGGCCCTGCGCCGGACCCTGGGTCGGATCGCCGCTGCGACTGGCCTCGTGGGGAAGTGACGGGCACTACGCGTGGCAGGTCGGCGTCGGCGAATGACTCGCCCGCTGCCATGAACGCCCAACGGCCATCGTCCGGATGGGGAACCCGTCCCTTGGCTTTGACGAGGCGATCGCGCGGCTTGACACCTGCGGACTTCAGCACCTCCTCCTCGGCATCGTCAAGAGCACCGAGTCCGCCTACAACTTTCAGCTCTTCCTATCTCCCGACGCATCACGTGTGGTGGCATGCCTCGGCGTCAGCAACCAACGGGAGCGCTCGCGCGTAACGGGGCTTGCGTGATGATGCGGTACCGCTCAGGACGTTTCTCCTGGAGGTGACAGCTCGACATCGGCGCGTGTGAGCCATGCCTCGTACCAGGCGTCGAAGGTGGGCGTAGGACCGAGATACGTCGGTGCGGCCAGGTCATAGAGCTCGCTCTCCAAGCTGGCGGGGGCGGCCATGGCCGGTCGCCAGGCACTTTCGTCGAGCCAGACATCCCAAACCGTGCCCGTCAGCTCTCCTGCGGTCACCAACGCGGTGACACTGGAGCAGCCCTGGGTTCCGATGAAGATGCAGCCAGGTGCGGGGTTGGGGGCTTCGATGCTGGGGCCGCCACCGGAGTCGGGCTCTGGTTCCTGGACCCATGCGTACCAGGCGTTGTAGATCTCCTCGGCGTCGCGGCGGGTGAGCGGGAAGGGTTTGGCAGGATCGCCCTCGGTCTCTTTCACGATCTCCTGCGGTTCCCAGATGCCGTAGTAGGGGCCCGCGCCGGGGCCGACCTGGAGCAGGAACTCCCGGTATGCGGGTGGTAATTGGACACCGAGATCGTCTTCTAGGGCCAGGACCGAGGTCGGGTCGAGCGGGGTGTTGCGGTACTGGTGTCGTTCAGCGCCGAAGACGAGGAACCGCTTGTTGCGTCGGTAGAACTTATGCAGGTGTACGGGTCGGCCGGTTTCGATGGCTCGCAGCCGGTCGAGTCTTGCTGTCATGGTCGACATGGCGCCAGTATGCGGCTTTTCGTGAAGCAACCTGGCGGCGGCATGACGATGGCTAGGATCGGCGGGTTCGTCTGGCTGCGGCGCGGCGTCGCTTGAGTTCGCGGCCCGGATCGTCGGCGTTCGGCAACAGTATGTTTAGCCCGACGTGGGCGAACTCCTCGTCGGTCCGCCCACGTCCCGCGCGGGAGTCCGTACGGTCGCAAGCCCGAAAAGGATCATCCCGTCACTCCCCGACAATCTCGCCCAGAGGCCCGATGCGCTGATCTTCACCGGCTCACAGGGCGGTCCGGGCAGCGCTGATCTACCAGCACAGCACGGGGGAGGCTGACCGGGGGATCGCGAACAGCTCCAATGGATCTTCGAATGGGCTCTGTCGCACCGGTAAATGGGACGAAGCCCCGTTTCCATGATTGGAGAGGGGCTCTTGATGCAGGTGGGCGGTACTGGGTTCGAACCAGTGACCCCCTCGCTTGTAAGGGAGCCATGATCCCTTAGGCGTACCTCTTGACCTGCCCCCCCGTACCTCCGAGACGCGCGGTTACACGGTGGTCGATTCAGTCTGATGGCACGCTAATGGCACGGCCCAGTGGCACGCACCGCGCACACCTCTCCCTGCCTGAGCTTCCCGTCTGCCGTCGACCCGCCCGAGGGGGAAGCGGGCCAGGGCCACGGGGTCAAGGTGCAGCGCCCCACTGGACGAACGACCTTGACCCCGGCCCTGGTCTGCTCGGCTCGTCCCGGGTCGATGGCGGGCGGGATGATCAGGCTTCCACCTCAGCCATTGATGGCCTTCAGGTCGTCGCGATCATCCCGGAGCCTG
This sequence comes from Nonomuraea sp. NPDC051941, assembly GCF_044593615.1. Classification (NCBI taxonomy): domain Bacteria; kingdom Bacillati; phylum Actinomycetota; class Actinomycetes; order Streptosporangiales; family Streptosporangiaceae; genus Nonomuraea; species Nonomuraea sp. NPDC051941. The sequence continues at coordinate 156,649 of NZ_JBIUCF010000001.1, forward strand.
AGGTCCCCGCCGCAGGCGAGGACCTTGTCGGGTCGGCATGGTGTAGGGCAGCATGGGCGAATGTTCTTGACTATCGTTACCGTCGCTTCGCCGTTTGTGCTCGTAGCTGGAGCTGTCTACGTGGGCATTCGGCTGGCGTCGAGGCGCAAGCATGCGGGTGTGGATCACTAGTCGCGGATACCGAGGTGGCGTGGCCGATGCCCTGTGCGGCGGTGTGGCGCTTGGTCGGTGGGTTCGGGGTGTACGGCGGGGCGGCCGTACGGCGATGCCCCGCGCGGCGCTCGCGCGAGAACGGCCCCCAGACCGCACGCGCAGCACGGGACGGCGGCGCTTGATCAGTTCACCGGCCCAGAGGCCGACGCGCTGATCTTCACTGGCTTACAGGGTGGCATCCTTTGTCGGATCAACTTCCGGGCGGGCGGCCAAGTGGGACGAGAGCACGAGAAAGATCGGCTTCCCGGGCCTGCACTTCCATGATCTCCGGCACACCGGCAACACGATCGCTGCGAGCTCCGGCGCGAGCCTCAAAGATCTCATGCAGCGCATGGGGCATGACTCGGTCCGGACAGCACTGGGTCTACCAGCACAGCACGGCGGAGGCCGACCGCAGGATCGCTGACGCGAAGATCGCGAACAACTCCAATGGATCTTCGAATGGGCTCTGTCGCGCCGGTAAATGGGACGAAGCCCCGTTTCCATGGTCGGAGACGGGGCTCTTGCTACAGGTGGGCGGTACTGGGTTCGAACCAGTGACCCCTCGCTTGTAAGGAGCCATGATCCCTTGGCTGTACGTCTGGACCTGGACCCTCGTACCTGTGGGGCGCTTGATACGCCATGATCGATTCAGTCTAATGGCACGCTAATGGCACGGCGATCATGCCTCTGACGTGGCGTTCGCTTGCGGGATCTGGCACGGTAGGGCACGGCCTTGCGGCACGCAGATGGCACGGAAGCGAACCCGGCGCCCCTACGGGCGATCCACCCGCATGGGTCGAACGCCGGCGGTTTTACAGCGGGCTGACGTTCTTGACCGCATCAGGCCCCTGACCTCGGCGTACGGTTCTCGCTTTCCCTCTGCCAGGGAAGATCATCCCGCGTACATCCCGCGGGGCAAAGGGCCAACCAACGAGCTCCCTGGAACCTGCTTCCAGATCGGTTCAATGCAAGTCAGTGGCTGTGTACGGTCTTCCCTTCAGCAGTAAACCTGCCATTCCTCATCAGGGACATAGCCCTCTGTCACATCACAGACACGATCGGCCCATTCGCGGGCAACGAAAACGGGGCGCGTCAGGAGGATGTCTCCAGCGCGTTGCGCACGCAGTACGAGCCCAAGCTCGTCAGCTCCAAGATCTCCGTACTGCGAGCAGTGGACCGCTTCCGGCAGTCCCCGTGACTGCATGTGATCAACGAACAGATCGACCAACTCGGACGGCACACGCCCAACCAGCCGAAGGCCGTCCATCGTCACCTGAGGACCGTGCCGCGCATCAACCGCGATGCAGGACAGCTGACCAGACTTTGCGTAGTACGTCGTCAGGGCACCCCCGTAAGAGGTGGGCAGACGGAACCACGCAAGGCGCCCTCCCCACCTGCAAGGGCCTGTGGAAGGGGGATTCGCATCCAGCGCAGCAATCACCTCGTCATGACTCATCCCGAACCGGAGTGGCCCAACGCTGACGAGCGGCCTGAAATCCCACTGCAGTCGTTCCGTGTCGTCTAAAACGAGGCCTATAGGTTTCATGGGACCGCACCCTTTCGATGCCCTGTCAGCTCGTTGCAGCCGCACCCTACCGCGCGAGCAGAAACACTTGCTCGGGGTAAGCCGTCGAGACGACTAGGCAGTGCGTCATGGGCTTCAGCCACATCATTTCTCCCAATGCCGATCGTCCTCACCAGCCCGGCAACGGGGGTCAGCCACGCTACCTCGGTGAGCCAGGGTGAGGAACGAACCCTGGATCGTCGATCGCCCCCAGCCATCTACGGCGACCGGCCATGTAGTGGCGATCGTAGGGCTGCATCTGTGCGGCGGCGGGGCAACCCCGGTCGGAGCGTTCGGTCGGTACGGTGGGGCCGGCGCGCGGTGCCCGGCCCGGTGTCCCGCCGCCGTCCGGGACCGGCCCCCAGGCCGCACGCCCGGACGGCGGGCGGGCGGAGGGCCGGGGGTACGGCGGCGCGCCGCGCCGCCGCTTGATCCCAATGAGGATAATTCGGCAAGGTTCAACCAGATGAGAGCGCGGAACAGGGACTAAGGATGGCTAGCTTTCAGGCGGAACAATCGCTTTGACCAGCAGGACGGGCTGGTTGTCGCTGTGCACTGGACCGCAGCAGCCCGGATACCTTCTGTAAGCAGGCCCAGAGCGCAGGGTCGCCAGGCTCGAGCACCGAAAGCGACGCGGCAGCGTGGCCTCTACTTTTGAGCAAGTGCTGGGTAGTTGCGAAGAGCCAGCGGCGCACGTGACCCGTCAACAGCATCCAGCTTCCCGAAGAAGCATTCGAAGATTGACATACCTTGCGACAGATGTAACGTATAGCGTATTCCTGTCGATGTAGATCACATCAGCGCAAATCATCAGGCTAGGAGCTATCTATGGCACGTTATGCAGTCGCGGCTTACGGGCTCAAAATCGCACCATTTCGCCAGCCCAAGCGGTTCCTTAATCTAGAAGATATGGACGGACGCGGGCTCGATCTACTACACCTCGCACACGGATTCCTTAGAGACGTCCAAGCCGATTCGCTCAAAGAAGAACAATTCGGCCACTATCTTTCAGTGGAAAACATCAAGGCGGAAGGCAGGTCAATATCCTTTGGGACCGAGTACGGCAGATTCGGCTTCGAAGGCACCGTGAAGAATGTCCGCACAAATAAGCGCACTCATGAATTTGGTGCCGACGAGTCTGCAGTGGTTCATGTACGTAATATGCTGATTATCCCTCCCCACTCCAGCACCGCCCTATTTCTAGCAGAACGATGCAGCGGCAGAGGTGCTGCGAGCATTTTTTTGCGCCACCTCACGAAGGCATTCCGGAAGCGGTTCGTCGACGAGGCACTGATTCTTCACAAGGAAGGTTTGACAGAGGAGGAAGCCTGGAAGAGGTTCATGGAACGTGCTCGCCTAACACAGATCAGAGTGGTTCGGTACTCAAGGAGCCACGATCTGGCCGATGGCATTAACGGAATCAGCGAAACCAATATTGGCAAGCTGGAATATACTGTTAAGCCACTTCGCTCCAGCGGCCTAGCAAGACAGCTCATATCCCCAATTATGGATCGTTCCATCAAGCCTGAAACGCAGATATTGGGGCTTCGCGACGAGGTTGAGGCGGACGAAGTTCGCCTGCAGTTAACCGATGGCGACCAGCAGAGGGAGATCGTGCTCGGCAAGGACGGACTGCCCACGCTCGTCTACCCAATCAAAACTTCAAATGATGATCGCCCCTCCGACGGGGCCGTATACGACTACATGGGCGAATTGGCCAAAACGCTAGCGCAAGACCTACATCTTGAGTTACCATCAAACTGGAGAGATGGCTTGTGGACCAAGCAAGCCCAATCGATCCACATGGAGGCGGTGAGGGATGAGCTCTAAATGGTCCATCCGACCCCTTGTGGAAGATCACTTAGATACGTTCCGAGATCAGCGCACCAACGAGCGGCGGCGGCAAGACTATCTCTCTTTCTATGCCATTCCGACGACCTTCGGAATAGCGGGCTATTTGTTTGATTTTAAGATGCAAGACCCTGCGAGCATTCTTGCCGGAATAGCCGTCTTTACTGCCCTCTTATTTGGACTGCTAATTCACATTTTCAGCATGGGCCTTCGCGTCAATGACGACTCTCGTCTTCCCAAGTATGGGAACACAGCGGCACTGATTGACCAACTGCAGGCCAATGTAAGCTACTCGGTACTGATTGGGATTATAACAACAGCATTCTTGATTGCGGCGGCAGCGATTAGGGAAAACAATCAGCCGATCAATAGCTTGCTGTCAGCCATAATCGTGACATTGCTAATACATTTGATGCTTACCGTGTTCATGGCACTTAAGAGAACACGAGCTGCATACCAGGCATTGAGATTCTAGCCAGTAGGGCCATCATGAGGCATCGCGGATGGCAGCCCACAATTTCTCGAATCTAGTCGAGCAGGTCGGGCCGACGGCTATCGATGGCCCGCCGCGCAGTCACGAATCGTTCGTGGAAATCTTCGGCGAGCGCTTCTCGTCGGTAGCGCTGCCGTAGGACGCGATCGAGGTCTCCGGCACGATTGACGAGGTCGATGAGGGATCGGCGGTCGATGTCGAATGCGGCGATGCCGTGGTCCACGGCGGCGTCGAGATCTCCCCGTCGGGCGTCCACGATACCGAGGTCTATGTGTGCGTCGGCGACTCGCATGGGGGCGTTGGAGGTACCGTCGGGGCGGGTGTGCATCTGGATGGTTTCGCAGGCGTGTTCCTCGGCGCGGTCGTCGTCGGCGAGCCAGGTGTAGCAGGTGGCGGCGTAGAAGACCCACTTGGCGTGGTCAAACACGAAGTGATGATCAGGGTTGTCGGGCATGGGCAGGCGGTTGAGGACTTCGGCTCCGCGGGTGAGTGCGCGGTCTGCCTCGCGGCGGTCACCGATGCGGGCTAGGCCGCGCGCTTCCTGGAGGGTGAGTTGGACCATGGCGCTGGTCTGGCCGGCAACGGCCTGGCCCATGCGGGCGGCGTTGACGACATCTTCGTAGCGGCCCTCGACGAGGGCGAACCAGGCTGACATCTCGTGTGCCCACCCCATGAGTTCGCCGTGCCCGACCTGGCGGCCCATTTCGAAGGCGGCACGTCGGGCCGTTTCGGCCTCTTCCCTCTCACCCAGGTCATAGTGAACGCACCCCAGCAGGGCGGTGAGCCATCCGGTGATCACGAGCAGTTCACGGTGCTGGTCGAGGGTGAGACGCCCAGCGAGGAGGCGGTTGATCTGGGCCAGGCGCTTCTGGGTGCGATCGCGCAGGGTGCCGGCGGGCACCACCGGGTAGGCGCGGCACAGCAGATCGACAGCCTCGGCGAGAGCCTCCAAGGTGCCCGTTCCGACGTCAGATGCCTGAAGTTGCTGGGCAAGCTCCATCGTCCCGTACAGGTCGGCTTCGGCTCGTAGTGCGTCGATGGGCATTACCTGGGCCTCGATGAGACGGCTCTCGTTCTGTCTCCCCTGTGAGAACCCGAGCTCTTCCGGTTCCTTCCCGGTCAGTTGGGTCAGCGCCAGCCGGTATTCGGTGCGCGGCCACCTGACTTCGCCTGCTTCCCAGCGCCGGATCCGCTCCTCGTCGCAGGCCAACCTTTTAGCGACACCAATGGGCGTGGCGTTGAGCTTTTCGGCCATCTGCGCGCGGTTGAGCTGCTCCTGGTTGCGCCAGGCGCGAAGTCGAACGTTCGGGATGTAGTCGGGCATCTTCGGGTCTTCCTCCCGGCTGGGGGCTCGAAAGGGGAAATGAGGGGGCCGTTCAGGGGTCCTGCTCAGACGCGGTTGCCGGTGGACTTGTCATCAATCAACCACGGTACGTCACGCGGCCTCCCGCCACAGGGAACGCCGGATGAACGAGGAGATGGCGACGGTGATCCGGCCAGACGAGACAAGCAAGACGTCGCCCTGCCCTGCTTGCCGGGGACGCGGGATCAAGCTGCGCGACTCGCGCCGTGCGCTCCTTATCGGCGATGACGACGAAGATCAGACCTCGGGTGAGGAGCGGGAGTGTCTCGACTGCCTCGGAGACGGCCGGGCCGAAGGGAGCGGAAGATGAACTCGATCATTCAAGCGGCGGTGACCGGCTTCCCGGACAACAGCCAGGAAGAGGGCGACATGCTCGTCCAGTTGCGCGACCAACTCGCGAACCTCGGCGTGAACGCCGATCTGCGGGACAACAACAGTGTGCTGCTGGTGCGCAAGCCTGAGCCGGGGCTGCCGGTGTGGGTGTTCGTTGGGTACGGCGGGGCCTACTACTCGTGGCAGAGCGCCGAGAGGCGTCACCCGACCAGCGATCCGCAGGGTGCGGCGAACATCCTGGCCGAGTACATCGCCAGGTGATGACGGGCGTGGCGGGGCAGGCGTGGTCTCTTCCGGAGGGGGATGGCGGCCACTGCCTTGTCTCGCCACGCCTCGCCCGGCAGGTAGATGCAGTGACATCCACGAGGCAACCTTCCCAGCCCGGTCGCTGCGCTGCCTGTCGGGTTCTCATGTGCGGCTCACGCTTCCGGCAACGCCGTGGACAGCCGGCGGTTGGCCGGATACTCTCAAACTTAGTAAAACAACCTGTCGGCTGTTGGACGGTCAAGATGTCGCTAGAGTCCGTGCCGCCTAAGTATGCGCAGCTTGTGCACACTCTTCAGAGGCGCATCGAGGGGGGAGACTACCCACCGGGCACGATGCTCCCCAGCGAGAACCAGCTCATCCAAGAGTTCAGCGTCTCCCGTCCCACCGTGGTCGCCGCCCTCCGCGTGCTACGTGAGCAGGGCTGGATCGAGTCCCAGCAGGGCAAGGGACGCTTCGTGCGCGGCCGTCCGGCGATGGCCTCGGTTGAGCAGAAGCGTCCGGGACAGGCGTACCTGACCAAGCCGGAGACCGACTCCGCGGGCGAGGTCGTCGAAGTCGGCGCGGTCGCCGTGCCGAATCGGATTGGCGTGCTGCTCGACGTGCAGCCCAAGAGTAAGGCGTTCGTTCGGCGACGATTGATCACGCGAGAGGGCGAGCGGACTGAACTGGTGTCGCTCTGGCTGCCGTTGGAGCTGTCCGAGGGGACGGATCTGACCAGCGGCGAGCCGTTGCGGCAGGGTTTCCGCGAGCATCTCCAGGCGCGCAAGGGCGTGCGTTTCGATCACATCGTGGAGCAGATCACCGCTCGCATGCCCTCGGCCGACGAGGTCAAGCAGCTCGCCATGCCGAAGAACCAGCCACTTCTGGCCGTCTTCGGCGCGGTACGCGATGCCTCCGGCCGGCCTTTGGCAGTTGTGGAAGTGCTGCTACCCGCCGACCGGCACGAGTTGGAAGACGCGTATCCGATCGCGTAGAACCATCCGAATCTGGATGCGGGTCCGCGATCCGCTGCGCTAGTAGCAGCGCCAATCCCAGTCCCAGTTATGGGAGTCGTACGCCTCGACGATGACGCGGCGGCCACCAGCGTCAGGGTCCTCGTCTCCGAAGTACAAAGTGATCACCGCTTTCGACTCGGCTCCAGCGATGGACGCGTTGTCATAGTGGCGGTGGACCCGCTCCGGGGTCAGTGCCGTCTGCAGCGTGATCCGGACGCGGTAGTCGCAATAAGATCCGCTGCCTCCGACCAGGTTCTTATCGAAGATCACATCGCGATCCATCGGGAAGACGTCTCGGGTGTTCGGTGGGAGCGGGTAGGCAAGGACGCGCTCATAGAAGGCTTCAAGCCGGGCGTTGTCGCGCCACTGCGGGATCATGATCAGCAGTAACAGCCCGACAAGTGGCACGATCACGACTGCGGCTAAGCATCCCCACGCGATTCGCACGAGATTCTCCCTAAATGTCGGGCCATTGGCTTGGGCGACTGTCTATCGGATCGGTGACATCGCCGTCACTTTCACCTAGTAACTTGACCTAGCAAGCTACGGAGAGTTATCGTCGAATCACTTGATAGGTCGAGTGCCTGTCATCCAAGTGAGGAGTAGTTATGGCTCTGCAAGGCCCCATCCCCGTTACCTTCGCCATGGTCTTCCCGCACGGCTGCTACATCGTCGGCGAGGTCGAGCCCGTCAAGGACTTCGACGCCTCCGCCAACGGTCGCTTCGTGCAGGCCCGCGACAAGCAGACCGCAGAGCTGGTCTGGCAGGTCGCGGTCATGGACGGTGACCCGACCCTCAAGCCCGCCCAGAAGACGGTGGCGGTCAAGATCCTCGCGCCGGTACAGCCGGTGCCCCCGTCCCCGATGCCGGGACTCCCGTTCACGCCCGTCGAGTTCGACGCCATCGCGGTCACGCCGTACGTCAACGGCAACAACCGCCTCGCCTACTCCATCAAGGTCCGCGACATGCACGCTCCCCGCCAGACCGCTCCCAACAAGGCCGGAAAGGACGCCGCCTGATGACCCGTCGCCGTACCCCTCGAAACAGCGTGATCCGGCTGACCACCGGAAACGCCGCACGAACCCTCAACCACCCGTTCACCCGCCGTGAGCCCGTCCTGGCGCTCGACTTCGGCGCCACCTCCGTCCTGGTCACCACAAGCGGGCCGGTGACGGTGGAGGACCTGGAGTTCGCGCGCCAGCTCGCCCGCGAGGCCCACCGCTTCGCCCGCTCGATGGAGCGCAGTTTCTACGGCCTGCCCGACGGACGCGGGGTGGCGGCGTGAGCGAGCACCGGCCCTACACCTACGTCACCCTGTCCATGCGACCCGACTCCGACCCGCATGTCGGCGTCTCCTTCCACACACCGCGCCTCCAGATCCGCGCCGGACTCCTGATGGGCACTCCGCGCCCGTACCTGGAGTTCGCCTCCCACGAGGCCGACGTGCACATCTCCACCACCGGAGCCGGGCCGGTCACCGACGCCGACCTGGACATCGCCCGCGAAATCTTCAACGCCGCCGCTCGCTACCTGGCCGACTGCGAGCTGCTGCATGCCGAAGAGCCGGCCGAGGACGCCACCGACACGGCGGCCTGACATGAAGCGGGGCCGCTGGAAGCGGCAACTTCCGGCGGCCCCTCGGTTCTCCCCTGACTTCCACATCACGAGAGGTTCCCAGCTTATGTTCAAACGGCTGCCTGGCGACGAGGCGCGCAACCTCGTCTCCACCACGCCCGACACGGCCGTCGTCTTCCGCCCGGCCGTGATCAAGACTCCCGCTATCGTCACCTTCCTCGTCTACGGCTGGCGCTTCCTGTCCGCCCTCGTCCGCACGACCTGGCGGCATCCGGTCGCCGTCGCCATACCGGTCGCCCTGGGCGTCGTTTGGACGCGGTACGGGTGGCCTGCCACAGCATCCTTGTTCGGCTTCGTCGTCCTGTCCCTGCTCGCCTGGGCCTTCATCGAGCCCGATTCCTTCGCCCTTCTCGTCGGCTTCCGGCTGCTGGCCTGGTGGCGGCTGATGTCGGTCTACCGGCGACACTGGCAAGGCGTCATGGACGTCTCCGGACTGGCCAAGCGCGTCAACGGTCGCGTCTACATGCCGCGCCTGATGCGCGTCACCTGCGATGGCTGGGCCGACCGCATCACGGTCCGGATGCTCGGCGGTCAGGCGGTCAAGGACTGGTCCGACCGCATCGACAATCTCGCCCAAGGCTTCGGGGCGACGTCATGCCGGGTCGCGCTCGTCAAGGGTGGCCGGCTGTTGCTGACCTTCCCGCGCCGCGATCCACTGGCCGCGCCCATGCCCGCTCTCCCCATCCCGGACGAACCATCGGTCGGACCGGTCGAGATCGGCAAACAGGAGGACGGCAAGCCGCTCCGGCTGAAGGTCCACGGCACCCATGTCCTGATCGCGGGCGCGACCGGAGCGGGCAAAGGCTCCTTCCTCTGGGACACGATCCGCGGCTTGCTCCCCGCGATGCGGGTGGGCCTGGCCCAGGTCTGGGCTTTGGATCCGAAACTGATGGAGCTGTCCTTCGGGCGGGAGCTGTTCCAAGGCCGGTACGCCGCTGACCCGGCCGACTGCGCCGACCTGCTCGACGACGCGGTCAGTGTCATGCAAAAGCGCGCGACCCGCTTTGCCGGGCTGCAGCGCTCCCACGTCCCGACTGTCGAGGACCCGTTCGTCCTGGTGCTCGTCGACGAGGTGGCGTTCCTGACCGCCTACCAGCCCGACAGACAGCTTCGGCAACGCATCTCCGCCGCCCTGGCCACGCTCGCCACCCAAGGCCGCTCAGTCGGTGTCGGCGTCATGGCCGCTCTCCAGGACCCACGCAAGGAAGTCATGAATATCCGCAACCTGTTCCCCGACAAGATCGCCCTAAGACTCGACGAGTCCGAACAGGTGGACATGGTCCTCGGCGACGGCGCACGCGATCGAGGCGCGCTCGCTGATCACATCTCACCGGTTCCAGAGCTGGGGGCTGGCGTCGCGTACATGCGTCTGGAGACCTCCCCCGAACCCATCCGCGTCCGCGCCGCCTACGTCTCCGACGCCGACATCCGCGCCATGGTCGCCTACTACGGGCAGGCCGCATGACACTCGCCCACTTCCTCGACGGCCTACGCTGCGCCACCTGCAACACCCTGAACGCTCTGTGGCTCGACCCGATCCGCGCCCTGGTCGAATGCCGCGAGTGCGGCCAGACCGCACTCACCGTCACCGATCCCGACGAAGGGGGGACCGCATGACCCATGCGCACGACCGCGCACTCCCCCGGGCCGTCCGACAGGCCATGCCGATGGCCCGCGACGTGCTCGAAGAGGTCGCCAAGCTCCACGGCGTCTGCATCCGGCCCATCCCACTCAAGCGACTCGACACCATCACCGGCAATTCCGAGATCATCGACGTCCCATGCGGGGCCACCCTCGACAGCAAGTGCCCCCCGTGCGCCAAGCGCAACAAGCAACTGCGTAAGGCTCAGTGTCGCGAGGGCTGGCACCTCAACGCCGAACCCCTCATCACGCCCGACGAGGCCAACGAGGAACAGCGCTGGCTCGTCGAGTTCCGCGCCGACTACCAAGCCCAGCGCGACGCCGCCGAAAAGGCTGGCACCGACACCACCGAACTCGACGCGATCATCACCGGCCTCGACCAGGAGATCAACGCAGCGGGCATGCGCGGCAAGGTCCTCGGCCGTACCACCGCCAAGCGATCCCGCTCGACCAAGCGGCGGCAGGACGCGCCCGACCTGCCCAAGCGCACGATGACCAACACCACCCTTGGACGCACCTTCCAGGGCACGGACGGCAGGACCTACCGGCCATCGCTGTTCGTCACACTCACCCTGCCCAGCTACGGCAAGGTCCGCGACGGCGCTCCCATCGATCAGGACACCTACGACTACCGGCGTGCCGCCCGAGACGCGCTGCACTTTTCCAAGCTCGTCGATCGCTTCGTGCAGAACCTGCGCCGCGTCGCGGCTACGACGTGCAGTACTTCGCCGCTGTGGAGCCTCAGAAGCGACTCGCGCCGCACTTGCACATGGCCATCCGTGGAACGCTCCCACGCGCGGAGATCAAACAGATAGCCGCCGCCACCTACCACCAGGTCTGGTGGCCACAGGCTGACGAAGTCGTCTTCGAGGGCGATCACCTGCCGGTCTGGCAGGACGGCACCGGCTACCTCGACCCGGCGACCGGCGAGGTCCTGCCCACCTGGGACGAAGCTCTCGACGAGGACGCCGAACCCCTCCACGTCATCCGCTTCGGCGAACAGGTCGATGTCCAAGGTGTGCTCGCCGGTACCCCGGACGCCGACCAGTGCATCCGCTACCTGTCCAAGTACCTCACCAAGTCCATCGGCGACACCCTCAACAGCGGCCAGGCCCAGCAACAGCACGCCACCCGCATGCTCGACGCCCTCCGCTTTGAGCCCTGTTCACCCACCTGCCCGAACTGGCTGCGCTACGGCATCCAGCCCAAGGACGCCAAGCCCGGCATGCTCCCCGGCCGCTGCCGGGGCAAGGCCCACAAGCCCGACCACCTCGGCTACGCCGGACGCCGGGTCCTCGTCTCCCGCAAGTGGTCCAACAAGACCCTCGCCGAACACAAGCAGGACCGCCGCACCTGGGTCCTGGAAGCCCTCGGCAAGGCGGACGAACCCACCGACCCACACCGCTACATCTGGCGCCCCGTCCCGGCCGGAGACGCCAACGTGCCACCTCTCGCCGTCCGGCTCCTTAGATCCGTCCACGAACGCCAACGCTGGCGAGCCCACCTCAGGGAACTGGAAGCCAGAGCAACCGGACAAGACCTTTCGGCAACTGACCTCGGGAGGGCCGCCTGATGGCGAACAGACCAGGCAAGCGGCGCTTCGGCAGTATCCGCCAGCTTCCGTCCGGCAGATTCCAAATCCGCTACCCCGGCCCTGACGGCAAGATCCGTATGGGTGAGAACACCTATGCCCGCGAGCGCGACGCAGAAAGGGCGCTCTCACTGATCGAGGCCAAGCTGATCACCGGCGATTGGACCGATCCACAGCGCGCCAAGGTCAAGCTCGGCGACTACGCGGACAAGTGGATCACCGAACGGACGAACCTCCGGCCTCGTACCGTCGAGATCTACAAGGGGCTACTCAAGCGCTATATCCGACCCCATCTGGGCGGCCTACCCGTCGGCAAGCTGGACACGGCGACGATTCGTGAGTGGCGAGTCCTGTTGCTCGGCAATGGAGTCGGGCAGTCCGAGGTAGCCAAGGCCTACCGCTTCCTGCGGGCCGTCCTCATGACGGCGGCAGACGACCAGATCATCCAGCGCAACCCGTGCCGCATCCGCGGTGCCGGTGAGGAGAAGCCGGAAGAGCGGCCAGTCCTCACTGTGGCGAAGGTGTTCGAGCTGGCCGATCAGATGCCGCCACGGCTCCGCGCCCTGGTCCTCCTCGCCACCTTCGCCAGCCTGCGCTGGGGTGAAGTGGCAGCCCTGCGGCGTATAGACCTCGACCTTGCGGCCAGGACCGTCAGCGTTCGGCAACAGCATGTCGAGCTCGACACGGGCGAACTCCTCGTAGGTCCGCCCAAGTCCCGCGCGGGAATCCGTACGATCGCCATCCCAGAGGCGATCGTCCCGGCACTCCGCGATCACCTCGACCAGTTCACCGCCCCCGAAGCCGACGCGCTGATCTTCACCGGCTCACGAGGCGGCATCCTCCGCCGGAGCAACTTCCGGCGCGCGGCCAGGTGGGACAAGAGCACAAGAAAGATCGGCTTCCCCGGCCTGCACTTCCATGATCTACGGCACACCGGAAACACCATCGCGGCCAGCTCCGGCGCGAGCCTCAAAGATCTCATGCAGCGCATGGGACATGACTCGGTCCGCGCCGCGCTGATCTACCAGCACAGCACGGCGGAGGCTGACCGGAAGATCGCCGACGCGATGAACTCGAAGATCGCGCAGGACGTTGATGGACCTTCGGAGAGACCCTCCGGCGCAAGCTAATGGCACGCTAATGGCACGAAGCCCCGTTTCCATGATCGGAAACGGGGCTTTTCCGCAGGTGGGCGGTACTGGTATCGAACCAGTGACCCCTCGCTTGTAAGGCGAGTGCTCTACCGCTGAGCTAACCGCCCCTGATCGGCACTACACCTTACGACACCACGGGGCCCGATCGCACATCCACTGTCCAGCCCGGGCCCAGTTCGGGGCGGCCTGCGGCGCGCCAGCCCAGGAGGGCGGCTCCGAGCATGCCCGCGTCGACCCCGAGTGCGGCCGGCACCAGTGGGGGTGCCTCGCGGAAGGCCAGGCGTTTGACGAGGCGGGTGCGTACCGGGTCGAAGAGGGCCGGGCCCGCTTCGGCGAGGCCGCCGCCGAGGACGATCACCGTGGGGTCCAGCAGGAGCGTGTACGTGGCCAGGGCCAGCGACAGGGCCTCCACGGCCTCGTCCCAGACCTCTACGGCGATCGGGTCGTCGGAGGAGACCACCTGCTCCGCCTTGACGCCCTCCAGGCCGGCGCGCTGGCTGTAGCGGCGGCCCACCGAGGCGGCCGAGGCGTACGTCTCCAGGCAGCCGAACTGGCCGCACGCGCACTCTTCCCCGTCCGGGAAGACCGGGGTGTGGCCGATCTCGCCCGCCCAGCCGGAGGAGCCGCCGTACGGTTCGCCGCGGATGATCGAGGCGCCCGCGATCCCCGTGCCGATGGGGAGGAAGAGGAAGTCGGACAGGCCCCGGCCCGCGCCGAGGATGCTCTCCGCGAGGCCGCCGGTGCGTACGTCGTGTCCGAGCAGGACGGGGATGTCCAGGGTGGTGAAGCTGGTGGCGGGGACGTCGCGCCAGCCCAAGTTCGCGGCGTAGACGGCGGCGTTGTCGGAGACCAGGCCGGGGACCGCCAGGCCCACGCCTGCCGGGGTGCCGTCACCCGAGGAGGCCAGGTGGCTGATGAAGTCGGAGATGGCGGACACGACCGCCTCCGGGCCCTCCGCCCGCGGGGTCGGGCGCCGCTCGCTCAGCAGCACCACACCGGAGTCGCTGACCAGGCCGCCCTTCATGGACGTGCCGCCGACGTCGAGCGCGACGACGAACGAGCTCGGAGCCGGGTTCGGGCTCACGCTCACACTCGGGTTCGGGCTCTCGCTCACGCTCGGAGTCATCTCGGACACGGAGGAGACGATAGCGCAGCTCAGCAAATGTCTGGAAAGAGTCTCTTCGCCCGCGGGGATTCGCTGCAGGGATTCCCGGGGCTTGGATCCGGCTTGGCAGGGCGGTGCGGGGCTTGGACCCCGGCTTGGGCGGGCGGAGCTTGGACCCGGCTTGGCCGGGCCTAGCTTGGACCTCCGCCAGGCCAAGCCCTGCCCAGGCCTTGCCCTGCGTCGAGGGATCCAGGCTTCGGGTCCCAGGGCAGCCCACCGAGGGCTCAGAGCGGCTCAGGGCGCTGTGAAAGCCCCCGTGTCCCCGTCCAGGCCCCCGTGCCTCTGTGTCCGGGCTCAGGGCTCCGTGGGTTCGTGTCCGGCCCTGGGGGCTCAGGTGCGGCCCAGTACGCGGTTGAGGGCCGCTTCCACCTCCGCCGAGAGGCCGGGGGGTGAGGACGGTGGGGAGACGGGAGAGCCCGCGAGCGCGTCCGAGCGCGCCAGCCGTACGTCGCCGCAGGACCGGCACTCCACCTCGCCCAGCCGGCAGATCAGCGCGACCGACCCGCAGGCCGCGCACGAGTCGAGGTCGAGGTCGTGCAGCCGCTGACAGTCCGGGCAGATCAACACCTGCGTTTCGCGGCGCACCCCGCGCTGCCACGGGCTGGCGCCGCGCACCGGGTCGGTCTGCCGGGCCCCGCATCGGTAGCAGGGCATCGTTCCCTCCGAGGTCAAGAAATGTCGGCGAGTGCCTTGATGTAGGCGGCGATGTCGCGTGCGGCGGAGGTCGGATTGACCACCGACCACCGGATCACACCCTCGCCGTCGATGATGAAGGTCCCCCGAAGAGCGAACCCCTTCGCCTCATCGAACACACCGTACGCCCGCGCGACCTGTCCGTGTGGCCAGAAATCGGAGAGCAGCGGAAACGTGTAACCCTCGCGATCGGCCCACGCACGGTGCGTGAACAGGGAGTCGACGGACACGGTCAGCAGTTGTGCCCCGTCGAGCGGCTGGTCGCGCAGCGCGGACAGCTCACCGTGACAGATCCCGCTGAAGGCAAGCGGGTAGAAGACCAGCACGACCTTCGTGCCCCGGAACTGAGACAGGCTCACCGGGGTGCCGTGCTGGTCCTGCAGCTCGAAATCCGGAGCCAGGGCGCCGACCTCGGCAGGATGTGCGTTCACGGCTTCATCCTGCCGTACGGAAGGCGCTCGGACTCCCTACCGTTTGCCCTTGGGCGTGACGAGCCTGGTCCCGGACCAGTCCGGTGCGGCGGAGATGCTGCTGGTCTGTGAGAGACCCGCGGTAGCGGCATCCTCCCCGATGTCGCTCGGCTCCACGTGGCCGTCGCGTCCGGCCTTGGGAGTCAGCAGCCAGATCCGGCCGCCGTCGGCGAGTGCTCGCATGGCGTCGCTGAGGGCGTCGAAGAGGTCTCCGTCGCCGTCGCGCCACCACATCAGCACCACGTCTACGACGTCGTCGCTCTCTTCGTCCAGCAGCTCGTTGCCGGTCAGGTTCTCGATGGAGTCGCGAAGCTCGTCGTCGACGTCCTCGTCCCAACCGATCTCCTGCACCACCTGACCCGGCTTGAGGCCGAGCCGTTCGGCCAGGCCGCGCTCGCCCTGCGCCTGACCCGCGGTCGCGCTCACGTTTATCCCTCCTGCTTGAGTGGCCCCGCTTATGCGGTTTATCGCTTCGGCACAGTCCACACGCTGTGACCCTCAGTCGTCAACGGTCGCCACGGGTACGGCCGTAGTCGGCCAGAATCAATCCGACAAAAACGACAGGCGAACCTGGCGTTGCCGGTTGTCGACGTTCAGGTCGACGAGTGCGATCGACTGCCACGTACCGAGTGCCAGACGCCCGCCCAGCACGGGGACCGTGGCATATGGCGGGATCAGCGCGGGCATGACATGTGACCGTCCGTGACCGGGCGAGCCGTGGGCGTGACGCCAGCGGTCGTCGGGCGGCAACAGGTCGCGCAGCGCGGCGAGCAAGTCGTCGTCGCTGCGCGAGCCCAACTCGAGCAGGGCGACACCGGCGGTCGCATGGGGCACAAAGATATGCAACAGCCCGTCTTCGCCCTGCCTGTGCACGAAATCAGCGCATTCAGCGGTGATGTCGTGCACTGTCTCTCGTGACCCTGTGGCCACGGAGATGATTTCAGATCTCACAGGGAAATCTTACTTATGCACCACGACGGCGTCCGGGCCGGGAAACACCAGACCGGTGTGCCCGTCGTCGAAGCGCACCATGTAGGGAGGCCCGCCTTCGAGGCCCTGGACCTCCACAATCACACCACTCCGGTCCCCTTCGCCAACGGCATGTCCGTGCACCAGGAGCCGGTCTCCTACTGCAGCATTCATATAACCCACATTGGTACGCGGGAGGCCGTCCGAAAAGGGTGATTCGCAAGTTTTGCTCCCCCTCCAGAGGGGCGGAGAAAAATGACCGAAACGTTACGCTGCGATGAGGCGGCGGTGCCCGGGCTGGGTGGCGAACGGGCAAGGCGTGGAGGGAGTTCGGAGGCTGTGGGGAGGCGGAGGGGGCCTCGAGATGGTGGTGGGCCTTGGGGGTGGCAGGGGTGCCGGGATGAGGGGGAGGCGAGGGATCTTTAGGGTCATGCGGGTCCGAGGGGTGTCATGGACAGGAAGAGGTGGCATGACCCCATGGGTGGTGAGGGGCGTCACAAGCCGTGAGAGGCGATACGGGTCGCAAGTGGCGACAAGGGGCATGATCAGCGGCGATGCGCTCCCGGCCGACCCTCCGCCGGACGGCCCCCGTCGGAGCCGGGCCGGGAGGACGGCCGCTAGACTCGCCCGTCACGTCGCGCCCTCGTGGGGTGAGAACCCCCTCCCTTCGGGGGAGAGTGGAGGGTGCGGGGACCAGGAGTCCAGAGACATTCGAGCGAAATTTCGTTCGTTTTCCTGTCTTGTTAAATTGCTCCCGGGATGTAACCTTTGGTGGCGATTCGTCCTACCATCGGTGGTCTAGGCCATCTGATCTGTCTCTGCCAGCAGGGACACCACTGGTTACCGGTCAGTAGAGATGCGTTTTCTACGGCTAGCGACCAGGATGGAAGGCGACCCAGACCAGACATCAGTCATCCTCGGAAGGCGAGACCCAGTGGCTTCCGGACGCCAGCGATTCTCGATCATCAGCGACGGCCTACCCAGCCAGCT
Source organism: Nonomuraea sp. NPDC051941 (assembly GCF_044593615.1). Taxonomy (NCBI): domain Bacteria; kingdom Bacillati; phylum Actinomycetota; class Actinomycetes; order Streptosporangiales; family Streptosporangiaceae; genus Nonomuraea; species Nonomuraea sp. NPDC051941. Next base: position 174,018 of record NZ_JBIUCF010000001.1, read on the forward strand.
GCCTGATGTCGACCCCAGCGAGACCAACGAGTGGCTCGAGTCTCTCGACAACGTCGTCAAGACCGAAGGCCGCACCAGAGCCCGCTACCTCATGCTGCGCATGCTGGAGCGGGCCCGCGAGCACCAGGTCGGGGTGCCGGGTTTGCGGAGCACCGACTACATCAACACGATCCCGCCGGAGCGCGAGCCCTGGTTCCCCGGTGACGAGCACGTCGAGCGCCGCATCCGCGCCTACATCCGCTGGAACGCGGCCATCATGGTGTCCAGGGCCAACGCCCGCACCAACGTCGGCGGCCACATCGCCACCTACGCCTCCGCCGCCTCCCTCTACGAAGTGGGCTTCAACCACTTCTTCCGCGGCAAGGATCACGGCGAGTCGGGCGACCAGGTCTTCTTCCAGGGGCATGCCGCGCCGGGCATCTACGCCCGCGCCTTCCTCGAGGGCCGCCTCAACGAGGCCCAGCTCGACGCGTTCCGCCAGGAGCTGTCGCACGGCTTCCACGGCCTGCCCTCCTACCCCCACCCGCGCCTCATGCCGGACTTCTGGGAGTTCCCGACGGTCTCCATGGGTCTCGGCCCGATCGGCGCGATCTACCAGGCGCGGTTCAACCGCTATCTGCTCAACCGGCAGATCAAGGACACCAGCCGCAGCCACGTGTGGGCGTTCCTGGGCGACGGCGAGATGGACGAGCCCGAGTCGCTCGGCGCGATCGGCCTGGCGGCGCGCGAGGAGCTCGACAACCTCACGTTTGTGATCAACTGCAACCTGCAGCGGCTCGACGGTCCCGTACGCGGCAACGGCAAGATCATCCAGGAGCTGGAGTCGTACTTCCGCGGCGCCGGCTGGAACGTCATCAAGGTCGTGTGGGGCCGCGACTGGGACCCGCTGCTGGCGGCCGACGTCGACGGCGTGCTGGTCAACCAGATGAACACCACGCCCGACGGCCAGTTCCAGACCTACTCGGTCGAGTCCGGCGAGTACATCCGCGAGCACTTCTTCGCCGGTGACCCGCGCCTGCGCAAGATGGTCGAGCACCTGACCGACGACGACATCCGCAAGCTGTCGCGCGGCGGCCACGACTACCGCAAGGTCTACGCGGCGTTCAAGGCGGCCCGCGAGCACGTCGGCCAGCCGACCGTGATCCTCGCCCAGACCATCAAGGGCTGGACGCTGGGCAAGGACTTCGAGGCGCGCAACGCCACCCACCAGATGAAGAAGCTCACCAAGGCCGAGCTGAAGGAGTTCCGCGACCGGCTCTACCTGCCGATCCCGGACTCCGCGCTGGAGGGCGAGCTGCCCCCGTACTTCCACCCGGGCGAGAACGACCCCGAGATCCAGTACATGAAGGAGCGCCGCGCGGCGCTCGGCGGCGTGCTGCCCAAGCGCGTCATGCGCGCCAAGCCGGTCAAGCTGCCCGCCGACGAGGTCTACGGCGGCTTCGCCAAGGGCTCGGGCAAGCAGCAGGTCGCCACCACGATGGCGTTCGTACGGCTGCTCAAGGACCTCATGCGCGACAAGGAGATCGGCCACCGGTTCGTGCCGATCATCCCGGACGAGGCGCGCACGTTCGGTCTCGACGCCATGTTCCCGACGGCCAAGATCTACTCCCCGCACGGCCAGACGTACGAGGCCGTCGACAGGGAGCTGCTGCTGTCGTACAAGGAGGCCACGCAGGGCCAGATCCTGCACGAGGGCATCAGCGAGTCGGGCTCGATGGCCTCGGCCATCGCGGCGGGCTCCGCCTACGCCACGCACGGCGAGCACATGATCCCGATCTACATCTTCTACTCGATGTTCGGGTGGCAGCGCACCGGCGACCAGATGTGGCAGATGGGCGACCAGATGGGCCGCGGCTTCCTGCTCGGCGCCACCGCGGGCCGCACCACGCTCAACGGTGAGGGCCTGCAGCACGAGGACGGCCACACGCCGCTCATCGCCTCCACCAACCCGGCCGCGATCTCCTACGACCCGTCGTGGGCGTTCGAGGTGGCCCACATCGTCAAGGACGGCCTGCGGAGGATGTACGGCGACCAGCCGGAGGACGTCTTCTACTACCTGACCGTCTACAACGAGCCTTACCTGCAGCCCGCCCAGCCGGCCGACCTCGAAGTGCAGGGCCTGCTCAAGGGCCTGTACAAGTTCGCCGACGGGCCGCAGACCCAGGGGCCGAAGGCCAACATCCTGTCCTCCGGCGTGGCGGGCCCGTGGGCGATGGAGGCGCAGCGGCTGCTGGCCGAGGACTGGGGCGTATCGGCCACCGTGTGGTCGGCGACGTCGTGGTCCGAGCTGCGCCGCGACGCGCTGGCCTGCGAGGAGCACAACCTGCTCAACCCCGACACCGAGCAGCGCGTCCCGTACGTGACCCAGGCGCTCTCCCAGGCGCAGGGCCCGTTCGTGGGCGTCAGCGACTACATGAAGGCCGTGCAGGACCAGATCGCGCAGTGGGTGCCGGGTGACTGGTCCTCGCTGGGCACCGACGGGTTCGGCCTGTCCGACACCCGCTCGGCGCTGCGCCGCCACTTCCACGTCGACGCCGCCTCGATCACGCTGGCCGTGCTGACCAGCCTGGTCAAGCGGGGCGAGCTCGACGGCGAGGTGCTGCGCGAGGCGATCGCCCGCTACCACCTCAAGAACGGCGTCACCGAGGCGGGCGGCGCGGAGAGCAACGACACCCAATCGATGGGCGTCTGAGTCATCCAGGAGCGGCGCTCCCGCGAAGTACTTCTCGCGGGGGCGCCGTCATTTTCGCCGCCCGCGGCGTTCGGCCTGTGAGGCGGCACGTTCAGGAGGGGTACGTGCCGCCTCACCCAGGTATGGTGCGGCGTCACGTATTGTGGGCACTACTTCCCCCTGAGAGACGAGGGAGAAGTCTGTTTATGCGACGCGTCCTAGCCGCCCTGCTCATCCCGGTCGTCGCCGGTTGTTCCACCGTGCCGGCCGAGCCCGCCACGCAGTCGACGGCGGACACCGGCACGATCAGCTGGGGGCCGTGCACCGACATCAAGCGTCCCGGCGGTGAGTCACCGGCCAGCCAGGACAGTTCGGTACGGTGCGGGAAGCTGGCCGTTCCCCTGGACTACAACAAGCCCGACGGCGAGAAGCTGGACCTGGCGCTCATCAAGCTGTCCACCACCGGCAAGAACCGGCTGGGCTCGGTGGTCTTCAACTTCGGCGGTCCCGGCGCCTCCGGCGTCGACACGCTCGACCAGGCCGCCAAGGCGCTCACGGGGCTGCGCGCCCGATACGACCTGATCAGCTTCGACCCGCGCGGCGTGGAGCGCAGCTCCGGCGTGCGCTGCGGCGACACCGTGGAGATGGACAGGTTCACCGCGCTGGACACGCTGCCGTCCGACAGCCAGACCCACCAGGAGACCGCGGCGGCCAACAAGCAGTTCGCCGCTCTCTGCCAGCAGCACTCCGGCAAGATCCTCCCGTACATCGGCACCGTGAACGCCGCCCGCGACATGGACCGGATCCGCGACGCGGTCGGCGACTCCAAGCTCAACTACGTCGGCATGTCGTACGGCACGCAGCTCGGCGCCGTGTACGCCACCGAGTTCCCGAAGAAGGTCGGCCGCATGGTGCTCGACGCGCCGCTCGACCCGACGGTGACGTTCGAGCAGCGCACGCTGGTGCAGACGCGCGGGTTCCAGAAGGCGTACGAGAGCTTCCTGCGCTCGTGCGTCAAGAACAAGTGCGACATCGGCAAGGACCAGGAGACCGCCAACGCGAACGTGGACAAGCTGCTGAACCAGCTCACCACCCAGCCGCTGAAGGTCGGCACCCGCGAGCTCACCCAGGGCCTGGCCGCCACGGGCGTGGCGGCGGCGCTGTACTCGGAGCTGACCTGGCCCTTCCTGGAGCAGGCGCTCTCGGAGGCGATCAAGGGGCGCGGCGAGGCGCTGCTCTACCTGGCCGACTCCTACACCGGACGCTCCCAGGACGGCAAATACTCCACGCAGATGACCAGCTTCCCGGCCATCACCTGCGTGGACACCTCCGAGCGGCCCAGCGAGGCCGAGCTGCGCCGCACCGAGGCGGCCGCCATGAAGATCTCGCCGCTGTTCGGCAGCGAGGGGTCCGGCGGGCTGTGCCGGGTCTGGCCGGCCAAGGGCAGCGATCAGGCGCGGCACGTGAACGCCACCGGCTCGGCGCCGATCGTCGTGATCGGTGGCAAGGGCGACCCGGCCACGCCGTACGAGTGGGCGCCCAAGCTGACGGCCCAGCTCAAGACCGCCAGGCTGGTGACGTACGAGGGCGAGGGGCACGGCGCCTACCTGTCGGGCAGCAAGTGCGTGCTGGAGCTCGTGGACTCGTTCCTGATCGAGGGCAAGCTCCCGCAGAAGGGCGCGACCTGCCCGGCGGCCTAGGGTGGGGCCTGTGACATACGACTCGCTCATCGACGCCGAGACCGCCCGCCTGGCGGCCCTGGCCACGGACCTGTCCGTCCCGGTGCCCACGTGCCCGGGATGGACACTCGCCGAGCTGATCACGCACGTCGGCCAGACGCACCGCTGGGCGGTGCACGTGCTGCGCAACCAGGTCCAGGAGCGGATCTGGTCGCGCCAGGTGCCCAGCGGGCTGGCCGAGGGGCAGAGCGGCGACGCGGCCTGGCTGACCGCCGGGGCGGCCGAGCTGCTCGGTACGCTCGGCGACACCGACCCCACGCTGGCGGTGTGGACGTGGGGCCCGGACCGGCAGGCGTCGTGGTGGCCCCGCCGGATGCTCTTCGAGCTGGTGATCCACCGGGTCGACGCGGAGCTCGCGCTCGGCATCGACCCGGTCGTCCCGGCCGAGGTCGCGATCGACGGCATCGAGGAATTCCTGCACAACCTGCCGTACGCGACCTGGGTGACCCGGTCGCTGGCGGAGCTCGAGGCGGAGGGGGCCACGATCCACCTCCACGCGAACGACGCCGACGGCGAGTGGACCATCACCCAGGGCCCGGCCGGGACGGTCGACTGGGCGCGCGGGCACACCAAGGGCGACTGCGCCGTCCAGGGGACGGCCCAGGACCTGCTGCTCATGCTCTACGGTCGGCGCTCGCCCGAGGCGCTGACCGTGTACGGCGACGCCGACCTCCTCAAGCGCTGGCTGTCCAAGGCCGCCTTCTGACACGGGGGATGGGCCCTGGACGCGCCGCCGCTCGGCGATCGGCGGCGTGCCCAGGGCACGGGGTGAACCGCTCCTAGGAAGCGGCCCGTCCGTACGCCGGGGGTCTGCGGGGAAGGCGTTCTCCCCGGCCCTCGAACGGGTGATTCACCTGTGGGGGAAGCTCATCTGCGGTGGAAGACCCCGAAGACGCTCCCGGACGTGTCACGCAGGTAGGCGAAGTCGGTGCCGGCGCCGTCGTCGATCACCTTCGTGATCACCTTGCCGCCCAGCGACTCGCTCTTCGCGCAGGCCGCCTCGACGTCGGCCACCTGCACGTGGAAGATCGCGTGCGCCGGGAACTCGCCCTTGGTGTTGAACAGCCCGCCGCCGGGCTGCTCGCCGCCCGGACAGCCGATCATCCGGTAGTCGATCGGCCCCTCGCCGGCGCTGAACGTCCAGCCGAACAACCCACCGTAGAACGCCTGGGCGCCTTCGGGATCGTCGGTCGCGATCTCGAACCAGGTCACGGTGTTGTCCATCGTCGTCTCCTCGTCACTGAGCCTTTCTCGAACAAAGCAACGATCTAACGCTGTCGCGACAACCCTATGTCGGTGTTTTCGATTGACTAATCGAGCATGGCGGTGTCCACGATCATGTTGGGCACGTCGGCGGCGAAGCCTTCGAGCGGCCGGTCGGGGCTGCGCTCGGCGGTCACGGTCGCGGCGGCGATGCGATCGAGCCGGAAGACCCGCACGTCATCGCGTAACCGGCACCAGGCCACGAGATACCAGAACCCGCCCCGCCCGCCCAGGAACACCCCCGGCTCGACGTCCCGCGAGGTCAGCGCGCCCTTGGCGTCGGCGTATTCGAGCCTGAGCACGCGCCGCCGCAGCAGCGCCTCCTCGATGGCCCGGGAGATGCCCTCTCCCCCGAGCGGCCGGACCTCGGGGGAGCCGGGCGCCGGCGGGTGGTGGACGAGCTGCACGCGCCGCGCCAGCTCCCTGGCCAGATCGCCCTCGGAGCCCGGCATCGCGGCCACGACCTTGCGTAACGCGCTGCGGGCCTGCCGGCCGAACGGCTGGTCGCCGGCCTGGCTGAGCGCCACCGCGATGGCCACCGCCTCGGCCGGGGTGAAGTTGAGCGGGGGCAGGGACATCTTCTTGTCGATCGCGTAACCGCCCTTGCGGCCCGCCTCGGCGTAGATCGGCACCCCTGACTCCTGAAGGGCGGTGATGTCGCGCTCGATCGTGCGCACGCTCACCTCGAACCGCTTGGACAGCTCGCGGGCGGAGCGGCAGCGGGGCGCGATGGCGCGCAGGTCTTCGACGAGTGCGTAGAGCCGGTCGGTGCGATTCACAGCCGCGACGCTACGCGCCGCCACCGACAATCATGGTCCGCGCGCCGTCGCGGCCACCCGTGCCTCACCCCGCCGCCACGGGGGTCTCACCGCACCGGCCAGGCCGTGCCGCTCCCCGTGCGGATCGGGCGGAGGACGACCTGGCGGTAGGCCGCGCCCAGCGAGTGCCGTGCGGCTGTGAAGGCGCGGCCCGGGATCCGGCGCGGTCGTGGCCCAGCGCTCCTGGGTGTTGAGCTCGGCCGTGCAGCCGGAGGGGGCGGCGTGGGCGGCGGGGACGGCGCCCCGTCAATGCGCCTACCAGCGGTCGTGGACCTGCGGCCGGATCAGGTCGTCGTAGACGGCCTCGACCGCTTCGAGCGTGGCCGGCGGGAGCGGCGCGGACGACGCGGCGGCCGCGTTCGCGGTGGCCTGGGACACGTTGCGGGCGCCGGGGATCACCACCGACACGCCGGGCTGGTCGAGGATCCAGCGCAGCGCGAACTGGGCCATCGTCAGGCCCTCCGGCACCAGGGGAACCAGGCGGCGGACCGCCTCCAGGCCCGTGCGGAAGTCCACGCCCGAGAAGGTCTCGCCGACGTCGAACGCCTCTCCCTGCCGGTTGTAGGTGCGGTGGTCGTCCGCGCCGAAGGTCGTGTGCTCGTCGTACCGGCCGGACAGCAGGCCGCTGGCCAGCGGGACGCGGGCGATGATGCCCACCCCGGCGGCCCGGGCGGCGGGCAGGACCCGCTCCAGCGGCTTGAGCCGGAACGCGTTGAGGATGATCTGCACGGACGCCACCCCCGGCCGTGCGATCGCCGTCAGCGCCTCCTCGCACGTCTCCACGCTGACCCCGTACGCGGCGATCTTCTGCTCGGCCACCAGCGTGTCCAGGGCGTCGAACACGGCGTCCGTCGAGTACACCGGGGTCGGCGGGCAGTGGAGCTGGACCAGGTCGAGGGTGTCCACGCCGAGGTTCTGGCGCGAGCGCTCGTTCCAGACCCGGAAGTTGGACATCACGTAGTTGGCGGGGATCTGCTCCAGCCGGCGGCCCATCTTGGTCGCCACGGTCAGCTCCGGCCGCCCCTTGGCGAAGCGGCCGACGATCTGCTCGCTCCGGCCGTCGCCGTAGACGTCGGCCGTGTCGATGAAGGTGACCCCGGCGTCCACGGCGGCCCCCAGGGTGGCGAACGCCTCGTCCTCCGTCACCTGGCCCCAGTCGGCGCCGAGCTGCCACGCGCCGAGGCCGACTGTGCCCACCTGGCGTCCTGTTCGTCCCAACGTGCGTTGTTCCATGGGAACAGTCTCCCGGATGGGAACCGCGCTCCGCCCCGAGGGCCGGTCCCGCCGCCGGTCCGCTACCGGGGCTGGTAGCAGCAGCGCAGCCCCGTCTGCACCGTGGCGCGCAGTTCCTCCCCGATCGCCTGGTCCACCGCCGAGATCCGCGCCAGCGCCCGCCTGATCGCCTTGCCCACGGCGATCCTGGCCCGCTCCTCGCTCCCCGTGAACGGCCGCGCCCGACCGCCGATGCCCGTCGCCGCCGTCAGCTCCGCCACCAGCCACTCGCGCTCCAGCCGCAGCCCCGCCGCCCGCTCCAGGTCGTTCATCGACTCCAGCTCGTCGATCTCCGCCTCAAGCTGGCCCAGCCGCTGCCGGTAGGTGTCCCTGGCCTGGTCGTCCAGCACCGGCTGGGCCGACCTCCCCTCGGGCTCACGCGTCCACGACCCCGCGGCCAGGTCGACGGCGAGGATCTCCCGGCCCGGATTGGCGACCAGCGTGGCCAGGTGCCCCATCCCGACGCTGTGGTCGACGAGCGCGAGCCGCCCGCCCAGCTCCACCTGCCAGTGCCGCCCGTGCCTGCGGAAGCGGCAGCCGTCCTGCCCCGAGGCCGAGCGCCCGACCACGGACGGCAGCACCATGCCCAGCTCCCTGGCCTCCCGCGCGGCGGCGGCCTGCTCCCGGTTGGCCGCCTTGTCGTGCGTCCCGTCGCGCAGCGCCAGCGCCTGGCCCAGCCGCCACCTCGACAGCGCGGCGGCCGGCCAGTGCCCCAGGGCGAAGTTCCCCCGCACGGCCGCCCGCAGGTGCTCCACCGCCGTGGACAGGTCCCCGGTGGTGAGCGCGGCCATGCCCAGCGAGTGGTGCACGGAGCCGAAGCAGGCCACGCCCAGGCTGGCCACCACCGGCAGGTCCGCGAACGGGCGCAGCAGCGCGTACGCGCGGGCGGCCGTGTCCGGGTCCTGCAGCAGGTGGGCGGTCTCCACGACGCAGTACATCGAGAGCAGCCAGGTGCTCGACCCCGGCATCTCCTCCACGCGCAGCCTGGCCAGGTGCCCGGCCGCCGCGCGCCGGTCGCCCGCGACGGCCGCGGCCAGCGCCAGGCCCGCCAGGTACGAGTTGTCGATCGGGCTCAGCGTGGGCGAGCTGACCAGGTCCGTCAGGACGGGCAGCAGCTCGGCGGCCCGGCCCTGGAACCAGCGGATGGCACCGAGCTGGCCGCCGTACCAGCCGGTCGCGTCCATGTCGCCGGCGGTCACGCCGCGCTCGAAGCACTCGCCGGCCCGCTTCTCGGCCTCGGCGAAGCGGCCCGCGCGGATGGTCAGCATGACCTCGATGGCCTCGACCACGTACCCGACCGCGAGGTGGTCGTGGCCGGTCAGCAGGCCGCGCAGCTCCGCCAGGCCGCGCTCGGCGTGCGGGTCCGCGGCCAGGTAGAGGTCGACCGTCCGCCACAGCAGGCCCATCAGCAGGTCGCCCCTGCGCTCGGTGACGGCGGCCTGGCCGATCAGCTCGCTCGCCAGCTCCAGCCTGAGCGCCGCGTGCTCGGGGCCGAGCAGGCAGTGGTGCGCCAGGCTCAGCGCCTCGGCCAGCGCCGCCCCGTCGCCGGAGCCCCTGGTCTCGGCCAGCAGCTCCATGATCGTGGCGTGCCGGCCCGCGCGGTAGTCCTCCTCGCCGTGCAACCGCACGCGCAGCCGCAGGGCCGGCGAGGAGCGGGGGTCGATCAAGGACAGCGCGTGCCGCTGGCGGGCGCGTACCATCTCCGACTCCGCACATGTCCTGTGCTCGTGCACCCAGATCCCGCCCAGCCCCAGGGCCGCCCGCGCCAGCGACGACGGGTCGCCGCAGAGCTCGGCCAGCCGGTACGCCGAGTCGAACCAGCGCCGTGCGGTCTGCAGGTCGCCGTTCACGAACAGCGCCCGCTCGCCCAGCACGAGGGCCAGCTTGAGATCGGGGCACGAGGGCAGGAGTACCCCCGGTTGCTGCGCAACGCCCATCGGTTCCGCTCCCCTGTCCGATACCTTGCCTGAGCGTCTGCCACGGTCCCCGAATACCGTTCTGACAACTACGACGTTTGACACACTGGGCGGGTTCAATCGGAGAGGGCCATACGCTGGGTGCCATGATTCGCCCCGCGACACCCGCCGACGTGCCCGAAATCGTCAACATGATCCGTGAGCTCGCCGAGTACGAGAAGGCCGCGCACGAGGCGAGGGTCACCGAGGAGCAGCTGCACACCGCGCTCTTCTCCGACCGGCCCGCCGCGTTCGTCCACATCGCCGAGCACGACGGCGAGGTGGCCGGCTTCACGCTCTGGTTCCTGACGTTCTCGACGTGGCGGGGCGTGCACGGCATCTACATGGAGGACCTGTACGTCCGCCCCCAGCACCGGGGCGGCGGCCACGGGGTCTCGCTCATGAAGGAGCTGGCCGGGATCTGCGCCGAGCGCGGCTACCAGCGTTTCGAATGGTCGGTGCTCGACTGGAACGAGCCCAGCATCGGCTTCTACGACAAGCTCGGCGCGGTGCGCCAGGACGAGTGGCTGAAGTACCGGCTGACCGACGAGCCGCTGCGCCGCCTGGCCGACCGCCAGGACTGACCGCTCACGTATCGTGACAAGCCACGCATAAGATTACGGCTGATCGTCAGCCCGTATTACGAGCAGGTTTCCTCCGTGACGCATGTGCGTGGCTTGTTACGCCGGTGAATCACACGTAACGAACGCACAGCCACGGATCGTCAAAGTGCGTAACGCGCGCTTCCTACTTTGGAGTTCCCCCCGGACGCCGAACGTAGGAGAAAGTCGATGGCGCGCTGGATCGCCGAGTGGCACCCCGATGACTCAGCTTTCTGGGAGAGCTCAGGCAAGCGCGTCGCACGGCGCAACCTGATCTTCTCGATCGCCGCCGAGCACCTCGGCTTCACCGTGTGGACGCTGTGGAGCATCGTGGCCACCAAGATGGGGGTCTACAAGTTCTCCACGGACCAGCTCTTCTGGCTGGTCGCGCTGCCCAACCTGGTCGGCTCGGTGCTGCGCGTGCCCTACACGTTCGGCCCGGCCAAGTTCGGCGGGCGCAACTTCACCGTGGTGAGCGCGGCGCTGCTGCTCATCCCGGCCGTGCTGCTCGGCGTGGCGGTCGGGAACCCGGAGACGCCGTACTGGCTGTTCCTGGTGATCGCGGCGCTGGCCGGGGTCGGCGGGGGGAACTTCGCCTCCAGCATGGCCAACATCACCTACTTCTACCCCCGCCACAAGCAGGGGGTCGCCCTGGGGCTGAACGCCGCGGGCGGCAACATCGGCGTCAGCTCGGTCCAGCTCGTCATGCCGCTGGTGATCGGCTCGCTCGGGCTGGCCGCGGCCGGGTGGTTCTGGATCCCGTTCATCGTCGTGGCCGGCGCCTGCGCCTTCTTCTTCATGGACAACCTCACCAGCGCCAGGGCCAACCCGCGCGAGCAGCTCGCGGTGGCGGGCAAGGCCCAGACCTGGATCATGTCGTTCCTGTACATCGGGACCTTCGGCTCGTTCATCGGCTACTCCACGGCCTTCCCGCTGCTCAGCAAGAGCCTCTTCCCCGAGGCCCCGTTCGCCGCCGTGGCGTTCGTCGGGCCGCTGCTGGGCTCGCTGATCAGGCCGGTGGGCGGCTGGCTGGCCGACAGGCTCGGCGGCGCCCCCGTCACGCTGTGGAACTTCGCCGGGATGGGCGGCGGCGTGCTGCTCGTCTGGGCGGCCAGCACCTCCGGCAACTTCTGGATGTTCTTCCTGTCCTTCCAGCTCCTCTTCGTCACCGCCGGCATCGGGAACGGCTCCACGTACCGCATGATCCCGGCCATCTTCCAGGCCAAGGCCGTCGCCGAGCGCGGCGAGGGCGAGGAGTCCCTGCTGCACGGCAAGCGCCAGGCCTCGGCCGCCATCGGCATCATCTCGGCGGTGGGAGCGCTGGGCGGGTTCCTCATCAACCGGGCGTTCGGGATGTCGTTCGCCGCGGCCGGGACCCCGGCGCCCGCCTTCCTCGCCTTCGGCGCCTTTTACGTGTCCTGCTTCGCCCTGACCTGGTGGTGCTACACCCGCAAGGTCGGCGCCTCGGTCGTGGCCAGCCTCGCCTATGCCCGGGTCTGACCCGATGAGTGAGCCCGTGAAGACACACTGCCCGTACTGCGCACTCCAGTGCGGCATGGAGATCGGCCCGGAGCTGGCCATCAGCCCCAGGACCGACATCCCTGCCAACGCCTCCGGCGCGCTGTGCCAGAAGGGCTGGACGGCGGGCGAGCTGCTCACCAACGGCGAGCGCCTGACCACCCCGCTCCTGCACGGCGAGCCGGTGGAGTGGGAGGTCGCGCTCGACCACGTGGCGGAGCGGCTGTCAGCGATCCGCGCCGAACACGGCCCCGACGGCGTGGCCGTGTTCGGCGGCGGCGGGCTCACCAACGAGAAGGCCTACACGCTCGGCAAGTTCGCCAGGGTCGCGCTGGGCACCAGCCAGATCGACTACAACGGCCGCTTCTGCATGTCGTCGGCCGCCGCCGCCTCGATCAAGGCGTTCGGCATGGATCGCGGCATGCCGTTCCCCATCACCGACCTGGCCGAGGCCGACGTCGTGCTGCTGGCCGGCGCGAACGTCGCCGAGACCATGCCCCCGTTCGTGCGCCACCTGTCGGGCCCCCGGGTGATCGTCATCGACCCGCGGCGCTCCCAGACGGCCAGGCAGGCCTGGCTGCACCTGCAGCCCACACCCGGCACCGACCTGGCCCTGGCGCTCGGGATGCTGCACCTGGCCATCGCCGACGAGCTCGTGGACGAGGCGTACGTGGCGGCCAGGACCACCGGGTTCGAGGAGGTCCGCACCTCGCTGGCCGCCTGGTGGCCGGAGCGGGTCGAGCGGATCACCGGGGTGCCGGTCTACCGGATGCGGCAGGCGGTCCGGGCGCTGGCCGCGGCGGGCAACGCGTACATCCTGACCGGGCGCGGCGCCGAGCAGCACGCCAAGGGCACCGACACGGTCAGCGCGTTCATCAACCTGGCGCTGGCGCTGGGCCTGCCCGGGCGGCACGGCTCCGGGTACGGGTGCGTGACCGGGCAGGGCAACGGCCAGGGCGGCAGGGAGCACGGGCAGAAGGCCGACCAGCTCCCCGGCTACCGCAAGATCGACGACCCGGCGGCCCGCGAGCACGTCGCGGGCGTGTGGGGCGTCCCGGCGGACAGCCTCCCGGGGCCGGGGCGGTCGGCGTATGAGCTGCTCGACGCGCTCGGCACCCCCGGCGGGCCGCGGGCGCTGCTGCTGTTCGGCTCCAACCCCGTGATCTCCGCGCCCGCCTCCGAGCACGTGGCCGAGCGCATCGCCTCCCTCGACCTGCTGGTGACCTGCGACTTCGTCATGTCCGAGACCGCGGCGCTGGCCGACGTGGTCTTCCCGGTCACGCAGTGGGCCGAGGAGACCGGCACCATGACCAACCTCGAAGGCCGCGTCCTGCTCCGCAACCGGGCCGTGGCCCCGCCCGAGGGCGTCAGGAGCGACCTCGACGTGCTCGCCGGGCTCGCCGAGCGGCTCGGGCACCGCCTGGAGACCGAGCCGGTCAAGATCTTCGACGAGCTGCGCCGGGCGAGCAAGGGCGGGGCGGCCGACTACTCGGGCATCACCTACGAGCGCATCACCGAAGAGAAGGGCGTCTTCTGGCCCTGCCCAGACCCGGAGCACCCCGGCACGCCGCGCCCGTTCCTCGACTCCTTCGCCCACCCGGACGGCCGCGCCAGGTTCGTGCCCGTCCAGCACCGGCCGGCGGCCGAGGAGACCGACGCGGACTACCCGATCTACCTGAGCACCGGACGGGTGCTCGCCCACTACCAGAGCGGCGCCCAGACCCGCAGGATCGCGCCGCTCGTCCAGGCGGCTCCCGAGCCGTTCGTCGAGCTGCACCCGGACCTCGCCGAGCAGCTCGACATCTCGCCCGGGGACGTCGTACGGGTCAGCAGCAGGAGAGGCGAGGGGAAGGCCGTGGCCAGGATCAGCGACGCCATCAGGCGCGACACCGTTTTCATGCCCTTCCACTGGGAGGGCGCCAACCGGCTCACCAACCCGGCGCTGGACCCGACCTCGAGGATGCCGGAGTTCAAGGTCTGCGCGGTCAGGGTGGAGAGGGACTCATGAGGCTCGTCGTCGTCGGCAACGGGATGGCCGGGTCGCGGCTGGTCAGCGAGGTACGGACCAGGGACCCGCACATCAGGATCACGATCTTCGGCGCGGAGTCGCGCCAGCCGTACAACAGGGTGCTGCTGTCCAACGTGCTGGCCGGCAGCTCGCGTCCCGAGCAGGTGAGGCTGCTCGAATCCTCCTGGTACGACGCCCACAACGTCGAGGCCGCCTTCGGCGACGCGGTCGCCCACATCGACAGGGAGACCAGGCACGTGGTGACCGAGGGCGGGCGGCGCGAGCCGTACGACCTGCTGGTCCTGGCCATGGGCAGCGAGGCGATCGTGCCGCCGATCCCGGGCGTGGAGCGGGCCATCCCGTTCCGCACGCTCGACGACTGCGAGCGCATCATGGAGGCCGCCGACCAGGCCCGCAGGGCCGTGGTCGTCGGCGGCGGCCTGCTCGGCATCGAGGCCGCCCGCGGGCTGGCCGGGCGCGGCCTGCCGGTGACGCTGCTGCACCTGGCCGGGCATCTCATGGAGCGCCAGCTCGACGTCGAGGCGGGTGAGGTGCTCGGCGAGACGCTCGCCGGGCTCGGCGTCGAGATCCGCACCGGCGTCAGCGCCGAGTCGGTGCGGGAGGACGGCGTCCGGCTGGCCGGCGGCGAGCTGATCGAGGCCGACCTCGTCGTGCTGGCCTGCGGCGTCCGCCCCGTCACCGGGCCGGCCGCCGCGGCGGGGCTGGAGGTGCGGCGCGGCGTCGTCGTGGACGACGAGCTGCGCACCGACGACCCATCGATCTTCGCCATCGGCGAGTGCGCCGAGCACGAGGGCACCGTGTACGGCCTGGTCGCCCCCGCCTGGGAGCAGGCCTCCGTGGCCGCCGACGTGATCACCGGCGGCAAGGCCCTCTACCGGGGCTCCCGGCTGGTCACCAGGCTCAAGGCCAGGAGTGTCGAGCTGGCCGCCATGGGCGAGACCCAGCTCACCGAGGAGCACGCCGAGGTGGTGCGCTTCAGCCACCGGGCCCGCGGCACCTACCGCAAGCTCGTCATCCGCGACGGGCGGCTGGTGGGCGCGATCCTGCTGGGCGAGAGCGACGCCGTGGGCACGCTCACCCAGCTCTTCGACCGAGGCGCGCCGGTGCCGGGGGACCGGGCCGGGCTGCTGTTCCCCGGGCTGTCGTCGGCGCCGGTGGCCGACAGCCCGACGCTGATGCCGGACGCGGCCAAGGTCTGTCAGTGCAACAACGTGACCAAGGGTCAGATCAGGGCGTGCTGGGAGGCCGGGGCCCGCGACGTGGCCGGAGTGGCGGCCGCGACCAGGGCGACGACCGGATGCGGAACCTGCCGCGACGCCGTGGAGGGCATCGTCGGCTGGCTGTGCGAACAGGAAGGGGTTTCTGTATGAGCAGGATCGTCGTCGTTGGGTACGGGCCGACGGCCCACCGGCTCGTCGAAACTCTGGTGGACAAGGGCTTCGACGGCCGGATCACCGTGATCGGGGAGGAGCCGCGCCCGGCGTACGACCGGGTGGCACTGACCTCCTACCTCTCCGGCGTCACCGTGGAGGACCTCACCTACGAGATGCCCGCGGGGGTCGTGACGAGGCTGAGCAGCCGGGTCACCGGGATCGACCGGGAGGCCCGCGAGGTCACCCTGGCCGACGGCGCCACCGAGCCCTATGACGTGCTCGTGCTGGCCACCGGGTCGGCGCCGTTCGTGCCGCCGGTGCCGGGCGCCGAGCACGCCTTCGTCTACCGCACCATCGACGACCTGGACGCGATCCGGGTGGCCGCCAAGGACGCGGTCGAGGGCGTCGTGGTCGGCGGCGGGCTGCTCGGCCTGGAGGCCGCCGACGCGCTGCGCGCGCTCGGGCTGAAGGCGCACATCGTCGAGATGAGCCCCTGGCTGATGCCGCGGCAGGTGGACGAGGGCGGCGGCGCGGTGCTGAAGTCCCACATCGAGGGCCTCGGGCTCGGCGTGCACGCCGGGGCGGGCGTCCAGGAGATCGTCACCGCGGACGGCCAGGTCACCGGGCTGCGCAAGCCGGACGGCACGGTGCTGGACGCGCAGGTCGTGGTCTTCTCGGCGGGCATCAGGCCGCGTGACGAGCTGGCCAGGTCGTCCGGGCTGGAGGTCGGCGAGCG
This sequence comes from Nonomuraea sp. NPDC051941, assembly GCF_044593615.1. NCBI lineage: Bacteria > Bacillati > Actinomycetota > Actinomycetes > Streptosporangiales > Streptosporangiaceae > Nonomuraea > Nonomuraea sp. NPDC051941. The sequence goes on from NZ_JBIUCF010000001.1 coordinate 189,994, forward strand.
GGGCGGCATCGTGGTCGACTCCTCGATGCTCACCTCCGACGCCTCGATCTACGCGGTCGGCGAGTGCGCGCTGGTCGGCGGCATGGTCTACGGCCTCGTCGGGCCGTGCAACACGATGGCCGAGGTGGCGGCCGACCGGATCATGGGCGGGTCCTCGGCCTTCGAGGGCGCCGACATGTCCACCAAGCTCAAGCTGCTGGGTGTCGAGGTGGCGCAGTTCGGGGCCATGTCGGGGGCGCTCGACGTCACCTACATGGACCCGGTGGTCGGTGTCTACAAGAAGCTGTTCATCAGCGACGACGCGAAGACGCTGCTCGGCGGCATCTGCGTGGGCGACGCCTCCCCGTACACGTCCCTGCGGCCCTTCGTCGGCAAGGCGCTGCCCGCCTCGCCGTCCGACCTGCTCTTCAGCGGGGCCGGGGCCAGCCTCGACCTGCCCGACGAGGCGCAGGTGTGCTCCTGCAACAACGTGTGCGCGGGCGATGTCCGCACGGCCATCGCCGATAAGGGCGTCACCGACGTGCCCGGCATCAAGGCCTGCACCCGCGCCGGCACGACCTGCGGCAGCTGCGTGCCGATGCTCAAGCAGTTGCTGGAGAAGTCGGGCGTCGAGGTCAGCAAGGCGCTGTGCGAGCACTTCACGTACTCGCGGGCCGAGCTGTTCGACATCGTACGGGTCCGCAAGATCACCACGTTCTCCCAGCTCATCACCGAACACGGGCACGGCAGAGGCTGCGACATCTGCAAGCCGGCCGTGGCCTCGATCCTGGCCTCGCTCTACAACGGCCACGTGCTCGACGGCGAGCGGGTCACGCTGCAGGACACCAACGACCATTTCCTCGCCAACATGCAGAAGAACGGCACGTACTCGGTCGTCCCGCGCATCCCCGGCGGCGAGATCACCCCCGACAAGCTCATCGTGATCGGCGAGGTGGCCCGTGACTTCGGCCTCTACACGAAGATCACCGGCGGTCAGCGCATCGACCTGTTCGGAGCCCGGGTCGAGCAGCTGCCGGAGATCTGGCGGCGGCTGGTGGACGCCGGGTTCGAGTCCGGCCACGCGTACGGCAAGGCGCTGCGCACGGTGAAGTCGTGCGTCGGCTCGACCTGGTGCCGCTACGGCGTGCAGGACTCGGTGGGCATGGCCATCGCGCTGGAGCTGCGCTACCGCGGCCTGCGCTCGCCGCACAAGCTCAAGTCGGCCGTCTCCGGCTGCGCCCGCGAGTGCGCCGAGGCCAGGTCCAAGGACTTCGGGATCATCGCCACCGAGCGGGGCTGGAACCTGTACGTCGGCGGCAACGGCGGCTTCAAGCCCCGCCACGCCGACCTGCTGGCCACGGACCTGAGCTCGGAGGAGCTCATCAGGACGATCGACCGGTTCCTCATGTTCTACATCCGCACGGCCGACCGGCTGCAGCGCACCTCCACCTGGCTGGAGTCGCTGGACGGCGGGCTCGACTATCTCCGCGAGGTGATCATGGAAGATTCGCTCGGCATCTGCGCCGACCTGGACGCGCAGATGGAGAACCACATCGCCACGTACGCCGACGAGTGGGCGGCCACGCTGGACGACCCCGAGAAGCTGAACAGGTTCGTCACCTTCGTCAACGCCCCCGGCGTGCCGGACCCGTCGATCGTCTTCGCCAGCGAGCGCGGCCAGATCAAGCCGGTGATGGCCAGATGAGCTGGACGCGGATCTGCGACTATGAGGCCATGGTGCCGGAACGCGGCGTCTGCGCCCTGGTGGGCGGTGAGCAGGTGGCCATCTTCCGCACCCACGACGGCACGCTGCACGCGCTGGGCAACCTCGACCCGTTCAGCGGCGCGTACGTGCTCTCGCGCGGCATCGTCGGCACCAGGAAGGGCGAGCCGACCGTGGCCTCGCCGCTGCACAAGCAGGTGTTCTCGCTGGTGTCGGGGCGCTGCCTGGACGAGGACGCGGTGTCCGTGCCGATCTACCGGGTTCGGGTGGCGGACGGCGGCGTGGAGGTCGGCGCCTGATCGCCCGCCAGGACCAAGCCCAGGTCGTAGGCTCGCACGACGGCCTGGGTGCGGTCCCTCGCGCCCAGCTTGTCCAGGACGTTGCCGACGTGCGTCTTGACCGTCTCCCTGGTGACGTACAGGGCGGCGGCGATCTCGGCGTTGCTCAGCCCGCGGGCCAGGTGACGCAGGACGTCCAGCTCCCTGGGCGTGAGGTCGTGGGCGGCGGTGGCGCGCGGGCGCGGGGCGGCGATGCGGCGCAGCGCGTCGGGGAAGAGCACGCCGTCCCGCAGCCGGATCGCGGTGACCAGGTCGGCGGCGGGGGAGCGCTTGAGCACGTAGCCGGCCGCGCCCGCGCGTAGCGCGCCCCAGACGAGCTGGTCGTTCTCGAACGTCGTGACCACGACGACCCGGGTCCGCGGCGAGAGGCGGGCCAGCTCCCGGGTGGCGTGCAGGCCGTCCATGCTGCCGGCGGGGCCGGGCATGCGGATGTCCATGAGCACGACGTCGGCCGCGCGGCCCAGCTCGACGGCGGCGTGGCCGTCGGCCGCCTCCCCGATCACCTCGATGTCGTCGTACGGGGAGAGCATGGTGGCCCAGCCGGAGCGGATGAGCGGCTCGTCGTCGGCCAGCACCACCCGGATCCCCCTGCTCACGCGGGCAGTGTCGCCGTCACCCGCCATGTGCCGTCCACCTCCTCCCGCTCGAACACCCCTCCGGCCAGGCGCGCCCGCATTCGCATCCCCACCAGACCGCGCCCCTCCCCGGGCGTCGCGCTCCCGGCCACCTCGTTCTCCACGACCAGCACGACCTCCTTCCCGCCCCCTCCAGCGCCGCCCCTGACTGCGGTCACTTCGGGGGCGGAGCGGTGCCGGACGGCCAGGTCCACCCGGACCCGCCCCCGCCCGTGCCTGAGCGCGTTCGTGACCGCCTCCCTGGCGATCGCGTACGCCGCCCGCGACGCCGCCTCCGGCACCCGGTCCACCGGGTCGGCACGGCACTCCACGTCCAGCCCGTGCACGAGCGCACTGAGGGCGGCCAGCGTGGGCGCCTGCGCCGTACTGCCCTCGTCGAGCACCCGAAGGAGCACGTCCAGCTCCTGCTGAGCGCCACGTGCGGTGCCCACCAGGTGGTCCAGCGACCGTCCGGCCACCGGCACCGTCTCCGGCCGCCCCAGGGCCGCCTGGGCCGCCATGGCCTGCACCAGGACGACGCTGAGCGCGTGCCCCACCGAGTCGTGCAGCTCCAGCGCCAGGCTCTGGCGGCGGCCGAGCTCCTCGATCACCAGCGACGGGTCGGAGCGCAGCAGCCTGCGCGCCACCCGCTGCTGCCCGGCCCCCGCCAGCACCATCACCGCCAGCACGGCCACGGCCATGACGGACACCTGCGCCAGATCACCCTGAGCGGCCTGCGGGCGGGTGAACGCGGGCGCCAGCGCCAGCACCCCGGCACTCAGCGTCGCCCCCACGAACAGGTGCAGCGCCGTCAGCACCCGCAGATAGACCGGGTCGGCGCGGTCCGGCACGGCCACCCCGAGCAGCTCTGACAGCGCGATGACCTCCAGCCGCGGCACCAGGGGCAGGCACGCCACGAGCGCCGACGCGGGCAGGCACGCCGCCCACAGCAACAGCACCCGCGCCAGGGACACCTCCGTCACGAGCGTCACCGCCAGGACCGCCGCCACCGGCGTCAGCAACGCCGCGCCCAGTAGCTGGTAGAGCACCGCCTTCCAGGGCTTCCAAGGTTTCCAGGGAACCGCCACGGCTCCAGAAGCTAGCCGACCGGCCCGGGGACCGCCTCCCTCGTACGGGGGAAGTGGCTCGTCTTCCGCCTGCTCAGAGTGGGGTCATGCCGTTCTGGCATATCGGCTGCGCCGATGCCAGGCCGAGGGCTATGCTCCAGTCTCCACCGGGGGGTAGACGTGCGGGCTTCGATGGGTCAGTGGCAACACGCAACGCCGTCCTGAATCGATGCTGTCGCAACGTTCGGCGTCCTCGCGCTGGGGGAGGGGTTCGGGGTTCGCCTGGATTCGCGGCACTGGACGGACGCTATCGGCGGTGCCCTGTGCGCTGGTCTCGGGGCGGCAACGATCGCAACTCTGACCGGTCTCAGCCAGATTCAGTGAACCGTTACCGTGAGTAACACCCCAACGAGCTAAAGGCGTCGTGCGGACTGGCCAAACGCCGCATTCGCGCATGGCGGGTGCGGGCATCAAAGCGGCCATGAGCAAGGTTTTTCAGCGCTGGGCACTTCTACCGGCGGCGATCGTCCCCGTCCTCCTGGTCGCCGGTTGCGACGTGGGCGGTGACCGTACGCAAGCGATGAAAGCGGCCGTGACCCCGACCGGTCCCTACACCAGGAGCCCGTCCCCGACCGCGACGGCGACGGCGGCCGGGCAGCCGCGCGGCGCCGTCGAGTCCTACTTCAACGCGCTCAAGGCGGGGAACGTGGACCAGATCGTCAGCCTGTTCACGGGCAACGCGGTGGTCGAGATAGACGGCGAGGCCACGGCCGAGGGCACCAAGGCGATCCGCAGCCTCTACCAGCAGCAGTTGCAGGGCGCGACCGACGTGGTGTCGGCCATGCACACCATCGTGGACGTGCGTACGGTCGGCGCCGAGAACGCCGTCGTCCGCTCGGGGAGCAAGCAGGGGGACGCGCGCTTCCGCGAGCTGTTCCTGCTCGGCAAGGAGGGCGGGAAGTGGAAGATCTCGGAGTTCATGAACAATCAGTCGTCCTGACCGCCGGAGCCTCGGGAATGGGCCACACGTCCTTTGCGGGACGCCCGCCGGGAATGGCGGGAATTCCGGGACGGATTCACCGGTCCGGTTAAGTCACGAGGCGGGCTACGACTGCGCGGTGCCGCGCGGGATGCGCGGGGTGATGCGGCCCTGGTCGATCATCGCCAGGTAGACGGCGAAGGCGCCCCGAGCCCACGTTTCCGCCTGTCGCGCGGTCAACCTGATCTCCTCGCCCTCGTGCGAGACGATCATGTATCCGCCCCAGGGCGTGTTCCGTCGCCACGCCACCAATACGTTCTCGAAAACGAGGACGTCGAGCATTGCGGTCACATATGCGCGTCCGGTGGCGGACACGGCGCAAGCCTCCTCGCTCCCCGCCGAATTCTCGCCTTTCCTCCATTGTGCGCGCCGTAACGAGAAATGTCGCAGGCCCGTCAGAACCTGGGCCGCGCCTCCGGTGTATCTGTACCGGAGGTGGTCCCATGAAGAGGATTCTGGCGGTGCTGGCCGCCACGGTGGCCGGCATGGCGGCGCTGGTCCTGGGCGGCCTGCCCGCCGCCGCTGCCGGCGGTTGGGCGGTGACCTATCTGGATCCGGTGCCGTCCCGGTTCGAGGGCGGGACGTCGTACGCGCTGGGGTTCTGGGTGCTCCAGCACGGCTCCCATCCGTTCGACGGGGATCTCGGGGCGGTCGGGCTGCGGTTCACCGGGGCGGACGGGAAGAGCCTGCGCTTCGGCGGCACGGCGCTGCCGGAGGCCGGGCATTACGCCACGTCGGTGGTGGTGCCTGAGGGAGTGTGGAAGGTGGAGGGCGTCCAGGGGCTGTTCCAGCCGTACGTGGTGGGGACGCTGACCGTTCCCGGCGGGCTGAAGGTCGATCCGGTGCCCGCCGAGATGGTGGCGCCCATGTCGGCGGAGAAGTCGTTCTGGGGGGCCGTGCGGCCGCCCGGGTTCCCGGATGGGAGTCCGGCGGTGATTACCCGGTCGCCGAAGGGGCAGGGGAGTGCCGGTGCTACCGACGTGGGGCGGGAAGGCTCCGGTGACACGGGTGGCCGGCGGGCAAGCTCCGGTGGTGCGGGGCAGGGATCCGGCGGGGTGCCTGTCTACGCGCTGGCGATCGCCGCCGTCGGTGGTTCGCTGGTCGCGGTGGTGGCCCTGTGGCTGCTGCCGCAGTCCCGCCTGCCGGGCCTGCCGCCTCGGCCGCCCTCGCCGGACGGGGCGTCGCCGAGGTGGCCGGCCCGCGTGGCGCGGCTGATCCGCCGGTCGCGCCGGTCGGAAGCCGAGCCGGACCCGCCCACGGGCACGCCGGACCCATCGGACCCGCCTGAGCCGACGGGCTCGCCGGGGGAGACGATCGTCATCTCCGGTAAGTGATCGGCGGTCCTGGCGGGGAGAGCGCCGGGGTGTGCCTGCGGCGCCGCTTTCCCGAGCGGCACCGCGTCGCAGGCCCACCCCGGTTCCGCCACGTGAGCCTCGCCGCATCCCGACGCCGCGCTAGCCGGACGCGGCCCGATGCCACGGGGGTCGGATCGCGGCCCTACGTCGCGGGGGCCGTGTTCAGAGGTCGCGTTCCTGCTGGTCGAGGATGGCGACGGAGACGGCGACCGCGCGGGCCGCGTCGCCGTCCTCGATCGCGCCCAGCAGGTCGTCGTGGGAGCTGTCCGGCGTCAGGGCCGCCTGCTCCTGGTCCCTGACGCTGTCGCGCAGGGCGTCGCTCATGCTGCGGTAGAGGTCGCCGAGCAGGGCGTTGTGCGCGGCGTCCGCGACCAGCAGGTGGAAGTCCACGTCCGCGTCCGCGAAGCCGTCGAGGTCGCCGGCGCGGGCGGCCGCGTCCCGGCGGGCCAGCGTCCGGCGCATCGCGGTCAGGTCCTCCTCGGTGCGCCTGCCCGCCGCGAGCCGGGCGGCCACGAGGTCGAGGCCGCGGCGCACGTCGATGATGTCCATGGCGGCCGCCGTGTCGAGCCGCCGGCGCAGGGCGACCTTGGACTCGTCGGTGGCGGTCACGTAGGTGCCGTCGCCCTGGCGGGTGTGCAGGAGCCCGGCGTGGGCCAGGACCCGCACCGCCTCGCGCACGGACAGCCTGCTCATGCCGAGGCTCTGCGCGAGCTGGCTCTCGGACGGGATCTTGGTGCCGACCGGCCACACACCACGCGCGATCTCTCGGCGGAGCTCGTCGATGGCGGCGTCCACGAGCGAGGTCCGAGCGACGTTTCGCATGCACCCTCTCCTCATCGGATGGAGAACACCCACCCTAAGAGCTATCGCCGAAGGCGGGGTAGTCCGGCCGGTGATCGGGGGCGCGCCGCCGGTCAGCGCCGGGGCAGGGCGGAGAGGAAGGCGGACTGGACGGCCTCGAAGCGGCGGCCGACGTCCCCGAGGTCGAACGGCAGGCGCTCGCCGCCCTGGGCCTCGGCGAGGCGCTCCTCCAGCTGGCCCCGGGCCGACAGCTGGGCCGCGCGCAGCGCCGTCACGATCGCCTCGGCCAGCTCGTCGCTGCCCATCGTGCGCAGCACCCGTGCGTCCAGGCGGATGTCCCGGACGAGGCCGTCGGCCTCCACGGTGGCCTGGATCCGGCCCCCGGCGGCGGTGCCCTCCCCGGTGACCTCGCCGAGCCCGTCCATGGCCGTGGCGAGCTTCGACATGGCCTCGTCCGCGCGCCGCCCGATCCTGTCCAGCTCCTCGGGCGTGACGGCGGCCGGGTCGAAGTCGAACATGCCGTGACCTTCCTGTTCGTCGGCGCGACCAATGGAGTTGATCAAGATTTCCTGAACCCGCTGACAGCGGCTGGTTGCGCCCCGTCGAACATCCGGTGAACCCAGATGATCAACGCCTCCAAGGCGACAAAGATGACCTTCGACGCAGAACACCTGAAGGAGCGACATGTCCACCCCGCAGGAGACAAGGGTCATCACGTCCAGTGTCATCGCCGCCATGGGCGAGCGCTACGACGACGTCTGGGCCGGCCTCATGAAGACCGGAGACCGCGTCTACGACACCGACCTCGGCGACGGCACGCTGGGGACGATCTTGGCGAGAATCCTCGGCCCGGCCTACGAGACGGCGCAGCGAGGCTGCACGGAGGCCCTGAGGGGCGGCGCCATCGCCTCCCGCGGCATCACCGACAGCCTGGCCACCTGCGCGGGAAACTGGCGCAGGGCCGAGCAGGCCAGCATCGTGGAGTACGTGTGATGGCGCCCGCGCCGTGGCCGATCATCCGGACGCTCAAGGGGCTCCAGCTGTACGCGGGCGTCCCGCTGGTGTCGCTGGCCCTCCTGGAGTCCCTCCAGATGGACGTCGACCGGGTCTCGGAGGTCGCCAAGGTCTGGAAGCAGATGGCCAGGGACCTCGACAACCCCGTGGAGGTGCTGGACGGCATTCCCGCCGAGTCCCGCCGCGGCTGGATCGCCGACGACCAGCGGGAGTTCTCCCGGGTGACCGGCAAGATGCACGCGGGCACCGAGGTCCTGCGCGACTCCCTCGACCAGATCGGCGACATCCTCGACGGCGTGGCCAACGCCTTCCGGCTCTTCAAGGGGGCGATGGCGACCTTCTCCACGATGGTCGCCGCCTCCAGCGTGTACGGGCTGTCGATGATGGTGCTGTCACCCGTGGGGGCCGTCCAGGGCCGTCTGTACCTGAGATGGCTGCTCAACGCCGCGGACAAGGTGCTGACCGTGATGATCGGCGCGCTCCTCACGTACTGCATGGGCCAGGCGGCCATCGTCGCCTACCTGATCACGCAGGGGCAGGCGCTGGCAGACATGGCCGAGCCGTACGAGCAGGACGGCTGGCCGGGGGCGAGGCTGCGCGAGGTCGACTTCGCCACCGTGAAGATCGACAAGTCGGCGTTCCCCACCTTCCAGTACCCCGAGGGGAAGCAGGCCCTGCCGGACGACACGAAGGACTTCAAGTGGGTGGCCCCGAGCCGGCCCGGTACGAAGTGAGCCCGGCCCGGAGCGGCTCATGAGCGACGGGAGGCGGCCAGGGCGGCACCGATGATGCCGGCCTCGTTCTGCAGGGTGGCGGGGACGACGGGCGTGTCGATGTGGACGTGCGGCAGGAACTTGTCGGCCTTCCTGCTCGCACCTCCGCCGATGACGATCAGCGTGGGCGACAGCAGCATCTCCACGTGCCGGAGGTACTCCTCCACCCGCTCGGCCCACTTCTCCCAGCTCAGCTCGTGCTCCTCCCGCGCCCGCGCCGACGCCCGGTGCTCGGCGTCCTTGCCCCGCAGCTCCAGGTGCCCGAGCTCGGTGTTGGGCACGAGCGTCCCGTCGGTGAACAGGGCGCTGCCGATCCCCGTGCCGAACGTCAGCACGAGCACGGTCCCGCGCTCCCCGCGCCCGCGCCCGTAGGTCACCTCCGCCACGCCGGCCGCGTCGGCGTCGTTCAGCACGGTCGCCCCGCCGAACAACCCGGCCGCGTCCACGCCGATCCACGAGTGGTCCACATTGGCGGCCGTCAGCACGACCCCGTCCTTGACCACGCCGGGGAACGTCACCCCGATGGGACCGCTCCAGCCGAAATGCTTGACGATCTCCGCCACCGCTTCCGCCACCTCATCGGGCTTGGACGGCTGGGGCGTGGGAATGCGCAAGCGCTCCTTCACCAGCTCGCCGGCCTCGATGTCGACAGGGGCGCCCTTGATTCCCGAACCACCGATGTCAATGCCCAACACGTTCATGTCAATCCCTCTCCCCTTCAGGACACGAAAAAACTCCTGTCCCGATATTTCCGGAACCGGCTGAACCGGCCCACAGCCCTCCACGTATCTCGCGTCACAAGCGCTAACTAGGAGGCAACGGATGCGGCCACGCATCATCACACTCTGCGCTGTTGCGGTTGTGTGGGGAGCAACTCTCACCACTCCCGCGCACGCCACCACAACCAGGAACCGATTCGACGTGATCAGCCTTGTGTCGGACGTTCAGGGCAAAGCCCCGGTCACCGACGCCAAGGTCGTCAACCCGTGGGGCCTGGCCATGGGCAAGACTCTGTGGGTCTCGAACACCGGCACCGGCACCGCCACCGTCTACTCCGGCACGGGCAAGAAGGAGCAGACCGAGGTGTGGATCCCCGGCGGAGCACCCACCGGCCAGGTGTTCAACCCGGGCGAGGGCTTCACCGTCAAGGGCAAGCCCGCCACGTTCATCTTCTCCAGCCCGAGCGGAGCCATCACGGGCTGGAACAAGGACGTGGACCCGAAGAACGCGATCATCGGGGCCTTCACCCGCGGCGCCGACTACAAGGGGCTGGAGCTCGTCGAGACCGACGACGGAGACTTCCTGCTGGCCGCCGACTTCGCGAGCGGGCGCATCCACGCCTTCGACGAGGACTTCCGGCGCATCAGCCTGAAGAGCTGGCAGTTCCGCGACCCGGGCGTCCCCAGGACGTACAAGGCCTACAACGTGGCGATCGCCAACGGCAGCATCTGGGTGTCCTGGGCCCTGCGTGACCCGTCCACCGGCAAGCCCGAATTCGGCGAGGGCAAGGGCTTCGTGAGCCGCTTCAACGCCGGCGGGCGCCTCACCGGCCGCATCTCCAGGGTCGGGCTCAACGCCCCCTGGGGGATCACCGCCGCGCCGAAGGGCTGGGGACAGTACAGGGGCGCGCTGCTCATCGGCAACTTCGGCGACGGCACCGTGCACGCGTACAAGAACAGCCGCCACCTGGGCGCGCTGGCCACGGCCGACGGCAACCCGATCGTGCTGCCCGGCCTGTGGGACCTGGAGCCCGGCACCGCCACCAACGGCGGCGAGAACTCCATGTGGTTCTCCGCGGGCATCGACGGCACCAAGCACGGCCTGATCGGCATCATCGCCCCGCAGGGCACCAAGCCGACGTCCACCGCGACGCCCACGTCCTCGCCGTCGAGCTCCCCGACGAACCACCCGTCGGGCCACCAGACGAGCGCCCCCAGTAGCCAGTCGTCCTCCCAGAATCCGTACGGCGGGTACTGAGCGGCGCTCTCTCGCCGCCGCCCCCGGCCTGGCGAGAAGCGCAGCTCGCCGAGCAAGGCCGGGGGCGGCGGTCACGCGGACGTTTCCGGCGCGGTTGGCGCGAGCCGCGCCGGAAACAACCCCCTTGTTGGTGCTTCCGCCGCACCCTTACTCCTCGCCGCACTCCGGCTGAGGTCCCTGGGATGTCTTTGAGGGAATAGGGGAAGGGCTGGCTCCTCCCGGAGGACCTGGTGTCCTCCGGGAGGAAGGGGTTGAAGCTCGTTTTGGGTACGGTCGGATCGTGAGCGAGCGATCCTTCAGTGAATGGCTCAGGGCGCAGTGCGAGCCCGAGTGGACGGCGGTGGTGACGCACCCGTTCGCGATGGCGATCACGACGGGCTCGGCGCCCGACGACGGCATGCGGCGCTACCTGGAGCAGGACTTCCAGTTCGTGGACTCGTTCACGGCCCTGCTCGGGGCGGCCGTGGCGAGCGCGGACACGTTCGAGGCGCGGGTGCCCTACGGGAAGTTCCTCGGCCAGGTGGCGACCACCGAGGAGAAGACGTACTTCCACCGGGCGCTGGCCGCGCTGAACGGGCGGACCGACGCGCCGACCGAGCCGGTGACGGCCGCGTTCAGGCAGCTCATGGACGAGGCGCGGACGTCACAGGACTACCTGCTGATCGTCGCCGTGCTCTGCGTGGCCGAATGGTGCTACCTGGGCTGGGCGTCGCGGGCCGAGCGGCCGCTGCCGGAGAGCTTCGTGCACCGCGAGTGGATCGAGCTGCACGAGGGCCCGGAGTTCCGGGCCTGGGTGGCCTTCCTGCGGGGCGAGCTCGACCGCCTCGGCGCGGACCTGGACGAGGAGCGCCGGACGGCGGTGCTGGACGTCTTCCGCCTGGCGGTCGAGCTGGAACGAGCCTTCTTCGACCAGGCCACCGACCATCAGCCCAGTACGGCCGCCAGATCCTGGAACGAGCGGTAGTGGACGCCGGTCATGCCGAGCGCCCTGGCCGCCTCCACGTTCTGCAGCCGGTCGTCCACGAACAGGCAGCGCTCCGGCGCGACCCCGGCCCGCTCCGCGGCGATCTCGTAGATCCGCCGATCGGGCTTGGCCACGCCCACCCTGGCGCTGCTGACCACGTCGTCCGCGAAGTACGTGAGCCCCAGCAGGTCGAGGTGCTGCTCCAGCGAGTCCGTGGCGTTGGTCACGATCACCACGGGCACGTGCTGCTGTGCCTTGGCCAAGAGCGCCCTGACCTCCTCGTCCACCCAGAACCGCACCTGCCCGAACTCGGCCACGGCCTGGCGGGCCCGCTCGTCACCGCCGAGCGCGACGACGACCGACTCCAGCCACTCCGCCTCGGTGGCCTGGCCGAGCGTGGCGGGCATGATCAGCGCGGGGTCGAGGGCCGTCCGCATGAGCGGCAGGCCGTACCGGGCCTCGATGTCGGCCTGGGCGGCGTGGTCGAAGAGCCGGAGCACTCCATCAAGGTCAGACAGAACCGCGTCAAAGGGGATCACAGCCCCTCATTGTGACAGTCGTCAGCATTTCCTGCGTCGTCAAAGGTCCAAGGGCGACCGGCCGGACTACCATCTCCGAGACAGGATTCGGTATCGGAACGGTAGGGCATGAGCGCACGCGAGCTGGGGCGGCTGTTCGCCGACGGCGGCAGGGGGCACAGGCTGCCCGCGGGGCTGCCGCCGGGCGAGGTGGTCTGGCCCGATCCCGGCTACACCCGGCAGGGCCAGGCGCTCAGGCCGGCGTTCTGGATGAGCGAGGAGGCCGCGTCCGGCGAGGACTGGAGGCGCATGCGGGAGTGGCACCCGCACAGCGGCCTGTGGCCGGTGCTGCTGGACGAGTCGGCGCAGCCCTGGGGGGTCGGGCAGATCGTTCCGGACGACCCCCGCCAGATCGACCACTTCACCGCCGAGGGGTTCATGGCCGAGGTGTGGCAGGAGTGGGTGACCCAGATGCCGCAGGCCGCGCTGGAGGAGCTGGACCCGTTCGGGGCGATCTGTCCCGGCCCGGCCCCGCCCGGGATGCTCAAGGCCGCCCCCGAGGCGGTCGCCGACTGGCTCGCGGGCGAGCTGGCCGTCAAGGGGATGCCGCTCGGCCTGGTCGCCGCCCCCAGGAGCGCCGACGCGCTGGCCGTGATGGGCTGGCAGGGCGCGCTGCACCACAACGAGTGGATGATCCCGCTGGCCGCCGTGGTGCGCAGCTGGGAGGACCGGTTCGGCGCGCGGGTGGTGAGCGTCGGGTTCAACACCCTGGACCTGAGCGTGGCCGCGCCGCCGGTCGATCCGGAGCACGCGTTGCACGTGGCTGCCGAGCACTGGACGTTCTGCCCGGACAACATCGTCCAGGGCCCCGGTGACCTGCAGGGCTATGCCGAGCAGATCATCGGCGAGCACGCCTGGTCGTTCTGGTGGGACTGAGTCCGGCCGCGCGCACGACAGGGTGGCTCGGCCGGACCGTCCGGTGTCAGGGGAGGTGGGCCACGGCCCCGTAACTCCCCGAAGAACTCGGCTGTTCGGCGCAGGCGGTGTCGAGGCCGTCCGGCCGCCATTCCGGGATCCACACCAACCCCGGATCGACCAGCACCAGACCTTCGAGCAACGCCGCGACCTCCTCTCTGTTGCGAATCGCGTGACCCGGCAGCGTCATCGCCAGCAGGTCGTGAATCGCTCCTAGCAGCTCCGGCGGGACCGCGTCGAACGTGGTCTGCAGCAGCGACAGGTAGCTGCCTTCGGGCACCACCTGCCGGATCCGCTTGATCACGTAGTGGAAGTACTCGTCGTCGTTCAGGCTGTGGGTCGACAGCAGCAGCACGGCCATGGGCCGGTCCCAGTCGAGGAACGTCTGCAGGACCCGGTCATCGAGGATGTCGTCGATCTCGCGCACGTCGCCCTCTACGACGCGTACGAGGTCGGTGACGGGCTCGATGGTCGCCCGGGCTCCGGCCAGCACCATCGGGTCGTTCTCCACGTAGACCACACGGGGGACCGCGCCGCACAGGGCGTCACGGGCCACGTCGTGCAACTGTCTGCCCGCCGGCAGGCCGCTGGGCACTCCACTCCCGACAATGACGAACTGGTCCACACCTTCGCCGGCCAGATGACGCACCACACGGCACAAATAGTGGAGCACGGCCCGTGCGGCCGTCGTCACGACGGGAGCGGCCTGGTCGTAGCGGCGCACTGCGTCTCTGTCCGCCACGAAGTTGTTCTTCCCACCCGTGGCCGCGTCGAGAACCCGGGTGATCCTGGCTTGGGTCATCTCCAGCTTCGCCAGGTTTCGGATGGCACGCTGACGCATTGAGTGTTGCCCCTTTCCCCTCGCCCACTTTCTCGGGAAAAGAATGATCCTTTCGGACCCCACTCGATGACCCAGAACTTATGATCCTCGCTGCGCGGCGGATGACAACCGGAAAAGCCATTAGTTTTCGGTATATCTGCCTAACCCTCTACCGTGAATAACGATCATCCATTAGGGAAGGAGATCACTTTCCGAGGGAACGCGAAAGCCGCTCGCGATGGAAATTCAACACCTCGAAAGTCTCTTCGCGGGTCGTCGTCGTCACCGACAGCTTGGTGAACGCCTGGTGGTACGCCTCCACCGCGGCGGTGTCGGTGATCAGCTCGTCGGACTCGATGCCGTGGGCGCACGCGATGTCCGCCTCGAACGCCTCGGCGAAGCGCCAGAGCGTGAACGGGCCGGTGCGCGGCACGTAGACGGGATCGTCCGTCGGCAGCACGTGGAGCGAGATGTTGGGCCGCTTGGCGTGCTCGATGAGCTGGTCGATCTGGCGGAGCTGGACGTGCGGCCCGACGATCGAGCGGGTCAGCACGCTCTCGTCGATGACCGCCCACACCACGATGCCGCTGTCGCGGGCCACGGCCTCCTGGCGGGCCAGCACGAGGGCGAGCGCCTCGTCGACCGTCTGCTGCCCGAGCGTCGCCGGCCCGGTCACGGTGACGGCCGCCCTGGCGTATTCCTCGGTCTGCAGCAGCGGCGGGACGAACTGGGGGTGGTAGGTGCGGATCACCGTGGCCCGCTGCTCCAGCGCGTACGTGGTGGCCAGCCAGACCGGCACCGACTGCGCGTCGTACCAGGCGGCCTCGCGCTCGCCCCTGGCCAGCGACAGCACGTATTCGCGGATGGGCGGGGCGGTGACGCCGTAGAGGGCGAGCAGGCGCTCGGCGGTGATGGGGGCGGGCGCGATCCGGCCCTCCTCGATGGCCGGGATCGCGGCGGCTCCCTTGCCGATCGCCGTCTCCACCTGCGCGACCGACAGGTCGGCGGCCAGGCGCAGGCCGTGCAGCCGCCTGCCGAGCGCCCGGCGCTGCGGCCCGCTCAGCGGCGCGGCCGCCTCGGGGATGTCGGGGGAGGAGGGGGGCTCGGGCTCGTCGGGCAGCCCTTCGGCCCTGCGGGCCAGCTCGACCACGCCGCGCAGCAGGGTCAGGGAGCTCTCGGACAGCTCTGAGGTGCCCAGGCCGATGGCGGCCGCGCGCAGCTGGAGGTCCTCGACCGCGCCGGACTCGAGGTAGTCGTCACCGACCAGCCAGCCGACGCTCACCTGGAGGCACGAGGCCAGCGCCCTGAGCACCTGGAGCGTCGGGTTGGTCTGCTTGCCGGTGCGCAGCTGGCTGACATAGGCGCGGGTGATGGGGATGCCCGCCTCCGTCAGGGCGGAGGCGACCTGCGCGCCGGTGAAGCCGCGCTTGGTCAGCGCAAGATCGAGCCGTTCGGCGAAGTTCGCCACGGCACACCTCCATCCACCGCCCGTGAACTTTTCCAGCGTAAGGGACGCGAGCCGCACTGTCCCCTGCCATGCGGGGCAGCTCTGCCCCGCGAGTAGGTATCAACTTATGCGCAAACTGTCAGTTGACATAGCCTCGCTCGTAAGCAGACTATCGGAGGGCATGGTAACTGTGGCTTAACAATCGGGGAGGAGGTGGCCGGACGTGACCATGGAATCCTCGCACCTCGAAGATCTGTCCTCCACGGGGCAGGAGCGAGTGGTGCAGCGGATCTGCGCGCGCGTGGCCGGGCCGGCAGTGGGAGCCGGCGTTCAGGTCGCGAGCCTGCCTCTCGGCGGCCTCCAGGTCTGGCTGGACAGCCCTCGTCATCGTTGGCGCTTCTACCACCGGATGGCCCGCGAGCTGCGGCTGGCCGGCTGGCACACGGAGACGGGACCTGATCGGCTGCTGTTGCTCGGGTGGAGTGCGGTCTGCCTGAGCCACCGCGCCAGGATGCTGAGCGCGGCCCTGGCGGGACGGCTGGCCGACTTCGACAAGACGGCCTTCATGGCCGTCATGATCGCCACCCGGCTGCGCCACGAGGGGTTCCCGGTGGAGGAACTCCCGGCCGAGGTGGAGGCTCGCTGCCGCGACGCGCTGCGCTGGCCCGCCCGGCTGGAGGACCTCGACGGCCTGGAACGCCGGTCGTCGCTGGAGCCGCTGCGGCTCAGGCTCGCCCAGGTGGCGGGGCTCGAGTCCAAGGTCGGCTGCCGCTGCTGCGAACATCTCGCGCTCGCCTCGAAGGTCGCGCGCACGGTGGCCGGTGGTGCGGTGCCGGCCAGATCGCGCGCACGTTCGTCGGCATCGTGCTCCGCCACGCCGGATTCCTCCCCGGGGGTTGGGCTGACCGAGCGCATGGTCTGCGTCAGCGTGCCCAACGTGGCAACCACCAGAGCGGGGACGGCGCGATGACGCCGACGCCCATCCCCGCGCACCGGGCCGCACCGGTCCCGGCAGCCGTGGCGTGGCCACGGCACCGGGTCAGGAGGCGGCCGGGTCACCACTTCGGCGTCGCCATGAGGTTCCCCGCCGCGTACGCGCTGCCGCCCGGCGCGCCGCCCACCGGCCAACGGCCCTGGGGCGTCGCGTTCTGGTGCGCGTGCGCAGGAGCGGGAATGCTGGCGCTGCTGTCAGACGGCGGGTGGCCGCCGGCCGATCACGGCCGACTTCCCCGCCTGGGACTGACGGCGGCGCTTGTGCCGCTGGCCCCGGCGCTTCCCCATCCCTCCGGCATCGCGCGGCACGTGCCCGACTTAGTCGGCGCGGTGCTGTCGACCAGCGCGTTAGCGGCTGGCGTGCTGGCCGACACGAGGGGGAGCGCCTGGGGCCGGCTTTATCGGCGTCCGCCGGGCCGTGCGGCCGCGGCCACGGAGCCGATCGCGAGGTCGTACGCGGGATCGTCCGCGACCTCGTGGCGGCATCGTGCGCGCGCGACCGACCCGCGGCTCCGGCGACGTAGCGGACTCCCGATGGCGGCGGGCGCGTTCTGCCCGTCCGGTGCGGCGTCGTTCGCCGTGCTCGCCATGGGGCCGCCTTTTGTGGAGAAGGCCGGGCTCCTGTCGGCCATGATCGCGGTGACTCCGGCGGCCATCCTGGCCGTCCGCCGCGTCGGGACCGACGGAGCCGTCTACGGCGGAGGCTTTGCTCTGGGCGGAGGTTGCGCGCCGCTGCCGGCCCACTCGTCTTCCGACGGGTGGAGCCTGCTCGGCGCGGTGCTGATGGGCGCCGGATTCGGCGCGCTCGCGGTCGGTCTTCTGGCGGGGGCCACCGCGAGCGCCGAACCCGGTCAGCACGCCTCCGCGATCGGCACCATCGGCACGTGGGCGATGCTGGGTGGGGTGATCGGCGCGATGGGCGCCACAGTGCTGATCGGCCGGCCGTTCTCGGAGGGGCCCGCTTCCGGGCCCGCCTCCGTCCTGGTGGCCGTTCTCCCGGCCGCCGTTCTGCTCGCCGCCACGGCGCTGGTGCGGGTCGCCGGGGCGTCGGGCCATGAGACCGAACCTCGATCTCAACGCGCGGCGGAAGAGGGGCCGGCGATCTTCCGCCGGCTCCTCGCCGAGCCGCGCGGCCACGTCAACCACGTACGGAGCGAGGTTCTGGCCCGCTTCGCCACATACGACCGCAAGGTCGTCAACCCGCTATGAACAGGAGCGATCATGCTCACGGATGAACTGCGCCGGTCACAGCCGCACGAGGTCCACGCACGCGGAGCGCGCCACGCGCCGCCGTCCTGGGGCGAGGACCAGGGCGACGCGCCGCCGGTGGAAGAACCGCCGCGCACCGTGCACAGGCTGCGCCGCATCCGTCCGGTGTCCGCGCGGGCGATCACCGAGATCGACCACGCGTTACGCCACCCGGTCATCTGACACCACACCCTTCCCGCACAGGAGGAGAACCCATATGCGCACCGTCCTCGCCCGGAGCCTTCAGTGAGCCGCGGGAGGGTGGGAGTGATCGTGGCGCCCGCCAACCCCTCGGCGGAGCCCGAGCTCACCCGCCTGCTCGGGTCGCGCGCCGACATGCACGTCACGCGCTTCCCGGTACGGCCCGGGCAGTCTCTGGCCGAACGGCTGGAAAGCTACAACGAGGCCCTGCCCTCCATGGTGTACGCGTTCGACGCCCTGCCGCTGAGCGCGATGGTCATGGCCTGCAGCGAGCCCCGCTACCTCCTCGGTCCCGATGAGGACCGCGACCAGTGCGCCGAGCTGTCGGCCGCGACCGGGGTGCCCTTCGCCTCGGCCACGCAGGCCACGCGCGAGGCGATGGAACACGCCGAGGTGAGCGACATCGTGCTGGTCTCCCCGTACCAGCCGTGGCTGACCGAGCTGGCCGAGCGGTTCTGGAAGACGGCCGGGCTGAACGTCACCCAGGTCATCCAGGTACGCGCGAAGAACGGCTACTCCTCGTACGCGGTCACCCCCTCCGAGCTGATCAGCCAGGTCGAACTGGCCGAGCTGCCGGCGGACGCGGTGCTGCTGTTCACCGGCACCGGCATGGCCACGCTGCCCGTGCTCGGCCCCCTCAGCGCCGGCAACGACCGGATCCTGCTGACCTCCAACCTCTGCACGGCCTGGTGGGCGCTGTCCAGGACCATCGGGCAGCAGGTGACGCTCGGCCGCGTGCCGCACCGGCGGTACATGGGAGGCGCGGCATGAACGGCGTCATCGTGGTGGGAGCGGGGCCCGCGGGGCTGACCGCGGCGCTCTCGCTGGCCAAGGCCGGGATCCCGGTCACCGTGCTGGAGCGCGAGAGCGAGCTCAGCAAGCAGACCAGGGCCTGCACGTTCCACCCGGCCACGCTCGACCTCCTCGACGACCTGGGCGTGGCGTCCCAGCTCGTCGCCAAGGGCCGCGTCGTCGACCGGGTGCAGTGGCGCGACCGGTCCGGCATCGTGCTGGCCGAGATGGGCATGAACCGGCTCAACGGCCTGACCAGGCATCCGTTCAGGATCCACGCCGACCAGGCCGCGCTCACCCCGCTGCTGCTGGCGGCCCTCAGCGTCTACCCGGACGTGGACGTGCGGTTCGGCACCCACGTGGACGGCGTGGCCGAAGGTGGCACAGGGATCCGGGTCCGCGTCGGCCACACCTGGACGCGGGCCCGGTACATGATCGCCGCCGACGGCGCGCACAGCACGGTCAGGGGCTCCCTGGGCCTGCCGTTCCCCAGGTCCGCCTACCCGACGCAGGCGTTGCGGGTGTTCACCGACTCGCCGCTGGACCGGCTGCTGCCGAGCCTGGCGCCGCTGACGTACGTGCGGGACGTGCAGCAGTCGTGCACGCTGCTCGGGCTGCCGGACCACTGGCGGATCATCTTCAAGATCCCCTGCGACACGCACGAGCCGCTGTCGCCGCCGAACCTGTCCCTGCTGGTCCGCCGGGCCCTGCCGGGGGCGAGCGGGCCGATCCACGTGACGGGCGCCGACCGGTTCGGGCTGTCCAGGGGTGTGCTGACCTCGTACCGGTGCGGCCGGGTGCTGTTCGTCGGCGACGCCGCGCACCTGACCTCCACGGTCGGCGGGCTCAACATGAACGCCGGCATCCACGACGCGGCCGAGGTGGGCCAGGTGATCGCGGCCGTGATCGGCGGCTTCGCCCCGCCGGCGGCGCTGGAGGCGTGGGCCTGGCGGCGGCGCTCGGTGCTGCTGCAGCGGGTGATCCCACCTCGCGAGACCCGGCTCGCGGGAGTGCGGGAACGCGACAGCGCCAGGCTGGCGGCCGCCATGGCCGGGCTGCGCGCCATCGCCGGAGACCCTGACGCGACACGTGCCTACCTGGCACAGGCCTCATTACTGGACACCGTGCCAGGGAAGAGGTGACGACCCCCCGTTCCGCGTACTGACTGGAGGAGGTGTGACGCCGGATGTGGCGAACCCTGTCTGACGACGCTCGCCAGGCCATTCGCGACCTGTGCGACAAG
Organism: Nonomuraea sp. NPDC051941; assembly: GCF_044593615.1. Lineage (NCBI taxonomy): Bacteria > Bacillati > Actinomycetota > Actinomycetes > Streptosporangiales > Streptosporangiaceae > Nonomuraea > Nonomuraea sp. NPDC051941. The sequence goes on from NZ_JBIUCF010000001.1 coordinate 209,875, forward strand.
CACGGAGCCCGCCTCTACGACTACTGCCGCACGGAGCTCGCCGCGGGCGACGCCGAGCAGGCGGTGGCCGGTGCGATGCTGACGGCGCACCTGTACGCGGATCGCGTGGTCGATCCGGCTCTGCGGCGGCCCTGGTTGTACGCGGTGGCCCGCGCGCACCGGGCGTTCGTCGCCAAGCCCGCGAGCATCGGCTCGTGGTCGCGGCCCGGCCGGATGTCGGAGCTGCTGCCGGAGGCGCTGCTCTCCCTGGAGCGCCCGCAGCGGGAGCTGCTCGACCTGTCCATGCGCCACGGCCTGGCCGACGCGGAGATCTCCGTGATCTTCGAGCTGCGCCAGGACGAGGTGCGGACCATCGTCACCCGGGCTGCCGAGTCCCTGGAGGAGTGGTTCGCCGCGATCATCGCCGCGCGGGGGCGCGACGGATGCCCCGACCTGACGGCACGCGTGTCGGCGTGGGTCGCGGCGCCCGGCCGGCGAGCCAGGGCCAGGATCGGCCGTCACATCCAGTCCTGCGCGACCTGCCGGGCCGCGCCCAGGACCATGTCGGCGGCGGCGCTGCTGCGCCGCCTGCCGATCACCACACTGCCCGGCACACTTCCCAACCGGCTGGCGTTGGCGCAGCCGTTGCCCGGCGAGGGGCCTCTCTGGCGGGCGGACGGCTTCCCCGTGCAGGCACGCACACTGGTGGAGACCGGTCCTTCCCCGGCTCCTCCGGTCGCCGACGCCACGCCGCAGATCCCGGTCGCCGACCCCACGACGGCGACCTCGGGAAAGCCCTGGTCGGCGGCGGGCGCGGCCGCCGCCGACCAGGAGCCCCCGGCGGCACCCGCCGTGCGCGGGCGGCACCCGTTCACGCCGCCGAGCCGTACGCGGGCCTTCCGCGGCGGCGCGTACGGGGACAAGCTCGTCTTCAGCGCCGCCATCAAAGGCTCGGGCAACGGCTCCCACAGCGAGGGCGCCATCATCCGGTACGGCGGGATCTCCCTGGGCGGCGATCTGGCCGAGCTGCGGGACGGGCAGGTTCAGGAGTTCTGGCGGGACCGGCTGGACGACGACGACCCCGAGGCGGGGCCGCCGATCAGGGCCGTGGCCAGGCTCGGCCTGATCGTGGGCGTGGGCCTGCTGGTGGCGGGGCTGGTCTGGGCCGTCGTGAACGCCCAGAAGCATCCCCCGACGCTCACCAAGGCCTCGGCGCAGTCGGGCGGCCTGCTGGACGAGCCGTCGCGCTGGGTGGCCGGGGTGGCCCCGATGGCCGCCGGAGCCGGCCTGACGAGCATGGCCAGGAAGGCCGAGCTGCCCAAGCCCGCGCCCCCGGTGGCCAGGCTGTCGCCGGCGACGGCGTGGCTGGGCTCGGGGCGTACCGGAACGTTCGCGCTGTCGTGCGACGGACGCTGCGAGATCGTCTCCGCCAAGGGCACCGACGGCATCACCGTGTCCGGAAACACCTTCAAGGTGACCGCGCCACTCTCGCGGCCCGGCTGCTCCGGGCGGTCGAGCGTGGAGCGGGGGAAGATCACCGTCCGGTGGGCGGGCCGGGCGACCGGTGACGGCAAGACGACCGGCGGCACCAGCGCCGGTGGCGGCACCCTGACCATGAGCGTCGCCTGGACGGTCCGGCAGAAGGGCACGCGGACGACGCTCGACTACCGGCGCGGCGTCCTCTCCTGCGGGTGAGGGCCCCGGGCGGCGCGCCCGAGACCCCCTCATACCGCTGGAAGCCCCCTCATACCGCTAGAAGAACGAGAACTCGCGATCGGGCTCGGGCAGCTCGACCCGGTCGGGACCGCGGAACGTGGTCGTGTCCTGCGGCACGTCCGCCAGCGGCGTGCCCAGGACGAACGGGACGACGACGCTGGACCTGGCCAGGTCGAGCGTCACGGTCGCGCCGGTGCCGGTCTCGTCGCTGTAGGTCGAGTCGGTGCCGGCCACCACGAGGCCGACCCGGTGGCCCTTCCTGAAGGTGTAGTCCTGCGGCAGCGTCAGCCACTTGACCGTCCCGTACGTGCCGGGCGGCAGCGGCGCGGCCTGGCTGAGCGAGTCGCGGTTCTGGACGTCGATCCAGCCGCGGGCGACGATCTCGAGCGGGCGGGTGGCCACGTTCGTGACGACCTTCTTGTAACAGGCGTCGTCGGCCGCGGTGCTCTCGCCGTAGCAGTCCTCCTCGGTGAGCGTGGTGATGCCCTGGCCGCGGCGCCAGTCGACGCGGGTGCCGTCGCCGAAGTCGACGAGCAGGGCGGTCAGGTTGGAGGTGGGCTTGTCCAGCTTGACCCGCAGGTCCGCGGTGGGCGTGCCGGACAGGCGCAGGTCGAGCGGGAGCGCGCCCGTGGTGAACGCGACCCGTCCCGGGTTCGCCGTCCCGATGTCGGCCACCATGTCGCTCTCGGTCATGGCGACGTCGGTGAAGGAGGCGGTGGTGTTCCTGGTGGCGGGCTTCAGGCCGAGCGAGCCGTCGGGCGCGGGGCGCAGGGACGCCTTGAGCGCGAACGGCGCCGGCCAGTCGTGCTGGGTGGTCCAGCGGGCCGGGCCGATCTCGACGTCGGCGCGGGGCTCGTTCGTGATCCCGTTGCGTACGCCGTGCAGCCAGTGGTCGAACCACCGGTGCAGGGTGTCCACCCAGAGCGCGCGCCGGCCCTCGAAGTCGAACGGGTCCACGTGCTGGGTCTGGCCGACCCAGATCTTGCGCGGCACGTTGCGGTCGGCCAGGGCCTTCCACCAGGTGGAGAAGTTGTCGGGCTTGACGTTGAGGTCGTTGACCGTGTGGACGACGAACACGCTGGCCTTGACCTTGGAGGCGTCGCCGAGCAGGCCCTTGATGTAGTCGCGCTCGGCCCAGAACGGGTTGAAGTCGCCCGTGTCGTCGCCGTCCTCGGCGTCCATCCTGTCGCGCACGGCCTGGCACTTGGCCTCGGGGTCGGTGTCGACGTAGTTGGCCAGCCAGGAGGCGTAGTCGTGGTTGTAGATGACGCCGTTGGAGCGCTGGTACTTGTACCAGGAGCTGATGGCCGAGATGGGCACGATCGTCTTCAGGCCCTCGACGCCGGTGGCGGCGACGGCGTTGGCCAGGGTGCCGTCGTACGACTTGCCGATCATGGCGGCCTTGCCCGTCGTCCAGTCGGCCACGGCCGGGGTGCCGTCCGCCCTGAACGCCTTGGCGCGGCCGTTCAGCCAGTCGATGACGGCCTTGCCGCCCAGGACGTCCGCCTTGCCGCCGATGTCCGGGCAGCCGTCCGATCGGGTGGTGCCGAGCATGTCGACGTTGAGGACGGCGTAGCCGCGGGGGACGAAGTAGTTGTCGTAGAAGAGCGGAAATTTCGTGACATTTCCGGCGGCGTCGTACATTTTGCGCTCTGCCTCGTTGCCGCGGCCGGAGTTGTCGTAGTACGGGCTCTCATCGATGATCACCGGCACCTTGAGCCCCGGGCCGGACTCCTTGGGCCTGATGACGTCCACGCGTACTCTGTCGAGTTTGCCGTCGAGGTCGCTGTCGACGGTCGACTCGACGTACACGTGCTCGCGGACGGCGTCCGCGTAGGAGAAGACCGGCTGTGTACGGCCGTTCTGGACGGTGATGGCGGGTGGCGCTGCCGCCGCCTGGGCGGGTGTCGCGATCGCGAGGGTGAGGGTGACGGCGAAGAGGGCCGGGCGTAATTGTGGCACGCGTGACCTCCGGGACGTGGGCCGAATCACCCGCAATCTCTCAGACCGCCCGGAGCCTGACAAGATTTCCCCCATGGACGTACGGGATCGAGTACGAGGCTGCCTCCTCGGTGGCGCGATCGGCGACGCGCTCGGGTCGCCGATCGAGTTCCAGTCGTTGCGGGAGATCCGCAGGGAGCACGGGGCGGAGGGCATTACCGGATATGTCACGACGTGGCGAGGAAGATCCGGTCTCATCACCGACGACACCCAGATGACGCTCTTCACCGTGGAAGGGCTGCTCCGGGCCCGCGCCGCCCACGCTGGTGGACCCCCGGCCCCGGGGCGGGCGGCGTACCCGTACCCCGAGGTGGTGGAGCCCGTGCGGCAGGCGTACCTGCGCTGGCTCGACACCCAGAACCACCAGGCCCCGCCGCCCGCGGACCGCCCGCACCGCACGGGCCGGCTGCGCGAGGAGACCTGGCTGTACTCGCGCAGGGCCCCGGGCAACGCCTGCCTGTCGGGCCTGCGTCAGCAGTTCCCCGGGCCGTCCCCGCTGGGCGTGCCGGGCCCGGTGAACCCCAACTCCAAGGGCTGCGGCACCGTGATGCGCTCGGCCCCCTTCGGCCTGGTCGCGCTCTCCGGCGCCGCGGGGCCCGACCCTCGGGAGGCGTTCGAGGTGGCGGCGGCCTGCGCGCAGATCACCCACGGGCACCCGACCGGCTACCTGGCCGCGGGGGCGTTCGCCGCGATCACGGCGTACCTCGTGGCGGGCGAGGACCTGGAACCCGCCGTCCACCGCGCCCTGGACCTGCTGGCGGCCTACCCGGCGCACGACGAGACCAGCGCGGCCCTGCGCGCCGCCGTGGCGCTCGCCGCCGGCGGCGGCGCGCACTCGCCGGAGCGGGTCGAGTCGCTGGGCGGCGCGTGGGTGGCCGAGGAGGCGCTGGCCATCGGCGTGTACTGCGCGCTGGCCGAGCCCTCCGTGGAGCGGGCCCTGCTGCTGTCGGTCAACCATTCGGGCGACAGCGACTCCACCGGCTCGGTGTGCGGCAACCTGCTCGGCACCCTCCACGGCACCGGCGTCCTGCCCGCCGCCTGGCTGCGCCCCCTGGAGGGGCGCGACACGATCGAACGTCTCGCCGCCGAGCCGGCATAACCGGCAGGCGCCCCGGGCCGGGCGAGATATTGGGATGCGCGTCCCGCCGGTGTCGGGCAGCATGGTCGGTTGGCTCCGGGGACGCGGGGCTCAAATATCCTGAAAGCAGTATGGGAACGCCTTCCTTGTCCTCTCCACTCGCCGAGCTCCACTCCCGCCTGCCCGAGCTCATGCCGCGCGACCAGCGGCGACTGCGGCGCAGGCTCGACGGCATGCGCCGGGTCCGGTCACGTGACGCCCGGGACAAGATCGTCGCGGAGATCCTCGCCGACGTCGAACGCGCCGAGCAGCGGCTGGTCCGGCGGCGCGAAGCCGTACCGGTGGTGAAATATCCGGAAAACCTGCCGGTCTCCCAGCGGAAAGACGACATCCTGGCGGCCATCCGCGACCACCAGGTGGTGATCATCGCGGGCGAGACGGGCTCCGGCAAGACCACCCAGATCCCCAAGATCTGCCTGGAGCTGGGCCGCGGCGTACGCGGGCTGATCGGCCACACCCAGCCCCGCCGCATCGCCGCCCGCACGGTCGCCGAGCGCATCGCCGAGGAGCTCGACACCGGCCTGGGCGAGGTCGTCGGCTACAAGGTCCGCTTCACCGACCAGGCGAGCGACCGCACGCTCGTCAAGCTGATGACCGACGGCATCCTGCTGGCCGAGCTGCAGAACGACCGCATGCTCGACCAGTACGACACGCTGATCATCGACGAGGCCCACGAACGCAGCCTCAACATCGACTTCATCCTCGGCTACCTCAAGCAGCTCCTGCCCCAGCGCCCCGACCTCAAGGTCATCATCACCAGCGCCACGATCGACCCCGAGCGGTTCTCCCGCCACTTCGACGACGCGCCGATCGTCGAGGTCTCCGGCCGCACCTACCCGGTGGAGGTGCGTTACCGGCCGCTCAGCGAGGACGACGACCAGACCCAGGGCATCGTGGACGCCTGCCGGGAGCTGATCTCGGAGGGCCCCGGCGACATCCTGGTGTTCCTGTCGGGCGAGCGGGAGATCCGCGACGCCGCCGACGCCCTGGGCAAGGCCGAGTTCCGCAACACCGAGATCCTCCCGCTCTACGCCCGCCTGAGCGCCGCCGAGCAGCACCGCGTCTTCCAGCGCCACACCGGCCGCCGCGTCGTGCTCGCCACCAACGTCGCCGAGACGTCGCTCACGGTCCCCGGCATCAAATACGTCGTCGACCCGGGGTTCGCCCGCATCTCCCGCTACAGCCACCGCACCAAGGTGCAGCGGCTGCCGATCGAGGCCGTCTCGCAGGCCAGCGCCAACCAGCGCAAGGGCCGCTCGGGCCGCACCTCCGACGGCATCTGCATCCGGCTGTACGAGGAAGAAGACTTCCTCAGCCGGCCCGAGTTCACCGACCCCGAGATCCTGCGTACCAACCTGGCCTCCGTCATCCTCCAGATGACCTCGATCGGGCTGGGCGACATCGAGGCGTTCCCGTTCGTGGAGCCGCCGGACCGCCGCCAGGTCAAGGACGGCGTCAACCTGCTCCACGAGCTGGGCGCGTTCGACGTCCACGGCAAGCTCACCGGCGTCGGCCGCAAGCTGGCCGGCCTCCCCGTCGACCCGCGCCTGGGCCGCATGGTGCTGGAGGCCGAGAAGAACGGCTGCCTGCGCGAGGTCATGGTGATCGCCGCGGCGCTGTCCATCCAGGACCCGCGCGAGCGCCCGTCCGACAAGCAGCAGCAGGCCGACGAGAAGCACCGGCGCTTCGCCGATCCCGAGTCCGACTTCCTGGCCTACCTCAACCTGTGGAACTACCTGCGCGACAAGCAGAAGGAGCTGTCCTCCAGCGCCTTCCGGCGGCTGTGCAAGGCCGAGTTCCTCAACTACCTGCGCGTACGCGAGTGGCAGGACATCTACAGCCAGGTGCGCCAGTCGCTCGGCGCCCAGCCCAACAGCCAGCCCGCGCAGCCGTACCACGTGCACGCGTCGCTGCTGGTCGGGCTGCTGTCGCACATCGGCGTCAAGGACGTCATGGACAAGCAGCGGGGGCAGGACGGCCGCCGGCCGATCCAGGAATACCTCGGCGCCCGCAACGCCCGCTTCGCCATCTTCCCCGGCTCGGCGCTGGCCAAGAAGCAGCCGCAGTGGGTCATGTCGGCCGAGCTGGTCGAGACCTCCCGGCTCTGGGCGCGCGTCAATGCCAAGATCGAGCCCGACTGGGTCGAGCCGCTCGCGCAACACCTGGTCAAACGCACCTACTCCGAGCCGCACTGGGAGAAGAACCAGGGTGCGGTGATCGCCCTGGAGAAGGTCACCCTGTATGGGGTGCCGCTCGTGGTGGGCCGCAAGGTCAACTACGGCCGCATCGACCCCGACCTGTCGCGTGAGCTGTTCATCAGGCACGCCCTGGTCGAGGGCGACTGGGACACCCACCACCGCTTCCTCAAGGACAACCGCAGGCTGCTCGGCGAGGTCGAGGAGCTGGAGAACCGGGCGCGCCGCCGCGACATCATGGTGGACGACGAGGCGCTGTTCGACTTCTACGAGCAGCGGGTGCCGGCCGACGTGGTCTCGGCCCGCCACTTCGACTCCTGGTGGAAGCAGGCCAGGCAGCAGACGCCCGACCTGCTCACGTTCTCGCCGGACATGCTGGTCAACGAGGGCGCCGACGTCAGCGCCCGCGACTACCCCGACACCTGGAAACAGCTCGGGCAGCGGATGAAGCTGACCTACCAGTTCGAGCCGGGCGCGGACGCCGACGGCGTGACCGTCCACGTGCCGCTCCAGGTGCTCAACCAGGTCAGCTCCGACGGCTTCGACTGGCAGATCCCCGGCCTGCGCGAGGAGCTGATCACCGCGCTGATCCGCTCCCTGCCGAAGGCCCTGCGCCGCAACTTCGTGCCCGCCCCCAACTACGCCAAGCAGGTGCTGGAGGGGGTCAAGCAGGGCGGCGAGCCGCTGCTGGCGGCCGTGGAGCGCGAGCTGCTGCGCCTGACCGGCGTACGCGTGCCGCGCGAGGCCTGGCAGCTCGACCAGGTGCCCGAGCATCTGCGCATCACGTACCGGGTGATCGACGAGCGCCGGCGCACGGTGGCCGAGGACAAGGACCTCGACGCGCTGAAGCGCCGCCTCGCCCCGCGCCTGCGGGAGACGCTCTCGCAGGCCGGCGACGACCTGGAGCAGACCGGCCTGCACAGGTGGAGCTTCGGGACGCTGCCGAAGGTGTTCGAGCAGGGCCGGATGAAGGGCTATCCGGCGCTGGTGGACGCGGGGGACTCCGTCTCGATCAAGATCTTCGACACGGCGGCCGAGCAGCGCCGCTCCCACTGGCCCGGCGTGCGCCGCTTGCTCCTCCTCAACGTCACCAACCCGGCCAAATCCCTGCTGGGCGGCCTGTCCAACCAGGCCAAGCTGGCGCTGTCACGCAGCCCGCACGGCGGGGCGGTGGCGCTGTTCGAGGACGTGGTCAACGCGGCCGTCGACAAGCTGATGCTCGACGCCGGGGGCGCGGCGTGGGACCCGGTGGCCTTCGACCGCCTCTACCAGCACGTACGGGCTCACCTCCACGACACGGCGGCCGACGTGCTGTCGAAGGTGGAGCAGATCCTGAGCGTCTGGCACGCGGCGGGCGGCCGGCTGGGCGGCCTGCGGGAGAGCGCGTCGACGGACGACATCCGCGAGCAGCTCGGCAAACTCGTCTACGCGGGCTTCGTCACGGCGACCGGTTACCGGCGTTTGTCCGACATCTTGCGCTATATCCGGGCGATCGACCGCCGCCTCACCAAGCTCCCCGAGGAGCCCTGGCGGGACCAGGAGTGGATGGACAAGGTGCACAAGGTCGAGGACGACTACCACGACGTGCTGGAGAAGCTTCCCCCGGTGCGGAGAGGGGAAGCGGACGTGGTGGAAATCCGGTGGATGATCGAGGAACTGAGGGTGAGCTTCTTCGCCCAGACCTTGGGGACTCCTACTCCGGTGTCGGAGAAGCGCATCGTCAAGGCGATGGAGAAGCTCACTCCATGAAGATCGAGGTGTCGAGCTCGAAGTTGACGGGGTCCGGCAGGTAGAGCAGCTTTCCCATGGGCTCCGAGTCGATCGTGCGATATACGCCGTCCTCGATGTCGCTGTACACAGTTACGCTCGGGCACTTCGCGACCTGGTCGATCAGCAGGTAGACCGGCACCTCGCCCAGCGCGTAAAGACGCACCTTTTCCTCGCGGTCGTCGCGAACGCTGCTGGGCGAGACCACCTCGGTAACCATGATCACTCCAGTCGACAGCAGCTCATTGCCCCACCGTTTGCAGTCGCAGGGCCACAGCACGTAGTCGGGCTGGAGTGAGTATCTGGGCCCATCGATGCAGATCTGCGGACCATGTGCTCCGTGCCAGCCGCGTTCCTTGCGCAACGGACGCAGAGCGTAGGCCAGCTCGTCGCTGGTCAAGAAATGCTCAGGGGTGCCTGATGGGCTCACGATCAGTTTCCCTTCGATGACCTCAACCCGGAAGCCGGGGAGGGGGGGTAGGGCATCGAACAACTCCCGAGCGGTGCGTGGCGTTCGGCGGCGTCGCATCGCAGTCGACTTCGGGTTGTCTTCTTGCTCTGCCTCGTCTGTGTGACGTTCCTCTTCGGCGGAGCCGGACTGCTGCTCCTCCTCCACGGCGTCGGCGTGGTCCTCCTCCACTTCCACTGCGTCCGTGTGGAGCTCTTCTTCCACGATGGCGACCATGGAATCTTTCCCTTCGTATTCGAACGGACACGCTAAGTATTCCATCACGCGCGCGCTCACGCCACACGAATCGGCCGCCCCGAAGGACGGCCGACTCGCGTACCAGTCACGCCGGGACGGCGTCCACGTCGCGTTCGTAGAAGCGGTGGCCGGCGACCGCCGTGGCGAACTTCTCGGCGATCCCGTCCCCCGTCACCACCCCCACGTCGCTGGGCAGTCGCGCGGCCTCCAGAAGCTCGCGGCCGGACCCCACGGCCCCGATGGCCTTGCCGTGCTTGAACGCCTCCATGACGAAGAAGCGCGCCCGCCCCAGCGAGGCCAGGGCCGCGCCGTCGGCGGCCACCACCGCGTCGTAGAGGACCGAGCTCGCCGCGCCGAGCTGCCGGTCCACGGGGATGCCGGCCACGGTGCCCTCCGCCGGGGCCAGCACCTCGCAGATGGCGCCCTTGCCCTCCAGGGACTCGCGCAGGGCGGTCACCTCGCCGGCGTCCGTCCCGTCCGCCATGAGGATGGCGACCTTGCGGGTGGCGAGGCTCTGCGGCTGGCCGGTCATGCTGAGCGCGGGTGAGGCGTTGGAGTGGACCTCGGTCCTGGGCGGCGCGGGCAGGCCGAGCCCCTGGGCCACCTGGGCGGCCAGGTCGGGGTGGATCTGGCCCAGGTGCCGGACCACGCCCTCCTTGATGGGGAGCCGCTCCACGTGCCCGAGTTCGAACAGGAACGCGGCCACGATGTGCCGCTTCTCCCAGTCCGCCATGCTGTTCCAGAACAGGGTGGCCTGGCTGTAGTGGTCCTCGAAGCTGGGGCTGCGCTCGCGGATCTTCACGCCGTCCACCCGCTCCTGGTAGTGCCGGTAGCCGTCGGTGGCCTCGGGGCGGTTGCCGCTGATGGAGTTGGGCGCGTAGCTGGTGCGCGACTCGTGGATCAGGTGCTGGTGGAAGCCGTCGCGCTGGTCGTTGCGCACCTCGTTCACCGGCCGGTTGACCGGGATCTGCGGGAAGTTGGGCCCGCCCAGGCGCAGGAGCTGGGTGTCGAGGTAGGAGAAGTTGCGGGCCTGCAGCAGCGGGTCGTTGGAGAAGTCGATGCCGGGCACGACGTTGGCGGTGTGGAAGGCGACCTGCTCGGTCTCGGCGAAGAAGTTCTGCGGGTTGCGGTTGAGCGTCATCTTGCCTATGGGCCGCAGCGGCACCTGCTCCTCAGGGATGATCTTCGTGGGGTCGAGCAGGTCGAAGTCGAAGTCGTGCTCCCGCGACTCGGGTACGAGCTGCACGCACAGCTCGTACTCGGGGTAGACGCCGCGCTCGATGGCCTCCCACAGGTCCCGGCGGTTGTAGTCGGGGTCGTTGCCCTGGATGCGCAGCACCTCGTCCCACACCAGCGAGTACGTCCCCAGCACCGGCCGCCAGTGCCACTTGACGAACGTCCCCTGCCCGGAGGCGTTCACCAGCCGGAACGTGTGCACCCCGAACCCCTGCATCATCCGGAAGCTGCGCGGGATCGCCCGGTCGGACATCAGCCACATGACCATGTGCAGCGACTCCGGCTGGAGCTGCACGAAGTCCCAGAACGTGTCGTGCGCCGACTGCGCCTGCGGGATCTCGTTGTGCGGCTCCGGCTTGACCGCGTGCACGAAGTCGGGGAACTTGATGCCGTCCTGGATGAAGAAGACCGGGAAGTTGTTGCCCACGAGGTCGAAGTTGCCCTGAGAGGTGTAGAACTTCGTGGCGAACCCGCGTACGTCCCGCACGGTGTCGGCCGAGCCGCGCGAGCCCGCGACGGTCGAGAAGCGCACGAACGTCGGCGTCGGCGTCGAGGTGTCGTTCAGGAAGGCCGCCGAGGTCAGGTCGCCGAGCGGCTCGTAGAGCTGGAAGACCCCGTACGCGCCCGCGCCCCTGGCGTGGACCACGCGCTCGGGGATGCGTTCGTGGTCGAAACGGGTGATCTTCTCGCGGAAGTGGAAGTCCTCCATGAGCGTCGGCCCGCGGGTGCCCGCCCGCAGCGAGTCGTCCGTGTGATCGACCGGGACGCCCTGATCCGTGGTCATGGTGAGGTCGTCGAGTGGGACGCGATCGGCGTCGAGCTGGCGGTGCTTCGCATCGCGCTCTGGCTTCATGAAGAAATCCCCCTTATAGGATTTGTCGGGCGCTTTTACCTGGGTGCCCGGCCGAACGGGTTGAAACGGGGGGATTGATGATGAAGGCCGTGGTGTTCGACGTCGGGGAGACGCTGATCAGCGAGGCGCGCATCTGGACGCGCTGGGCCGGGCGGCTGGGTGTGAGCGAGTTCGTGCTGATGGGCGCGCTCGGTGGGATGGCGGCGCTGGACCGCCCCCATATCGACGCCTTCGAGCTCATCCGCCCCGGCTTCGACGCGGACGCGGAGGATGCCGCCTGGGAGCGCGACGAGCCCGACGGCCTGCGCAACCACTTCGACGCCGACGACCTCTACCCCGACGTGCGCGACGCCCTGGCCGCCATCAGGGCGGCCGGATACCAGGTGATCATCGCGGGCAACCAGCCGGCGCGGGCCTACGGGGCACTGGTCGCCATGGACCTGCCCGCCGACTCCGTGCACACCTCCGAGGGATGGGGCGTGTCCAAGCCGGACGCCGGGTTCTTCGCCAAGGTCGCGGCGGTCGCGGGGCGGGAGCCCGGCGAGATCCTCTACGTCGGCGACCGGCTCGACAACGACGTGCTCCCGGCCGCCGCGGCGGGCATGCGCACGACGCTGCTGCGCCGCGGCCCGTGGGGGTACCTGCACGCCGAGCGCCCGCAGGCGGCGGCCGCCGACGCGATCATCGACGACCTGCACGCCGTACTGACCGTGCTGGAACGCCTCGGCTGAGCGCGAGTGCTGGGACGCGTTGGATGAGCACCCGCGCCGGAACGCCGCGCGAGCGGTGACGGCGGCGCGGGGACGGATCACGTGAGGTTCTCGTCGGAGTCGATGCGGATGGCACGCTCCTCCGCCGACAGGTCGTTCCCGTCGTCGTCGCCCCAATCGAGGGCGATCTCCTCGCCTTCCGTGTCGGGCGCCAGCCCTTCGTCCGGCTGGGTCAGCCGGTGCTTGGGGCGGGGCTCGTGGAGCCGGTCCCTGGCCTCGCGGCGAAGGCGTTCGTCGAGAGTGTCCCGGCGCTGGGGGTCGTCTTCCTTGACCTCGTGGTAGAAACCGAGATCCTCGGTCCACTCCTCGAACTCGATCGCCTGTTCGTCACTGAAGCCGAACCGGTCAGGAGGTTTTTCGGTCATATGCGACCCCTACCCAGGACGCGGCCCGAAATCCTATGACTTGGCCTTGCTCAGGGCCTTGGCCAACGCTTCCTTGTCCCTCCTCGACACTGTGGTGGGCGTCGGTTGCCAGAGGGGTCAGGGCTACTCATGGGACTGGGATGATGCCCATTTGGGGTTGAACGAGCTCGAGCGGATGATCCCTGCTCACCAGCGCCGCGTAGTGGCCGGCGCGGGCCATCAGCTCGTCGTGGGTGCCGCGCTCGACGATCTTCCCGCCGTCCAGCACGACGATCTGGTCCGCGTCGCGGACCGTGGACAGCCGGTGCGCGATCGTGATGGTCGTACGGCCCCGCGCCAGCGCGTCGAGCGCCTCCTGCACGGCCCGCTCGGTCTGCGTGTCCAGCGCGCTGGTGGCCTCGTCGAGGACCAGCACCGGCGGGTTGCGCAGCAGCGTGCGCGCGATGGCCAGGCGCTGCTTCTCGCCGCCGGAGAACCGGTAGCCGCGCTCGCCCACCAGCGTGTCGTAGCCGTCGGGCAGCGAGGCGATGTGGTCGTGGATGCGCGCGGCCCGCGCGGCCTCCTCCAGCTCCTCGTCGGTCGCCGACGGCTTGGCGAAGCGCAGGTTGTCGGCGATCGAGGCGTGGAACAGGTACGTCTCCTGCGACACCACGCCGACCGCCTCGCTCAGCGTGTCGAACGTCAGCTCCCGCACGTCCACCCCGTCGATCGTGACCCGCCCGCCGGTGACGTCGTAGAGCCTGGGCAGCAGGTAGCTGAGCGTGGTCTTGCCCGAGCCGGTCTCGCCCACGACGGCCAGGCTGGCGCCCGCCGGGACCTTGAGGTCCACGCCGGTGAGGGTGGGGGTCTCGCCGTACGAGAAGTCGACGTCCTCGAAGCGGACCTCGCCGCGCACGTCCTGCAGCTCCCGCGTGCCGGGGCGGATGTCCACCGGCAGGTCCAGATACTCGAAGATCCGCCCGAACAGCGCCAGCGAGGTCTGCACCTCGACGCCCAGCCGCAGCAGCGAGACCATCGGCCTGAACAGGCTGGTCTGCAGGGTCGTGAAGGCCACCAGCGTGCCGACCGAGATCGCGCCCGTGTGGCCGACCGCCCAGTAGATGATCGCGGGCATGGCCGCCATGACGATCTGGATGGACGACTGCCGCCAGCGTCCCGCCATGCTCGTCCGCACGCCGAGGTCGGCCAGCTCGTCGGAGGCCCGGCCGAAGCGCTCGGTCAGACCGTCGGAGCGGCCCATGGTGCGGCCGAGCAGGATGCCGCTGATCGACAGCGACTCCTGGACCATGGAGGCGATGCTCGCCAGCTTGCGCTGCCGCTCGTTGGTGATGCGCTTGCGCTCGCTGCCGACCTTGCGGCTGATCCACACGAACACCGGCATGAGCAGCAGCGAGACGACCGTCAGCCGCCAGTCGAGCGCGACCATGGCGACGATCGTGGCGATCACGGTGGTGAGGTTGGAGACGAGGGAAGAAGCGGTCGAGGTGACGACCGACTGCATGCCGCCGATGTCGTTGGCGATGCGCGACTGGACCTCGCCGGTCCTCGTGCGGGTGAAGAACGCCAGCGACATGCGCTGCAGGTGGCCGTAGACGGCGATGCGCAGGTCGTGCATCACCCGCTGGCCCACAGTGGTGGACATCAGCGTCTGTACGACGTCGAACACGCTGGTGATGACCGCCACCGCGATCATGCCCAGGGCCAGCAGCGCGAGCAGGCCGGCGTCCCTGGCCGGGATCGCCACGTCCAGCACCTCGCGCAGCAGGAAGGGCGAGGCCAGCGACACCAGCGACGACAGCAGGATGAGGGAGCCCACCAGGGCCAGCCGGCCGCGGTAGGGGCGGAACAGCTTGATGATGCGCCCGAGGGGCGCGCGTGGTTCCTCCGCCAAGTGGCGCCTCCTTTCAGATGTCCACTCAAACAGAGGTTAACTCATATTTGTTCCGGCTAAACTTATCGACATGGGAGAAAAGGAGCTCGCCGAGCTCTTGCACCTGGTCAGCCGGCGGTTGCGGCGCGGGTACGTGGACCGGCTGGTCCCGCTGGGGCTCAACCCGGGGCAGGCGCGGGCCCTCCGGGCGCTCGCCGAGGCCCCGGAAGCGCTGCGGATGGTGCGGCTGGCCGACGAGCTGCGGATCGTGCCGCGCTCGCTCACGCCGGTGGTGGACGCGCTGGAGGAGGCCGGGCTGGCGCGCCGCGAGGTGGATCCCGCCAATCGCCGCTCCACGTTGGTGGTGATCACTCCCGAGGGGCGCCGGATGGCCGAGCGCGCCCGCGAGGCCCGCCGGGACGCGGGTCAGGACCTGTTCACGGTCCTGACGGAGGAGCAGCGCGACCAGCTCCGTGACCTGCTGGGCCTGGTGGAGTCCCAGTTCCGCTAGCGATCAGGCCGCGGGGAGGACGGTGCCGCCGAGGACGGTGCCGAGGCAGGGCGGCTGGGCCAGGAGCGCGGCGTACGGGTAGCGTCCGCGGGCGTCGAAGACGGCGAAGTCGGCGCGGGTCCCCGGGGCCAGCGACCCGATGCGCCCCTTGCCCCGGTGCATCCCCAGCGCCCGGGCCCCGCCCATGGTCGCGGCCGCCACCAGCCTGCCGTCCAGCCCTCGGGTCCGCAGCCCGAGCTCGCGGGCGTGCTGCCGGATGCCCCGCGCCACCCCGAGCACCCCGCCGGTGCCGCCCGTCGGACCGCCGTCGGCCCCGGTGCCGAGGGCGACGGTGTTGCCCTCGTCGAGCAGGGCCAGCACGTCGGGGGCGGGCGACGCGCAGACGGCCACCACGGTCTTGCGCAGCCGCAGCAGCTTGCGCTCCCCGGGGTCCAGCGGCCGGGAGACCGCCACATGGCACAGCGGTCCCAGCACCCCCGCCTCGTCCAGCGCGGCGGGGGAGAGCCGGTCCAGATCGACCAGCAGGCGCAGCCCGAACGTCCTGGCCAGCACCGCCACGTCCTCCAGCACCTGCGGGTCCGGTGTGTGCGCCGCGATCCCCACCGGGCAGGGCCGGTCGACCTCGCGGATCGCCGTGATCACCGCGTCCCGCCCGCGGGTCTCCCACTCCTCCTCGCTCGCGCTGGTCACCTCGACGTACGAGATCCCGGGCACCCCGGCGGGCTCGGCCAGGTCGGAGACCACCCCGGCCCGCGCCGTCACCCCGGGTCCGGCGGCCGGCCCGGAGGCGGACCCCGCGGCGCGGGCGTCGACCAGCCCGGCCACGATCATGCCGGTCCACCGCCGCTCCTCGGCGGCGGGGAAGGACGTGGTCACCGAGGCTCGCGTGCCCACCTCGACCACCCGGTCACCCTTGAGCGCCACGGCCCCGTCGCGAATGGGATCGGCGCAGACGGGCAGGACGAGCGGGCCGGAATGGACCACGACGGGCATGGGCGCGCGCCTGTTCAGGACCGGACCGGCACGTTTCGCAGACGGCATCGGCACTCCCGTCGGATCATCCCTGTCAGGGCATTAAACGTGAGCCCTGTCAGGTTCGCAATTAGGACAAATTATGCGATTCTCTCGGTAAATATCGACCGGAGAGGCGGGCGAGTTTCAGGCTCAGGTGCAGCGCGAGCCGCTCGCCCCCGTCCTTCAGGTCGGTACGGGCCAGCTCCTCCACCCGCTGCAGCCGGTAGTACAGGGACGTCCGGTGCAGCCGCAGCGCCCGAGAGGTGGCGACCGCGCTCCCGGCCAGGTCCAGGTAGGTCTCCAGGGTCTCCAGCAGCGGCAGGTACTGGGCGTCGGCCAGCAGTCCCTCCAGCCCCGGATGCAGCTCCTGGTCGGGCAGCTGGGTGAGCATCCGGTAGACGCCGAGCCGCGCCCACTCGGCCGTGCGCCCGAGCCCGGGCACCCGCGAGGTCACCTCCGCCGCGTGCCTGGCCTCCCGGTACGACCCCGCCGCCTCCGCCAGCGCCGGCCTGGTCCGCCCCACCCCGACCACCACCGGCACGGGCATGGCCGCGTGCAGCTCGTCGGGGGAGACCGGCGGCCCGGCGGTCAGCAGCACAGCGTGGTCGTAGCGAACCAGGTGCAGCGGATGGTGACCGTTCAGCCGCCGCCGCAGCGCCAGCAGCCCCTGCTCCAGCCCCAGCCTGAGCGCCTCGTCCGGCTCGGCCCCGCGCGGCTTGGCCACCAGTACGGTCACCGGCTGCGCCTGCGGGAACGCGCCCGCCTCGATGAGCTGCCTGGCCGCGTCCCGCTCGCCCGCCAGCAGCCCGGTGACCGCCTCCAGCTCCCGGTGGGAGGCCAGCCCGGTGGCCAGGCTCTCGTGGAACAGGGCCAGTGCCAGCGCCGGGGCGGCGGCCACGGCCTCGGCGATCTCGGCGTCGGACATGGCCGGCTCCGCGTCGACGAACCACAGGAAGCCGAGCAGCGCGTCCGCGTGCCGTACCGGGACGCACACCCGCGGCAGCAGGCCGAAGTGCGGCGCGCCCGGGGTGCGCACGGGCCCGGTCGCCTCGTGCACGCCGGCAGCCCGGAACCACTGCCGCACCTCGGGAGTGGTGCTGCGGCGCAGGATCGAGTCGCGGCGGATGTCGTCCATGGCGCCGTTCTGCTCGCTGTAGGCCACGACGCGTTGCACGCGGTCCTCGAGCAGCAGGGGGCGGCCGAGACGCGCGGCGAGCTCGTCCACGGTCCGCTGGAGATCCGCCACACCAACACCTTTACGTGGATATTTCAACAATTGTCGGAAAGACGACTAGGGTTCTTCCCTACAACTGATCGGTGATCTCCGTCAATATCGTCTATACCGTCAATCCGTGATTGCCCCGAAGAAGCTGCTGAAGGGTTTGCTGGCGGCCATCGTGCTGATCCCGGTGAGCCTGATGGCGACCCCTGCTTCCGCAGCACCCCCCACCGATCCCGAGTATCCGTGGCGGCAGAACCACTGGCCGCAAACGCAGCCCTGGCAGCTCGACGAATCCGCCGACGCCCAGGCCCTGCGCTCCGACCCAGCCGGCGGCATCAAGCCGATTGATCCGCAGAACTGGGAGAATCCCGACAACATGACGTGGGCGGACTACAAACGGCCGCCCGGCACCAAGTGGAACGACCCCGCCGTCAAGGGGTCGAAGCGCACGTTCAAGGGCGCGCTCGTGCTGCTCGACTACCCGAACCAGTCGTTCGTGGTGACGCAGCCCAAGGGCTCGACGATCTACGCGAACCCGAGCGCCGAGGCCCACGACGTCCCGCGCGACCAGGTGGCCAAGTTCTACCAGGACTTCCTCAACACCCCGAACGACCTCAACAAGGGTCACACCATCCACGAGTACTGGATGGAGGACTCGGGCGGCAGGTACGGGGTGGAGCTGACCGGGTTCGGGCCCTACACGCTGTCGGGCAAGGACCACGAGTACGCGATGGAGTTCCAGGGCGGCACCGGCTGCCCGGCGGGCGACACCTGCAACAAGAACCTGCGTACCGAGGGCAACGCCGCCTGGATCGCCTCTGTCGGCGAGGAGGTGGCCAAGCAGTTCGACTTCGTCTTCTACCTGAGCGCCGGTCAGGACGAGTCGGCCACCTGGCAGGAGTTCGGGATGATGAAGTTCCCGACCAAGGAGGACGTGCCGGACGAGTGGGGCCCGCCGGACCCCGCGCTGCCCAACTGGGTGGCCACCCGCTACGTCGACTGGACCTCGTGGCAGGCCGGCTCCAACTTCTGGCCGAACGCCCGCTTCGGCATCGACTCGGTCCAGGCCGAGAGCTCGGGCATGGCCGTCTACGCCCACGAGCTGAGCCACATCATGGGCATCGCCGACAACTACAACAACCCGTACGGCGTGCCGGCGCGCAGGGCGTACACGGGCGTCTGGGAGATGCTCAGCCGCGGCAGCTTCAACGGCCCCGGCGGCCCGCACTCCCGCTGGCTGATCCCGCCGACCTCCGGCGCGTCCATGGGCGCCCAGCACATGCTGCGCAACAAGATCAAGCTGGAGATGGTGGACGAGCAGAACGTCTTACGCCTCTCGCGTGCGGCGCTCGACGAGTCGGGCCTGGTCACCGCCCGGGTCGTGGCCCGCGCCGTCCAGCCGGGCAAGAACGAGCTGTCCGGCGTCAACATCTCCTTCGACACCGGCGACAAGAGCCCCGCCTGCGACGTCACGACGAACCCGCTGTGTGACGGCGGCGGCTACGAGAACTACACGGTCGAGGTCGTGGACCGCGTGGGCACCGACTCCTTCACGCCCGACTCCGGCGTCCTGCTGGCCAAGACCAAGAACCAGGACCGGTCCCCGTTCGAGTGGGTGATCGACGCGAACCCGCAGGACATCGGCATGACCGACTACGTGCTGCCCGACGGGACGAAGGTGCCGATCACGGTCGGCGACTACCGCCAGCTCGCCGACGCCCTCTTCCACGCCGGCACGGACTCCGGCAGCGAGTACGAGTACGTCGACCAGGCCAACCGCCTGCACTTCTACGTCACCGACGTCAAGCGCGACCGCGACGGCGAGCTGTCCTACACGGTCGCCATCCGCTCGCTCGACGGCGCGGGCCCGCAGAAGCGCGGCGTCAAGCTGCTCCCCTCGGCCGGCCTGCCCACCGCCAAGAACATCTCCACCTGCAAGTTCCCGCTGTTCAACACCGGCAAGGCGGCTCCGGCGCAGGGGCAGCACCCGGAGGACGTCAGCGCCTACCTGAACTCCGACGTCTACCGGCTCAAGGCCGAGATCCAGGGCAAGGGCTGGACCGCCCAGCTCCCGAACGCGCTGGACTCCGTCGCGTTCGGCAAGCAGGACCTCGTCACCGTGAACGCCGTGCGCGGGACCGGCGGCGACCGCCTGGCCAGGGTCAAGCTCACCGCCACCTCGGAGAGCGACCCGAGCAAGACGGCGACGGCCACCTGTCATGTGATCGGCTAACAGATGAACGATGGGGTACGGCTGGCGCAAGCCGTACCCCATTGGCTTGAATTACCCCATAGGGGGTGTTCGTTGACAGGGGACCTACCTGACAAACCGCGCAAAAGGCGCAGAAAGGTGCCATGGGCCGCGCCCATCTCCGCGGGCCTCGCGGCCGCCGCCGCGAGCGTGCTGACCGCCTCCGTGGACTGGGAGATCCCGCCGCTGGCCAAGATCGCCGTGACCGGCGCGGCGGCCGTCCTCGTCGGGCTGACCACCTGGGCCACCACCGAGCCGCGCGAGCCCCGGCAGCAGGCGCTCCCCGCGCCCGGCCCGCACCCGCCCGACCAGTGGCCGCCGGTCCCCGAGCACTTCACCGGCCGCGCCGAGGCGCTGGCCGAGTTGCACGACGTCTTCACCGAGCGCAGGAAGACCCCCGGCCTCTCACCGCCCCTCGTGGTCTCCCTGTACGGCCGGGGTGGCGTCGGCAAGTCGGCGCTGATGACCAGGTTCGCGCACGAGACGGCCGGCTGGTTCCCCGACGGCAGGCTCTACGCCGACCTGCGCGGCGGCGTGGACGCACCGGTGCGCCCCGACGAGGTGCTGATCGGGTTCCTGCGCGCGCTGGACGTGCGCCTGACCACCGACCCCGGCGGCCTGGACGAGTTACGCAAGCTCTGGCTGACCTGGACCAAGGGCCGCAGGATCCTCATCGGCCTCGACAACGCCCATGACGCCGAACAGGTCAAGGCGCTGATCCCGGCCGAGCCGGGCTGCGCGGTGCTGGTCACCTCGCGCGCGCCGCTGTTCCTGAACGGCACCCATGACACGCGGCTGGGCGTGTTCAGCGAGGCGCACGGAGTGGAGCTGCTGGCCAGGCTGGCCGGCGGCGACCGGGTCGTCGACGACCTGGAGGCCGCCAAGGAGGTCGTGCGGCTGTGCGACTACCTGCCGCTGGCGATCAACATCTGCGGCGCCCGGCTGGCCACCCGCGAGCAGTGGAGCATGCGCGAGATGGCCGCCCGGCTGGCCGACACCCGCCGCCGCCTCGACCAGCTCGAAGTGGCCCCGACGGTGGACAAGAGCGTGCGCGCCTCCGTGCAGCTCAGCTACGACGACTGCACGGGCATGCAGCGCCGCCTGCTGCGCCTGCTCAGCGCGCTCACCGCGCCCGACGTGCCCGGCTGGGTGGCCGGCGAGCTGCTCGACAGCTCCGGGCTCGACGGCGCCGACCAGCTCGAAGCCCTCATCGACGCCCAGCTCGCCGAGTGCTCGGGCACCGACCAGACCGGCACGATGCGTTACCGGCTGCACGACCTGGTCAGGGTGTTCGCCGCGGAGTTGGCCGGGCAGGACGAGGCCGAGCGGCGCAGGGCCGCCATCGAGCGCGTGCTCTACGGCTACCGCCGCCGCGCCGAGGAGGCCGCGCAGAACCGCTGGCCGCAGGACTGGAGCAAGGGCGGGCGCCGCTCCGACGCCGACGGGCAGGTCCGGGCCGGCGACTGGCTCAATGCCGAGCGGCTGACGCTGCTCGCCATGATCCACCTGGCCCGCCAGCTCCGGCTGTGGGAGCTGACCTGGGGGCTGGCCAGGGCGTTCTGCTCCCTGTGCCACTCGCTGCGCGCGTACTGGGCCGACTGGGTGGCCGTCGCCGAGCTCGGCTGCGAGGCCGCCGCGCAGATCGGCGACCGGCGCGCGCTGGCCATCGCGCTGCTCGACAGCGCCTCCGTGCACGGCGGCCTGGGCCTGCGGGAGCGGGCGCTGGAGGAGGCCAGGCGGGCGCTGGAGACGTTCGAGGAGCTGGGGGAGACCTGGTGGGCGGCCAGGGCCATGCGCACGATCGGCATGACGCTGTTCAGCGACGGCCACCTGGACCGGGCGCAGGACTATCTCATCGGGGCCATCACCGCGTTCAAGGGCGAGGACGACCTGTGGTGGATGGCCCGCACCCAGCGCAACCTCGCCGAGATGCGCATGTCGGAACGCCGTCCCGACGAGGCCAGGGAGCTGCTGGAAGACGCCCTGGAGATCTTCAAGCGGGACGGCAACCGCTACTCCGAGGCCCAGACCCTGCGCGTCTACGGCGAGGTGCTGGCCGCGCAGGCGCGCGTCGAGCACCGCGCGGGCGACCTCCGGCTGGCGGCCAACCTGTTCACCAGGGCCGGGTTCAGCCTCGACCGGGCCTCCGAGATGTTCAGGCAGCGGGGGGAGCTGTGGGAGGAGGCCCGCTGCCTGCGGGCCGCGGGGGAGGTCGGCGACCCCGACAACGGGCTGCGCGAGCTGGACTTCGTCCGGCGGGCCGAGAAGATCCTGGCCGCGCTGGGCGACTCGTGGGGGGTGGCCAGGACCGCCGTGTCGGCCGGGCGGGCCCTGGCGCGGCTGGGCCGGATCGAGGAGTCGGAGCGGGAGCTGCGGCGGGCGGTGCGGGGGTTCGAGGAGCTCGAGGACCGGTGGTGGATGGCCAGGAGCCTGCGCTACCTGGGGGAGGCGCACCTCGACGCGGGCGGCCGCGGGGCCGCGGTGGAGCCGCTGGAGCAGGCCAGGGACATCTACCGCAGCCTCGGCAACGAGGCCGGCATGCGCCGCACCCTGGAGCTCCTCAGACGCGCCGGCCCCTGAGCGGCCCGGATCACGTGAGGGGGGTCCTGATCAGCTCGCCCGCCGCCAGCCTGGCCTGGGCGATGCTCTCCTCGAACAGCTTGCGCACGTGCGCCGCCTGGTCGGCCAGCTCCCTGATGCGCTCGTGGGCCAGCTCGTCCCGCACGGTGTCGGCGATCAGCTGCTGGTATTCGGGGGTCTTGGCGGCCAGCGCCTCGAGCCGCCGGTGCGCGTGGTAGACCTTGTCCGCCTTGACCACCTGCTTGGCGTACTTCTCCAGGTGGCGGACGCGGTGCGACAGCGACGTCCAGGCGGCGTCCAGCGCGGTGGTGTAGGGCTTGAACGCGTCCTCCATGCCGGGCGGCAGCTCGCGGGGGACGATCTTGCCGTGCTCGGCGTGCATGGACGACAGCTTCCGCAGCTGCTGGGCGATCTGCCAGACCTCCTCGGGCAATGAGACCCGGTTGTCGATGGTGTCGATCAGGCCGTCCCGGTGGACGCGGGAGGCCATGATCGCCTCGACCGCGTTCTGTGCCCTGCGCAGCAGCCTCTGGCAGGGGTAGTCCAGGTCCTCGGGGAGGATGAAGCGGTTGGCGTGGACCTGGGCGGCGCGGATCCGCCGCCGGGTCGATCGATAGGTGCCGTCCAACGCCATCCACCTGAACAGGACGATCAGCCCGAGCCCTACACCGGGGACCAGCAGGGCTGCCGTGCCGGTCGCTACGGCGATCACCATCAGGAGGGCCGGGATCACGAAGAGGAGGGCAGGGTTCTTCGTGGTGTCCACGCGCACACCGGATCGAGCCAGGCGGAGGATGTGCGGGCTGGACCGCAGCTCGACCGAGATCTCCGGGTGCAGCGTTGGATCGATCACCAGCCGGGGCGGCAGAGCTCGTGGATCCATACGTTCATGCTGCGTTATGAACCTCGAATTCGCTCATATTTGGCGGACATATAGGGTCGCAATAATGGATGAGATGACGAGGTGGATAGACCTGGAAGGCGCGGTCAACGCGCGTGACCTGGGCGGATTGCCGACTCGCGACGCCGGCCGCATCCGGCGCGGGCGGATCTTCCGCGCCGACAACCTGCAGGGCCTCACGCCGGGTGACGTGGCGGTGCTGGTGGGTGAGCTGAAACTGCGGCACGTGGTGGATCTGCGCTCGAACGCCGAGGTCGCGATGGAGGGCCCGGGGCCGCTGACCCTGGTGCCCGAGGTGCGCCACCACCACTTGACGCTGTTCGCGGAGGGCGGCACGCACACCGACGTCGAGGCCGACACCATCGACGGCGACCGGGTGCTGCCCTGGGCCGAGCGCGGGCTGGACGAGGAACTGCGGGTGACCGGCTTCTACTTCGGCTACCTGCGCGACCGCCCGGACGCGGTGGTGGCGGCGCTGCGCGCGATGTCGCTGGACGACGGGGCGGCGCTGGTGCACTGCGCGGCGGGCAAGGACCGCACCGGAGTGCTGTCGGCGCTGGCGCTGGAGGTGGCGGGGGCGACCCGCGAGGCGATCGTCGAGGACTACGTGGCGACGGGGGAGCGGCTGGAGCTGATCCTCAAGCGGTTGCGGAGCAGCGCGACGTACCGGGGCGATCTGGACTCGCGGCCGGCGGACGACCACATGCCGCGGGCCCGGTACATCGAGCAGTTCTTCCAGGTGCTGGACGAGCGGTTCGGCGGGCCGATGGGCTGGCTGACCCGGCACGGCTGGACCGACGCCGACACGACCGCCCTCCACACCCGCCTCCGCGACTGACTCCGCCGCCCGCGGGGTGTGGCAGGCGGATGGCCCCCGCGCCGAAGCGACGCGGGGGCCGGGGTCAAGACTTTCGGCTGGCGCTCATGGGGTTCGGAGACGCCAGATCTGGTTGGGGCGGTCCTTGCAGATCGCCTGGATGACGTTGGCCCCGTGGGCCTGGCTGGCGTCCTGAACGTCCAGGCACAGGCCGCTGTGCCGGGCGATCAGCTCGAAGGGGAGGCCGGTGCCGCGCCATTTCGGTCCGGGCACCGTCCGCATCCTCCACTGCTGGTTGTAGCCCGGATCCCAGCAGTTCGCCTGCAGGACGTCGGCGCCGTGGAAGCGGCTGGCGTCCTGCACGTCCAGGCACATGCCGCTGTGCCGGGCAACGAGCTTGAAGTAGCCGTTGTCGGTTCGCCTGAGAGCCCACTGCTGGTTGCGTCCATTCACGCAGTACGCCTGCAGAACGTTGGCCTTGTTGGCGCGGCTGGCGTCCTGAACGTCCAGGCATCTGCTGCTGTGCTCGGCGACCACCTCGTAGTAGGTGGTTTCGGCGTGGGCGACCCCGATCCCGGTGAGGGCGAGGCCGGCGGCTGCGGTCAAGGAGACGATGAGGGTACGGCGGACTGCTGCGAAGGACATGATCAGTCTTCCTTTCATGTGATCCAGAGTGGGTGTGACGAGCGGATTCCTCATGAGTAGGGCCTACTCATTTCCGGGCTCCCGAGTTCTTGGCGGCCCAGGCCAGAGCCAGGCCTCCGAGGAGAGCAGTGGGCTGGTGCGGGGAGAGCAGGACCGCGACCAGGGCGGCGAGGAGGAGCAGCACGCACGCGCCGCGGGAGATGCCGCGGCGGCGCCAGCCGGCGACGGCCAGCGCGGCGAAGCCGACCGCGCACAGCAGCATCTTGGGGACCAGGCTGAGGAAGCCCAACAGGCCGGGGCCCTCCCACTGGGCGTCGGTGACCGTCCCCGCGAGATCCGCGCCCACGGTCGCCATGGCCCACGCGACTGCGGCGAGGAAGGCACAGCCCAGGCCGGAGGTGATAGCGGCCCAGCGGGGGAGCCGGAGTGGTCCGGCGAGGGCGGGCAGGGCCAGGGCGATCGTGACGAAGCCGAAGGCGATCAGCACGTTGGCGGTGACGCAGAGCGGACTGCGCACGGCCTCGCGGCCGCTCAGGTCCGACAGCAGGAAGAAGCTGGAGATGTAGGCCGCCGCGCCGGTCGCGCCGACCAGGCCGCCGGCGACGACGGCGAACTGCGGGGTGAGGGCTCGGCCCGCCGGGGCCTGGGAGCCGTACGAGGTCGTGGACATGGCATTTCCTTTTCGAGCGGTCAGCGGTGGTGGCCGTCGGCGGGCGGTGAGCGATCCGCGGGCCGATGTCAGCAAGAGTGCGGCGCGGACGGCGGCGTGGTCAGCGGCCGTACGGCCGATCTCGTTGCTCCGTCCCAGGACTGAACCGGCCGGTCGGTTCCTTCCCATGGGGGAATGAGCGTTCCGCCGGATGGCGGTATCGAGGCGCGGCCGCGGGGCCGTACCCTCCGGTCATGGGTGTGACGGCGCCGTCTGGCGGACGGCGGGATCAGCTGCTGGACGTGGTGCTCGCGCCGGCCCTCGCCGCCGTGACCGTTGCCGACGTCCTCACCCCCGATCCGGCCTCCGCCCTCCCGCAGCCCGAGCCGGACGCCGGGCTTGTGTCGCTGGCGCTGGTCGCCGCGCTGTCGCTGGCCGTACGCAGGCGGTGGCCGCTCGCCGTCCTCGGGGTCACGCTGGCCGCGAACACCGCGTTCGAGTGGCTTCGGTGGGATCCGGGGCTGGTCGGCGTCTGCGTGCTGTTCGCGCTGTACGCGGTGGCCAACTGGCGGCCGGTCCCGGTCTCGCTGGCCTGCCTGGCAGGCACGTACGCGATCACGGGCACCGTCCTGGTGCTGCGGTCACTGGACACCTTCTCCCTGGCCACGCTGCCCGAGTCCGGATTCTTCGCCGTGGCCTGGGGGCTGGGGTTCTACGCCCGCCGATGGCGGCTGGGCAGGGAGGAGGCGATGGTGCGGGCGCTGGAAGCCGAGCGGAGCCGGGCCGCCGCGGTGGAGCAGGCCGTGTTCGCCGAACGGCTGCGGATCGTCCGCGACCTGCACGACATCGTCTCTCACACGCTGTCGGTGATCACGGTGCAGTCGGGGGTCGCCCGGCATCTGGTCGACGAGCGGCCCGAGCAGGCCGGGCCCGCCTTGTCGGCCATCGAGGAGGCCGCCCGGGCCGCGCTGGGGGATCTGCGCCGCATGCTCGGCCTGCTGCGCACGCCGTCTCCCGCGCTCGACGCTCCGCCCCGGCACGGCGATGAACTCGGCACGGTCGTCCCCGCCAGGCGGGAGCGGCTGCTCGACCTGCTGACCGGCCTGACGGTGACCGCCGTGGCGGTGAGCAGCGTGCTGACCACCGACCCGACCGACGCCTACGCCTATCCCGAGCCCGACGCGTGGCTGGTGCTGCTCGCTCTGGGGGCGGGCCTGCCGCTGACGCTCCGGCGCCGCTTCCCCGTGAGCGCGCTGGTCGTGGTCGTGACGTCGGCGTTCACGATCGCGGGGCTCGGACGCAACGCCGGGCTGACCCCGCTGTGCATGGTGATCGCCTTGTACACCGTCGCGACCGAACGGCCGCGCCGGTTCGCGGTGACGGGCCTGGCCATGGTGTACGCCGGGATGGCCAGCCTCGCCCTGCTGGGCGCGCCGTACTTCGACCACCCGCTCGCCCTGGTCACCGTGGCGGCGGTGACCGTGTTCTGGGTGCTGGGCCGCTACGCCAGGCATCGGCGGCTGGCCATGCGCCGGGCGGCCGAACTGGCGCTGGACGCGGAATGGCGCAGGGCGCGGGAGGCCGAGCGGGCCGTCGTCGAGGAACGGCTGCGCATCGCACGAGAGCTGCACGACGTGGTCTCGCACACGCTGTCGGTCATCGCCGTCCAGTCGGGGGTGGCCGTTCACCTCATCGAATCCCAGCCGCAGAAGGCGGAGCCCGCGCTCGCCGCCATCGAGGAGGCCGGCCGTACCGCCATGGAGGACCTGCGCCGCATGTCGGAGCTGCTCCAGCCGGAAGCCGGATCGGCCGGCCTGGCGCCCGCGCCAGGCCTGGACGAGCTGCGCCTGCTGGCCTCCGTGCACCGCGCCGCGCATGGAGCGATCGAGCTGGAGATCGACCCGGCCGTCGCGGATGCGCCGGAGAGCCTGCGGCTGACCGTCTACCGGGTGGTGCAGGAGGCGCTGACGAACGCCCGCAAGCACGCCCCGGGCAGTCCGGTCCGGGTAGGCGTGCGGGCCGCGGAGGGGCACATCGACATCCGGGTCGACGACGACGGCCCGGGCACCCCCGCCACCGGTGGCGGGTTCGGTCTGGTGGGAATGAGCGAGCGCGTGGCACTCTACGACGGGATGCTGGAGGCCGGCCCGCTCCCGGGTGGTGGCTTCCGCGTCCACGCCACACTGCCGGCCGCAACCGAACGGGTGAACCCATGACAACACCCCTGCGCGTCGTGGTCGTCGATGACCAGGAGCTGGTCAGGGCCGGATTCGTGGCCCTGCTGTCGGCCACCCCCGACCTCGAGGTCGCCGGCGAGGCCGGGCAGGGTGAGGAGGCCGTGCGGCTGGTCCGTGCCACCCGCCCGGACGTGGTGCTGATGGACGTCCGCATGCCGGTGCTCGACGGCATCGAGGCCACCCGCCGCATCACCGCCGACCCGGCGTGTGCCCAGACGAAGATCGTCGTCCTGACCACCTTCGGCCTGGACGAGTACGTCTTCGGGGCGCTGCGCGCCGGCGCCGTGGGATTCCTGCTCAAGGACACCCCACCGGCCGAGTTGCTGCGCGCGGTGCGGGTGGCCGCCGACGGCGACGCGCTGTTGTCCCCGTCGATCGCGCGCCGCCTCATCGACGCGTTCGCCGTCACCCCGCCGACCGCCGTGGACATAGGTGATCTGCCCGAGCTGACCGAGCGGGAGACCGACGTGCTCCGTCTGGTCGCCCAGGGCCTGTCCAACGCCGAGATCGCCGAGCGGCTGTACATCGGCGCGGCTACGGTCAAGACGTACGTCAGCAGGCTGCTCACCAAGCTGGATGCCGCAACCCGGGTCCACCTGGTGATCCACGCCTACGAGAGCGGGCTGGTCACGCGGGGCGGCGAACGCCGGCCCGCGTGACCAGCCGACGATCCGGTCGGCCCCCGCGCCGGACGACGCGGCCGCCGCCCTGTGTGACTGGCCCGCCGCTCGCGTCCCGGGCGGGTGGGTGGGTCAGCCCAGGTGGGTGACGATGCGCTGGGTGGCCGACAGGCGGGCCGCCTCGATGACGGTCAGCGTGTCGATCACGCTCTCCGGGTCCACGGGTGGTGGCGCCCCCTCGCGCAGGGTCGCCACAACCCCGCGATAGAAGTCCAGGTACGCCCCCGGCTCCGTCCGCTCGGCACGATGGGCCTCCTCCGTGCCGAGCAGCCCCCAGCTCCCCTCGTCATCCTCCCCGAACTCCGGCGAACCGGGCGACATCCCCGCCCGCAGCCGCTCCTCCTGCACGTCCATCCCGTACTTCACGAACCCGGCCGCCGAGCCCAGCACCCGGAACCTGGGCCCGCGCCAGGCCGCCACCGAGCTCATCCACAGATGCGACCGGGCCCCGCCCGCGTGCGTCAGCGCGATGAACGTGTCGTCGTCGGAGGCCACCCCCTCGCGCCGCACGTCGCTCTCGCAGTAGACCTCGCGCGCCGGGCCGAGCAGTTGCAGGGCCTGGTCCACCAGGTGGCTGCCCAGGTCGTAGAGGAGCCCGCCGATCTCCTCCGCGCCCCCGGTCTCCCGCCAGCCGCCCTTGGGCACCGGCCGCCACCGCTCGAACCTCGACTCGAAGCGCAGCACGTCACCCAGCCGCCCCTCCTCGACCAGCCTGCGGACGGTGCGGAAGTCGCCGTCCCAGCGCCGGTTCTGGAACACGGTCAGCATGAGCCCGCGCTCCTTGGCCAGCCGCACCAGCTCCCGGCCCTCCGCAGCGGTCCTGGCCAGGGGCTTGTCCACGACGACGGGCAGGCCGGCGGTGAGCGCGGAGGCTGCGGTGGCCATGTGGGTCCTGTTGGGGGAGGCGACCACGACGAGATCGCACCGGCCCCACAGCTCCTCCACGTCGGGCACCGGGACCGCGCCGTACTTCTCGGCCACCTCGGCCTGGCGGGCGGGGTTGCCGGTCACGACGGCAGTCAGGGACAGGCCGGGGGTGGCGTGGATGAGGGGGGCGTGGAAATACGCTCCGGCGGTGCCGTAGCCGACCAGTCCGACCCGGATGTCAGTCATTTCCTCAGGCTATCCGGCGGCCCCGTCGAGACCCCTCAGGCGGTGCCCGGCCACGGCCCTTGTCCCGGGGTCACGAAGGCATCGCTGTTTCCGGGGTCACGAAGGCACCACCCAGACGGCCCACGGGGCGGCGTGACGGCGGCCCGCCACGCACACCTGGTGAGCGTCACCCTGGACAGGCCCCGGCCACGTGCGGCGGGTGGTGCCGGCTCGGGCCACCGTAAAATATGGGTGTTCACTCGTCGTCGCGCTCGGCGAGGAAGCGTTCGAACTGGGCGGCCAGTTCGTCGCCCGTGGGCATCGGGGTCGTCTCGGCCATCAGGTTCTCGCGCTCGGCGCCGCCCGCGAACGCGTCGTACTGCTGCTCCAGCCCCGTGATCGCGGTGGAGAGCTCGGTGGAGGCCTGGATCTGCTCCTCGATCTCCGTCGTCGTACGGCGGGCCGCGTCGCGCAGCCCGTCCAGCGGGAACACCAGCCCCGTGCCCCGCGTCACCGCCTCCAGGCCGGTGACGGCGGCGGTCGGG
This sequence comes from Nonomuraea sp. NPDC051941, assembly GCF_044593615.1. Taxonomy (NCBI): domain Bacteria; kingdom Bacillati; phylum Actinomycetota; class Actinomycetes; order Streptosporangiales; family Streptosporangiaceae; genus Nonomuraea; species Nonomuraea sp. NPDC051941. The sequence goes on from NZ_JBIUCF010000001.1 coordinate 239,615, forward strand.
TACTCGGCCTGCGAGAGGTAATGCGGTACGTGGATCGCGTACCCCAGCGCGTCGTGCCCCTGCGCCCCCAGCCGGAACTCCAGCAGCGCCGCCACGCTCCCCGGCACCTGGACCCGTCCGAACGCGCTCGTCTGGGAGTTGATCAACTCGGGCCGGCTGGCGTGCATCGTCAGGCCGAGCGGCCGGGTGTGGGGGACCGCCATGGGGATGCCGTGGAGCGTCACGATCTTGCTCACCTTCAAGCGCTCCACCAGGTCCGACACGGCCTTGGTGAACAGCTCCCACTCCCGGTCGGGCTCGGGCCCGCTCATCACCAGGAACTGCGTTCCCGTCGCGTCCTTGGCGACATGAACGGCCAATTCCGGGCTCTCGCACTCCACCCATCGGTCAGTGTCGAAGGTCATGATGGGCCGGCGAGACCGGTAGTCGAGCAGCCGGTCCACGTCGAACGTCGCCACGACCCGGTGCTCCAGCTCGGCCAGCAGGTGGCCCAGTGCGAGGCGTCCGGCGGCGCCCGCGTCGACAAAGCCGTCGAAGTGGTACAGCAACACCGGATCGGGCAGCTCGGGCGCGTCGTCTGCGAGCTCGTAGAGATCCTTCGGGTCGAACACGGTTGGACAGCCTTTCCCTAGGTACTCTTCACCAGAACCTACGGCGAGTCGGAACGATTCCGCGCACGGCACCCTATCGAGGGTCAATAGGACACATCGCCACGGACCCGAAGATCGGGGTTCGCAACCGGGATGTTCGCCCTGGCCAGGACGGGTGCCGCCGGGATGCCGAAGGCATAGGCCGAGGTCGGGCACCGGTCGAGGCGACCGACGGCAAAGGTGACACTTTGCTGGTGCTCGCGGCTCATTACGGTCACGCCAGGACGGTTTCGCCTGCTTGTAACAGCGGGGCGCCGATTCCCGCCGGGTCCGCGACCTCGGTCTGACGCCGCTCACCACGAAAAGGAGTCTGTCGTGGTCAGAGCGTTACCGAAGGAGAGCGACGATCGCCGCACGGGCTCGCCGCCGGCGTTGCGTGCGACGCGATTGTGGTAAATGACCAGTTTATCCAATGGTTCACGCAAAGCGATTCATAGTATGAAATAAGCACTAAAGGCCTCGAAGTTGCCGACTGTGGCCTTTCGTTCACCGCCTCGTCATGCTGGATGACGTGGCTACTTCTGCGCAAACATTTGGTAGGCGACCACTCCACATCCCTCCGTTGCCATGTCCGTTCCCGAACGAGATTCACGTGCACGCCGCGGAGGTCGACGCGGAGAGTCACGCATGGCTGGCCGCCACGAACATGCTCACCGGCGCCGAGGCGATCGAGCACTTCCGGCGCTCCAAAATCGGCCTGCTCGCAGCCCGGACCAACCCGACCGTGCCGCGTGACAGCCTCCGGTTGATCAACGACTGGTACAACTGGCTCTTCGCGTTCGACGACGCGTTCTGCGAGGGCGAGCTGATGGGACACCGGGCCTCCGCGTTGGCCCGCGCCCTGCCGCCGCTCCTCGAGATCCTCGACGGACGCAGGAAGCCGGACTTCGACGACCCGTTCGGCCTCGCCCTCAACGAGCTCCTGCACCGGATCTCCGAAGCCGCCACCCCCGCCCAGGTGGACCGGTGGCGGATCACGGTGAAGGAGTACCTGTTCGCCCAGATCTGGGAGGCGGCCAACCGCGAGGTCGACCTGATCCCCAACCCTGACGACTACGTGCTGATGCGCCGCATCACGGGGGCCACGTACACCTGCCTCGCGCTCATCGACGCCGGTGGCGGTTACCGGCTCGAGGCGGAGGAATGGCACCATCCCGACGTCCGCGCGCTCTCCGACCTGGCATGCGACCTCATCGGCTGGGACAACGACCTGCTCTCGTACGCCAAGGAACGGGGGAACGACAAGGCCCGGCACAACCTCGTCACCGTCCTGGCCACGCACAAGTCCCTCTCCCTCCAGGACGCGTTGCGCGAGGTCGCGGAGATGCACAACAACGCGGTCGCCGCGTTCATCGAGCGGCGCGCGACGCTGGAACACTGGGCGTCGCTACCGGTCCGCAAGTACGTCCGGGGGCTCGAACACTGGGTGCGCGGGCACATCGAGTTCTCCCTCGGCAGCGCACGTTACGTGCACGCCTGGCCCGACGGCACCCGCTGGCCCCAGGCGGTCTGAGGCCGGCGCTATTCAGAGGCGTCCGGCTCGCCACCGAGCGCGAGTTCGGACGCCTCGTCCAGGTCGAGCCTGGCGCCCTCCTCGAACGTGTTCTTGTAGGCCTGCTCGCCCATCCGCCGCACACACTCGCGCACGCACACGTTGTGGTCGTCGGTCAGGAACGGCGCGCCCATCTGCGGCAGGCCGGCCGACTTCCAGTTCTGCTGCAACGCGCCGAGCAGTTTGGCGGCCAGCGCCAGCTCGTCGTGCAGGACGAAGATGCGCGCGCAGGTCTCCAGCGCCAGCAGGGTGCCGAGCGTGTCGTGGAAGTGCCGCTTGATCCGCAGCCCCTCCCTGGCGCTCTGCAGCGCCTCCTCCGCCCTGCCGGTCGCGAGTCTGGTGAAGGCCAGCGCCCACTGCGCGTACGAGCTGACCCAGAGCTCGCCGCGCTCCCTGCACACCTGCAGGCAGTCCAGCAGCAGCGACTCCGCCTCGTAGAACTCGCCCTGCGACGACAGCACCAGCGACAGCTCGACGATGGCGGGCAGCAGACCGGGGTTGAGCTCCTTGTTGTCGGTGTTGAACTCGATCGCCACGCCCAGCAGCGCGCTGGCCTTCTGCAGGTCACCTTGGAGCAGCGCGGCCGTGCCCTGCATCTTGGAGGCCAGGATCACGGCCCTGGAGTCGCCGACCCTGACGGCCTCGGTGCTGCACTGCTCGGCCGCCTTCAGCGCGCCCGCGCTGTCACCCTGGGCGCTGCGCACGTACGAGAGCACCCACAGCGCCTTGCAGCGCTCCTTGCTCACGGTGGGGTTGGCCTGGAGCGCCTTCTCCAGGTAGAGCCGCCCCTCACGGACGAATCCACAACAGATCCACATGAACCACAACGACGACAGCAGCGTCAGCGCCAGCACCGACTTGCCCGGCGACTTGAGCGCATGATCGAGCGCCACCCGTACGTTGTCGTGCTCCTGCCGCATGCGGACGAACCAGTAGATCTGCCGCGGCCCGGACCAGGCGTCCTCGCTGCGCTGGGCCAGGCTCAGGTAGTACTCCAGGTGCCGCTGCTGCATCTGCTCCTTCTGGCCGAGCTTGTCGAGCCACTCCTCGCCGTACTCCGCGAGGGTGTCGATGAGCTTGTAGCGGACCCCGGCGTGGTTGCTCCTGATCAGCAGGATGGACTTCTCGACCAGCCCCGTGACCAGATCGGTGATGTCCTCGGACGGCAGCCGCCCGTCGGAGCAGACGAACCTGGCCGCGTCCAGCTCGAAGTCCTTCGCGAACACCGACAGCCGCGCCCACAGCAGCCGCTCCGCGGGCTCGCACAGCTCGTGACTCCACCCGATGGCCGCCCGCAGCGTCTGGTGCCGCGGCAGCGCCGTCCGGCTCGCGCCCGCCAGCAGGCTGAACCGGTCGGCCAGCAGCCCGAGGATCTGCTCCACCGACAGCGCCCGCAGCCGCACGGCCGCCAGCTCGATCGCGAGCGGGATCCCGTCGAGCCTGCGGCACAGCTCGGCCACGGCGCCGATGTTGTCCTCGTCGAGCACGAAGTCGGGCACGCTCGCCCCGGCGCGTTCGGCGAAGAGCTGCACGGACTCGTTCGTGAACAGGCTCTCGCCCGGATCCTCGAACGGCACCTGCAGCGGCGGCACGGGGACCACGTGCTCGTACGGCAGGTTCAGCGACTGGCGGCTGGTGGCCAGCACCTTCAGATTGGGCGCCGCCTCCAGCAACTCGTGCACCAGATCGGCGCACCCGTGCACCAGGTGTTCGCAGGTGTCGATGATGAGCAGCATGTCGCGCTCGCCCACCCACTCCGACAGCGACTCGGACTCGGCCCGCGAGGACTGGTCGGCGATGCCCAGCGCGGAGGCGATGGTGTGCTTGACCATGCCCGCGTCCTGCAACCGCCCGAGATCCGCGAACCACACGCCGTCCGGATACTGCGAGCGGACGAGATGCGCGAGCCTCAGCACCGTACGGGACTTGCCCACGCCCCCGATGCCCGTCACGGTCACCAGGCGGGACTCGCCGAGGTGCCGTTTGAGGTTGGCGAGGAGTCGTGTCCTGCCGATGAAGCTGGTGAGCTCCGCCGGTAGATTGCCGTCTCGCTGCCAGCCTGTCGGGGTTGCCATGAGCAGCCTCACGGGGGGATAGGCGACACCTGCTCTCGCATCGTACCGCCGCCGCCCCCGCCTGTCCCTGGACCTGCGGACACGTCGGGTGCTTTGTATGCCCGAGTAGCATGTCCGGCGTGAACGATTTTCTACCGGAGCAGACAGCGGACGACACGGACGAGGGCTGGGGCGACTGGCCCGAGACCGACCCGGACGCCTTCTACCTGGACAACAAGCCTCCACACTGGGCCTAAGGCCCTCGCTCCGCTCGGACTGTCCCTCCAGAGGCGCGCCTGGCGGCGCCATCGAGCCCACCCGCTGACCGGCGAAGCGGCGGGCTGACTGATGCCCACCCCGGACCGGGTGCCTTCCGAGCCGCGTTGCCCGATCTGGCGCGGTGTTCGCCAGTAACAGCTCGATCAGCTCCTACTGCGCTTCGGTCAGGCCCGAGGGGTAGCGATCAGCGGGCATCAGGCCACCTGACGGCACAAGCGCTCATCGTCACGCCGCGCTCAGTAATGGCCCACCGCTGGCAGGCGCGGTGGGAGCGCAAGCCCTTGTTGGGTCCGCATGTCAGTGGCGATCTCTATCATGCTGCCCCAGAGATCATCCATGCCGATTGGGGTCCCACCATGGAGCGTCACTTCGCGAGGATTGTCGATGGCCCGTTCGCCGGCCTTGATGCGGAGATCGTCTCTGTGGACGGTCAAAGGTTGACCGCGCGTGTGACGATCTTCGGTCGGGAAACAGCGGTGGAACTCCACCGGGACCAGATAGAGCATCCCGAGGACATACCCGTGCTGTGGTACGGCGAGGAGGAGGACGACGGGCAGGTCCTCGCGGGGCTGCGGGAGCAGATAGCGGCGCAATACGACGACCTCAGGTATGGGAGAAGGTTCGAGTTCTTTCTCGAGCGTGCCGACCTTCCCGAGGAGGATCTGGCCCAGGAGTGGGACGCTTACACCGCGTTGTGCACCGAGATTGACGCCGATGTGCAACGGTGCAAGGCGGTGGCGTTGCGCGCGTTCGATCAGGAGATCGCTCCGCTGCCGGCCGGTGAGGCGAGAAGGCGGGTGGCGGCCGACCCCGGCCGCTGGCTGCCGGCTGCGGCCGCCCGGGAAGAGCGCCGGTCGCGCTACCCGGGCATCGACCGCTCCAATACCGAAGAGCGGTTGCGGGCGGCGATATTCGGGGAGCCCGATCCGCCGCTGACGCTGTGGGAACGGGCCGACCGTCGGCGGGCCGCATCGCGTTCCGCCGCCGGACTGCGGGACTACGCGGTGTGGAAGGCGGCGAACCGACCGCAGGAGCAGGTGAGGTCGGCCGCTGCGGCCCAGGTGGAGCACGAACGCGCCGCGATCGAGGAACGCCTTGCCCGCGACTGGGGATTCCAGCTGCCCGACTCGATCTTCCGGTTTCGCGTCTTCCTGCTGTCCCTGGGCCCGGCCGAAAAGCAGGCCCTCGACGACCTGGAACTGTGCCCGTTCGGGATCATGGACCTGTTCGATGATCCCGAACGCGGTTCCCGGGCCGGCATCGATGTGCGAGTACACGGCCGCTACTACCGTGACCCGCCCGAGTTCCTCACGTTCATGCACGGCGGCACCGACGGGCTGCATTTCGGGCTCTGGTACGACGACGGCCGCACCTGCACCGGAGTCGCCTCCTACTACAACAACGACGGTGGCGGCGTGGGCATCCCGTCGCGCACCCCTCTCGAGGCAGTCAGGTACACGCTCGAATGGGGATGGCGCCACCTCGGAGACCAGGATGATGAGCCGGCCGATCCCATGGACCCCGAGGTGGTCGCACGACGGCACCGGCTACGGCTCCTGCGCGAGATCCTGATGACCTTCGAGACCGGCGACCGCGACGAGCAGGGCGAGGACTACCACAACGTCTACAAACACTCCCCAGAACTGCTCGAGCACGGAGATCCGGATCGAATCGAAACCCTGGACGGCGGCGGCGCGCTCGTCGACGGTGCCACCGCGATCAGGCGCGGCCGACAGAGACCATGGGACGACTACGAGTTCTGCACAACCCTGCAGAAGGAGCTGACCGACGACCCAGCCGTCCGGGAAGCCCGCCTCACCGAGGCACGGCGCCGCTGCGCCGCCGGACACCCCGCCGACGCTCTCACCCTCGGCCGTGACCTGCACTGGATCAGCGCAGGAGACCCCGAACTCGAACACCATGCGAACGAGCTGCTCACCATGGCCTACCGCGCTCTGGGACGCGACAACCTCGCTGCGATCGCCCAAGCCCACCACCGCCACCGCGATCTCCCCCAGGTGCACGTCCTCGAAGAGACCTGACGTACTCACCACCATCGCACTACCGACCTGGACAACGGAGCGGAGCGACGCTGCGAAGCCGGTTGGCCACATTCGCCGATCTTGACCATCGTGGGCGAACAGCCCCGGCGAAAGACGTTCACGACCTCGAGTGGGATGGACGGTCAGAAGCGGCCCCAGGCGATCAAGGCGGTCAGCGCGAGCAGTACGACGTTGACGGCGACGGCCGCAGGCTCTTTGCGGCGAACGTGGGTGGCGGCGGCGCCGAGCATGGTGATCGCCAGGCCGGCGGCAGCCAGCGGGATGAGGATCGGGGCGATGCCGGTGGCGGCGGGCAGGATCAGGCCGAGGGCGCCGAGAAGCTCGGCCACGCCGATCAGGCGGATCTGGGTGGGAGTGAAGTCCTCCACCCAGGGCAGCATGGGGCGCAGTCTCTCCTTGGGCAGGGTGGAATGCATGACCCCCGCCAGCCCGAAGACAGCGGCCAGGACGGCCTGCAGTACCCACAGGAACACGTTCACGTCAGTTGCTCCTTTCGCAGGTTCTTGGCCTAGTAGCGGCCGAGGGTGCCGCGGCGTCGGGCGAGGTGCTCGAGCCGGTTGAACAGGATCACCCCGGCGATGGTGATGAGCAGCGGCTGGACCAGCAGCCATCCAAGACCCCAGCCGGTCGGGAGGGCGGCCAGGGAATGCCCGCCGAGCAGGATGTCCCGCATCGCCTCGATGCCGGGCGCGATGGGGACCGCGAGCCGGCTGAGGAAGGCGACCGGGTCGGGCATGGCGGCCAGGGGGACCAGGGTGCCGCCGGCGATGGCGTAGACGGCCACGGACAGCTGGGTGATGATCTCGATACGTTTGAACACCAGGGTCAGCCCGCACAGGATGAGGGCCAGGCCGCAGGTGCCCAGCGTGATGGCGGCCAGCGGCACGATCACCTGCGCGTCGAAGGGCAGTCGCCCGCCCTGGAGGGTGAGGGTGACCGCGCCGGTGGCCAGGACGGCCAGTGCGGTGGGCAGGGCGGAGATCACGGCGGCGACCTGGCGGCCGAGGATGAGCGCGGCCGAGGGCAGCGGGGTCAGGTAGGTCTGTTCCAGCACGCCGGACTGGATGTCGCCCAGGTAGCTCCAGAACACGCGGTTGACCTGCTCGTGGATGAAGGTCAGCGCCACCATGCCGAGCAGGACCGGGAGCAGGAGGTCCGCGCGCAGTTGCCCACGTCCCATGAACAGCACGATGAGCAGGTAGAACAGCGGGAAAGTGGCCATCTGGATGAGGACTTCGCGCCATCCGGCGACGAGGTTGAGCAGGCCCTTGCGTACTTCCGCGGCGAATCCGCGAGCGAAGATCATGCTGTCTCCTGGAGGGCACGGCGATGGTTGCGGACGAACAGCAGCCCGCCGGCGGCGGTGAGCGCGATCGTATGGGCGAGCAGCCAGGGCAGGGTGCCTCCGTTCCACACGTCGGCCAGGGTCCGGTCCTGGAACAGCGTCGGGGTGAGAGCCTCGATGCCCAGCGTGGTGGGCAGGACCCTGGCCAGGACCGCCAGCCAGTCCGGATAGAAGGCCAGCGGCAGGAACGACCCGTTCAGCAGCAGCACCAGTGCGGTGAACAGCGACTGCAGCGCCCCGATCATCGGGGAGACCAGTGCGAGGGCCGCGAGCAGGAACGTGAAGGCCAGCACGTTCGCTCCGAGCAGCAGGGCCGGCACCAGCGCCGCCCAGCGCATCGGGATCGCGATGCCGGTCACCAGCATGGGGACGAGCGCGGCGACCGCGGCCACGGCCAGGCCGAACACCGAGGCGGTGATCAGCCGGCCGAGCATCGGCAGCCAGGGCGGCGCCGGGGTCATCTGCGCCTGGGCGAAGGTGCCGGCGCGTTTCTCCTCGATGAGGTCGGCCACCATCACCAATGCGGCGTACTGCAGGAACCAGTAGGCGCCGATCGCGACCAGGGTCCGTGGCAGGAGCTCCTGGCGCAGCTCGCCCTGGCCGAGCACGAACTGCAGGCCGAGGTACATGGTGGTGCTGATCAGCAGGGTGATGACGTGGCCGATCGGGTGGGCCAGCTGTACGCGCAGGCCCTTGCCGATCTCCGCGCGCAGGACGTCAAGCAGCATGGGACGCCTCGTTCACCAGGGCGAGGAACACATCCTCCAGGTCGGGCTGGAGCTGGGTCAGCGACTCCAGGACGGCACCCTGGGCGCGCAGGCGCTCGACCACGTCGTACACCTCGTGCGGGTGGCTCACCCGCACGCTGATCGTGGTGATGCCGTCTCGGGTGACGGCGTCGAACCCGGGTGGCGCCGCACCCTCGACGCGGATCTCGTACCTGTCCCGTTCGCGGAAGCTCGCCAGCAGCTGGTACGTGGGCAGGTCGGCGATGAGCCGTCCTTTGCGCATGACGGCCACCCGGTCGCACAGCTCCTGGGCCACGTCGAGCTGGTGTGTGGTGATCAGGATGGTGGTGCCGAGCTCGCGGGCCTGCTCGGTGATCCAGTTCTTGACGGTGCGGGTGGCCTCGACGTCGAGGCCGAGGGTCGGCTCGTCGAGCAGCACGATCGGCGGGTCGGCGATGAGAGCGGCGGCGATCGCGACCTTCTGCTGCATGCCGCGCGAGAAGCCGCCGACCTTGTCGTCGCGGCGCTCCCACAGCTCCAGGTCGGTCAGCAGATCACGGGCGCGCTCGGCGACCTGGGCCTTGCGCAGGCCTTTGAGCCGGCCGAAGTACATGAGGTTCTGCCAGGCCGACAGGCTCCAGTAGACGTTGCGCGAGCCTTCCAGCACGGCGCCGAACTGTGCCATCGCGGCCGAGCGCTGCCGGGTCACGTCGAAGCCGCCCAGCCGGACCTGGCCGGAGGTGGGGGACAGCAGGCCGGCCAGCATCTTGATGGTGGTGGTCTTGCCGGCGCCGTTGGGGCCCAGAAAGCCGAAGACCGACCCGGCGCGGATGTGCAGGGACACCTCGTCGACCGCCCTGACCTGCGCCGAGCCGTAGACCTTGGTCAACGTGTCGATTTCGATCATGTCATCTCCTTGGTTCGGGGAACCCCGGCCCTCCGGGCTGCGGGGCCGGAGGGCCGGGGCAGGTGGTCAGAGCTCGGCCAGAACCTCGATGTCCTCCGCCATGACGTCGCGGGCGACTGCGAACGCCGCGACGGCAGCGGGGGTGCCGGGCGCGGCCTGGCGGGCGGCCTGCAGGCTGGCGGCCGAATCCCAGCGCCAGATGCCGACCCACGTCTCGTCGTTCAGCCGGCCGAGGCGCGCTTCGGTGAGGCCGGGCTGAGTGGCTCTGATGGCGGTGACCAGGGCGGCGTGCCGGGCCTGAACCTGCTCGGCGTCCGCGGGATCGGCCTGGAAGCGGGTGACGCTGATGACCGTCATGACTGTGCCTTCTCTCTAGAGTTGACTTCTAGTGACTGAATCTAGAGATAGACTCTAGCCATGAGCGATGTCAAGCGGACGAACAAGCGGGCTGAGAAGGCGAAGGAGACGCGCCGGCGCATCCTCGCGGCAGCATCGGAGTTGTTCGTGCAGGACGGATACGGCGCGACAAACCTGCAGGACGTCGCCGAGAAGGCCGGGGTCGCGGTGCAGACGATCTACTTCGTCTTCGGCAACAAGCGCGCCCTGCTCAAGGAGCTGGTCGACGTCACGATCGCGGGCGATGACGAGCCGGTGGCCACGATGGACCGGCCGTGGTACGTGGCGGCGCTGGCCGCCGGCACCGCCCAGGACATGCTGCGCGCCTACGTCGCCGGCACGACCTCGGTCCTGGAACGCGTCGCGCCGATCGGCCGGGTCCTGGAGGCGGCGGTCGCGAGCGACCCCGAGGTTGCCGCGCTGTGGCCGTACGACGTCGATCCCCGGCACGTCGTCCAGCAGGGCGCGGCCAGGGCGCTTGCCGGCAAACCCGGGGCGCGGGCCGAGGTGTCGGTGGAGGAGGCCGCCGACCTGCTGTACGGCCTGCTCAGCCCCGAGCTGTACCTGCTGTTCGTGCACGAGCGCGGCTGGACGCGCGAGCATTGGGAACAGTGGGTCGGCGAGACCCTCCGCACCCAGCTCTGCACCATGGGCGGGAACGGGTGATCCTCCGTCCCGTCGCCCACGTCCTCGGCGGGCGTCTTCCGGTTCGACCGTATCGACGAAGCGGACATGCAGGGCCGTACCTGGTCGAATTCGCGCCCACCAGCCCGGTCCGGCGACCGGTCTGCGCCGGTACACGACTGCGATGAGCGGTGGTCTTGGCGCGGGCCGTGCACCCTTCGGGCGCGGACGAGCAGGGGCCACTGCGGCGCCTGGCCTGTGGGTAGGACGGTGTGCCCCATACCGGGTCACACCGTCCTCGGCAGAGTCAGTGGTGGGGTTGGGCGTGGTGTGGCAGCAGCCGTACCAGGACGCAGGAGGCCAGCAGAAGGGCCGCCACCACGCCGAGGCTGACCGTCGAGCCGGCGTGGAAGTAGACGGTGGTGAGGGCGGCGGCGCCGAGGCTGTTGGCCAGTTGCTGGGTGGCCGACAGCGAGCCGCTGGCGCTGCCGGACTCTGCCGGGTCGACGTCGCCGAGAGTGATCTGATAGACGGTGCCGAAGCAGGTGCCCAGACCCAGGCCGATCACGAACACCGGCAGGATGAGCGCGATGCCGGTGAGGAGTATCAGGACGCCGGTCAGGGTGAGCAGCAGGCCGATGAGGATGAGCCTGCGGCCCAGCCGGGCGATGAACCGGTGCGCGGTGATCGAGGCGACCACGATGCCGGCGGCGACGGGCGCCAGCCCGAGGGAGGCTCCGGTGGGGGTGCGGCCGAGGTCGTTCTGCAGGTGAAGGGAGAGCACCAGCAGCAGGCCGGCGACGGCGGCGTTGAAGGCCAGGCCGAGGATCAGCCCGGAGGTGAAGCCGCGGTTGGTCAGCAGCGAGGGTTTGACGAGCGGCTGAGGCGCGGTGCGCTGGCGGCGGCAGAACAGGGCGAAGGACACCAGTCCGGCGCCCAGGCAGATGACCGGTGGCAGGCCCCAGCCGTGACTGGAGCCGTCGATCAGGCCGTACAGCAGGGCGAGCATGGTGACGGCGAGCAGGGCTGAGCCGGGTCCGTCGACGGTGACGACACGGTCGCCGGGATCCGGGGGCAGCAGCCGTACGGCACAGCCGATCGCCAGGCCGCCGAGGGCGATGTTGATGAGGAACATGGCACGCCAGCCGAGGCCGAGCAGGTCGGCGTCGATGAGGAAGCCGGCGAGGATGGGGCCGCCGATGGCGGACAGGCCCAGGGCGGGGGCGAAGACGCTGAAGGCCGTGCCGATCTGGTCGCGAGGGAAGACGGCGCCGAGGATGCCGAAGCCCTGCGGGATGAGCAGGGCGCCGAACGCTCCTTGGAGCAGCCGGAACGCCACCATGGAGGTCGGGTCGAAGGCCAGGCCGCAGGCGATGGAGGCCAGGGTGAAGCCGGTGATGCCGATCAGGAACAGGCGTCGCCGGCCGTACTTGTCGCCGAGCCGTCCGCCGACCACCAGCAGCACTCCCATGGCCAGGGCGTAGGCGGCGCCGAGCCACTGGATGAGAGCCTGTCCGCCGTTCAGGTCGGCGGCGATGGCGGGGGCGGCGATGTTGGTGATGGTCGAATCCAGCAGGTCGAGGATGGCGGCGAACAGCACGACGGCGAGAACGGCCCAGCGCCGGCGCGCGGAGGTGAATGCAGGCGCGGGGGCCACAGGGGTGCGCATGAGGACTTCCTATGAGGGTGAAGGGGGATGAGCCCCGACCCGAGCAGGGCGGGGCGTGGACAGATGGCGCTCATCGGGCGTCGAAGGCGGCGACGTTCTCCGCGGCCCACTGGGCGAAGGTGCGGGCGGGAGTGCCGAGGAGCGTCTGGGTGGTCTCGGCGATCGGGGCGGGACCGGCGGTGGCGGCGGCCCACAGGTCCAGCAGCGAGCCGGCGTAGGGGGCGGACATCCACCGGGTCATCTGCTGCTCGGCCTTGGCGCGGGTGATCTGCAGGAGGGGGATGTCGCGGCCGATCGCGCCGGACAGGATGACCAGTTGCTCGCGGAAGGTGAGCGACTGCGGCCCGGTGAGGGTGACCTGACGGCCGGTGAGCGCGTCGCCGGTCAGGGCGGCCACGGCGAGGTCGGCGAGGTCGTCGGAGTGGATGGGCGCTATGTGCGCGTCGGGGTAGGCGAGCTGGATCGGCTGGTTCTGGCCGATGAGGTAGGACCAGCCGAGGGCGTTGCTGGCGAAGGCGTCCGGGCGCAGGAAGGTGCAGGTCAGGCCGGAGGCGGTCAGGGCGCGTTCGACCTGGAGGCTGTGGGAGGCCAGCGGGTCGGTCTCGGCGCCGGGGGCCGTGACGGAGGAGGACGACAGCAGTACGACGTGCTCGACGCCGGCGGCCTGGGCGGTCTTGACGAAGGCGTCGACACCGGCGGGCTCGGGGTAGAGGAAGACCTGGCGGACGCCGTCCAGCGCGGCGGGGAAGGTGCCGGGCTGGTCGAGCTTGAGCTCGGCGATCTCGACGCCGGCCGGGGCGGTCAGGCCGGTGGGGTCGGCGCTGCCGGCGCGGGTGGGCAGGCCCGCGGTGACCAGGCGGTGGATGACGGCCTGGCCGACCTTGCCGCGGGCGCCGGTGATGAGGATGGTCATGCTGACTCCGGAGGTAGTTGGTGCGTGAAGACACATGCATGTTGGCATGCACATAAATTCGTGTCAACACATGTCTTGTTGGTTGCACAGAGATACGATGAGGGCATGGATGAGACAGCGACAGCCGAGGACCTGCTCAACGCCGTGGGACCGGCCTTCTCCAAGTTGCGCCGCACCTCGCTGCTGGAGGTCGAGAACGCCATCTCGGCCAAGGACCTGAGCAGGACGCTCGTGCTGAACCTGGTCCTGGAGCACACCACCGGTCAGGACAAGGAGGTGACCGTCGGCGCGATAGCGGAGCTGCTGGCAGTGGACCCCTCGGTCGCCAGCCGCATGGTGAGCGACAACATCAAGGCGGGCTACCTGATCCGCACCGCTTCCCAGCAGGACGGCCGGCGCACCGTGCTGGAGCTGAGTCCGGCGGGGGTGGAGCTCATGGAGCGCTTCCGCCGCCACCAGCGCGAGGCGTTCGAGTACATCACCGCCGAGTGGAACGAGAGCGACCGGCTCGAGTTCGCCCGGCTGATGCTCAAGTACGTCGATTCCCTGGCCCAGCTCCGCGACCGCACGGGCAGGTAGGCATCGGGGCCCGGGTCCGGGCGGCCCTCCGCCCGAAAATGCCTTTGGGCCTGGTGGGGAGCACCCCTATCGTGGGCCGGTGACTACTCAGGTGATCGTGTTGAACGGCGGCTCCAGCTCGGGCAAGTCCGGGATCGTCCGGTGTCTGCAGGCGGTCCTGCCGGATCCGTGGCTCGCCCTCGGGGTCGACTCGCTGATCGAGGCGATGCCGGCGTCCATGCAGGGATCGGACGCGGGCATCGAGTTCGCTCCGGACGGCGGGGTCAGTGTCGGGCCGCAGTTCATGATGCTCGACCGGGCGTGGGCGGAAGGGGTCGCCGCGATGGTCCGTGCGGGCGCCCGGGTCATCATCGACGACGTCTTCCTCGGTGGACCCGCCTCCCAGGAGCGGTGGCAGAAGGCTCTTGCCGGGCTGGACGTGCTGTGGGTCGGCGTCAAGTGCGAGAGCGCGGTCGCCGCGGGCCGGGAGATCGCCCGGGGAGACCGGGTCCGGGGGATGGCGGAGTTGCAGGCGGAGGTGGTCCACCAGGGTGTGACCTATGACCTGGAGGTGGACACCACGCGTACCGAATCCCTGGAGTGCGCGCGGACCATCGCCGCGCGGGTCAGGTGACGGAGCCCATGACGTCCCCCGCGTACGAGCTGCGCCCGGCCACCCCCGCCGACTACGACCCCATAGCCGCCGTCGTCGACGAGTGGTGGGGTCGGCCGGTCCTGCCCTCCCTGCCCAGGCTCTTCCTCGACCACTTCCACCGCACGAGCCTGGTCGCGGAGGGCCCGGCGGGCATGGCGGGGTTCCTGATCGGCTTCATCTCCCCGTCCGAGCCCGACGAGGCGTACATCCACTTCGTCGGCGTCTCCCCGGAGGCCAGGACGGGCGGCGTGGCCCGCGCCATGTACGAACGCTTCTTCGACCTGGCCCGCCGCCACGACCGCCGCGTCGTGAAGGCCATCACCTCGCCCGTCAACCAGACGTCCATGGCGTTCCACCGGCGCATGGGGTTCGAGGTCGGCGAGCCCGTCCCCGGCTACAACGGCCCGGGAACGGCCCTGGTGACCTTCAGGCGACGCATCTCTGATCAGTAGGCGCTCCAGGGGACCGGTGAGCGCGAACAGCCTCCAATGTCACTTTGCGTGACGAATAGCATGCGCGCCGTATGCATGTCCCGAAATCGGGAATGGCACACGACGATCTCATGCGCAAGGAGGAGCGATGGCCGGACGTCGCGACCGGATAGGGCTGACCGGTGAGCTGATCGCCGAGTTCGCCGGCACGATGGTGCTCATTCTGTTCGGCGTCGGCGTGGTCGCCCAGGTGGTCGCGGGCAAGCTCGGCGACCACGACAGCATCGCCTGGGCGTGGGGCATCGGTGTCACGCTGGGCGTCTACGTCGCGGGCCGGACCACGGGCGCGCACCTCAACCCGGCGGTCACGCTGGCGTTCGCGGTCTTCCGCGGCTTCGCCTGGGGCAAGGTCCTGCCGTACGCGCTGGCGCAGACGGCCGGGGCCTTCATCGCGGCGCTCATCGTGCGCTGGAACTACACCGAGGTGCTGGCCATGGTGGACCCCGGGCACACGATCAAGACCCAGGGCGTCTTCTCGACCCTGCCCGGCAACGGGGTGCTGCCGGTGGACATGTGGGGCGGGTTCCGCGACCAGATCATCGGCACCGCCATCCTGCTCTTCGTCATCTTCGCCGTGTCCGACGTCGCCAACATGGCCCCCAGCGCGAACCTCGGGCCCGTCGTCGTCGGCCTGCTCATCGTGGGGATCGGCATGTCCTTCGGCACCGACGCCGGCTACGCGATCAACCCCGCGCGCGACTTCGGGCCGCGCCTGGCGAGCTACCTCACCGGCTACTCCACCGCCTGGCGAGATCAGTACGGCGATCTGTACTTCTGGGTGCCGATCGTCGCCCCGCTGATCGGCGGTCTCATCGGCGCCGGCCTCTACCAGGCGGGCATCGCCCGGTTCCTGCCGCCGAGCGAGGAGCGCGGGATCGTGCAGCCGGTGGAGATCTGACGGAATCTTGCAGAGGAGAAAGACATGCCCGAGTTCGTGGGAGCCGTCGACCAGGGCACCACCAGCACCCGATTCATGATTTTCGATCATGACGGCGCCGAGGTCGCCAAATACCAGCTCGAACACGAGCAGATCCTGCCGAAGGCGGGCTGGGTCGAGCACAACCCGATAGAGATCTGGACCGTGACGGCGGCCGTGATCCAGACGACGATCCAGCGTGCCGGGCTGCACGCCAAGGATCTGGCGGCCCTGGGCGTCACGAACCAGCGCGAGACCACGGTCGTCTGGAACCGGCGGACCGGCCGCCCGTACTACAACGCGATCGTGTGGCAGGACACCCGTACCGACCGGATCGCCGCCGCGCTGGAGCGGGACGGGCGCGGGGAGGTTATCCGCGACAGGACGGGCCTGCGGCCGGAGGCGTACTTCTCCGGCGGCAAGATCCAGTGGATCCTGGAGAACGTGGAGGGCGTCCGCGCGGACGCGGAGCGGGGCGAGGCCGTCTTCGGCAACACCGACACCTGGACCCTGTGGAACCTCACCGGCGGCGTCAAGGGCGGCGTGCACATCACCGACGTGACCAACGCCAGCCGGACGATGCTGATGGACCTGGAGACGCTCGACTGGGACGACGAGCTGCTGTCGTTCTTCGGGATCCCGCGCCGGATGCTGCCCGAGATCCGGCCGTCGGCCGACCCCGCGATGTACGGGACCACGCTCCCGTACGGGCCGCTCGGCGGGGAGGTGCCGATCAGCGCGATCCTGGGGGACCAGCAGGCGGCCACCGTCGGCCAGGTCTGCTTCGCGCCCGGCGAGGCCAAGAACACCTACGGCACCGGCAACTTCCTGCTGCTCAACACCGGCACCGACCGCGTGCGCTCGCGCAGCGGGCTGCTCACGACGCCGGCCTACAAGTTCGGGGACCAGCCGGCCGTGTTCGCGCTGGAGGGGTCCATCGCGGTGACCGGCTCGGCGGTGCAGTGGCTGCGCGACCAGCTCCACGTCATCACCTCCGCGGAGCAGAGCGAGACCCTGGCCCGGCAGGTGGAGGACTCCGGGGGGATGTACTTCGTGCCGGCGTTCTCCGGGCTGTTCGCCCCCTACTGGCGCGCCGACGCCCGCGGTGTGATCGTCGGCCTGTCGCGCTTCAACACCGACGCCCACCTCGCCAGGGCCGCTCTGGAGGCGATCTGCTACCAGAGCCGCGACGTCGTGGAGGCGATGCAGCAGGACTCCGGGGTGGTCCTGGACGTGCTCAAGGTGGACGGCGGCATCACCATGAACGACCTGTGCATGCAGCTCCAGTCCGACATCCTCGGTGTCCCGGTCAGCCGCCCGGTGGTGTCGGAGACCACCGCGCTCGGGGCCGCGTACGCCGCCGGGCTCGCCTCCGGATACTGGAAGGACATCTCGGAGCTGCGGGCGCACTGGGCGGAGGACCGCCGCTGGGAGCCCCGGTGGAGCGAGGAGCGGCGGGAGGAGGCGTACGCGGGCTGGAAGAAGGCCGTGACCAGGTCGTTCGACTGGGTCTAACTCACGACGTCCTTGCGCCGGAAGCGCCGGAACGCGAGCGCGATCAGGAGGGCCGCGTACGTGACCGACACCGACGCCCCCTTCGCCATGCCGCTCCAGTCCAGCTCGGGCATCAGCGCGTCGAGCCAGGCGTTGTTCCAGAACGTGGGCAGGAACTCGCGCAGCGAGCCCAGCGCCTCCACCGCCTGCAGGATGTTGCAGACGATCCAGAGCCCGACCGCCCCGCCGACCGCGCCGAGCGGGGAGTCGGTCATGGTGGAGACGAGGAACGCGAGCGCGGCCACCACCAGCTGGCTGACCAGCGCGTACCCGATCACGATGCCGAAGCGCGGCAGCACGTCCAGGGCCGGGATCGTCTCGCCCGTGCCGGGCACCTGGATGTCGTTCCAGCCGAACGCCAGCGTGCCCGCGAGCAGCGCCATCAGCGGCAGGCAGATCACCGCCGCCGCCGAGTAGCCCAGCGCCACGATCAGCTTCTGGCGCAGCAGCCGGTCGCGGGGGACCGGCGCGGCCAGCAGGTAGCGCAGCGACGACCAGTTGGCCTCGCTGGCGACAGTGTCGCCGCAGAACAGCGCGACCGCCACCACCAGCAGGAAGCTGGCCGACACCGACAGGGCGAAGGCGGCGAAGTTCAGGCCGCTCGCCGTCGCCAGGTCGGAGATGCGCAGCGACGACTGCCCCTGCCCGCTCGGCTGCGGCCCGAACTGGAACGCGATCACCAGGATCCACGGCAGCGCCAGCAGCAGCCCGAACATGACCAGCGTGCGCCGCCGCTTGAACTGCCTGACGATCTCCACGCGCAGCGGCAGCGTGCGACGGGGCGCGTAGCCCGGCGCGGCGACGGTCATGACTTGTCTCCGATGAGGTCGAGGAACACGTCTTCCAGGCGCGGCCCGTGCCCGTTGGAGGGGACGGTGGCCGAGGTGAGCAGCAGCGACACCGGCCCGGTCGAGACCAGGCGGCCCCGGTGCATGACCACGACGTGGCTGCAGGTCTGCTCGACCTCGGCCAGCATGTGGCTGGAGACGATCACGGTACGGCCGTCCTGCGCGTAGCGCTTGAGCACCTCGCGCATCTCCCGGATCTGGGGCGGGTCGAGACCGTTCGTGGGCTCGTCGAGCACCAGCAGGTCAGGAAGCCCGAGCATGGCCTGGGCGATGGCGAGCCGCTGGCGCATGCCCTGCGAGTAGGTGCGGACGGCCCGGTCCAGGGCCTTGCCCAGGCCGGCGATCTCCAGCGCCTCGTCGAAGTGCGCGTCGGCGGCGGGCCGTCCGGTGGCGGCCCAGTACAGCTCGATGTTGTCCCGCCCGGACAGGTGCGGCAGGAACCCCGGCCCCTCGACGAACGACCCGAGCCTGGACAGCACGGGAGCCCCGGGCGTGACGCGGTCACCGAAGATCCGGATCTCGCCGCCGTCCGGCTGGATGAGGCCCATCATCATGCGCATCGTGGTCGTCTTGCCCGCGCCGTTCGGCCCGAGCAGGCCCAGGACCTGGCCCCGCTCGACGCGGAACGACAGCCCGTCCACGGCCAGCTCGCCGTTCCGGTACGCCTTGGTCAGCCCGCTGATCTCCAGCGGCACGTCCTTGTCGCCGGCCCCGTCCTGCCGCTCGCCGCTCTCCGGGGCGCCGGGTGCGGTCCGGCGGCGGGACGGGACGCGCCCCGTCGCCAGCAGCACGGCGGCGACGACCACGGCGGCCAGCGGCATCGCCCACACCCACCACGCCACCCCGGTCGGCGGAGCGGCGAGCGTGCGCACCGTCGGCACGGCGAGCGCGGGGGAGGCCAGGGACACCTGGTACGAGGCGGGCTCGGCGGCGGTGGCGAAGCCCATGTCCGTCGTGGTCAGGACCAGCCGGAGCCGGTGGCCTGCGGCGAAGCGGTAATCCACGGCGGGCAGGGTGACGGTGACCTCCGCGCTGCCCGCGCCCTCCGGGATCGTCACCCGGACCGGCGCGACCAGCCCGGCGGGCAGGGCGGGCGGCTGGGTGCCGTCGGCCACGTCGTACAGCTTGGCGAACAGCGTCGCCTCGCCCTTGCCCGACACCTTGACCCTGACCGTGGAACTGCCGGTGAGCTGGAGCGGGGTGGTGAGCGGACGGGACTCGAACGCGGCGCTCTGGCCCGGCATGTCGATGGACACGCCGGTGCCGGCCTGGCTGCCGCCCAGCAGGCCGCCGATGCCGGGCACCGTCGAGATGGAGGCGGGCGCGCCGCCCGGCGGGTTGACGATGTTCTGGGCAGGGCCGTTCAGCTGGACCGTGGTGGTGTCGGTGCCGGTCAGGCCGGGGTAGGAGGCGGCCTCCGGGTGCAGGCGGATGCGCTGGCGGGTGCCGGGGTCGCGGCCGCCGTCGCGCGTCACCGTGAACGCGCTCACCGCCGGGGCGGACTCGTCGCCCTTCAGGTAGCGGGCGAACCAGGCCGTGGACTGCTCGAACACCCAGTCCGCCTCGCCGTTGCCGCCGTCGTGCCCGCCGTCGAACCAGGCCAGGCTCACCGGCGTGCCGGCGGCGGCGATCGCCTTGGCGTTGGCGTCGGCGTGGCCGAGCGGGAAGAGCGAGTCGCGCTGGCCCTGGATGAGCAGGGTCGGCGCCTTGATCTGGCCGGCCACGGTGATCGGGCTCGACTTGCGCAGCAGGGCGACGGCCTCCGGCGTGGCCTTGCCGTCCTTGGCGACCTGCTGGTAGACGTCGCAGATCGCGGGCAGGAACCTGCCGCACCGCGCCTGCTCGGGCGTCAGCGGGCCGGCGGCGGCCTGCCGCTCGCCCCGCCCCGCGAAGCTGTCCAGCGAGACGCCCTGGCCGAAGAAGATGCCGGCCCACATGCGCTTGAAGACCCCGTGCGCGGCGTCCTGGCCGATGGCGGCGGGGCCGGCGCCCTGCGCGGCGGCGTTGGGGAAGAGCGCGTCGGCCAGGTCGGCCCAGGTGATCTGGGGGACGATGGCGTCCACACGGTGGTCGTAGGCGGCCGTCATCAGGGAGATGGCGCCGCCGTACGAGCCGCCCGCGATGCCCACGCGCGGGTCGTTCGCTGCGTCGAGCTGGACCTCCGGCCGCTTGGCCAGCCAGTCGATCAGCTGCTTGACGTCCTTGACCTCGTAGTCGGGCGAGTTGAGCGCGATCTCGCCGGTCGAGCGCCCGAACCCGCGCGCCGACCAGGTCAGCACGGCGTAGCCCTGCTGGGCGATCCGGACCGCCTGGTCCCGCACGCTCTGCTTGCTGCCGCCGAAGCCGTGCCCGATCAGTACGGCTGGAGCCTTCCCGCCGTCGGGCGGCGGGAAGAAGGTCGTATCGAGCTCCACCCGTTGGTCGTCGCCGGGTCCGTCGACGACGCTGATTGTCTGGTCCTGGCCCCGCACCCCAGGAGCCGACGGCCACACGAGCCACGTCGTCACCCCGATGAGGGCGAGCGCCGCTACCAGCGCGGCCACACGCTTCATGACCGTGAGCCTACTTTCCGCACCTGAGAGATCCCTGAGATCAAGGCCTGAGCTGCGGGATCAGGCCAGGATGGCGTAGACGGTCGTCGCGTGGGCGGCGGTCTCGGCGCTGCCCTCGGCCGCGAGGGTGACGTCGGAGAAGGCCAGCGTGCGGCCCAGTTTCGTGATGCGGACGTCGATCAGGACGTCCTTGCCCAGCACCGGCCGCTGGAACGTCGTCGACTGCTGCACCGTGGTCATCGGCACGAACCCGCCGCGCGCCGAGGAGATGGCGATGACGGTGGCGGTGTCGGCTGCCGCCATCATCGCCTGGCCGCACAGCCCGCCGCCCTCCCGGGCCAGGTCGTCGGACCACGGGAGCCGTACGACGGCGTGGCGCTCGCTCACCTCCTCCACGCGCAACCCGAGCCGCTGGATCCAGGGGGCGAAGTATTCCTGGAGGATCGCCTCTGCGTCTGCTGGAGTCACGCGCTCATGATGCCCGCCGGAGCGCCGCGCCGCTCCTGGCTCGATCGCTTGCGTCGTGTCAGGGTGCCGGTATAGGGCAAAGCCACGACCTACGAGCGCGGGGGTGGGCGGCATGGCGGGTGCGAGCGGGCGGCCGGTGGTCGAGGTGTTCATGCCGGCCACGTACGAGTCGGCCGTCCCGTACGACCTGTTCGCCGCGTTGCGGGAGGAGTCCCCGGTCTGCCGGATCCCGGAGCCCGGCGTCGGCCCGTGGCGGGAGGGCCCCGGTTACTGGGGGGTGTTCGGGCACGCCGACGTCAAACACGTCCTGCGCACGCCCGAGGACTTCTCCTCGCAGCTCGGCGCCACCCAGCTCCGCGACCCCGACACCCCGGGCGACCTGGCGTTCGTGCAGGTCCAGATGCTGAACATGGACCCGCCCGACCACTCCAGGCTGCGCAGGATCGTGGCGGCGGCCTTCACCCCGCGGGCCGTGCGCGCCCTGGAGCGCACGATCGCCGGGCGGGCCGCGGCGCTGTTCGCGCAGGGCGAGTGCGATTTCGTGGAGGTGGCCGCCGACCTGCCCGTGTGGACGCTGGCCCACGTCATGGGGGTCCCGGCGCAGGACAAGCTGCTGCTGTACGACTGGGCGTCGCGCGTGATCGGATACCAGGACGCCGACTACGCGAGCCTGTCCACGGCCGACGTCGAGTCGCTCACCCCGATGGGCCGCCTGGCCGTTGCGTCCAGGCCGGAGCTCGCGCCGGGAGTGAACCCGCGCTCGAAGGCCGCGCTGACCGACATGTTCGCCTACGCGCACGCCCTGGCCGAGACCCCCGTGGACGGCGAGTCCGTCATGTCTGCCATGCGGAAGGGCGGCCTGACAGAGGCCGAGTTCGAGAACATGTTCTTCCTCTTCGCCGTCGCGGGCAACGAGACCTTGCGCAACGGCATCCCCGGAGGGCTGCTCACGCTCCTCCAGCACCCCGCGGAGCTGGCCCGCCTGCGCGCGGACCCGTCGCTGCTCGGCTCCGCCATCGAGGAGATGCTCCGCTTCTGGCCTCCCGTCATGCACTTCCGCCGGACGGCCACGCGCGACCTCACCCTGGGCGGCCGGCGCATCCGTGCCGGGGACAAGGTGGTCGTCTACCACGCCTCCGCCAACCGCGACCCGTCCGTCTTCCCCGACCCCGACCGCTTCGACATCGCCCGCACCCCGAACGACCACGTCAGCTTCGGGTTCGGCCCCCACGTCTGCCTCGGCGCCCACCTGGCCCGCGCGCAGTTCCGCTCGGTGTTCACGGAGCTGCTGCGCGAGTGGGACGTCGAGCCGGCGGGCAGCCCGCGACGGCTGATGTCCAACTTCCAGAACGGCCTCAAGCACCTCCCGGTACGGCTGACGAGAAGGCGCCCCTGACCGAAAACCAGCGGCGGCGGGATCGGGGGCTCGCCTACGCTGCCCTCCCATGGACTACTTGGACGTCAACAGGGCCAACTGGGACGGACGGGTCCCCATCCACGTCGCCAGCGACTTCTACGACGTCGAGGGCTTCAAGGCGGGCCGGAGCCCGCTGCGGGCGTTCGAGCGGGACGAGGTCGGCGACGTGACCGGCCGCCGCCTGCTGCACCTGCAGTGCCACTTCGGCCTGGACACCATGGCCTGGGCCAGGCTCGGCGCCGAGGCGACCGGACTCGACTTCTCCGAGGCCGCCATCGAGCAGGCCAGGGCCATCTCCGCCGAATGCGGCATCCCGGCGGAGTTCGTCACCGCCGACGTCTACGACGCGGTCGAGGCGCTCGGCGGGGCCACGTACGACATCGTCTACACCGGCCTCGGCGCGCTGGTGTGGCTGGCCGACCTCACCGCCTGGGCGCGGACGGTCGCCGCGCTGCTCAAGCCGGGCGGATTCCTCTATCTCGCCGAATTCCATCCGTTCGCCGACACCATGGACGACGAGACGGGCACCACCGTCACCACCGACTACTTCGACCGAGGCCCCCACGTCTGGGAGTACCCGCACACCTACACCGGCAGCGAAATCCTGGAGCACCAGACCTCCGTGCAGTTCCAGCACGGCCTCGGCGAGGTCGTCAGCGCGATCGCGGCGGCGGGCCTGCGGGTCGAGTTCCTGCGCGAGCACGACCGCACGTACTTCCGCCGCTTCGGCACGCTGGTCGACGGCCAGGAGGGCTTCCGGCTCCCGCAGGGTGCCCCCAGGATCCCGCTCCTGTACTCCCTGCGGGCCTCGGCGGTAGTCTGACCTGCCAAGACATTGCCTGGCATTACCCCAGCAACAGCTCAACGCAGGGAACCGTAAGATTCACTCCCGTGAAGTCTCCAGCATCTCTCAAGAGGGCCGCCGAGTGGGCCCTGCCGTACTGGACCAGGGGCCAGGCGGGGCGTGAGACGCCGCAGGATCTGTTCAGGGTGCTCTATTTCGGCTGGCTGGTGGCGTTCACGCTCAAGCTGCTCGGCTCGGCGTGGGACGTTTCATGGCACTTCAAGTGGCTGCGGGACGACCTCGCCCCGCCCCACCTGCTCAACTCCGCCGGCACGGCCATCGCCGTCGCGCTGACCATCATCCATGGTTACACCGGCTACGGCGTGGACAAGGCGGCGCTGCGGCTGATCCAGTGGGGCACCGGGATCTTCCTGGTCGCGGTCCCGCTCGACCTGATCAACCACCGGGTCAACGGGCTCGACATCACCTCGTGGAGCCCGTCGCACATCATGCTCTATCTTGGAACGTTTTTCATGATCGCGGGCGTGCTCCGCGGCTGGTTCATGGGCGCCGGAGCTCGGCCGCCGGGGCGGGAGCGGACCGTCGTGCTGGGCGCGTTCTTCGCGTTCTTCCTGGAGAACGTGCACTTCCCCGAGCAGCACCAGGAGTACGGCATCCTGTCGATCGGCGCCTGGGACAACCACGCGACCTACGCCGAGCAGATCCTGCTCGAGTTCGCCGCCCACCAGATGGGGCGGCCGGTGGACCGGCCGATGATGGTCGCGTTCTCGCTGCCCGTCCCCGACGTCCTCTATCCGGTCTACGCGGTGGTCGTCGGCCTGTCGGTGCTGGTCGTGGCCAGGCTGCTGATCGGTAGGTTCGGGGCCGCGACGCTGGTGGCGGGCGCCTACGTGGGGGTCCGCACGCTGCTCTGGCCGCTGCTGACGTTCACCGGGTTCCCGCCGTCGGCGGTGCCGTTCTTCCTGGTCGTGGCGGGGCTGGTGGTGGACCTCGCGTTCCTGGTGCGCATGCCGTACGTACGGGCCGTGCTCGGGAGCGTCGGCGTCACGGCCGCGGCCTACGGCGCGCTGGTGGCGCAGAGCGCGATCATGGGCGGCGTGTACAGCGCGATCAAGGGCCAGAAGGGGCTGCTCGGAGCGCCTCCACTGGCCACGTCGTCGGCCGTCTGGGCGGGGCTAGGCCTGCTGGTCGTCTGGCTGTCGGTCGAGTGGCTGGCCGCCAGGCGGCGCGGGTCTCAGCCGATCGAGGCCCGGGTGATCGCCACCGCCACGCCGTAGGCCAGCCCCATCACGCCCACCTCGGCCGCCGCCCAGCCCACCAGGGCGGTGGCCCGGCCTGCGCGGACGGCGGGCATCAGGCGGAAGCGGATGTGGGCGGCCAGCGGCACCAGCGCCGCCACCAGGACCGTCTTGATCACCACCAGCACGCCGTAGTGGCTGGTCAGCAGGGCGTCGGGCAGCGTCACGCCGGGGGTGAGGGCCATCGTGCCGAGCCCGTTGACCAGCCCTGACAGCCCGACCAGGAGCAGGCACACCGTGGCGATCCTGGAGAACCTGGGCAGCACCACGGCCAGCAGTTCCCGGTGCGGCGCCACGAACACGGCCGTGGCCGCCAGCCCGCCCGCCCACGCCGCAGCGCCCATCACGTGGATCTCCATCGAGACCATGATGGGGTCGTGCCAGACCGAGTTGACGGCGTGCCCGGTGACGGGGATGGGCAGCAGCCCGAACAGCGCCACGATCACCCGCAGCTCGGCCGGCACCTTCTCGCCGAACCGCACCGCCATGAGCCCGATGCCGGCCGCCGCCAGCGCGCACGCCGCGCTGAACAGCAGCCCCTGACCGGTGCCGACGGTCTCGACGTAGCCGGCGATCATCCCGAACGTGGGCACGCTGCCGGGATTGAGCTCGGCCGTCTGGAACACGATGGTGAGCAGCGCGCAGATCGCCCACGCCCAGGCGGCCAGCACGGCCAGCGGCCGCACCCTGAGCATGACGGGCTCGGTCCGCTCGGGGGCGTCGAAGCCGAGCAGCTTGGGCAGCAGGCTCAGCCCGACCACGGCGACGGCGGCCAGGTCGAGCAGCACCCGTACGACGGGCAGCCCGAAGGACACCAGCGGGCCGGGCATGGGGATGCCGGGCACGGCCTCCTGCGCGGTGAACGTGCTCGCCGCCACCGCGGCGACGACCGCGCAGACGCCGAACGCCCCGGCCACCAGCCGGCCGCCGACCCGCTGCCGGGGGAGGGGAGGCGCGGTGACGGTCATGCCCGGGCCTCTTCGCCGGCGGCAGCGGGCCCGGCATTCGGCTGGGCCTCTCCGGCGGAGCCCTGGTCGGGCGCGGCCGGGCGGGGGCGGCGCAGCGCCACCGCCGTGCCGGCGGCGAGCAGCAGCAGCGCGCCCACGATCCACACCACGGCCATGCCCGCGCCGCCGTTGGCGGCCGCCTCGGCGGCCTGCGCACTCGCGTCCTGCGGCGCCTGCGCGGTGGCGCCCTGGCCCGTGTTCTGGGCCGGGCCACCGGTCCCGGCCCCGGCCGCGAGGGTGAAGGTGATCTTGCCGGTGACCGGGTGGCCGTCGGCCGACAGGATCCGGTAGCCCACCGTGTACGCGCCCCCGGACGGCAGCGGCTTGACGCGTACCGACACCCGCTCCGCGGCGACCTCCGCGGACCCGTCCGCCCACGAGGACCCGTCCGGGCCCGTCACGCCCACCTGCGCGTAGCCCTGCCGCACCGCCTGGTCGAACACCAGCGTCACCCGCGCGGGCGCGGCCGGCAACGTGGCACCGTCCTTGGGGTCGCTGCTGAGGAGCACGTTGTGCGCCTGTGCCGCGGGAGGGGCGATCCCGGCGGCGGCGAAGGCGAGCAGCAGGACCGTGAGTAGCCGCCTCAAAGATCAAAACCTTCCAGCAACGACGAAACGAACCCGTATATGGTCCCATCCATGACAGACCTGTTTGCCGGCACGGCCCCCTACTACGCGAAGTACCGGTCCGACCACGGGGACCAGGCGATCGGGCACCTGGCGAGGACGTTCGGCCCGGACGGCACCGTGCTCGATCTCGGCTGTGGTCCCGGCACGGTGGCGATCCCGCTGGCGCCCGCCGTGCGCGAGGTCCTGGCCGTCGATCCCGACGAGGAGATGCTGGAGACGGGCAGAGGGCTGGCGGCGGAGGTGCGCAACATCCGGTGGCTGCGCGGCGACTCGACGAGGCTGCGCGAGCTCCCGGCGTTCGACCACATCGTCATGGGCAGGTCGTTCCACTGGATGGACCGCCGCGCGGTGCTGGCCGACCTGGACGAGCTGCTGCCGCCCGGCGGGGTCGTGGCCCTCCTCGGCCCGGGCCGCGAGCCCCAGGAGGAGCCCTGGGAGGCGACGATGCGCCGGGTGCGCGAGGAGTTCGACGCGAACACGTTCACGGCCGCCGGCTCCTTCCAGGTCAGCGGCGAGCACCCCCACGACGTGCTGGTCACCACGCCGTTCGGCGACCTGGAGTCCGCCGTGTACGAGCACCGCCTGACGTACGACGTGGACGCCGTGATCGGCCTGCAGCTGTCCTACTCCTACAGCTCCCCGGTCCGCCTCGGCGACCGGCTGGAGCCGTTCAAGGAGGCGGCCAGGAAGGCGCTGCTCGACCTCGACCCCTCGGGGACATGGGAGCACACCGAGGTCACCGAGGTGCTGATCGCCCGGCGGCCGACCCGCTAGATGCCCATCGCCCGCCAGATCCGCCGGGTGACCGGGTTGATCAGGCCGATCTCCGTGCACAGCTCCCGCGTCCTGCCCACAGAGTCGCGGATCTCCTGCTTGGCGGCGGGATTGCGCAGGTAGATGTCGGCGACCACGTGGGCCGGGATGCGGAAGCGCCGGATCATCGGCCCCGGGGGCGCCAGCATGATCCGGGCCATCACGCCCAGGATGACGGGGGAGATGACCCCCAGCAGGAGCCGCCGGTACGCGGGCATCCGGGGCACCCGGTTGCGCAGGTAGTGCCGGGCGAAGGAGATGTGCCTGGCCTCCTCCGCGATGTGGATCCGCATGATCGTCTCTTCCAGCGGATGATGCGCCCGCTCGTCCTTCAGCACCTTGCGCTGCACGTGGTCGATCGGGTCCTCGCCGCCGAGCACGAACACGAAGAACAGCTCCGTCGAGATCAGCGGGATCCACGGCGCCACCTGAGCGATCAGCGACAGCGGCCCGGGCATCCCGCGGATCGGTAAGCCGGTGCGGTTCACGAACTCCTGGAACATCATCCCGTGATGTCCCTCTTCGATGGTCTCGTGGTAGACGTACCGGAACTCCGGCGACCCGTTCGGCAGCCGGTAGGCGTAGTTGAGCAGCCCGCGCTTGAGCAGGTTCTCGAACTGCAGCCCGACCTTCATCGCGGTGGCCACCCGCCACAGCCCGATCGCCGCCCGCACCTCGGGCGGGCGGCTGCGGTACCACGGGTGGCCGCCCAGTTTGTCGACCTCCGGCAGCTCCCAGCGGGGATCCGCCGGGTCCACGGCGAACTCCGGGTCATCCCACGGGATGTCCCGGTACGGCTCCCAGTGCTTGTCGACCGACGCCTTCGAGAGCCGTTCGATGACCGCTCGGTAGGCGCTCCTGCTGGCGACCTGCTCGTCGCGTTCGCGGGCGGCGGCAGAGCTCGGTGCGGATGCCATCACGTGCTCCTCTCCTCGCCGCTAATTGTACGGAGCATCCAATAGCGTCGGAAGAGGGGAGGGTCACAGGGTTTCCGCAGAGAGCCCGAGCTCGGCCGCGGCGGCCGTACGGATCAGCGTGTTCACCTTGCGCCTGGTCAGCACCTTGGGATGCGCGTGCGTCTGGATCGCGAGCCCGTCCACGAGCGCGAGAATCCGCCACGTGGATGCGTCGGGGTCGTCGCACTTGAACTCGCCGCACGACACGCCCGCCTCGATGATCGCGCGCATGACCAGCCGGCCCCGGGAGTCGAGGCGGCGCGAGATCTCCTCCAGTTCCGGGTTGCGCATCGCCTCGGACCACGCGTCGATCCACAGCCGCCATCCCTCGGTGGGGATCGCCGGGGAGGAGAGCCTGAGCAGGGTGCGCAGTCGTTCGAGCGGCGTGCCCTTGGACTCCTCGATGTGTTCGAGCGAGTGGAGATGCTGGCGGGCGGCGTAGGTGAAGGCCTGCGCGAACAGCCGATCCTTGGTCTCGAAGTGGTAGAACAGCAGCGCCTGACTCACCCCGGCGGCCCTGGCGATGTCAATGGTCCGGGTATGCCCGAACCCGCGCTCCGCGATGACCTCGCAGGCCGTCTTCAGTAAATCCTCGCGCCGTAATCGGCTGAACCCTGAAGTCACAGCGAGTAACTCACCTCCGATGCATAGTAATCGTGTGCGCCCAGAGATCCATCAAGGGGCGGAAAATTTCTCATACCCACATTCACTCCTTTCGTATCGGCAATCGCAGCACGAAGCGTGCGCCGATGTCGGAGTCCTCGATCGTGAGGGTGCCGTTGTGGGCCTGGGCGATCTCGCGGGCGATGGGCAGGCCCAGCCCGGTGCCGCCGGCGTCGCGGCTGCGCGAGGCGTCCAGCCGGGTGAACCGCCTGAAGACCACCTCGCGCTGGTCCGGCGCGATGCCCGCGCCGTCGTCGAGCACCTCGAGCAGGGCCTGCTCGTTCCGGCGCAGGGTCACGATGATCGTGCTCTCGGCGTGCCGTTCGGCGTTGTCCAGCAGGTTCGTCAGGAGGCGGGCCAGCTTGAGCCGGTTGCCCGTGACGACCACGCCGGGCTGCAGCGCGGTGACGATCTTCTTCGACCGCGGCCTGGTGGTCTCGGCGGCGACCAGCTCGGCCAGGTCGACGGACTCGAGCCGCGACGGGGCGCCCGCTTCGAGCTTGGCCAGCGTCAGCAGGTCGGCGACGATGTTCTGCAGCCGGTCGAGGCTGGCCATCAGCTTGCCGCCGGTCTCGCACCAGTCGGTCTCCTCGGGTGCGAGCATCGCCGCCTCGAGCTCGGCGCGCATGGCGGTGATCGGGCTGCGCAGGTCGTGCGAGGCGTCGGAGGCGAACCGGCGCTGCTGCTCCATCGCGGCCTCCAGCCGCGCGAGCATGAAGTTGGCGGCATCCGCGAGCGCCTTGATCTCCTCGGCCTTCTCCGGCACGGGCACGCGCATGATCTCGTCGCCGTAGTTGATGTCGGTCAGCCGCCGGGTGATCTGGTTCACCGGCGCGAGCGTCCTGGCCACCACCTTGGACACGCCGAACCAGGTGATCGCGACCAGCAGCATGGTCAGCACGATCAGCGCGGCGATCACGGAGGGGTGGATGTACCAGGGCACCGTGGCGTCGTAGGCGTAGACGAACCAGTCGCCGGCCTCGTCGTAGACCCGGATGGCGGCCGTGATGTGGCACTCGTCGCCGAGCTCGGGCAGCTCGCACAGCAGGTCGGTGCGGCTGGGGCTGTTCGGGCCGGGCAGGATGGTGGTCAGGCGTGGCTTGCCCTCCAGGTTCGGCGTCGAGGCCACCACGCGACCGGTCTGGTCGATGACCTGGATGCCCTTCAGATCGAAGTTGGTCAGGGAGTGCCGGTGATTGCGCTGGATGTCGTGGCCCACGTGCAGCGCCGCGGTGGTCACCTCCCTCGTGCGGATGTCGACGGCGGTGTTGTGCCCCACCCACAGGAAGAACGAGCCCGCCGCCAGGCACAGCAGTGCCATGGCGACGCTGGCGAACAGCGCCAGGCGCGCGCGAATGGACCGGCCCAGCCGTTCGATCACACCCAATCCCCCCGTGATCAGATGATCACAGTTCGTGCCTCTACATCCAATTATCGGAGATTCGGTGACAAATCACGCCAAAAGACCTGCAGAACAGTGCTCTATGCGGCATCCGGTCGCCTGACTAGAGTAAGTGAGCACTGATGCCAAGGAGTCGAAGTGAACCTTGCTGACTATCGGCGGTCCGCCAGGACCTGGCTGCAGGAGAACGTCCAGGCGGACGACCGGCCCGGGGGAGACCCGATCGCCCGGGCCAAGGAATTCATGGCCAAGCTCCACGACGCCGGCTACTCCGGCATCACGTGGCCGCGGCAGTGGGGCGGACAGGGGCTGACGCAGGCGGAGGAGCGCGCGTTCGCCGCCGAGGCCCGCGGTTTCACCCTCCCCACGTACGTCTTCTCGATCGGCCTCGGCATGACCGGGCCCACGCTGGTCGACCGGGGCACCGACGCCCAGCGCGAGCGGTTCGTCCGGCCGCTGCTGCGCGGCGAGGAGATCTGGTGCCAGCTCTTCTCCGAGCCGGGCGCGGGCAGCGACGTGGCCAGCCTGCAGACGAGGGCCGAGCGCGACGGCGACCACTGGATCGTCAACGGCCAGAAGGTGTGGACCTCGGTCGCCCACCACGCCGACTGGGGGCTGCTGCTGGCCCGCACCGACGTGGAGGTGCCCAAGCACAAGGGGCTGACCATGTTCGTGGTGGACATGCACCACCCCGGGGTCACGGTCAGGCCGCTGAAGGACATGACCGGCAGGTCCAACTTCAACGAGATCTTCTTCGACGACGTCCCCATCCCCGACGAGCACCGCGTCGGCGAGGTCAACGACGGCTGGAGCGTGGCCGTCACGACCCTGCTGCACGAGCGGCTGTCGATCTCGGCGGGCGTGGGCATGAGCGGTCAGAAGGAGGACCCGACCTCGCTGGAGGCGTTGCGCCGGGTGGTCGACACCGGCGACCCGCTGGTCCGCGACGAGCTGGTCGAGCTGCACATCCGCAGCCGCGCCCTGGCGCTGTTCAACCAGCGGCTGGCCCAGGAGACCGAGGCGGGGATCTTCCCCGGCGCCCGGGGCAGCGCCGCCAAGCTGCTGCTGGCCGAGCTGACCATGTTCCAGGCCGACCTGGCCACGCGGCTCGCCGGCCCGGAGGCCGTCCTGGGCGACTCCCCGCTCGCGCAGGCGATCTCGATGGCCCCGGCCATGTCGCTGGGCGGCGGCACCAACGAGATCATGCGTAACATCGTGGGCGACCGCGTGCTCAACCTGCCGCCGGAGCCCCGGATGGACAAGACCGTGCCGTTCAAGGACCTGAAGGTGGGGACGCAGGGGTGAAGCTCATACTCGATGAGGAGCAGCGGCAGCTGCGCGAGGCCGTACGCGCCTTCCTGGGCGCCGCCTCGCCGCTGTCCAAGGCGCGGCACGGCTACGACCCGCAGGTGTACGCCAGGCTCAACGGCGAGCTGGGCCTGGCGGGCCTGATCATTCCGGAGGAGTACGGCGGCGCGGGCGCGGGCCTGGCCGAACTGGCGGTCGCGCTGGAGGAGACGGGCGCGGCCCTGCTGCCCGGGCCGTTCCTGGCCACCGCGTTCGCCGCGATCGCCCTGACCCGCACCCCTGACAAGGAGCTGCTCGCCGCCGTCGCGGAGGGGCGCACCACGGCCACGCTCGCCCAGGCCCCCGTCGACCTCGACGGCGGGGCCGTGCGCGGCACGCTGGCGCAGGTGCTCAGCGGTATGGAGGCCGACGTGCTGGTGGCACCCGCGCG
The DNA here is from genome assembly GCF_044593615.1 of Nonomuraea sp. NPDC051941. Classification (NCBI taxonomy): domain Bacteria; kingdom Bacillati; phylum Actinomycetota; class Actinomycetes; order Streptosporangiales; family Streptosporangiaceae; genus Nonomuraea; species Nonomuraea sp. NPDC051941. The sequence goes on from NZ_JBIUCF010000001.1 coordinate 271,565, forward strand.
CGGCGGCGACGGCGAGCTCCTGGTCGCCGTCGAGCTGGCCGGACCCGGCGTCACCAGGACCCCGCTGGAGACGCTCGACCTGACGCGCGGCCAGGCGCGGGTGGTCCTGGAGGGCGCCCCCGCCCGCGTGCTGGGGCCGGCGCCGGAGGTCGGCGACCGGCTGTGCGTGGCGCTGGCGGCCGAGCAGCTCGGCGTGATGCGGGCGGCGCTGGACGCCATCGTGGCCTACGCCAAGATCCGCGTCACCTTCGGCCGATACATCGGCTCCTACCAGGGTGTCAAGCACAAGCTGGCCGACATGCACTGCAAGCTCGAACAGGCCGAGTCCATCGTCAGGTACGCCGCCTGGGCCGCCGACGAGTCGCCGGAGGAACTGCCCGGCGCCGCCGCCCTCGCCCAGGCGTACGTCGGCCGCGCCTGCTTCGAGGTGGCCCGCGACCACCTGCTGCTGTACGGCGGCATCGGTTTCACCTGGGAGCACGACGCGCATCTGTTCTACAAGCGGGCCAAGGCGGACGAGGTGCTGCTCGGCCCGCCCCGCATCCACCGCGCCCGCCTCGCGCAGCTGCTGGAGCTGTGATGGATCCGCAGCGCAGCGAGGACATCCATCACAGCACTCCGAGTGCAGCTCGGCAATCAGACGCGGAAATGGATGTCAGCCAGTTGCCCGGCTTCTACGCCATCGCCGCCGCCGACCCCGACCGCCTCGCGGTGATCGACTCCGACGGCACGAGGACGTCCTACGGCGAGCTGCTCGCCCGGGTCAACCAGGTGTCGCACGGTCTCAGGGCCCGCGGGCTCGGCACCGGCGACGTGGTGGCGGGCGTGCTGCCCAACGGCATCGACGCCATCGTCATGGTCATGGCGACCGCGCAGATCGGGCTCTACTACGTGCCGATCAACTGGCACCTGACGGCGTCCGAGGTGGCGTACATCCTGGCCGACTGCGACGCCAAGGTCGTGGTCACCGGGCCCGACCACGCCGTACCCGGTGGGGAGATCGGCACGGCGGGGCTGGCCGAAGGGCAGCCCTCCGACGCGCCCGGCGAGCGGACGTCCGGGGCGGTCATGTGGTACACCTCCGGCACCACCGGCTTCCCCAAGGGCGTGCAGCGGCCACTGCCGGGCGTCGCGCCCGAGCAGATGGTGCCCGCCTACCAGTGGTTCCTCGGCGAGGTGGTGGACCTCAGGCCGGGCGACGACGTCCATCTGGTGACCTCGCCGATGTACCACTCGGCGCCGTGCGCGCACACCCAGTTCGCGCTGCACCTCGGGCACACCGTGGTCGTCGCGCCCAAGTTCGAGCCGGTGACGATCCTTGAGCTCGTCGAGCGATACCAGGTCACCAACGCGATGATGGTGCCGACCATGTTCCACCGCATGCTGCAGCTGCCGGAGGAGGTCAGGGGCAAGTACGACGTGTCGAGCCTGCGCCAGGTCATCCACACCGCCGCCGCCTGCCCCGTCGCGGTCAAGCAGCAGATCATGGACTGGTGGGGGCCGGTGCTGTACGAGTACTACGGCTCCACCGAGTCGACGATCGCGTTCGCGGTCAAGCCGCACGACTGGCTGGCCAGGCCCGGCACGGTGGGGCGGCCGGTGCCCACGTTCGAGGCCAAGATCGTGGACGAGGACGGCGCCGAGCTGCCGGCCGGCGAGCCCGGCCTGATCTACGTCAAGTCGGCCATGGGCACGTTCGAGTACCGCAAGGACCCGGCGAAGACGGCCGCCAGCATGCTGGGGGAGTGGTACTCGCCGGGCGACATCGGCTACCTGGACGAGGACGGCTACCTGTTCCTGTGCGACCGGCGGACCGACCTGATCGTCTCCGGCGGGGTCAACATCTACCCCGCCGAGATCGAGGCCGCCCTGCTCGAGCACCCGGCGGTGGCGGACGTGGCCGTCATCGGGGTGCCGGACGAGGAGTGGGGCCACCACGTGGTGGCCCTCGTCCAGCCCGCCGAAGGGGTCACGCCCGGCCCCGGACTCACCGCCGAGCTGCTGGAGCACTGCGGGCCGCGCATCGCCAGGTTCAAGCACCCGAAGGAGATCGAATACCGCTCCCTGCTGCCGCGCACGCCCACGGGCAAGCTGTCGCGCTCCAAGGTGCGCGAGGACTACCTGTCGGAGGGGTGAAAGACCAGCTCCTCGCTGTAGCTCCGGCCGTCTCCCAGGTAGAAGCGGGCCGACAGGGTGCGGGCGGCGGTGTCGAAGACGGTCGTCCACAACGTGCGGAACGGCAGGGCCGGGTCCTCGGCCTGCCGGACCGCGCGCAGGTGGTCGCGCAGCTCCCGCGGTGACACGGCGGCGCCCTTGCTGCGCTCGTACAGCGTGCGCAGCCGCTCGTACGTCCGGAAGCTGCCCGGGGTGTCCTCGGGCAGGTTCATCGGATCGGGGTGGCGGTGCAGCAGGTGGTTGGTGACGCAGAGCGGGCCGTCGCCGAGCTGGACGATGTGCTCGCTACCGTCCCTGCCGCGCTCCCACACGAACGCCTGCCCGTGGGCGTCGGTCACCAGGTAGTGCAGGGAGGTGCCGTGGTCGTACTGCTTGGCGCCCAGGAGCGCCTGCTTGGCCTGCTCCACGTTCTCACAGGTGTCGACCAGGAACCTGGGCAGCTGCACGCTCCCCACCCCGACCTGCGGCGCGACGTGCTCCGGCGGCGCGGCGCGCTCGAAGTCGGCCACCAGCAGCACGACCGCCAGGCCGGCCGAGTTGATGCCGTCCATGCAGCCGTCGAGGTCCGACATGGTGATCACGGTGGAGGCCAGCCCTTCGTCGGGCACCGTCGTGATCACGTAGGGGCGCGAGGCCATCGGCAGCTCGCCCGGCCTGGGCGCGGTGCCCATCACCTCGCTGCTGGTCATCGGGAAGAAGTCGTAGTTGCGGCCCACCCGGCCGTGGCCGTCCGCGGCGGCCGACGGCGGGATCCACAGGGCCGAGCAGCCGGTGCCCTCGGGGACGTAGTTCAGCCCGTCGAGGGCCAGATCATCCTGGTCGGGGTCGAGGCCGAGGACCGCCGCCGCGCCGTCCATACGGGCGTGGTGCTGCGGCCAGTGCCGCTCGAACCACGTCCTGCGGGCCCGGTTCACCGCCGGGTCGGCCGGCATGGGGGCCCAGCCCAGCCGGCGGGCCTCCTCGGTGAGCGCCCTGCCGATCTCGAACTGGCTGCCCGTGAGCGTGAGGTGGTGCACGAGCTGGAAATCGTCCTTGCCGCCCGCCACCCGCGTCATGTTCTTCATGCCGCCGAGCCTGGGGCCGCCCGCTGACCGGAGCCCTACCGTTCGCTGACCGCCCGCCGGTAGCGCTCGGAGAGCCTCAGCACGGCCTCGGCCAGCTCGGGCGGGTCGAGCACCTCGAAGTCCACGCCTATCAACCCGATCCACCTGGCCATGCTGTCCGGGTCGTCGCCGCCCAGCCTGACCAGGCAGGTGGCCTCGTCCACCGGCTCCACCTCCAGCCCCAGCGGCAGGCGGGGCAGCCGGTCGGCCGGGGCGTGCGCCAGCACCGTGCCCCGGTGGCGCCACGTCGCCGTGTTGACGCCCTTCTCCACGTACGCCGCCACGTCGCCGCCCTCCGGAGGCTCGCGCGGGGTGAACCTGGGCCCGGCCGGGGTGCGCGGGCGCACCCGGTCCACCCGGAACGTGCGCCAGCCCTGCCGCTCGACGTCGTACCCCACGAGGTACCAGCGGCCGCGCCGGTGCGCCAGGCGGAGCGGCTCCACGTTCCGCACGGCCGTCGCGCCGTCGTGGCCGGTGTAGTCGAAGCGCAGCCGCTCGTGGTCGCGGGCCGCGTTCGCGATCGTGGTCAGCACCTCGGGGGGTACGGCGGGCACATCGCCCGGTATTTGCCCCGGTATTTGCACGGTGTAGGTGTTGAGCGCGTTCACCCGGCGGCGCAGCCGGGACGGGAGCACCTGCTCCAGCTTGGCCAGGGCCCGCACGGAGGTCTCCTCGATGCCCTCGACGCCGCCCCCGGCCGCCCGGCCGAGCCCGACCGCCACCGCGACGGCCTCCTCGTCGTCGAGCAGCAGCGGCGGGAGCGCGGCCCCGGCGCCCAGCCGGTAGCCGCCCGCGACCCCGGGCGTGGCGTGCACGGGGTAGCCCAGCGTGCGCAGGCGCTCGACGTCGTTGCGGATCGTCCTGGTGGAGACCCCGAGCCGGGACGACAGCTCGGGGCCGGTCCAGTCCCGGCGGGCTTGGAGCAGGGACAGGAGCTTCAGCAGGCGGGCCGAGGTTTCCAGCATGAGACCAGTGTGCCGCGCTATCGCGGCAAGGTCCCTTCCGTGTTCACCACGATCTTGCCCAGGAAGTGGCCGTCCTCGCTGAGCCGGTGCGCGTCGGCGATCCGCTCCAGGGGGAACGCCTCCGCGATGGGGATCCGTACGTTCCGGTGGTCCACCGGCCCCTTCGCGCCGCCGGACGAGAAGCGCACGCCGAGCTCGGCCGCGCCGGCCCGGTCGGCGATGGTGATCACGTTGGCGGGGTCGCCGGCCAGCTTCACCGACAGCTCCAGCTCGCCTCTGCCGGAGGCGTCCAGCACCCGGTCGACGGGGCCGGGCAGCCGCTCCTCCAGGCCTTCCCCGTAGGTGACCGGGTGGACGCCGAGGCCGCGCAGGAAGGCGTGGTGGCGCTCGCCGGCCGTGCCGACGACCCGGGCGCCAGCGGCGAGGGCGAGCTGCGCGGCGGCCAGCCCGACGCCGCCCGCGACCGCGTGGATCAGCAGCGTCTGGCCCTTTTCCAGGCCCAGCCCGTCCAGCGCGCGCCGGGCCGTCTCGACGGCGACGGGCAGCGCGGCGGCCTCCTCGTACGTCAGATCGTCCGGCTTGGCCGCCAGCAGGCCCGCGTCCGCGATCGTGTGCGTGGCGGCGGCGCCTCCCTCGACCTGCCCGAACACCGGGTCGCCCAGCCGCCAGCCGGTCACCCCGGGGCCGAGGGCGTCGATCGTCCCGGCCAGTTCGAGCCCGGTGCCCTGAGGCTCGCCGAGGGGCGCGCCCATGAGGCCGCGGCGGATTTTCCAGTCGATGGGGTTGACCCCGGCCGCCCGGACCGCGATCCGCACCTGTCCCGGGCCGGGCTGGGGGAGCGGGATCTCCTCCAGAGCCAGCACCTCCGGACCGCCGTGGGCGCGGTAGCGGGCGGCCTGGGCGGTGACCAGCAGGACCGCCTTGCCGACCAGCTCGCGGCTCCCCAGGGCGGCGTGGGCCTCGTGCGCGCGTTCCAGCGGCACGGCCAGCCCCACGACGGTCGTCAGGATGTCGTGCTCCAGGGCCCGCCCGGCCAGCCGCCGGAACTCGTCCGGGGCGAACTGGACCTGCTCCATGCCCACCACCCGCGCGGCCCCGGGCTCGATCCGGGCGGTCGAGCCGCTGGGCACGCCGTAGGCGAAGAACGTGCCGCCGGGCTCGACCAGCTCGTACGCGGCGCCGCCGACCTCCCCGCCGACCCCGTCGAACACCACGTCGAAGGGCCCGCCGAGCTCGTCGTAGCCGACGGCCTCCGCCGCGCCCATGCCCAGCGCCGCGGCCCGCTTCGCCGCGCCGTGGGCGGCGGCCGTCACCTGCGTCCCCGCCGCACTCGCCAGCCCCACGATCGGCAGCCCCAGCGCACCACCGGCCCCCGTGACCAGCACCCGCGTCCCCGGCTTCAGCTCGGCCGCCTCGACCAGGCTCAGGGCCGCGGGCCCGACCTGGATCAGCGCGGCCGCCCGCCACAGGGGCACCTCGTCGGGCACCGCGACCACCGTCTCGACGTCGGCCACGACCCGCTCGGCGTACGCGCCGCCGCCGGGCAGGAGCGCGGCCACCCGCCGCCCCGTCCACGCGCCGTCCACTCCGTCGCCCACCGACAGCACCCGGCCGGCCACGCCGGTGCCGGGCACGAACGGTGGCTCGCCGGGGAACCACTCCCGTCCCCACCCGGACCGCAGCTGCGCGTCGAGCGACATCACGTCCACCACCGACACGCCGATGAGCACCTGCCCCGGGCCGGCCTCCGGCTCCGGCGCCTGCCGGACCTCCAGCACCTCGGGACCGCCGAACCTCGTCACCTCGATCACGTTCATGCGGCCGAGTCTGTAACCTCAAGCGAGGTTGAGGTCAAATTCCGGGGCAGGTCACTCCCTGACGATCAGCCGAACAGCTTGTCCGCCTGCTGAATGAGGACCATCACGGTCAGCGTGCCGAAGAACGCCACCGACCAGATCAGCGCGCCGAGCCGGTACGAGCGCACCTTGATGGGCTCGGGCAGCGACCGCCGGTTGAGGATGATCAGCAGGATCGAGTACACGAACATCATCACGGCCGCGAAGCACGCCGAGAGCACCAGCAGGATGAGCGGCTGGTCGAAGCCCGCCAGCAGGAAGGCGATCCCGATCAGCGCCATCGCCCAGACGGTGTAGAAGTAGACGCGGTTCACCGAGACGGGCTTGTCACGCAGGTAGACCGTCTTGATCGTGTCGGAGGCCAGCCGCGAGGTGTAGTCGACGATGCCCATGGCGGAGGCGAACAGCGCCAGCGCCCCGATCACCCAGAACAGCACGCCGAACCACGGCCCGACGACCTCCTGCAGCACCTCGCCCTCGACCTTGAGGAACTGGATGCCGTTGGCCAGCCCCTCGCGGCCGAACACGGTGGAGTAGGCCAGCATCGACATGAACGCGATCGTCAGGAACGACACCACGGCGAAGGTCCAGGCCTGCTCGATGTTCGCGAAGCGCCACCACTGCCGCCAGCGCGCCAGGTTCTCCTTGGTGGGCGCGAACTGGAAGCCGGTCGAGGCGGCCGCCTCCTCCTGGCCGGTCACCGGGCTGACCAGGCGCGGCACGTACTGGCCCATGCCGAAGCCCTTGTCGCGGATCCAGTTGCTCTGGCAGAGGTTCTGGCCGCCGCCCGCGCCGGCGTAGGCGATGGCGCCCATCAGCAGCGAGAACTCCAGCGGCGGCACCGGGATCCGGGCGCCGACGGTCAGGCCCTTGCCCAGTTGGACCCAGCTCTCGGCGTTGATCGCGAACAGGACGGCGACCAGGATCAGCGTGGCCACCAGGATGATCTTCACGAAGATGACCCGTTCGAGCACGGTGTAGATCACCGGCGCCAGCGTCAGGCCGAGCGCGATCACGACGAGCATGCCGATCGCGATCCACCGCACGCTGCCCGCGCCCGACCCGGTCAGGTACGTCACCATCGTCGCGGACGTGGTGACCCAGCCGGGCCAGAGGTTCGAGCAGAGCGTCATCACCACGAAGACCAGGCCCCAGTGTTTCCACATCCGGCTGAAGCCGGTGAGCGCGGTCTCGCCGGTGGCCAGCGTGTAACGCTCGATCTCCATGTTCAGGAACCACTGCGTGATGATGCCGATCGCGGCTCCCCAGACGAAGATGAGCCCGACTTGGGAGGCGATGTACGGCCAGAGAATGAATTCGCCCGACGCCAGCCCCACACCCGCGCCGACCAGCCCCGGGCCGATGATGCGCCAGGTCGATCGGGGAGGGTCGGGCAGGTCGCGGACGGTGACGGACGGTAGGACTCGCGCGGGAACGGTCGGGGTGAACTCCGCCATGCGAATCTCCTTGCTAAGCGTTGCCTAGCCGCCACATTACAGAGACCGCAAACTCTGGTGGAATACCTAGTTAACCTGCTTGACCACGTATTCTCCGCGTTCGGTGAAACCCACGACACGCCAGCCCGCTTTCATGAGCCGGCCGAGCGCGTCACGCACGGCCAGCCGCCACGCCCCGGCCGCCGCCGGGTTCTCGCGCCGCAGCCGCTCGACGTCCGCCGGCGTCCCCACGAGCACCGTGCCGCCCCGCGCCTCCTTGGCCACAGGCCATCCGCCCTCGTCCGACAGGAGCGCCTCGGCGGCGGGCGGTTCGCCGGGTTTCGCCGTTTCTGTGAGGCGCCACGCGGCCAGCAGCCGGTCGGACGCGTCACCCTCGTTGATCGCGTCGGCCATCTTCCCGTAGAAGTCCTCCAGGTACTCCTCCGGCATGGCGCCCAGCTTGATCAGGTTGAACCGCGCGTTCCTGCGTACGAGGGGGTCGAACGTCCAGGTGATCCGCTCCAGCCCCTGACCCAGGCACCACTCGCGCTGGTGCGACTTGAGCGCGTGGCCGATGCCCCTGCCGATGACCGCGCCGGTCACGTGCGAGTGCAGCGTCCGCTCCGCCGCTCTGAACCCGACCGAGGCGCCCACGAGCGTGCCGCCCTCGTCGTACGCGCCCGCCACGTAGTTGCCCGTGTGCGCGAACCCGATCATCAGCTCTATCGTCACGGGCGGGTTGTGCGGCGCCGGGTGCCAGATGTCGTCGAAGAGCCGGTAGACCTCCTCGAACTCGTCGATCTCCCGCAACTCCCTGATCTTCACACCACCGTTCACCCCTCCATTTACGCACGCCCCCGCCGGACGTCCCCGGCGGGATCGCCGCCGGGATCGCCGGCGGATCGTCGTCCCACGGCGCGGCGCGCTCCGCGGTACCGCGTGCTCGGCGTCAGGCGTCGGCGGGGACCCGGGGCCTCGGATCCGGGCCCGCAGATCCGGGCCCGCACTGTTGCGGCTACGGCGTCCTCAGGCCGACGGGGCGGTAGGCGGGGGCCGGGGGTCTGGCGGTGAGGCGGCGGTAGAGGGTGGTGGGGCCCGGCCAGTTGTTCGTCACGCGGCCCTCGGCCGTCTTGTACCAGCTCCGGCAGCCGCCGCCCCACACCATTCGCGCCATCGCCGCGTCGAGCTGCCCGCGCCAGGCCGCCATCACCTCGGGCCGCACCTCGATCGGCCCGTTGGCGGACAGGTACGGCAGGCAGGACATGATGTGCTCCACCTGGCACTCGATCATGAAGACGATGGAGTTGTGGCCGAGGTTGGTGTTGGGGCCGTACAGGAGGAAGAGGTTGGGGAAGTTCGGCACGGAGATCCCCAGGTACGCCTCGGGCCCTCCCTTCCACTGCTCCTCCAGCGTGCGGCCGTCGCGCCCGGTGATCTCCATCGGGGCCAGGAACTCGGTGGTCCGGAAGCCGGTGGCGTAGACGATCGTGTCCACCTCGTGCGGGCCCTCGGTGGTCTCGACGCCCGTGGGCTTGATCCGTACGATCCTGTCCGTCACCACGTCGACGTTGGGCCTGGTCAGCGCGGGATAGAAGGCGCTGTCGATGACGACCCGCTTGCAGCCCGGCGGGTAGTCGGGCGTGAGCTTGGCCCGCAGCGCCGGGTCGGGCACCTGGTCGTGCAGGTGCCGCAGGGCGCGTTTCCTGAGCAGGTCCGCGCTCCAGCCCTGGGCGAGCGCGGGATAGAGGGTGGCCTCGGCGTACCGGTAGAGCCACTCGCGGTAGGCGCGCTGGAGGCCGGGGACGTAGTGGAACCCCAGCCTGGCCAGCGGTCCGAAGGTGGTGTCCGGCTTGGGGATGACCCAGTTCGGGGTGCGCTGGAAGACGTACAGGCGCTCGACCTGCTCCGCGATGCGCGGGATGAGCTGGGCCGCCGACGACCCGTTCCCGATCACGGCGACGCGGCGGCCGGTGAGGTCGTGGGTGTGGTTCCAGCGGGCGGAGTGGAAGGAGACGCCCCCGAAGTCCGGCATTCCCGGAATATCTGGTAGGTGGGGGCGGTTGAGCTGGCCCGCGCCGGTGACGACCAGGTCGAACGGCTCGGTGCGGTCGCCGCTCGTCACCTGCCACCTGGTGCCGTCGAAATCGGCGTGCTGGACTTCCGCGCCGAACCGGATTTTTCGCCTGACGTCGTATTTATCGGCGCAATGTTCAAGATATCCAAGAATTTCGGGCTGTTCTGGGTAACGGCGGGTCCAGCTCGCGTACTTCTCGAATGAGTACGAGTAAAGATGCGAGGGAATGTCGCACCCCGCCCCGGGATAGCTGTTGTCGCGCCAGGTGCCCCCGAGGTCGTCCGCCCTCTCGAAGACCGTGTACGAGCGGATCCCGGCCCGTTCGAGCCGGATCGCCATGCACAGCCCGCCGAACCCCGCTCCGACGATCGCGACGCTTGGTGACATGCCGCCCTCCGCAGGTCAGGATTCACTTACATTACGCCGAACGCCGTTCCACCGACACCCTCTCCCGTGCCGATAGTCTGCGCAGGTGGCTGCTGTGTCGTTGAAGAACGTGATCGAGGTGCTCGAGGCGGCCTACCCGCCCGCCCGGGCCGAGTCGTGGGACGCCGTGGGGCTGGTCTGCGGGGATCCGGCGCAGGAGGTGCGCCGGGTGCTGTTCGCGGTCGACCCGGTGGCGGCCGTGGCCGAGGAGGCCCTGGAGTGGCGGGCCGACCTGATCGTCACCCATCACCCCCTGTACTTGCGCGGCACCACCAGCGTGGCCGCGACCACGCCGAAGGGCCGCCTGATCCACACCCTGATAAAGAACGACATATCGCTTTACACCGCCCACACGAACGCCGACGTGGCCAACCCCGGCGTGTCGGACGCCCTGGCCAGGGTCGTGGGCCTGGTGGGCGACCTGGTGCCGCTCCAGCCGTTCCCGGACGACCCGTGGCGGGGTCTGGGCCGCATCGGCGAGCTGCCCTCGGCGATGACGCTGGGCGACTTCGCGGCGCAGGCGTCCAAGGGCCTGCCCCGTACGTCCTGGGGGATCCGCGTGGCAGGCGACCTCGACCGGCCCGTCACCCGCGTCGCGGTCAGCGGCGGCGCCGGCGACTCCCTGCTCGGCACGGCCAAGGCGGCCGAGGTCGATGTGTTCCTGACGGCGGATCTGCGGCATCATCCGGCGAGTGAGTTCGTGGAGTCGGGCGGGCCCGCGCTCATCGACGCCGCGCACTGGGCGACCGAGTGGCCCTGGCTGGACAGCGCGGCGTCCATCCTGCACTCCAGTGGCGTTACCGTTGAAACGCGCGTCTCCGCCACGGTCACCGATGCTTGGACAAAAGGATATTGATCATGAAAGCAGCCCCTGAGGCACAGAAGAGACTGCTCGACCTGGCAGAGCTCGACTCCGTGATTGATCGGCTGGCCCACCGCCGCCGCACCCTGCCCGAGCTGGCCGAGATCGACGAGCGGTCGAAGTTGTTCGCCAAGGTCGCCACCCAGGTGATCGAGGCCGAGACCGAGGCGGGCGACCTGGCCCGCGAGCAGGCCAAGGCGGAGAGCGACGTCGACGCCGTGCGCACGCGTGCCGACCGTGACCAGAAGCGCCTCGACTCCGGCGCCGTGACCTCGCCGCGCGACCTTTCCAGCCTGCAGTCCGAGATCGCCTCGCTGCACAAGCGCCAGGGCGACCTGGAAGAGATCGTGCTGGAGATCATGGAGCGCAGGGAGGCCGCCGACACCAAGGTCACCGACCTGATCGCGCAGCGTGACGAGCTCGCCACCGCCCTGTCCACCGCCGAGGCCCGCCGCGACGAGGGGCTCCAGGGGATCGACAAGGAGGCTTCGGAGGTCCAGGGCCGCCGGGGCGGCGTCTCCGGCGAGATTCCCGCCGACCTGCTGGCGCTCTACGAGAAGCTCAAGGACCAGTACGGCGTGGGCGCCGCGATGCTGCGGGGCGGCCGGTGCCAGGGGTGCAAGGTGGCCCTGTCCATCGCCGAGATGAACCGCATCAAGGCCGCGCCCCACGACGACGTCCTCCGTTGTGAGGAGTGCCGGCGCATCCTCGTACGTACGGCAGAGTCAGGCCTGTGACCTCCTACGTCATCGAGGCGGACGGCGGATCCCGCGGCAACCCGGGGCCCGCCGGCTATGGCGCGGTGGTCATGGACGCCTCCGACGGCCAGGTGCTGGCGGAGGCGGCCGAGGCCATCGGCGTCACGACCAACAACGTCGCCGAATACCGCGGCCTGATCGCCGGCCTGCAGGCCGTGCTCCGGCTCGGCGGCGAGGGCGCGCCGGTGGCCGTCCGGATGGACTCGAAGCTGGTCATCGAGCAGATGGCGGGCCGCTGGAAGATCAAGAACGAGGGGCTGCGGCCGCTCGCGATGGAAGCCGGATCCCTGGTCAGGCGGCTGCGGGTGACGGAGTGGACCTGGATCCCCCGCGAGCGCAACAAGCACGCCGACCGCCTGGCCAACGAGGCCATGGACGCGGCCGCCAAAGGCCTGACCTGGAAGGCCGGCGGCACCACCCAACCGGAGCTCCAGGAAGAGCCCCCGACCGCAGCGGGAGTTGGAGAGCCCTCCACGGCCCGCACCACGGCGCCCACCACCACACCGCCTGCCATCGCCCAGCAGACAGACCTCCTCGACATAGGTGCTATCGGCCCCACGGGCACCATCTCCGAAATCTCCGCCCCAACCGCCTCCACCGCCGCGGCCCAGCAACGTACGGCCAAGGCGCCCGCCAAGGGCACCGGCTGGGCCCCGCCCACCCGCGTGGCCACGTCCTTGCTCCTGCTCAGGCACGGCGAGACCGCGCTGTCCGTGGAGCGCAGGTTCTCGGGCAGGGGCGATGCCGAGCTCACGGCCAACGGCCTGGCCCAGGCCGCGGCGGCCGCCGAACGGCTGTCGCGCGAGCCGTACCGGCTGGATGTGATCGTCAGCTCGCCGCTCAAGCGCGCCAGGCAGACCGCGGAGGCGGTCGCCCGGCGGACCGGGCTCGACGTCGAGGTGGACGAGGACCTCAGGGAGCTCGATTTCGGCGACTGGGAGGGCCACACGTTCACGGAGGTCCAGCGCCGCTGGCCCGCCGAGCTCTCCACCTGGCTCGCCGACCCGGAGACCGCGCCGCCCGGCGGCGAGAGCTTCGCCACGGTCGCCCGCCGCGTCCAGGCGGCGGGGGAGCGGCTGGTGGAGCGCTACGAGGGCAAGACCGTCCTCGCGGTCTCCCACGTCACACCCATCAAGATGCTGCTGCGGCTGGCCCTGATGGCCCCGCTGGAGTCCCTCTATCGTATGCACCTCGACGTGGCCTGCCTGTCGCTGATCGAGTACTACGCGGACGGCCCGGCCGTGGTGAAGTCGTTCAACGACACCTCACACCTGCGCCGTTGACCGGGAACGCCGCGGAGCTTGGTAAAGTGCTGCAGACGAGTCGGCCGGGCGACCGCGTCGGGCCATCCGGCCCGCCGAGGAAGGTCCGGGCTCCACAGGGCAGGGTGGTCGGTAACACCGACCCGGGGTGACCCGCGGGACAGTGCCACAGAAAGCAGACCGCCTCCCGGTTGACGGGAGGTAAGGGTGAAAGGGTGGTGTAAGAGACCACCAGCGCCCACGGTGACGTGGGCGGCTAGGTAAACCCCACCCGGAGCAAGGTCAAGAAGGGACGCTCTCCGGAGCGTCCCGCGCGCGACGTTCGAGGGCTGCCCGCCCGAGCCGCGCGGGTAGACCGCTCGAGGCCGCCGGCAACGGCGGCCCTAGATGGATGGTCGCCCCTTCTCACGAAGGACAGAACCCGGCCTACAGGCCGACTCGTCACCCAATCCCTCTCTGACCTGGGAGGGAACGGGGATGCCCAAGGGTCAGGGGCGCCAAACGCCCTGTCCAGCGCTTCTCTGGCTCTACCGGACGCTTCCGGTACGAGGTGACCGTACAGATCCACGGTGGTGGCAATCGACTCATGACCGAGCCACCTGGAGACCTCCGAAATGGGGACGCCGGAGGCGTACTGGCGAAGGTGTGACGCAGGTCGTGTCAGGAAGCAGGCCCGCCGCCGTAATGGAGGGCTTCCAGATCTTCGCTTTGACGTAATCGCTGCGGATCAGGTTGTCACGCAGGGCCGTACGGAACAACACGTCGACCGGGCCGCACGCACCGCCGTCACGGCACGCCCCCGCCTCCCGCTGACCCTCCCGGCGGCCGGCTGAGAACGACGCCGGACGGCTGGCGCGGACGAGTCGAACGGGCCCGCGCCACGCGACAGTACGATTCCGCTCAGCAGGCGCCGGGCTGGACTGGGAACAGCCGCCGGTTCCCGTCTGCACATGGGGATGTGCAGGCGGGGGCGCTCCGGCTCCGGGATGGCGCCCGAACATATGTGGGTTATGGGAATGGCTTGGGGTAGGCATCCATCCGTCCCGCTGCCGCTCCGTGGTGGGTCGATGGCGGACGGGATGGACAGGCAAGGGGTGCACCGAGGTTGGTGGTTCAGGGTGTTACCGCAGGCCAATGAGCAGGACGTCGCTTGACGAGCGTAAGACTTCTACAGGGTTTCTTGGACTTTAGGGTGCATGGCCTCGTAGCTGATTTCGCCATTCAAGTGGACCACGCGCAGGTACGTGTCTTCCGAGATGCCTGCCGCCACCTCATCAATGAGTTCGGCGGCATCGCCACCCGTCCAACAAATGTGCGTCTCTGTCGCTCGACCTTTCAGATAGGCGACACCTGCCTGACCCTCGCAGATCGAATAGCTCGTGCCCCGATCGCCCATGGAGGATCCCTTCGTCCGGTCCGGTCTCACCACATCTCAGCACAGATCCTCAGTTCCGCTCTGGTTCCACGCCTCAGCGACGAACTGAGTGACATCGGGAAGGCATTCTCCGGCCCGTCAGTGCACAGTGCGGCACACTAGCCAGTCCATCGACTTCGGCAAAGACCACTCCTCCCGATCGCGAGGGCTGCTTTGGGGGCAAGAAGTCGCAGGTTCACATTGGCCACGGACGTGGTTCCGCCGGAGGAAGCTCGGGACAGAGGATCGGCACCGTGCCGCCGTGAAGACGAGCGATATGAGCCTCAAGCAGCCGAACGGCCGGTCCGTGACCGTAGTGGAAGGCGAAGAGCTGCGGGACGTCCCCGTCAGGGCCCGGACGTTCGGGATCAGCGCCATAGGCCAAAAGCACAGCGGTACATGCAGCGTCCAGTGACTGCCCGGTCTGGGCTGCTCCATCGGCTTCCACGTCGATCGCATGCAAGAGCAAGGTCATGTTGGACCACACCTCATTTGGATCGGTGCCGGCGTCGAGTAACCGAGTCAGCTCCGCCAGGTCGCTGTGCTCGACCGCATGATGCGCCGGAGTCATCGGCTCGTAGGCTGCCGCTTCATATTCCATGGCTGGGATCAAAGCAGAAGACTCCATCACGGCCCTGGCACCGGGCACGTGGCCGGGGCAGAACCGCGCCTCCTCGCAGGGCACTTCCAGGGCATATCGCACCACTAGCGACCATAGTGTTTCTGCAGTTCAAACGATGTTGCGCGCGATCCGCCGCTCCGTGGTGGGGCGACGGGCGCGGAAGAAAATGCGTGGCGGGGCCCGTGTGCAGGACGTTATTTTCTCCATGGGTGCGGCGGACGTGCCCTTTCTGCGGCTTTGAATCAGCAGATCGGAGGTGCGGAGCGGAATGGCTTGTCGCCTCCACGCGCTCTGCTTCGACGCACACGACCCGCTCCGTCTCGCGCGCTTCTGGGCCGGCGTCCTGGATTGGGAGCTGGCCGACGACCCTCGTGACGGCATCGCGCTCCTGCCGAGCGATGACACCGGGTTCCGGATCCGGTTCCTGCCGTCCCAGGCGCAGAAGATCAGCCAGAACCAGATGCACTTCGATCTGACGAGCAAGTCACTCGAGGGCCAGCAGGAGACGGTGGCGAGGGCGCTCAAGCTCGGCGGCCGGCACATCGACGTCGGTCAAGGTCCGGAGGATGAGCATGTCGTGCTCGCGGACCCCGAAGGCAACGAGTTCTGCGTGATCGAGCCGGGCAACAACTTCCTCGCCGAATGCGGATTCGTCGGGGCGCTCGCGTGCGACGGCTCGCAGCAGGTCGGCTACTTCTGGAGCGAGGCGCTGGGCTGGCCGCTGGTCTGGGATCAGGACCAGGAGACCGCGATCCGCTCGCCGCAGGGCGGCCCGAAGATCACCTGGGGTGGTCCGCCGCTGGACCCGAAGACCGGGAAGTACCGGCTGCATTTCGACCTCGCTCCGCCCGCCGACGGTGATCAGCAAGCGGAGGTCGAGCGGCTCATCACCCTCGGGGCGACGCGCGTCGACATCGGTCAGGGCGAGGTCGACTGGGTGGTCATGGCCGATCCTGATGGCCATGAGTTCTGTGTTCTGAGCCCGCGATAGCGCCGTCGTTCGCGCCCTCTCGTGGCCGCTGACCAAGCGAAAGTCTCCGTAGTCCGTTCGTGAGGCGGGGTGTGGCGCACGTCATACCTGGCTCGTGTCACGTATCGGCGAGCAGCTTGCATCACGTGGTCGTCAGTGCGAGGAGAAGGGCGCAAAGATGACCAAACATCGGGTTCTGATTCTGGGGGCGGGGTACGCGGGGATGGCCGCGGCGATCCAGCTCGCGGCTCGGGGTACGCGGCGCGAGGACGTGCAGGTGACCCTGGTGAACGCGCAGGAGCGCTTCACCGAGCGGCTGCGGCTGCACATGTCGGCGACCGGGCAGCGGGTCGCCGAGCTGAGCATCCCGGAGCTGCTGGAGGGCACGGGCGCGCGGTTCGTGCGGGGCTGGGTGACGGCGGTGGACGCGGACGCGAAGCTCGTACGGATCGACGACGACCGGGTGCTGCACTACGACACGCTGGTGTACGGGCTGGGCAGCGTGGCCGACACGTCGGCGGTGCCGGGCGTGGAGGATCACGCGTACACGCTCAACAGCGCGCAGGACGCCGAGCTGCTGGCCGATCGGCTGGCTCGGCTGGGCCGTGGCACGGTCGTGGTCGGCGGCAGCGGGCTGACCGGCGTCGAGTCGGCCGCGGAGATCGCCGAGCAGTACCCGGAGCTGGACGTCGTGCTGCTGGGCCGGCAGGAGCCCGGCGCGGCCATGAGCCCCAAGCCGAGGGCGTATCTGCAGGCCGCGCTCGCGCGCCTGGGCGTCCGGGTGCTCAGCGGGGCCGAGGTGGTGAAGGTGCTGCCGGACGCGGTGGAGCTGGCGGGCGGGGAGCTCGTCGCCGCCGACGTCGTGCTGTGGACGAGCGGTACTCGAGTGTCGCCGCTGGCGGCCGCGGCCGGTCTGACCGTCGACGAGCGTGGCCGGGTCGTCACCGATGCCGCGCTGCGGTCGGTGTCGCACCCGGACGTGTACGCCGTGGGCGACGCGGCCGCGATCCGGCAGGGGTACGGCGTCATGCACGGCACCTGCCAGGGCGGCATGCCGACCGGTGTGCACGCCGCGGTGTCGATCGTCCGCACGCTGGACGGCAGGCGGCCCAAGCCGTTCCGTTTCGGCTACTACCACACGCCGGTGAGCCTGGGGCGACACGATGCCGTCGTCCAGTTCACCCACCCCGACGACAGCCCCCGACGGGTCTATCTCACCGGCCGGACGGCGGCACGGTATAAGGAGACGGTGACCGCCTCGCCCTGGCCGACCTATGGCCGCATGAAGAAGCTGCCCGCCTCGGGCGCGTTCTGGCCCCGCGGCGGCCGCTTCACCAGGGGCGTGCGGTGACTCAGCCGTACTCCGATCGCGACCAGCAGGTCTTCAACCAGCATCGCAACCTGCTGTTCTCCGTGGCCTACCGCATCCTCGGCACCGTGGCGGACGCAGAAGACGCGGTCCAGGAGGCCTGGATCAAATGGTCGGCCGCCGACCGTTCGCAGGTGGCCGACCCCAAGGCCTATCTGGCGCGGATCGTGTCGAACCTGGCGCTGCAACGGCTGCGCTCCACGCAGCACCAGCGCGAGACCTACGTCGGGCCGTGGCTTCCGGAGCCGATCCTGACCAGCGGCGACACCGCCGACGACGTGACGAACGCCGAGTCGGTGTCGACGGCGATGCTGGTGGTGCTGGAGACCCTGAGCCCGCTCGAACGCGCGGTCTTCGTGCTGAAGGAGGTCTTCGGCTTCAGCCACGCCGAGATCGCGGAGGCGGTGGAGCGCTCCGAGTCCGCGGTGCGCCAGGCCGCGCACCGTGCTCGCGAGCACGTACGGGCCCGGCGGCCCCGGTTCACCGCGGACCGGTCGCGGCAACGCGACGTCACCGAACGCTTCCTCGCCGCCGCGACCGGCGGCGACATCAACACCCTCATGGAACTGCTGTCCCCGGACGTCACCCTCTGGACCGACGGCGGCGGCAAGGTTCGCCAGGCGCTGCGGCCGGTGGTGGGCGCGGAGACGGTGGCCGCCTGGTTCGCCGCCATCGGTGAGGTCACCTACCAGGGCGTCGAGCCCGCCGACATGAACGCCGCACTGGTCGAGATCAACGGCGGCCCGGGCGTGGTGTTCAGCGGCCTGGGCCGGGTGATCGCCACCGTCACGTTCGATTTCGACGCCGAGGGCCGCATCTTCACCATCCACAACATCGCCAACCCGGACAAACTCCAGGCCATCGCGGACGGCACCACGCGCGACGTCCGTACCCCCTGAGACCTCGCGCGCGCGGGACTAACGGCTGAGGAGCTCGCTGAAGATCTCCACCACTTCGGGCCGGTCGAAGGGGCCGACGTGGGGCGCCGCGACGTTTCGCACGTCGGTCGGGTTGTCCGGCGTGAGGCGGTCGGCTTCCTGGATGAACCGGTCCTGCAGCGCCGGCGGGATCAGCCGGTCGAGGGTGAAACGTACGTAGGTCCGGGGAATGCGGCCCCACGTGTGCGCCTCACCCCGGGCGTCGGCCATGGGAATGCCGGCGGTCTCGTCCGGTTCGAGCAGGTTGAGCAGCCGGCTCACCCCCTCGTCGGTGAAGTCGCCGGCCAGGGCCTCCCTGACGCCGCGGAACACCGCCGGGTCGGCCGAGCGCCAGTTGAGCCGGGTCACCCCGAGGACCGCGGGGTCGGCGACCAGCGCCTGGGTCACTTGGGGGAGGAGGCTGTCGCTGTTCTCGGGGGTGGAGAGGTAGGCGGCCAGGTTCGGCAGGTCCACGCAGCAGTACGCGGCGACATAGACGACCCGGTCGAGCAACTCGGGGATGGCGTTGCCGACCCTGCTCACGGTGACGCCGCCCTGGCTGGCGCCGGCCAGGATCACGGGCCCGAGGCGGTGGGCGCGGCGGACCACGTCCACGACGCGTTCGACGTAGTCGTCAATGGTGATCTTGGCGAGCGGCGACGGCTCGGTCGCCAGCGCCTGGAGGTCCTGCGGGGCCTGGTACGCGCGGGGGTAGAACGCCTCGTCGCCGTGTCCCGGAAGGTCGACCATCAGGGCTCGGTGCCCGCGCAGGGTGAGTTCGCGGATCAGCCCCGTGCCCAGGGCTGAGGAGGAGTTGGTCCCGTGGACGAACACCAGGGTCGGCGTGCGTCCTGCTTCATGGTTGGTCATGATCGCTCTCTTCCTTGTTCGTCGGGTTTGTGTGGGTGGTCAAGGCCGCTGGCCGGCGCCACATCGGCCACAGGAGCGGGCTGTCGGCCACGCGTACCGGTTCGCCGAGATCCTCGAAGCCGTGCCGCAGGTAGAGGTCACGGCTGCGGGGCGAACTCGCCTCCAGGTACGCGGCGAGCCCGTCGGCGTCCGCTCGTTCCAGCCGGTGCCGCAGCATCGCCGTACCGAGTCCGGCGCCCTGCCGCCCGCCGACCACTCCCATGCACGCGAGGTAGAGGTGCGGTTCGTGGTCGGGGTGCCGTTGGGCCAGCGCCTCGCCCACGGCCTGCAGCCGTGCTCCGTTCTCGCCGAAGACCTGGTTCGCCCCCTCGTGGGACGTCTGGCCGGTGGCCGGCACCAGCCACAACGAGGCGCCTTCGCGACCGCCGATCAGGTACGCCTCGGCGGTGGGCTGGGCCAGCAGGGAGCGGTAGAAGTACGACTGGAGCCGACCTCGTTCGCTCGCCTCGGGGAAGAGCCAGCAGGCGAGGGGGTCGTTCATGAACGCCTCGGTGAGGACGTCCAGCACCGCCTGCTCGTCTGCTCCATCCGCCTTCCGCACGGATGCGTACGGCGTATTCACTGTCATGCGTACAGAGTATTTATGTGGCCGCCCTTCTGGCGTTTTTAGGGGAAAGAAGTGAACTATTACTGTATAGAGTGAACTAGTGCACTTATCGATGGATCGGAGGTCCCATGCAGCGAACGGATCCGCCCTACCAGCGGATCGTCGCGGAGATCCGTGCCCGGATCCTGAGCGGCGCCCTGCGGCCCGGCGACCGGATGCCGTCCATCCGGCAGATCGCCCAGCGATGGGGTGTCGCGCTCGCCACCGCGACCAAGGTGATGGCGGCGCTGCGCGACGAGGGGCTGGTCGAGACGAAGGTCGGCTCCGGCGCGGTGGTCAGCTCACGTACGACCCTCAAGCAGCCGGCCGTGCCGCCGAGGCCGCGGCAGGCCGGTGTCCCCAAGCAGGCGCTCAATCGCGAGCAGATGCTCCGCACCGCCATCAAGATCGCCGACGCCGAAGGACTCGAGGCCGTGTCCATGCGGCGGCTCGCGGCCGAGCTCGGCGCCGGTCCGATGTCGCTCTACCGGCACGTGGAGAACAAGGACGAGCTGGTGACGCAGATGGTCGACGAGGTCTTCGGCGAACCGGAGCTCCCCGCGCCCGGGCCGGACGGCTGGCGGGCCAAGCTCGAACTGATCTCCCGCGCGCAATGGCAGCTGGTACGGCGGCACCTCTGGCTGCCCAGGGCCGTCTCGTTCACGCGCCCGCTGCTCGTACCCAACATGATGGCCCACACCGAATGGACCCTGCGCGCGCTCGACGGGCTCGGCCTGCCCATGGAGACATGCATCCGGGAGGCGCTCGCGCTGCACGGACTGGTCATCACCGTCGCCCTGTCGATGGCGGACGAGGTCGAGGCCGAGCAGGAGACCGGCGTGACCCTCGACCGGTGGTGGCTCGCGCAACGGAACCGCGCCGACGAACTCCTCGACAGCGGACGATTTCCGCTGTTGGCCACGATCCCGGAGGAGACGGTGTCGGACCTGGACGGGCTGTTCGAGTACGGCCTCGCACGCCATCTCGACGGCTTCGCCGCCCTGGTCGAAGGTCAGGCCCGGGCGCGGTCATGAGCCCTCGTCAGGCTTCGGCGTTCTGCGGTGCCGCGTCGGCCGGGACGAGGTCACCCGCGGGAGCGGGCTTGGCGGGGATGCGCTTGCCCAAGGTGACGAACAGCAGGATCAGGCCCACGGTCAGCAGGACGTGACCCAGTCCGGAGATCAACGCGATGGCTTCACCGCTGGGGCGGCCCAGGACGGTCAGGGTGCCGTGGAGGGTCATCGTGGCGACGGTCACCGCCAGGCCGGCGTTGTAGATCCAGAAGAACCAGCCGAAGAGCCGAACGGAGGTCAGCGCGAACACCTTCTCCAGAGCGAGGACCACGAGAAAGAACAGCATCCCGAGCGCGAGCAGGTGCGTGTGGACGACGCCCAGCTGCGTGTCGCCGGTGAAGCCCGTCAGCTTGGTCAGCTCGCGGTAGTACAGGCCGCTGACCAGCCCAAGGATCATGTAGACGTGAGCAACGTTGAGGATTTTCCTCATGGGAGCTGACCTTCACTCTCGCGCGGGGGGGAAACGGTGCGGCCCTCGCCGGGTGAGGTTCGCTGGAGGGGCGTTCTTCTGGTGCCGGTCGGTGCCGGGAGGACATTATCGGACTGTGGTCCGCTATCGCAATGCCGCCGGAGGGCTCGGGTCGAGGCCGGTCAGGGCGGAGCCGGCGGCCCACACGCGGGCCGCGAGTTCGGTGTCGGCCAGGTGGCCGCGTACGGGTTCGAGGGTGGGCAGGCCGCGGATCCCGAAGACCCGGGGTCCCCATAGCTGGCCGCCGCGTACGGACGGGTCGAGGACGGCCCGGACGGCGGGCCAGGCGGCGGCTTCCTTGCCCTGGAGGAGGAGGCCGGCGGGCAGGCCGCGCAGCCGTTCGCCGGTGGTGGGCAGGTGGACCGGCGGGCGGGCCGGTGTGAGGGAGTCGAGTGCCCCGCCGGGGTGGGTGACCACGCTCAGCGTCGTGCTGCCGGCGGCGCGCAGGCGGCGGTCGAGTTCGAAGGCGAAGAGCATCTGCGCGAGCTTGGATCGCGCGTAGGTGCGTTTGGGCCGGTAGTCGCGCGTGCTCTGGAGATCGTCGAGGTCCAGGCTCTCGGACTTGGCGGTGAAGCTGCCGGTGGTGACGACGCGGCTCGCGGGCGTGGCCGTGAGCAGGGGCGAGAGCCAGTGGATCAGCGCGAAGTGCCCCAGGTGGTTGGTGGCGAACATCAGCTCGTTGCCGTCCCTGGTGACCTGCCGTTGCGGCTGGTCGAGCAGCACTCCGGCGTTGCAGACGACCGCGTCCAGCCTCTCCAGGCTCAGGGCGTCCACGGAGGTTTTGAGCGAGGAGAGGTCGGCGAGGTCCAGGCGGATGTGCCGTACGTCGGCGCCGGGGACGCGGGCGCGGATCGAGGCCCGCGCGGCTTCGGCCTTGGCGGTGTCGCGGCTGCCGAGGATGACGGTGGCGCCGGTGCCGGCGAGTTGTTCGGCGACGAAGTATCCGATGCCGGCGTTGCCGCCGGTGACGAGGAAGTGCTTGCCCTTGGCGGGCGGCAGGCGTCGTACGTCCCAGGGGGACATGGTCGGCTCCTTGGCTCGATGATTTCTGAACTGACTCTGAAACTATAGTCATTATGGATTCGTAGGCGTTCCAGGTTTCGCTACGATGAGGACGTGGAGATGGGGCGCCGGGAGCGCAAGAAGGCACAGACCCGCCGGGCGTTGTCGGACGCGGCGTTGCGGCTGTTCGCCGAGCATGGATACGACGGCGTCACCGTCGCCCAGATCGCCGACGAGGCGGACGTCTCCATCGCCACGCTGTTCGCGCACGTGCCGGACGGCAAGGAAGCGCTGATCTTCGACGACGGCGCGGAACGGCACGTCTGGCTGGCCGCCGCGGTCCGTGACCGGCCTGCCGGTCAGTCCGTACTGGGAGCTCTGCGTCGGTGCCTGGCGGGTCGAGGGCCCTTCACCGACGATCTCCCGCCCGAACTGCGGGCCAAGCGTGACCTGATCGTCGGCACGCCCGCCCTGCGGGAGTACTCGCGCAAGCTCTGGATAGCCGGTGAGGGGCCCCTGGCCGAGGCGATCGCCGCCGGGAGCGGCCGCGACCCGTCCGACATGACCGTCCGCGCGCTCGCCCGCTATGTCCTGGAGATTCCTGAGCTCGCGGGTGTGGAGGCCGACCCCCTGGCCGCGATGAACGCCATCTTCGACCTGCTCGAATCCGGCTGGCCGGAGTCGCACGAGGACGCCTGACCGGCTCACCCGATCCTGCGGGTGAACTCCCGACGGCGACGCCACTCCCGACGGCGAGGCCGCTCTGGACGGCGAGGCCACTTCCAGCGGCGAGGCCACTCCCGGTGCCACAGCTGCAGCACGGTGCCCCCACCCCGTGGCCGCGCGCGGTGGGTGCCTGACCGGGTGCACGCGGTTCCCCACTGGGCACACTTGAAACTCAACCCACAGTCGTACAAGTGATCCAAAAAATCGGACTCAGGGCGCATTGGAGCAGGTCCAGCCCTCGCGATAACGTCCATCGCATGACGCTTTCCCTCCACCGACGCGCAGTCGTGGCCGACACACACAACGATCTGCTCATGGCCGTCTCCGCGCGGCCGCCTCAGCAGTGGGCCTCGTTCTTCCGGGAGAGATGGCTGCCCCAACTCGTCGAGGGTGGGGTCGATCTGCAGGTCCTGCCGGTCTTCATCGACGACCAATATCGGCCGGAGGGCGCGCTGAGGCAGACGTTGCGCATGATCGAGTGTGCGCACGTGCTGGCCGAGGGAAATCCCGACCATGTCCGGATCTGTCTGAACGCGGCCGACATCGACCGCACGCTCGAAGAGGGCAAGATCGCGCTGGTGATCGCGCTGGAGAGCATGCCGGGCATCGACGCCGACGTCGAGCTGATCTCGACCGTTCACCGCCTTGGCGTACGAGTGGCGTCCATCGCGCATTTCGGGCGCACGGCGTTGGGCGACGGCAGCGGTGAGGACGCCATAGGCAGCGGCCTGACCTCCCACGGCATCGCGGCGCTGGAGGAGATGGAGCGGCTCGGCATCGTCTTCGACGTCTCCCACCTGGGCGCCTCCGGCGTGGCGCACGTCCTGGAGCTGGCCACCAGACCGGTCATCGCCACCCACTCCGCCGCCAGGGCGCTGCGCGACCACCACCGCAACCTCACCGACGACCAGCTCCGCGCGGTGGCCGCCACGGGCGGCGTGATCTGCGTCAACTTCTTCGCCCCCTTCCTCGCCGAACGCGAGGAGGACATGACCCTCGACCGCCTGCTCGACCACATCGAGCACATCGTGTCCGTCGCCGGGATCGACCATGTCGGGCTCGGCCCCGACTTCATCCGCGAGGTCATGGACGACCTGACGCCGCCGTGCTGCGAGGGCCTCAATACGAGAGGCGTCAACCCGAAGTCGGCCGTCCCGGGGTTGGCGGGTCCCTCCGGCCTGCCCATGGTCACCGAGGGCCTGCTCGCCCGCGGCCTCCCGGAGAAGGACGTCACGAAGATCATCGGCAGCAACGTGCACCGCTTCCTGAGCGAGCAACTGGCGTGATCGGCGACATGCGGTCGAGGTTCGGTCAGCGGCAGCCGTGGTCCGGTCAGCGGCAGGGTGCATCGCCTTCGGGCAACAGCTGAGCTGGTCAACGCCGGCGTGCACCGCCTTCGGGAAACAGCCGGGTCGGCTAACGCCGGCGAGCATCGCTCTCCGGCCAGGTAACTCGGTCGGTTAACGACCGCGCGCACGCTTTTCCGGCAAATAGCTGGGCCGGTTGGCGGCAGCGTGCACCGTTTTCCGGGTAAGTAGCAGGTGGAGTGGGTGGCGGCGGCCGGCGCCGTCTCCTGGGTGAGCGGTTGATGGTGTTGGCGGCAAGGCGTGTTGGTTCCTGGGCGGGAGCCGGTTCGGTTGGTAGCAGCGGGCGTGCTGCTTGGGCGAGTGGTCGGTGGAGTGGGCGGCGGCGTTCGCCATCTCCTGAGTGAGCAATTGACGGCGTTGGCGGCAGCGTGCGCCGGCTCCTGGGCGGGAGCCGGTTCGGTCGGCGGCAGCATGCACCTCTTTCAGAGGATCTAAGTGCGCGGCATGCGCATGACCCCTTCATCACCCCTTCTCGGACGGCGATCGGGCCGGTGCGAGCTGACGGCTGCGGAGAGGAAACGGAATGAAGCACGAGCTCTACGGAGGGACGGCATGATCGAGGATCTCGAAGAGCTGGTGTTGTGCGAGTCCTTCACCCACGACCTGGAGGCCGTTGCCCGCAGCGCGAAGGTCGTGGCCACGATGGGAGCCCGCTACCTGGGCACGCAGCCCGAGTTCCTCATGATCGACGGCGTCACGCACCTGCGCTGGACGTTCGGCACCCCCAAGGTGTTCCTGCTGTGCCACCACGACACCGTCTGGCCGATCGGTACCCTCGCCACCCACCCCTGGTCCGTGGTGGACGGCGTCGCACGGGGGCCCGGGGTGTTCGACATGAAGGCGGGGCTGGTGCAGACGTTCCACGCGCTGGCCGGGCTCGACTCGCTCGAGGGCATCACTCTGCTGATCAACGGTGATGAGGAGTGCGGTTCCCGTACGTCGGCCGAGCTGATCAAGGAGACCGCCCGCGGGCTGGCCGCCGCGTTCGTCATGGAGGCGAGCGCCGACGGCGGCGCGCTGAAGACGTCCCGCAAGGGCACCGCCCTCTACACCGTCAACGTCCGCGGCCGGGCCGCGCACGCCGGGCTGGAGCCCGAGAAGGGGCTGAACTCCGCGATAGAGCTGGCTCACCAGGTCCTGGCCATCGCCGCCATGGGCGCGGGGGCCACCACTGTCACGCCGACGGTGTTGTCGGCCGGCACGGCACGCAACACCGTCCCCGCCGCGGCCTCGGTCTCAGTGGACGTGCGGGTGGCTGAGATGTCGGAGCAGGATCGGGTGGACGCGGCCTTCCGCGCGCTCCGGCCGGTCCTGCCCGGCACCCGCCTGGAGATCCTGGGCGGCCCCAACCGGCCGCCGCTCGAGAGCGCGATGTCGTCCTCGCTGTACGCGTTGGCGCAGGAGCTGGCATCGGACCTGGGAGTGGGGCCGCTGATCTCGGCCTCGGTGGGCGGCGCCTCGGACGGCAACTTCACGGCGGGAGTCGGCTGCCCGACCCTCGACGGGCTGGGTGCGGTGGGCGGCGGGGCGCACGCGGACGACGAGCACGTCATCGTCGCCGAGATGCCCCGGCGCACCGCCCTCCTCCGCGCCCTGATCGAAGCCGTCCGTGGCGGGGCGTGAGCGTGGGTGTCCTTGCCGTGTGACCCGAGGTGTTCGTCCCGGTGGCCGTAGGACTGTTCGTCCCGGTGGCCGTAGGGCGGCTTGGGCGATCTCCTCGGCGGTGCCGAGCCGGTTGGTTGATGGGCTGGTTGGCGTCGGCGTGGTTGGAGGCACGGCCGGAGATGCCGCCAAGGCAGCTGAGGCCGGGATGCCGCCGAGCTGAGGCCCGGATGCCGCCGAGGCCAATGAGGCGCGAGATGCCGTCGAGGCCAGTGGATGCGCCGAGGCTGTTGGGGCCGAAGATACTGCCGAGGCTTGGGATGCCGCCGAGGTGACGATGGCTCTGCTGTCTTGTGCGCGCATGTGCCGCAGTGGAGGTTCCGGCGGCGATCAGGTCTGATGCGGTGACGTGTCAGAGGCCGTGTCAGCTCGGCAACGGTCCGATATCAGCGCGGCCGGCGATGGTGGATCCCATGAACGGCTCAGCCATCACGGTCCCGTGCTCGACGGCATCGCGCCGGATGCCCGGACCGGCACGGTTCGGATCCGACGGCGCTGGGAAGACCGCGGCAGCGAACGTGTTGACCGCGCTGCTGACCCCCGCGACGACCGGCTCACCGGCGAGGAAAACCCGCTGCTGATGGCAGACCCGCGTCATCGCTTCCATTCAGCCCTGATCGCGATGTCCCGACCTGAACCTAGGTCGATGAGAGGAATGACCATGGAAATCCCCCTCACCAAGATGCCGACCGCGCGTCAGCCCGGCTGCCCCTTCGACCCGCCCAAGGAGCTGATCCAAACCCGCGAGCACAGCCCGATCACCCCCTACCCCTTCCCCAGCGGACACCAGGGCTGGCTGATCACCGGATACGACCTGGCCCGATCGGTCCTGGCCGATCCGCGGTTCAGCTCGCGCAAGGAGCTCATGCGCCACCACCCGACCATCGACTACGGCGACATCGAGGTCCCTCCGGCGCCGCCCGGCGAGTTCCTGCTCATGGACGAGCCCCAGCACAGCCGCTACCGCAAACCGCTGGTGGGCAAGTTCACCGTCCGGCGGATGCGGCTGCTCACCGAGCGCGTCGAGCAGGTCACCGCCGAGCACCTGGACGCCATGGAGAAGGCCGGGCAGTCGGCGGATCTGGTGACCGCCTTCGCGAAGCCCATCCCCGCCATCATCATCTGCGAGCTGCTGGGCGTGCCGTACGAGGACCGGGGCCGCTTCCAGGACAACATCGACAAGTTCCTCGGCGGGGAGGTCAGCGACGAGGAACTGATCGCCGCCTACACCGCGGTCCAGCAGTACCTCGCGGAGCTGGTGGTCGCCAAGCGCGCCAACCCCACCGACGACGTGCTCAGCGACCTCACCGACAGCGACCTGACCAACGAGGAACTGCAGGGCATGGCCCTGATCCTGTTGTCGGCGGGGTTCGACACCACTGCCAACATGCTGGCGCTGGGCACCTTCGCGCTACTGCAGAACCCGGAGCAGTTGGCGGCGCTGCGCGCCGAGCCCACGCTCATCGAACCGGCCGTGGAGGAGCTGCTGCGGTATCTGAGCGTCCTCAGGGCGTTCCAGAGGGTAACGCTGGAGGACGTTGAGCTGGGCGGCCAGACCATCAAGGCCGGTACGACGGTCATCCTGTCGGGCAACACCGCCAACCGCGACCCCGAGCGCTTCACCGACCCCCACGTGCTCGACATCCGCAGGCAGGACGGCGGCCACCTGACCTTCGGCCACGGCATCCACCAATGCCTGGGTCAGCAGCTGGCCCGCGTCGAGATGCGCGTCGCCTTCCCCGCGCTGTTCAACCGCTTCCCCACGCTGCGCCTGGCCGTACCGGCCGAAGAGGTCAGCCTGCGCCCTGAGACCGCCGACATCTACGGGGTCAAGAGCCTCCCGGTCACCTGGGACGCATGACCGCCGCGACGTAACGCGCCCTCGTCCATCCCACGCCGCATCGCCCCGCCGCCCTTCGCCGCCTGGGCGGGGTGGAGCGGAGGAATGGGCGGACCCGCTCGGCCTCACCTGCGGTCCGCAGCCTTGGAGAGGGCCTTGGTGACGAGTTCGGCGACGTGCTCGACCGCTTTCACCCCGGCCCCCATCGTGCGGTGCCGGTGGGAGATGACGGCGATCAGGTACGTGTGCCCGTGGCGGTCGCGTACCCGGCCGATGCTGTTGACCGTCCACCGGCCCCCGTCGCGCGGCCGTGGCAGCCAGCCGTTCTTGAGGGCCACGTCCCCGCGTCCGGCCGCGCTGACGCCCCACGACTGCTCCGGCGTCACCTCGCTCATCAAGCCGAGCACGTACCGGCGGTTCTTGGCGGAAAGGGGGCTCTTGGGGGAGGTGAGCGCGGTCAGGAGGCGGAGCTGGTCGGCGGCGCTGGTCGTGGTCGCTCCCCACGCTCCTCCGGGGCCGGGGGTGGTGTCGCGCAGGCCGAGCTTCCGGTGGGCGGCGGCCAGGCCCGGCGCGCCGCCGATCGCGGACCACAGCGTGGACGCGGCGGCGTTGTCGCTGACCTTGACGGCCCGCGCCGCCCACCCCCGTTCCCGGCCGGTGAGGCCACGGTGCCGGCGCTGGGCCTTGAGCAGCAGCGCGACCACGAGGTCGACCTTGACGATGCTGGCGGTGGCCGTTCTGAGGCGGTGGTTGTAGGTGTAGGACAGGCCGGTGGAGAGCTCGCGTACCGACACCGAGAGCTGGCCGGGGAGGTCGTCCAGGTAGCGGTGCAGGGAACGGGTCAGCGCCTTCCTGTACGACGAACCGCGCGGAGCAGGCGCTGACGGCGTGGTCGCGGCGACCGGGCGGGGGACGAGCGGGGCGGGTACGGGCGCGGGGGCGGGGCTGCATGAGATGAGCAGGGATGACGAGAGGACGGACGCCGCCAGGGTTCGCCGGAGCGGTCGCGTCCCGGGCTGGGACGGCACGGCGGCCTACATGGGGGAGAAAAGCGACAAAGAGCGCGAAGCCATGGCAGGCAGCATTGCGGCGCAGCTGTTTCTCCGGTGTTAGCCAGGGCGGGTTCAGCTCGGTGAGCCCTTGCCTTCCGGGTCCAGCGGCGTCTGCTTGCAGGTGATACCGCGCTTCGGGGGCTGAGCGCTGATCAGGTACTGCTCGACCGGCTCGCGGATGCACTTCTCCGCGTTGGTCAGGTAGGCGGTGTGTCCGTCGCCGTAGTAGGTGAGCAGGACGCCGGACGTGAGCTGGTCCGCCAGGCTCTGAGCCCACTTGTACGGGGTCGCGGGATCGCGGGTGGTGCCGATCACGAGGATCGGCGGCGCTCCGGTCGCGGTCACCGCCCCGGGCTGCCGGGTGGGCCTGACCGGCCAGTACGCGCATGCCAGCCACGGCCACACGACGAACGAGCCGAAGTGCGGCGCGACCTTCCCGGCCCGGTCGGCCAGGTCCTGAACGGCCGCGAGGTCGGCGGGAAACGGCTTGTCGACGCAGTTGACCGCCTGCAGTGCCCCGAGCGGGGCGATCATCTCCTGCGCATAACCGAGCTTGAACAGGCCGGTGCCGTCACCGTCGTCGATCGCCTGTATCAGCGCCTGCCGCAGCGTGGGCCAGTAGTTCCGGTTGTAGAGGGCCGTGTAGATCCCCTGCGTCACCCCGTCGTCGTCCACCGGGACGCGGCCGTCCGCCCGGTTCTTCAGGGGCTCGCGGGCGGCCCGTTCCTGCAGGCCGGAGATCTTGCCGACGGCCCGGTCCACGCTCCCGGTGCCCAACGGGCAGCCGGCGGTGCTGACGCAGTAGGCGGCGAAGGCGCGGAGTGCTGTCTCGAAGCCCTCGGCGTGACCGAGGAGGAACTCCTCGCCCGTCAGTTTCGGGTCGGACGCGCCGTCCAGGACCAGGGCCCGCACGTTCCGGGGGAACTGGTCGGCGTAGAAGGCGCCCAGGTACGTGCCGTACGAGAATCCGAGGTAGGTCAGCCGCCTGTCGCCGAGCGCCGCCCGCAGCACGTCCATGTCGCGGGCGGCGTTGACCGTTCCGACGTACGGAAGATCGGCCCCGGACCTGGCCTCGCAGGCGGCCACGAACGCCCGCCAGAACGTGGCCTCGGCGTTGACCTGGGCGCGCGTGGTGGGCGGATCGTACAGGAGGCGCTGCTCGGCCTGCCGGTAGTCGAGGCAGCGCACCGGATCGCTCCGCCCCACGCCGCGCGGGTCGAACCCGACGAGGTCGAAGCGATCTCGCAGTGCCTCGCCGAACGCCTGGTTGGAGGTACGGAGGAAAGAGACGCCGGATGCGCCGGGTCCTCCAGGGTTGGTCACCAGTGAGCCGATGCGCCGGGATCTGTCTTTCGCGGGCAGCCGGATGACGGCGATCTTCAGCTGGTGACCCTCGGGACGGGCGTAGTCCCGTGGCACCTTCAACGTGGCGCACTGAAAGCCTTCTCTGCAGTCCGACCACGACAATTTCTGCTGATAAAACGGCTCAAGGCCGGATGCCGGCGCGGTCGCCGTCATCGTCATGCTCTGCGCGCCGGCGCACGCGACCGCGAGAATCCCCGTCGCCGCGGCTACCGCTGCTCTCCGAAGTGCCGTCACCGCCCATTCCCCCTGTTTCGGGCGATTCATTACTCTACGTGATGCTATGTAGCCATTCAGTTATTATGTAACGCAAAGTGAGGGGCGGAGGCATCGACACCTCCGCCCCTCCGGCCCCTGGGAGTCAGGACCGGCGTCGCGAGGAGCGCCATGGGCATATGGAGAACCTCGCCGGCCCCCGCGACACTAATCCGCCTCCCGGCGCCGCGTCTGCGCAGGATTACTCAGAAGCTCATCATCCGCTCGGCCGGTGCGGGGCGCAGCGGCGGCACCATGTGCACCCTGGCCGAGCCGATGTCGAAGAACAGCCCCACCAGCTCCAGCTTCCCGGCGCGCACCTGCTCGTCGACCTTCCGGTAGGTGCGCAGGTTCTCCAGCTGCTGTTGCACGTTGACCCGGCACAGCACGTCGAGAGCGCCGCTGTGCAGCCGGTCACCCTCGGTCTCGATGAACGTGGCCAGGCTGTGGTTTCCGTGCCGCAGCCACCTCCTCAGCCCCGGCAGGCTGCCCGCCTGCACCCCGCCGCTCAGCACCCCGGCCATGGCGCCGCACCCGGAGTGCCCGCACACCGTGATCGTGTGTACGCCGAGGACCTGCGTGGCGTACTCGATCGCCGCCACCACCGAGTCGTCGTGCGGTTCGGAGCCCCGGCGCGGCACCAGGTTGCCGATGTTGCGCACCGTGAACAGGTCTCCGGGCCCGCTCGCGGTGATGAGGCTGGGCACGATGCGGGAGTCGGCGCACGTGATGAACAGGTGCGAGGGCTGCTGCTTGCGGGCCAGCTCGGTGAAGATGGGCCGGACCAGCGGCGCCGTACGCCGGTGGAACTCGCGCGCCCCCGCCGTCAGCAGGCACTCCGCCTCGGTGGAGTCGGGAGCCGAGGGACGGACGGGATGACGGCGGTGCGACCACGGCAGCCACCAGCGGTCCGGCACCTTGGGCGGCGACTTCACCGGGAACATGCGCGCGCCGCTGGCCGCCAGCGTGTACCACTCGTCGTGCAGCTCGTCGATGTCGACCGTGCCGCCCATGCGCTCGTGGTCCAGCCGCCAGGAGTGGATGGCCTCGAAGGCGGCGTTGTCCATGAAGTCGATGTTCAGGTCGAGGTCCACGGCGGTGGCCGGGGCGATCGTCCGCAGTTCGTGCGTGAGCCTGGGCACCCCCAGGAACGTCAGCGAACCGGACACCGTCACGTGCAGCCGCCCGTCGCCGCCGTCGCGCTTCAGGACCGTGACCCAGGTCAGGCGGCGCAGCGCGAGCAGCGCGGCCAGGATCAGCCCCACCACGACGCCCTCGGCGAGCCCGAGCGCGATCACGGTGAGCATCGTCACCACGTAGACGGGCACCTCGCCGTGGCCGTGCACCTTCCTGATGTGACCGAGGTTCACCATCTGCACGCCGATGAACACCAGCAACGCCGCCAGCGCCTCCAGCGGGATCAGCTTGATCGTCCAGCCGAACCCGATCGCGAACACCAGCACCCACACCCCGTGCAGGATCGCCGACCAGCGGGTACGCGCGCCGGCCTGCACGTTCGCGGTGCTGCGCACGATCACCCCCGCCACCGGCAGGCCGCCGAGGGCGCCGGTGACCATGTTCGCGACGCCCTGGCCGGTCAGCTCCTGGTCGAGGTCGGCGCGGCGGCCGCCGTGCATCCCGTCCACCGCCACGCAGCACAGCAGCGACTCGCACCCGGCCAGCAGCGCCACCAGCAGCACCGCCCCCACGATCAGGTGCCAGTCGCCGTGCGGCAGGACCGGGAAGGCCCACTCGGTGACGCTGTGAGACAGGTCCACGCGCGTGACGTCCCACTCGAACACCCACGCCGTCACCGCCGCCACGACCAGCGCCACCAGCGGCGCGGGCACGACCTTGACCCGCTTGGGCAGCCGCGTCCACAGCGCGAGCACCGTGATCGTGAGCAGTCCGACGGCGACCTTGTGGCCGTGCAGGTTCGCGATCTGCCCGGGCAGCTCGATCAGGTTGGCCACGGCCGAACGCTGCGAGCTGCCGCCCAGCACCACGTGGAGCTGGGAGAGGGCGATGATCACGCCGACGGCCGCCAGCATGCCGTGGATGACCGCCGGCGACACCGCGAGTGCCGCCCTGGCCGCCTTGAACACGCCCAGCAGGAGCTGCACGGCGCCGGCCAGCAGGGTGATCATGCAGGTGGCGCGCCATCCGTACGTCTGCACGAGATCCACGACCACCAGCGACAACCCGGCGGCGGGTCCGCTGACCTGAACGGCGGAGCCGCCCAGGACGCCCGCCACGATCCCGCCGACCACGGCGGCGATCAGACCGGCGGCCAGTGGCGCGCCGGAGGCCATCGCGATGCCCAGGGACAGGGGCACCGCGACGAGGAAAACCACGAGCGAGGCTGGCACGTCATGCCGGAGGGTGCTCAGCCAGCTACTCTTCGTGTCGGGGATCATGGAGCAAACCCTATTGCTCCGTCGACCCTGCTTTAGGGGTGGCTCACGCTGGTTTTACCCATTAATGGGCGCGTGCGTTCACCGGTAGTAGTCGTGCGGGTGTTCCTGGTCGGACCCGCGACGGTGGTTGCCGCCGTCGTTGCCGTTCTGGGAGCCGTACGTCGGCCACGAGGTCGCGCTCGACGGCGGCTCCGGCCAGGCGGCGGCCGGGGCGGTGGTGATGTCGCCCGTCTCGTACGCGAACGGCGCGCCCTGCGGCGTCGGAGGCACCGGAGTCGACGTGGACAGCACGTCGTCGTAGGCCGAGACCGCCCTGCCGGGCACGGTCGGGGTGCCGGTGGCGGGGGAGGGGCCGGTGAGCGGGTCGGTGTCGTCGGCCACGGCCCAACCGGAGCGCACCTCGTACGAGGCGGGGTAGGAGGAGCGCGCGGCGGGCTGCTCGAACGCCGGCCAGGACGTCCCCGAGCCGTAACCGGCGGCGGGGGCGGGGTCGTCGAGGATGTCGGGCTGCGCGGGCCATGAGCCGGACGAGGAGGGCGTCGCGGGCGGGTTGGTCCAGGTGGTCTCGGCCGCGTTGGTGTAGGCGGGGAACGGGTCGCTCGTGGGCGCGCCGTGGATGGGGGCCGGCTGGGCGGGGAAGGAGCCGCTCGAGGAGGGGGTGGCGGGGTAGGCGCCGCTCCCGCCGGGCTGGCTCACGGGGCTGGCCGGGAAGGTGCCGCTGGCGGCGGGGGCCGCCGGGAAGGAGCCGGTGCCGCTCCTGGGCGAGTTGTTGGACGACAGGGAGTCGGGGCGAGGGGAGGGGACCGGCTGGGCGCCCGCGCCCAGGATGCTCATCACGTCGGCCGTGGGGGCCGCGAACGTCACCGTACGCTGGTCGGCCATCTCCGACTGGGACGGAGCGGGGCGCTTGGCGGGCTCCACCAGGTCGGCGAGGTTGGCCGCGGCGGAGGCCGGCTGGCGCTGCGGCAGGGGGGCCTGGATGGTGGTCGCGTCGGGGTCGACGGCGGCGGCAGCGGGCCGCGGCTTCGCGGTGCGCCCCTGGCGCTTGGGGGCCGCGGGGCGCTCGGCGGGCTTCTCACGCTCGACCGGACGGGAGGAGGCCTTCCTGGCCGCCACGGTGCCACCCGCGCCGAAGCCGCCCTCTTCCGCGTCGCTGCGGATGTTGGCCCAGAACTCCTCGTCGTCGTCATCCGTGCTCGGGTTGCCCCACTCGTCGACGCCGCGCCTGCCACGCTGACCGGTGCGCACCGGTTTGGGCTCGCGCTCGCCGATGGGGCTGAAATCGGGGCTGAAATTGGCCATGCGAGGCTCGTGCGAGGCGAACTCGTCGGTGGACCGCGTCTGGGTCCTCTCCTCCTTCTCGGCCATCTCCTTCAGGCGTTCCGGAGGGAGAGAACTCTCCCGGCGGCTCATGGAACGCATGCCCAGTGCCACGACGACGAGCACGAGGAGCACGACGGCGACCAAGCTCACTACGACCGCGATCATTGCACCACCCTCAAAGCCATGGCCTCCCTTCGGCGCCGGTGAGATCGCGCGGCCATCGACGCGACCTGCCCCCTTTGATCACCAGTGCCTAACGATTGGATCTGATTGTGTCGGACCACTATGAGCGTTGTCACACCCTACGTGAAGAATAGGTACACCGGACTACCTGCTGTGATCGCTCTCTCACTGGATGTCGACCGCTGTGAGCCGACCCCGGGCGATCGTCTTGTCCGCGATCTCCTTCAGGATGTCGGGGAGCTCGTCACCCTGCTTGAGGTCGACCCGTCCGTTCAGCGTGTAGACGGTGAAGCGATAGCTGCCCGGGCTTGTGCAAGGCGGCTCATAGCCCTCCTTGCCGCCGGTGACCTTCGCCTGGCCGGACCCCTCGGGCGGGTCCGCCGCGGCGTTGGGCCCCAGCTCGGTCGTGGTCGCCGGGATGTTGTAGAGCACCCAGTTGACGGCCGAATCGGACGGTGTGTGGGAGTCGACCACGATCGCGATCGACTTCGCCTCGGACAACGGTTGGCTCGACCAGCGCAGCGGAGGACTGCCCTCGCCACCCCGGCAGGAGTATTCGGCGGGGAGCGGCTTGCCCTCCCCCAACTCCGGGCTCGAGACGTTGATCTCCGCGATGTCCTTGGCCTGAGATCTGCCGATGAAGCTGCCGCAACCGGCCAACGCGAACGCCGCAGTCACCGCCGTCACACTGACGGTGATGCGCCGCATGCGTGTTGCCGCGTTACACAGCCCCATGCCGGACGATGCTACGCGGCTCTCGGCGGTGCGCAGACCGTTTCTCGATGGTCGGTGCTCGGTAAAGGATCCGAAACGGGTCAGAATCGCGGGATCCGTGGAGTGACGTTGGCCACAGGAGTGGCCTGCGTGTCTGTTGGGGGACCGGAATCGGGTCGCGCCTCGGGACCCGGCCTGGCCTGCTGGTTCGATGCGGTGGGACGGGGGTGGGCTCATGCGCCCGGATCCGACAAAACGGACACCATTTTCGGTCACGGTGATGCCGCAAAAACCAGGTGCGCCGGATTGGCCCCTGGATGTAGGAGCTCGTGGTGATTCGGGCGGCTCTGGTGGCCCGAATCGGGCGGTGGTGGTTCGCGGGGCGTTCGGGCCACGGGGTGAGGGGTGCCGGCGCGACGGCCGGTGGTGGTTCGTGCGGGTGACGGCGGCTGCCACGTTGCGTGAGGCGCTTGCGCGGTGGTGCGGTCATGCGCTGGCCGAGCCTGGTTGGCACGTACGTGGCGCCGCCGACGTGGCCAAGCTCGACAGCCTGCGGCCGGCCGCCACCGAGCATGGCACCGGGGCGGAGGGGCGCGACGGCCGACACGCCGAGGATCTCGGTCGATCTTTAGCGGCTCGCGGGCTGATCGCCCTGCCTCCGCGCGCCCTAAGCTGGCCTTGTGACGTCAACTGGCCCACTGCGCGATCCGGCGAACCGCGTCTCGCCGAAAGCCGTCCGCCTGTGGCTGCTCGAATCGCTGGTCGCCTTCGTGTTCTTCCTCGGCGGCTCGCTTCTGGTGGCGCGGTGGGTGGGCGGGAGCGGCTGGTCGTGGGTGCCCGGCTGGTTCGCGGACAACTCCTGGCTGCTGCCGGCCGCGGTCGTGCTGCTGACGGCGCCGTTCCTGGTGGCCGAGCCGTTCGTACGGTACGCCGTGCACCGCTGGGAGCTCTCAGGGGACGTCGTCTACGCCAGGTCGGGGTTCTTGACCAGGGAGTGGGTGTTCGTGCCTGTGAGCCGCATCCAGACGGTCGACAAGGGGCAAGGGTGGATGGAGCGGCTGCTCGGGCTGGCCACGCTCGAGATCCGTACCGCGTCCCACGCCGGGTCCTCGACGATCAAGGGTCTTGACTACGCGGTGGCGGCCGGGCTCGCCGAGCAGCTCGCGCACCGCGCCGAGGCGCTCAGGGACGACGCGACATGACCGACCCCCACCACCCGCAAGGCGACCCGCCCCCTCAGCCCTCTTGGAGCGAGCCGCGTCCTCAGCCGGATCCCGCCCCTCGAAGAGATCCTGGTCCTCCGCCTCCGAGCGAGCCGCGTCCTCTTGCCGGTCCTCCGCAGCCGTACCCCCGGGACGGCGCTCCGCCCTGGGTCGCGCACCCGGGCGGCGGCGTTGGGAGCGGGCAGGCGTCCGAGCCGTGGAGCGGTCCGCCCGGCCCGATGGGAGGGCCGCCGGGTCCTCCGGTCCGGGTGCCGCTGCGGTTGAGTCCCAAGGTGCTGCTCATCGACCCCGTACGCATGCTGCCCTCCCTCCTCCTGCCCCTCGTCGGCGTGCTGTTCGTGGGCGGGTTCTCGGCCCACTCGTACGTATGGGCGGCCCTGGGTGTGGCGGGCACCGTGGTGTTCGCGATCATCAGGTGGGCCACCTTCAGCTACGAGATCGTCGGCGACCGGCTGGAGACCAAGCGGTCGCTGATCAGCCGTTCCGTCCGTACCATCCCGCT
This sequence comes from Nonomuraea sp. NPDC051941, assembly GCF_044593615.1. Taxonomy (NCBI): domain Bacteria; kingdom Bacillati; phylum Actinomycetota; class Actinomycetes; order Streptosporangiales; family Streptosporangiaceae; genus Nonomuraea; species Nonomuraea sp. NPDC051941. The sequence continues at coordinate 308,460 of NZ_JBIUCF010000001.1, forward strand.
TGAGCGGATCCGCGGCGTCGACGTGTCCACGCCACCCCTGCACCGCCTGCTCGGCCTGACCGTGCTCAAGATCGACACCGGGGCCAGCGGCGGCGACGAGGAGGCCGAGCTCGACGGGGTCACACCGGAGGAGGCCGACCGCCTCAAGTCGGTGCTGCTACGGCGCGCGCCCCGGCCCGAGGCGCAGGTTTCCGAGGCGGCGGCCCCTCACGAGCGGGTGATCATCGGGGTGCCGCGGAAGTGGCTGCTGTACGGGCCGCTGTCCGGCGCGTACCTGCTCACCCCCTTCGCCCTCGCGGGTGGCGCCGTGGGCCTGGCGTTCCAGTGGGGCGACGACCTGGGCCTCGACCAGGACGCCGCCTGGAGCGCCGGCGAATGGGTCTGGGACCATCCCTACCTGCTGGTGGCCGTGGCGGTGCTGCTCGTGCTGGCGATGCCGGTCGTGGGCGGGCTGATGTACGCGGTCTTCAACTGGGACTTCAAGCTCAAGCACCGCGACGGCTACCTGGTCGCCGAACGAGGGCTGATCAACCGGCGCAGCGTGTCGCTGGAGTCCGCCCGGGTGCGCGGCTACGAGATCGTGGACGGGCTCGCCGAACGCTGGGCCGGGGTCGTACGGGCCTGGGCCATCGTCACGGGGCTCGGCGACTCCGAGACGCGCGGGCAACTCCTGCCCGACGTGCCCCGGGCCGTGGCGTACCAGGTGACCGCAGAGGCCATCGGCCCCCACCAGGCCGAACTCCGCCGCCACCCGCCCGTGGCGCGCAACCGCCGCCTGTTCCGCGCCGTCTTCCCGTGGGCCGTGCTGGCGGTGGCGAGCGCCGTGGGGATCTGGGCGACGGGGATGATCCTCTGGTGGGTCCTGCTGGTGCTCGCGCTGCTGCTGGCCGGGGCCGGGATTCCGCTCGGGCTCGACCGGTACCGGTCACTGGGACACGGCTACGACGGGGTACGCGTGGCGGTGCGGTCGGGGTCGCTGCGACGCTCCCACGCCGTGATCGAACGCCGGGCCGTGGTGGGGTGGCGGCTGCGGCAGACGTGGTTCCAGCGGCGGGCCGGAGTGCTCACGCTGATCGCCGGGGTCGGGGCGGGCAAGGGGGGCTACTCGGCGATCGACGTGTCGGTGGCCCAGGGGGCGGCGTTTCCCGGTGAGGTGACGCCGGAGTGGCTCGCCCCCTTCCTCGAGTCCCCAAGCACACCGCCCACAGCCTGACCCCCGGCACCGCCCGAGCCCCCGGTCCCTCTCCTCTGCGCGGTGGACCGGGAAGTTCGTGCCGAGGCACCGATCCCCCTTCCTGCGGGGGTGGACCGGGGGCTCTCGTCCTTCGTTACGGCCCATGACCTTTGCGGCGGCGGTGGACCGGGAGGCCCCGTCCTTCGTCACGGCCCTCGCGCCGGTGTGGTGCCGCTGAGGTCGTGGCACCGTGGCTGGCGGTGGGCCGCCGAGGTCGATCTCCGCGCCTGGGGCGGGTCAGTCCTGGCGGCGGGCGCCGAACATGATCTCGTCCCAGGTCGGGACCGAGGCGCGGCGGCCCCGCGAACCCTTGCGCGCCTGGCGGGCCGCCGGAGCGGGCGGGGGAGACGGCACCGGCACGGGCGGCTCCTCCTTGGGCGCGTCCTTGCCGGACCGCGCCGCCGGGACCGCCGGGGCGGTCTTGGGCTCCGTCGGCTTGGGCTTGGGAGCGGGCGCCGGCGGCTTGGCCTCCTGAGCGGGCTGCTCGGGCTCGGCCGCGCTCTCGGGCTTCGGCGCAGCGGGCTGAGCCGTGGGCTCCGGCGCGGCGGCCTCCGCAGGCTTCGTCGCAGCAGTGCTCGCGGCTGCGGCACCGCTGGCGGATTCCGTCGTAGTGGTGGTCGCGGCTTCCTTTGCGGCGGCGGCACTGGCGGGCTCCGCCGTGGCGGTGCTGGCGGCCTCCGTTGTGGGGGTGCTGGCGGCCTCAGGTGTGGCGACCTCAGGGGCCGCCTCGGGCTGCGGCTTGGCGTCCGGTACGGCCTGGGTCGCCTTCTGCTCGGGCATGGCGGCCGTCGGCTCGGCGGTGGGCGCGTCTGCCGCTGGCTTGGACGTCTCGGCCTTTACGGCGTCGGTGGCCTGGACGTCCGTGGTGTCCCCATCGGCGGGCGCGTCGGCAGGCGCGGAGACGGCCTCGGAGACCGGCGTGGGAGCGGGCTCAGGAGTGGGCTCGGCGTCGCTGGCCGAGGCGACCGGCTCGCCGGCCGACGACGTGTCCGACTCGGTGGCCGAGGACGCGACCGGCTCGGTGGCCGAAGAAGTGACCGGCTCCGTGGCTGGTGCCGACTCGGTGACCGGGGTCGGCTCCGCGGACGCGACCGGCGCCGCAGATACCGCCGACTCGGTGACTGCAGCCGACTCCGAGGCGGCCACCGGCTCGGCGACCGCAGTCGGCTCCGCGGATGCCGCGGGCTGGGTGACTGCCGCCGACTCGGAGGTCGCTGCGGGCTCACTGACTGCGGTCGGCTCGGAGGTCGCTACGGGCTGGGTGACGGCCGTCGCCTCGGAGGTCGCCGCGGGCTCGGTGATCGCGGTCGGCTCCGAGGTCGCCGTGGGCTCGGCGGCTGCGGTCGGCTCCGTGGATGCGGCGGGCTCGGCGACCGGCATCGGATCCGCGGTTGTCGCTGGCTCGGTGGCCGGCGTCGGCTCGGTGGTTGCTACGGCCTTCGCGGGTGCCACGGGGTCTGCGGATGCCACGGGTTGTGCGGCCGCCGTCGCCTCAGGGGCCACGACCGGCTCAGGGGCTGCGGTCGGCTCGGAGGTCGCGATCGGGGCCGGGGTCGTGCTCGGCCGGCTGGTCGCGGCGGAGTGGGCGTCCTGAGCGGGCTCCGTGGACGGCTCCGGTGTGGCAGGCCGCTCCATCGCAGCGGGCGTTGCGGCCTCGGGCTTCGCGGCCTCGGCCTGCGCGGGCGACTCCACGGCGGCGCTCGCCTGGCCCTGGCCGACACGCTGGGCTTCAGCGGCGAGCCGGGCGTCAGCGCCGGGCAGGGTCTCAGCAGCGGGCTGAGCCTGGGGTGCGGGCTGGGCTGCGGGCTGGGCCTGGGGTGCGGGCTGGGCCGGGGTGGTGTGCTGGTCGTGGGTGGTGGGCTGGTGGTGGGGCTCGGTGGTGGGCTGGGGCGTGGGCGGTGTGGCCGCGGCGGGCTGGGACGGTGCGGGGGCCTGCGGGGCAGGGCTCTGCTCGCGCCAGGCCACCGGGCGCTCCTGGGCGGGCGGCTCCTCGACGGCGGGCGGCGGTGAGGTGCGGGAGTCCGCGGGAGTGCCGGCAGGGGCGTAGATGGAGGAGTCGGCCTCGCGCCCGGCAGGACGGCCGGAGCCGAAGTCGGGCAGCCACGGCGAAGACCCGCCGCGGCGGGACGAGGTGTCGCCGGGGCGGGCATAGCCGGTCTCGCGGGCGGGCGGCTCCGGCCGGTAGTGCTCGCCGGGGTCGGGCGTGTCGTAAGACACCTCTCTGGAGGTGTCAGGCTCACGTGGTGGCGCGCCCCGCTCGAACGGGGGCGCCGCCTCCGGGGCGCGGCCGTACGCCGTCTCCGGCGACCTGGGCGGCGGGTTGTAGCCGACCGCCGGCTCCTCCGGCTCGCGGCGCACCACCGACGGGAACGGCAGCGGGTCGGAGGCGAGCGGCGGCACCGGCTGCAGCTTGGCCACCCGCGGCGTGAACGGCGTCACCGTCGTGTCCTCCACGACGACGGGATCCGGGTCGAAGTCGGCCGACGACAGCCGCATGGCCTCGTCGTCATGGGGCGTCACGTGCCGCTTGCGCGGGTCGAACAGCCATTCGGCGTGGCGCGTGTGACCGTTCCACACGTAGCCGAGCTTGACGCGCCACAGCCCGTCGTCGCGCTTGGCGGAGTCCCAGTCGATCTCGTCGGTGGGCACGCCCCGCCTGGTCAGCCGCTCGGCGACGAGGTCGCCCAGGGTGGGCCCGGGCGCCGACTCACCGGGCATCCGGACGGCCACACGTTGCGCCTGCTGGGCGACGTACTCCCGCTCCTGCAGCACCGGACCCTCGAACCAGCGGACACGCTCGACCGGGATCCCGGCGGTCGCGGCTATCTCCTCCGCCGTCTCTCCGGCGCGGATGCGAGCCTGGATCTCCTTGGGGCGCAACGGACTCTCCACTTCGATCTCGTACTGGCCGAGACGGGAGAAGTTGCCGCGGACGGCAGCACGGAGCCGGTCGTCCACGGGAAGCGTGAAGCGCGTACCTCGCCCGGCAGTAGCCAGCACGAGATAGGTGCCGTCCTCACTCACCGCGACGAGTCGGAGCTCCTGCATGCGAGTCCCTTCGTCAGCGTCGCCATTCTTCCCCCGGACCCTTGAGTCTCTCGCGTGTGCCGGTTGCCTGCCAGCACCGTACCCGGCATGTCCGAACATCGCCTTCCTGGGATACTCCCGGGACGGTGTGACGCCGGTCACATTTGTCGAATCCATCCCTCTAGAGCCCGCCGTTGTGCAAGTGGAGGTTAGAGGCCCCTGACGGATTCTGACGAATCGCGGCGCGTGGTGTCGTGCACTTGAGCCAAGAGGCAAGAACGGATGGGGCGGCGCCAGGATGGCGCTCCAGGTATTGGGCGGCGACCCCGGCCAGATACGGTGCGTGAGCGGAGAATGCCTGAGCGCCGGGCACGGCCCGGCAGGCGCCGGAGGACGCCGCGCCGACCACGAAGACGCCCGACCGCACCAGCGACCGCGTGGCGGCGTCGAGCGCGGGGGAGTCGGACCCGTCGACGGCCAGGTGCGCGACGGAGGGGCCGTGGGCGTGCCTGCCGATCCAGTCCAGCCCGGCGAGCAGATCGGCCAGGGTGCCGTAGCCGGCGCAGCCGAGCACCCGCACGGAGGCGATCCTGGCCTTCGGCGCCATGACGTTGACGCGCCGCGCGGCCTCGGTGCCGTGGCCCGCGCAGTCGTGCCCGGTGCCGCCCGTGGCGTCGAAGGCGCGCCAGGCCCGGTCGCCGAGCTCGGCCCGGGCCGCGTCCAGGCCGCTGTCCACGACGTACACGGTGGCGCCGGCGCCGGTGGCCCAGTGGGAGCGCGGGCGGGATTTCCCGAGCGCCATGGGGCGGATCTCGCGGTCGGGCTCGACCGCGAGCACCCGCGGGTCCGACCGGAGCTCGGCCAGCTCGGCGGCGGTGAGGAAGGTGGCGAATCCGGGCAGTGCGGCGGTGTAATAGCGCCGCACCCGCCACCGCACCTCGCCGACGAGATCGCGGGCGGCGCCGCGGCTGCGTGCCGTGACGATGAAGGGCCGGGTCGGCTCGGTGGGGGCGGGCCGCAGGGCGAGTCCTGACGCGGGCGTCATGGCGAGAGGAACGGCGGTCGTGGCGGCGGTGGCCACGGCCGCGGCGAGGTACACGGAGGGCAGGCCGAGTCGTCGGGGCACGAGTTACGAGGATGCCCGCCACGAGGCCCGCGCGGATCCCAGGACACGTTTTCGAGCAAGCTCTTTACCTAACGATGCGTTAGCCGAGCACTAGATCCAGGTACTCATTGCCGAATAGGCGCCCCGGGTCGAGCCGGTCACGCAGGGCCGTGAAGTCCGCGAAGCGGGGATAGACCTTGTTCAGGTAGGAAGCGTCCCTGGTATGCAGCTTGCCCCAGTGCGGCCGCCCGTCCAGCCGCATCATGATCTCCTCCACGCCCTCGAAGTACGCGGGGTTCGGCGTCGGCCGGTAGATGTGGCACGCGATGTACGCCGACGACCGTCCGTACGCGGTGGACAGCCACGCGTCGCTGGGCGGCGTGACCCGCACCTCCACCGGGAACGTGATCTTCCAGTCCATCCGGTCGATCAGGTCCCTGGTCTCGCGCAGCGCCTGGCCGAGGCGTTCGCGCGGCACCGCGTACTCCATCTCGAGGAAGCGCACGTCCCGCCGCGCCGTGAAGACCTTGTACGACGTGTCCACCGACTCCGAGTCGCCGAGCGCCGCCGCGCTGACGGCGTTGATCCGCGGGATCAGGTCGGGGAAGCGGCCCCCGAGCGCGCAGGCCGCGCCGAAGACGGTGTTCTCCAGGAAGACGTTGTCCAGCCAGTGCCGCAACGCGCCCGGCGGCCGGGCCGGGCCCGGGCTGCGATTGTTGGTCTTGACCAGGCAGGCGTCGGTGTGCGGCAGCCAGAAGAAGTCGAGGTGCTCGTTCGCCGAGGTCAGCTCGTCGAGCGAGCCGAGCACCTCGCTGAGGGACAGCTTGCGCCGCCGGTTGTGCAGCAGGAACGCGGGCTCCACCCGGAGCGTCACGGCCGTCAGCACCCCGAGCGCCCCCAGCCCGACCCTGGCCGCGTCGAACAGGTCCTCGCCCGGCGCGGCCGTCGTCACCGAGCCGTCGGCCAGCACCAGCTCCAGCTCGGCGACCTGGTCGGCGAGGCCGCCGCTGTCGCGGCCGGTGCCGTGCGTGCCGGTCTGGATCGCTCCCGCGACGGTCTGCTCGGTGATGTCGCCCATGTTGGCCAGGGCCAGGCCGCGCTCGTCGAGCAGCTCGTTCAGCACGCGGAGCGGGGTGCCGGCCAGCACGGTCACGCGGTCGTCGCCCCATGCCCTGATCCCGGTGAGCGCGCCGGGGCGCAGCATGACGCCGTCGGTGAGGGCCACCCCCGTGAAGGAGTGGCCCGTGCCCACCATGCGGACCCGCCGCCCGGAGGCGGCGGCGTCCCGCACGGCGCGTACGACGTCCTCGACCGAGGCCGGCGTACGCACCTCGGCAGGGGTGCCCGACTGGTTACGCGCCCAATTCGCGAACGTCATGAGCACCCCTCCAGAGCATCGTTCGGTTAGACGCGAACGATACTCACTTCTCCCAGCCGGCGGGAACCGGGAAGATGTCGCCGGGCTGCAGGTTCTGCTGCTTGACGATGTCGGACACCGTCACGAGGTGGTAGCCCTTCTTCTGGAGCGACTTGATGAGGGCCGGCATCGCGTCCACGGTCTGCTTCACCCAGTCGTGCATCAGGATGATGCCGTTGGGCTGCGCGACCTCCATGGTCTTCTTCTTGATGGCGTCGACGTTCTTGCTGGACCAGTCCTCGGAGCCGGCGGTCCACAGGATCATCGGCATGCCGAACTCCGTGGCGACGTCGGCGACCTGCAGGTCGGCCAGCCCGTACGGCGGACGCAGCAGCTTGGGCTCGACGCCCGAGGCCTTCTTGACCGCGTCCTGGGTCTTCTTGATCTCGTTCCTGATGGCGCCCGCGTCGGACTTGGTGAAGTCGGGGTGGCTGTAGCTGTGGTTGCCGACCTCGTGGCCCTCGGCCACCATGCGCTTGACGAACGCGGGGCGGCTCTTGACGTACTGGCCCTCGAGGAAGAACGACGCCTTCGCGTCGTACTTCTTCAGCGTGTCGAGGAGCGTTCCCGCGTACTGGCCGGGCCCGTCGTCGAACGTCAGCGCGAGGCACTTGACCTGCTCGCAGTCGACCGGCGCGGCCTTCTTCGGCGCCTGGGCGAAGGCGGGCGCCGGGGCCAGAGTGACGCAGACAGCCGCGATAGCTAGAAGTGAACTGATTTGTCGGGACATAGGTAATGCTTCCAATGAGATGGGTGTTGCGAGGGATGTCCCGACCGTAGCGGATCAACTCCGGGCGGGTGAAGGAGCCTCGGGAAGTCTCAGCAAACCCGAACCTCCGATGCCCACGGCCGCGGCCAGGATCGCCGCACCCCAGGAGAAGGCGTACGCGTTGGACGCGCCGAACATCTCGGTGAGCCGCCCGCCGGCCCACGCCCCGACCGCCACGCCGAACCCGATCGACGTCGAGATCCACGCCATGCCCTCGGTGAGCAGGGACGGAGGCACCAGCCGCTCGGTGAGCGAGAAGCCCGTGATGAGCGTCGGCGAGATGGCGAATCCGGCCAGGAACAGGGCCGGCGCCATGATCCGCGCGTCACCGATGAACATGATCGGTATGAGCCCCACCACGAACAGCGCGAGCGTCCGCACGAACCGCCCGCGCAGCGAGATCTTCCAGTCCCGCGACCCGAACCACAGCCCCGACACCATCGACCCGCCCGCGAACGCCGCCAGCAGGAACCCGGAGGCGCCCTTCACGCCGTGCTCCTCGGCGAAGGCCACCGTGATCAGGTCGACCGAGCCGAACACGGCGCCCAGCGCCAGGTAGACGCACGCCAGCAGGGCGATGCCGGGGATCAGGATGGGAGTGCCCGCCACCGACTTGACCGGCTGCACGGGCGGCTGGGTGCGCCGCTGGGCCGCCAGCGCGAAGGTGCCGAGGAGCATGCAGACCAGGGCCACGACCAGCCCCGCGTACGGGTTCACGGCGGTGGCCAGCACCGTGACCAGCGCGGGCCCGGTGACGAAGATGACCTCGTCCACCACCGACTCGAAGGCGAACGCGGTGTGCAGCCTGCCCGACCCGCCGTGGATGACCGACCAGCGGGCCCGCACCATCGAGCCCAGCGACAGCGACGTGGCGCCCACGAGCAGGCCCGAGGCGTACAGCGTCCAGTCGGGCAGCCCGAATCCGGCGCACAGCATGAGGGCGACCAGCGCGAGCGCGTTGACGACGGCGAACGGCGGTATCACCCGGCCCTGCCCGAACCTGTCCACGAGGCGGCCCGACATGGGGGCGGCCACGGCGAAGGCCAGGTTGGTCATGGCGGCGACGCCGCCGGCGGTGGCGTACGACGAGGTGAGCGCGGAGACCAGCAGGACGACGCCGATGCCGAGCATGGACATCGGCATGCGGCCGATGAATCCCGCCAGGACGAATCCCTTGACGCCGGGCCCGTCGAACAATCCCCGGTAAGGCCCGACCACGCCGTTTCCCCCTTACTTGCGCCAAGTAACCATGACGCACCGTATGTCCGGATGGCAAGTGATTTAGCGGGCGAGTGGGTTAACGTGTCCCGAGTGTCCGGTCTTCCCTCGTTCCGCGCGGTCATCCTCATGGTCGCCGCCGTGCTCGTGGTCACGGCCGCGGCCGGCGGAGTCGTCGTGATCCTGGGCGACGACCTGGTCAAAACCGCGAACGAGCCGGTGCGCAGGAAGCCCACGCAGCGGCCGCAGCAGCCCTCGCCGCGCCTCGACCAGCTCGTGCCCACGGCCGCGCCGGTCAAGGACTTCGGCCAGGGCGGCGCCGGGGTCACCGCGACGCCGCCGCGCGTGCTGGCCATCGCCGCGGGCACGGTGCCGAAGACCACGAGGTTCGCGCTCAGCGGGCTGAAGTACGTGCAGAAGGTGGCCGTGGTGGACGCGGGCGCGGTCAAGGTGGCCGGCACAGGCCTGAACCTGCTGGCCGTCGATCCCGCCGACTTCCGCTCCTGGACGCCGCAGCCCGTCGCCGACCAGCCCGCCGTGTGGAGCGCGCTGGCCAGGGGCGAGCTGGTGGCCGACGCGGGCGCGATGCGCAAGTTCGGGATGATCCTGGGCGGCATGTACCAGGTGGACGGCGGTCCCCGCCTGCGCGTGGCGGCCTCGGCCACGCTCGGGCTCATGGGCGTGGACGGGCTGGTGAGCGCGGACCTGGGCAGGTCGCTGGGGTTCGCGCCGGGGGTCGCGGTGCTGCTGCACGGCAAGGCCGGCAAGATCAGCGAGGCGGGGGTGCGCAAGGTGCTCGGCAAGGGCTCGCAGGTCGTCATGCTGGACGCGGCGCACCGTACGCCGAAGCAGCAGAAGCCCCAGACGACGGTGAACGTGGGCCGCCCGGGCAGCTACCTGGACCTGTACAAGGCGGCGGCCACCCGCTGCCCGGGGCTGTCGTGGACGGTGCTGGCGGCGATCGGGCAGGTAGAGAGCAGCCACGGCCGCAACAACGGCCCGTCCAGCGCGGGCGCGCTCGGGCCCATGCAGTTCATGCCCGCCACCTGGAAGCACTACGGCGTGGACGGCGACGGGGACGGCAAGTCCGACATCTGGAGCCCGTACGACGCGGTGCCCGGCGCCGCCAACTACCTGTGTGCCAACGGCGCCGGCCAGGGCGGCGAGAAGCTACGCAAGGCGATCTGGTTCTACAACCACTCGTGGGACTACGTGAACAAGGTCATGGGGATCGCCCAGGCCTACGCCCGTACCTACGCCTGAGGGCGCCTGCGGGGCGGCGGGCAGCAGGTGAGCGCGCAGGGAACGGGCTCGGGCTCGTCCATCAGCTCGCGCACCATCTGGACGAAGCGCGGGTGCGTGCCGGCGGTCGCCGCCCGCTCCATGGGCAGCCCCAGCTCGGCGGCCACCTGCCTGGCCTCGGTGTCGAGGTCGTAGACGACCTCCATGTGGTCGGAGACGAACCCGATCGGCACCAGCACGACCGAACGGGCGTCCGTCTTGCGCAGGAAGTCGCAGACGTCCGGCTCCAGCCACGGCACCTGCGGCGGGCCGCTGCGCGACTGCCACACCAGGTCCCACGGTTGCGTGCGGCCGAGCGCCTGGCTGACCAGCTCGGCGCTCCTGCGGAGCTGCGCCTCGTACAGGCCGCCCGAGGGGCCCGCGGTCTCGGCCATGGAGACGGGGATGCTGTGGGCGGTGAACACCAGCCGGGCGTCGTCGCGGCCGAGCCGTTCGAGCGCCGCCCGCGTGTGGTCGGCCATCGCGGCCACGAACCCCGGGTGGTCGCCGAAGTGGCGCATCTTGACCAGCTCGGGACCGTCCTCGACGGAGATCCTGGCGATGTCCTCGTAGTACTGGCGGCAGCTCGAGTAGCCCGCGAACGCCGAGGTCGCGAACACGGCCGCTTTCCTGATCCCGTCGGCCTTCATCTGGCGGACGGTGTCCTCGCCGAACGGGTGCCAGTTGCGGTTGCCCCAGTAGACGGGCACGCCGGAGATCGGGCGCAGCGCCTCGACCAGGTCGCGGTTCTGCCGGTTGATCGGGCTGACCCCGCCGAAGCCCTGGTAGTGCTCGGCCACCTCGAGCAGCCGCTCGCGCGGCACCCCCCTGCCGCGCACGACGTTCTCCAGGAACGGCAGCACGTCCTCGGGCCCCTCGGGCCCGCCGAACGACAGAAGCAGCAACGCGTCGTATGTTCCCACGTGACCACAGTATTCAGGAGTGCGGGAGGTCTCTGCTGCGAGGTAGGTTCGATTGAGTGAGCGCATTCAATGACATACGCGACTACGTGGCCATCCCCCGGGTTCTCTCGCTGAAGCTCTCCCCCGACGGCTCCAGGTTGATCTCCACAGTCCAGTCACTCAACCCCGACGGCAAGTCTTACGGCACCGCGCTCTGGGCGATTCCGGTCGACGGCGAGCCCTATCGGCTGACCCGCTCGGCCAAGGGCGAGTCGGCCGCGGTCTTCACGGCCGCGGGCGACGTGCTGTTCACCTCCGCCCGCCCCGACCCCACCGTCAAGGACTCCTCCGACGAGGTGCCCGCGCTCTGGTTGCTGCCCCGCGCGGGGGGTGAGGCCCGCCAGGTGGCCACCCGCCCCGGCGGCGTCGGCGCGGTGCGTACGGCCGCCGACGTCGTGGTCTTCTCCGCCGACGTGCTCGACGGCGAGGAGGCGGCCGACGAGGACAGGCGCAAGGCCCGCAAGGACGCCGGGATCAGCGCCATCCTGCACGAGGGCTACCCGATCCGCTTCTGGGACCACGACCTCGGCCCGGGCCGCACCAGGCTGTTCGCCGCCAGGCTCGGCGGCGACCGCCTGGAGGACGTGCGCGAGCTGACCCCCGACGCGGGGGAGGGGCTGCGGGACGCCTCGTTCGAGTTGAGCCCGGACGGCGCCACGGTGTTCACGACCTGGCGCACGTACCTGCCTAAGGGTGAGAGCCGTACCGACCTGGTGGCCATCGACGTGGCCTCGGGCGAGCGGCGCACGGTGCTCACCGAGGACGGCTTCGACTACACGGGCCCGCTCGCGATCTCGCCCGACGGCTCCAAGGTGGCCTGCGCCCGCGACCGGTTCACCGGGCTGGAGGTCTCGGCGCGCAGCGAGCTGTGGATCGCCGACGTGGCCACCGGCGAGGGCCGCGCGTACGCGCCCGACCTGTTCCCCGCGGACATCGAGTGGGCGCCGGACTCCTCGGCCGTCTACATCGTGGCCGACCACCAGGGCCGCCGTCCGGTCTTCCGCGTCCCGCTGGACGGGGAGAGCACCAGGCTCACCCTGGACGACGCCGCGTACACCGGGCTCAACGTCTCCTCCGACGGCGGCTCCGTCTACGCGCTGCGCAGCGGCATCGCCCTCGCCCCCGGCCCGGCCAGGATCGACGTGGCCGGCGGCGAGATCGTCGACCTGCCCTCGCCCGGGCCGCGCCCCGAGGCGCCGGGCACGCTGACCGAGATCTCCGCCACCGCCGACGACGGCGCCACGATCCGCGGCTGGCTCGCGCTGCCCGAAGGCGCCTCGGCCGACGAGCCGGCGCCGTTCGTGCTGTGGATCCACGGCGGCCCGGTCGCCTCGTGGAACGACTGGCAGTGGCGCTGGCAGGTGTGGCTCATGACCCAGCGCGGGTACGCCGTGCTCATGCCGGACCCGTGCCTGTCCACCGGCTACGGGCAGGAGATGATCGACCGCGGCTGGGGCAACTGGGGCCCGCGCACCCAGGCCGACCTCGACGCGATCGTCGACGTGGCCCTGGCCAGGGACGACATCGACAGCGAGCGCATCGGCGCGATGGGCGGCTCGTACGGCGGCTACATGGCCAACTGGCTCGCCGGCCACAGCGACCGCTACAAGGCCATCGTCACCCACGCGTCGCTGTGGAACCTCGACCAGTTCGCCGGCACCACCGACGCCTCCATGTACTGGCAGCGCGAGTTCGGCGAGCCCGGCTCCGAGCGGTACCAACTCCTGTCGCCGCACAACTCCCTCGGCAAGATCACCACGCCGCTCCTCGTCATCCACGGCGACAAGGACTACCGGGTGCCGATCGGCGAGGGCCTGCGGCTCTGGTGGGACCTGCGGCGCAGCGAGGTCGAGTCGAAGTTCCTGTACTTCCCCGACGAGAACCACTGGATCCTCAAGCCGGGCAACATCGTCGCCTGGTACGAGACCGTCTTCGCCTTCCTCGCCCAGCACGTGCTCGGCGAGGAGTGGAAGCGTCCGGACTCGGTGGCCTGATGACGGATTTCCTGAGACTGGCCGAGGACATCGCGCGCGAGGCGGGCGACATGCTGCTCGCCAAGCGGCCCACGATGTCCGAGGAGATCGAGACCAAGTCCAGCCCCACCGACGTGGTCACCGCGCTGGACAAGGCGTCGGAGGAGCTCATCCGCGAGCGCATCCTGGCCGCCAGGCCCGGCGACAGGATCCTCGGCGAGGAGGGCGGGGAGAAGCCCGGCGATTCGGACGTGCGCTGGGTCGTCGACCCGATCGACGGCACCGTCAACTTCCTGTACGGCCTGCCGGAGTGGGCGGTGTCGATCGCCGTCGAGGTGAACGGCCAGGTCGTGGCCGGGGTCGTCAACCTGCCGGCGCGCGGCGAGGTCTACACCGCGGCGCTCGGCGAGGGCGCCTGGCTCGGCGCGGAGCGGCTGCGCTGCAACACGGGCGTGCCGCTCGCGCAGGCGCTGGTGGCGACCGGGTTCGGCTACGCGGTGAGCAGGCGCGCGGTCCAGGGCCAGGTGGTCGCGGCGGTGCTGCCCCGGGTGCGGGACATCAGGCGCGGCGGCTCGTGCGCGATCGACCTGTGCTCGCTCGCGGCGGGCCGGGTGGACGCCTACTACGAGCGCGGCATCAACCCGTGGGACTACGGCGCGGCCGGCCTGGTGGCGACCGAGTCGGGGGCCAGGCTCGAAGGCCTGCACGGCCGGCCGGTGAGCCCGGAGTTCGCGCTCTGCGCGGCGCCGGGGCTCTTCGAGGAGCTGCACGACCTGCTGGCGGCGCAGAACCCGGAACGGGACGCCTGAACGCGAACGGCCGGAGCCCCCGCGGGCTCCGGCCGTTCGCGCTTGGTCAGCGGGGCAACGGGATGCCGTGATCGTCGGCCAGCCTGCGCAGGTCCTCGATCTCGGCGGTGAGCGTGTCAGCGAGATATTCGTCGCCGACGCTACGGGCCTCCCGAAGGCCCTTATAAGCCTGGTCGAGGCGGTGTTCGATCGTAGTCGTGAACTCGCCCATCTCACCTACTCTCTGGGGTCCGATCCGTGTCTTAGGGCGAAGTACGCCCATTGCCGGGTGATGTCCGGGCGATGGGTGTCCCGCAGGCATACCCCGGCCCGTCGCACCCCGAAACATGAATTTTGTGCTCCTCTCCCTGACCGGGGGGTCACCCACCTCTGAACATGCCTTACCGTGCGCTTATCGAGGCTGTGGACAGAATGAGTGACCAGAATCGGAGAGAGGTGCATCAGGCGTGCGGGTGCTGGTGGTTGAGGATGAGCGGGTGCTCGCCGACGCGATCGCGACCGGGCTGCGGCGCGAGGCCATGGCGGTCGACGTCGCCTACGACGGGGGCGGCGCCCTCGAGCGGACCTCCTACATCGACTACGACGTGATCGTGCTGGACCGCGACCTGCCAGTGGTCCACGGCGACGAGGTGTGCCGTCGCCTGGTGGAGCAGCGGAGCGCCTCGCGGATCCTGATGCTGACCGCGTCGGGCGACGTGGACGACAAGGTGGAGGGTCTCGGCCTGGGGGCCGACGACTACCTGGCCAAGCCGTTCGTGTTCATCGAGCTGGTCGCCAGGGTGCGCGCGCTCGGCCGCCGCTCCGCGCCCGCCCTGCCGCCCGTCCTGGAGCGCGGCGGCATCCGGCTCGACCCGGGCAAGCGGCTGGTGGAGCGCGACGGCAAGGAGGTCGTGCTGACCAAGAAGGAGTTCGCGGTGCTCGAGGAGCTGATGCGGGCCGAGGGCGCCGTGGTCAGCCAGGAGGACCTGCTGGACAAGGCATGGGACGAGAACATCGATCCCTTCACGAACGTGGTCCGCGTGACCATGATGACGCTGCGGAAGAAGCTGGGCGAGCCTCAGGTGATCGAGACTGTGCCCGGGGTTGGGTACAAACTGTGAGAAACCGGCGATCCATTGAACGCCGTACGGCCGTCGCGGGGGAGGCCCCGTGATGGAGAGGTCGGAGGAGCTCCAGTCGGGGCCGACGCATCCGATGATCAGCCCGCATTCGGCGAGGAAGGCGACGCGCGTGCAGCAGGCGCCACCACCCAGCGGGCCGCCCGCCTGGGACGGCCCGCCGCCGCCCGCGGAGCAGACCCAGCGCACGCCGCTGGAGCGGATGAGGGAGCTGCCCGCCAAGGTCAGCATCCGGTGGCGGCTGACGCTCACGTACGGCGCGCTCGTCTTCGTGGCGGCCGCCGTGCTGCTGGGGTCGGTCTACATGATCGTCGGATCGGCGATCACCTGGGCCTGGCCGACCATCGATCTGGGGCTGCCGCCCTCCGCGGACGAGCAGCTCCAGAACGCCTGGCACAACATGCAGGCGCTGGCGATCCAGCGTGCGCGGGACGCGTTGTTCGGCAACTCCCTGCTCGCGCTGATGGGCGTCGGCATCCTGGCGCTGATCATCGGCTACTTCGTGGCCGACCGGGCGCTGCGGCCGGTGGCCCAGATGACGGCGACGGCGCGCAAGCTGTCCGAGAGCACCCTGGCCCACCAGCGCATCGACCTGCAGGGCCCCAACGACGAGCTGAAGGAGCTGGCCGACACGTTCGACGCCATGCTCACCCGGCTCAACGTCGCCTTCGACACCCAGCGCAGATTCGTGGCCAACGCCTCCCACGAATTGCGAACTCCCCTCACGATTAACCGGACCGTCCTGGAGATCGCCCTGTCCGATCCCGAGGCGTCCGAGGATCTCAAAGCGCTCGGCCGTACCCTTCTCGAAGTCAACGCGCGTAACGAGAAGCTCATCGAGGGACTGCTGTTGCTGGCGAGGAGCGAGCGCGAACTCGCCGTGCGCAAACCGGTCGATGTCCGGGAAGTCGCTCAGACGGCCGTGGAACAGGTGACGGCCTTCGCCGAGGAGCACGGGGTAACCGTGACGGCCGAACTGGTCAGCGCGCCTACCATAGGCGATCCGGTGCTCCTGGAGCGGTCGGTCAGCAACCTCCTGGAGAACGCGGTCAAGTACAACATTCCTGAAAACGGAAAAGTATGGATCCGGACGGGAATGGCGGACGGTGCCTTGGTTGTTCAGGTGGCCAACACAGGGCAGCATGTCCCGGCGTACGAGGTGAACAGCCTGTTCGAGCCCTTCAGGAGGCTCCACGCGGACCGCGTGGATTCGGCGAAGGGATCAGGGCTGGGGCTGTCCATCGTTCGTGCGGTGGTTCAGGCTCACGGTGGAAATGTGGCCGCGGTGCCACGTGATGGTGGAGGGCTCGTCGTGACCATTCGGCTCCCGAGACGCTGAGATCGTCTTGCTCCGGCGCGTTCGTCCGTGTGTTGGTGCCCGTGTTGAGGCGTGGGGGGCGTCTCATTCACGCCGCACATGTGGTTGGATGTGCCGTCGAACACGGTGGTGCATGGCGCCAAGGCTGTGGGTTTCGCCATATTTGGCTAACCATTGCCGACGGCAGCAGGCCCTGACGTGTTGGGAGGTTCGTCGTCCGTTCCAGCGGGGTACCCATGGGAAATCTCCCCGGCGGAACGGGCACAAGATGGGCTTCCTGGACGTTAGAAGACGCGCGATGAGCGCGAGGACATATAGATGAGGGGGATGGAGTAAGCACAATGGCTACCGACTACGACAGCCCACGCAAGACAGACGACGACCTGGGGGAGGACAGCCTCCAGGAGTTGCAGGCGCGGCGCACCGACAAGTCGTCTGGCAGCATCGACATCGACGAGACCGACCTGGCCGAGTCGCTCGAACTGCCCGGTGCGGATCTGTCGAACGAAGAGCTCTCCCTGCGGGTGATCCCCCGTCAGGCCGACGAGTTCACC
Organism: Nonomuraea sp. NPDC051941; assembly: GCF_044593615.1. Classification (NCBI taxonomy): domain Bacteria; kingdom Bacillati; phylum Actinomycetota; class Actinomycetes; order Streptosporangiales; family Streptosporangiaceae; genus Nonomuraea; species Nonomuraea sp. NPDC051941. Next base: position 325,245 of record NZ_JBIUCF010000001.1, read on the forward strand.
TGCTCGCGCTGCTTCCTGGTGCACCACCGTAGCCAGCTGGCCTCCGAGAAGAACGGCCAGCAGGTCTGCCGGGAGTGCGCCGCCTAATCGACTGGAGCGAAATGCTCGGGGTAGGGAGACGAAGCCCGACCTTGAGCGATCGCGACCATGAGGACGGAGGCAACGCGTGGCCGTACCTGAGCAAGACAAGCAACCAGACAACGAGGTCGCCGGCCCCGAACGCGAGGTCGGCGAGCTCGTAGGCAAGCTCACCGCGCCCGGCGAGCTGGAGCCGGCCGAGCGGCGCAGGCTGCTCGGCCGACTAGCCCGCGCGCTGTCCGAGGGGGCCAAGAAGGCACGCGCCACAGGCGCGGGCCGGGGCCGCTGGCTGGCGGACGTCTTTCTCAACATCGCGCCGCGCATCCCGATCAGGGACCTGCACACCCTTTCCGAGCACCATCACGGCCTGACCGGCGAGCAACTCGCCGACGACCTGGTGCGCACCGCCCAGAAGGCCACGATGACGGTCGGCGCCATCGGCGGAGCGCTCGCGGCGGCAGAGTTCGCCGCACCGCCCCTTCTGCTCTCCGCCCCCGCGCAACTCGTCGCCGAGACCATCGTCGTCGCCGCCATCGAGGTCAAGCTCCTGGCCGAACTGCACGAGGTCTACGGCGTACGCGTCGAGGGCTCGGGCACCCAGCGCGCGGTCGCGTTCACGGCGGCATGGGCCAGACAACGTGGCATCGACCCCCTCACGCCCACGTCCGTCTCGCTGGCGCTCGGCGCGGCCACCAAGACCGCCCTGCGCAACCGCCTCCTCCGGACGCTCGGCCGCCACCTGACCACGCTCGGCCCGTTCCTCACGGGAGCGATCGCCGGCGGCGCGCTCAACCGCATCGCCACCAAGAAACTCGGCGAGGCCGTACGCAACGACCTGCGCGTCAAGCTGCCCCGCGGCGCCGAGACCCCCGAGGTCGATCCTCCGCGGCGGGACGCGTTAGACCCGTAGGCCGGTGAAGGTCATCTTGAGCAGCGCGTCGGCCAGGTCGTCCGCCGAGGCCCCGCGCGCCGGTCGGTACCACTCGGTGATCGAGTTCACCGCGCCGAACAGCAGCCGCGTCACCAGCGCCGGGTCCACGTCCGGCCGGATGCTGCCCTCCGCCGCCGCCTCCTTGACCAGGTGGCTGATGAACCTGTCGAAGTCCCGCCGCCGCTCCAGCGCCGCCTGCTCGGTGCGGCTGTTGCCGCGCACCCGCAGCAGCAGCGTCACGTACGGCAGCCGGTCCACGAGGATGCGCACGCTCTGCCGTACGGCCCACTCCAGGCGGTCGATCGCGGGTCCCGAGGCGGCGCGCTCGTCGGTCACCACCGCGAACAGCCCGTCGAGCGCCCGGTCCAGCGCCCGCGCGAGGAGTTGCTCCTTGCCCGGCACGTGGTAGTAGATGGCCGACTTGGTCACGCCGAGAGCCCTGGCCAGGTCCTCCATGCTCGTCCCGTCGTAGCCCCGCTCGTTGAAGACGCCGACGGCGGTGGACAGCACGGACTCCGGGTCGTGTCCGCGCTTGCGCTGACGGGTGGGGGTCGGAGAGGCCATGTCTTAATTATCCCGCTTGTCGATGACTCGTTTGAGCTTGCCGACCGAGCGCTCCAGCGTCTCCGGATCCACCACCTCGACCTCCACGCTCACGCCCACGGTGTCCTTGACGGCCCGGCGCAGCGCCTCACCGGCCTCTCCACGGCTCGCGAGGCCCGGGCGGGCCTCGACCCTGACCGTCATCACGTCGAGCCGCCCCGGGCGGGTCAGGTGGAGCTGGAAGTGCGGTGACAGGCCCTCCACGCGCAGCACCAGCTCCTCGATCTGGGTCGGGAACACGTTCACGCCGCGCAGGACGATCATGTCGTCGGTGCGGCCCGTCACCTTCTCCATGCGCCGGAACGCGGGCCTGGCGGTGCCCGGCAGCAGCCTGGTCAGGTCGCCGGTGCGGTAGCGGATGACCGGCATGGCCTCCTTGGTGAGGCTGGTGAAGACCAGCTCGCCCGCCTGCGCGGGCTCCCCGGTGAGGGGATCGACGGTCTCCGGGTAGAAGTGGTCCTCCCAGATGTGCAGGCCGTCCTTGGTCTCGACGCACTCGTTCGCGACGCCGGGGCCGATCACCTCCGACAGGCCGTAGATGTCCACGGCGTGCAGGTCGAAGCGGTCCTCGAGCTCCGCGCGCATGCGCTCGGTCCAGGGCTCGGCGCCGAAGATCCCGATCCGCGGGGAGGACGCGCGGGGGTCCAGGCCCTGCCGTTCGAACTCGTCCAGCAGGGCCAGCATGTACGACGGCGTGACCATGACGATGTCGGGCCGCAGGTCGGTGATGAGCCGGACCTGCCGGGGCGTCATGCCGCCGGAGACCGGCACCACCGTGCAGCCCAGCCGCTCGGCCCCGTAGTGGGCGCCCAGCCCGCCGGTGAACAGGCCGTACCCGTAGGCCACGTGCACGATGTCGCCCAGCCGGCCGCCGGAGGCGCGGATCGAGCGGGCCATGACGTCCGCCCAGACGTCGAGGTCGTGCCTGGTGTAGCCGACCACGGTGGGCGCGCCCGTGGTGCCGCTGGAGGCGTGGATCCTGGCCACCTGCTCGCGCGGGACGGCGAACATGCCGAACGGGTAGGTGTCGCGCAGGTCCTGCTTGGTGGTGAAGGGGAACCTCGCCAGGTCGGCGAGCTCTTTGCAGTCGCTCGGATGCACGCCCGCCTGGTCGAATTTTTGCCGATAAATCGGGACATGTTGGTAGGCGTGGGTGAGTGTCCGCTGGAGCCGCTCCAACTGGATCGACATGAGCTCGTCGCGGGACGCCCGCTCGATGGGATCGAGATCTTCCGGCGCGGGGGGATCGCCGAGTCTCATCAGCCCTCCACCTGTCCCAGTTCTCTGCTGCGGCCGCGGAACTCGGCGACCACCCGGCCGGCCGCTCCGCGCACCGTGATGTCGTAGATGCCGCTGCGGCCGTAGCGGGTGCGCTCGGCGGCCTCGGCCACCAGCACGTCGCCCGCGTGGGCCGGGGAGACGAACGTGATCTCCGCGCCCGCCGCCACCGTCACCGGGCCGTGGCTGTTGCAGGCGCACGCGAACGCGGTGTCGGCCAGCAGGAACACGTAGCCGCCGTGACACAGGTCGTGCCCGTTGATCATCTGGTCGGTCACGGTCATGCGGCACACCGCCCGGCCCTCGCCGAGCTCCGTCAGCTCGATGCCCAGGGCGGCGGAGGCGGTGTCGGCGTCCATCATGCGACGCGCGCTCTCCAACGCAGGTCTCCCTTGTCAACTGACCGAATGTTCGGTAAACACTTCACCGTCCGGACCATCCCTGTCAAGAGGATGAACACCATGTTCGAGCAGCACCGCGAGACTCTGGAGAAGGCGCTGTCGGCCATCGCCGAGCGGGGATACTGGAGCGCCTATCCCGAGTCGCCGAGCCCGCGCGTCTACGGCGAGGGGGCGGCCGAGCGGGGCAAGGAGGCGTTCGAGTCCTACCTCGGCAGGCCGTTCCCCCTCGACCAGCCGGGCACCGGGTCCTGGATCGGCGCCGAGCGCTCCCCGTACGGCATCGACCTCGGCGTCACCTACCCGCAGCCGCTCGTGGACGACCTGATCGCCGCGGCCCGGGCGGCGCTGCCCGCCTGGCGCGACGCCGGGCCCGAGGCCCGCGCGCTGGCCTGCGTCGAGATCGTCGACCGGATCAACCGGCGCAGCTTCGAGCTGGCCAATGCGGTGCAGTACACGACCGGGCAGGCGTTCGTGATGGCCTTCCAGGCGGGCGGGCCGCACGCGCAGGACCGCGCGCTCGAGGCCGTCGCCTACGGCTACGCGGCCATGACCTCCTCGGCCGCGAGCGCCCGCTGGGAGAAGCCGGCCAAGGGCGAGCCGCTGGTCATGGACAAGCGCTTCACGGTCGTGCCCCGGGGCGTCGCGCTGGTGATCGGCTGCAACACGTTCCCGACCTGGAACGCGTACCCGGGGCTGTTCGCCTCGCTCGTCACCGGCAACCCGGTGATCGTCAAGCCACATCCGCGCGCGGTCCTGCCGCTCGCCATCACCGTGCGGATCGCCCGCGAGGTGCTGGCCGAGGCGGGCTTCGACCCCGGGCTGGTCTCGCTCGCGGTGGAGGAGGGGCAGGGGCTGGCCAGGACGCTCGCCACCCACCCCGACGTCCGCATCGTCGACTTCACCGGCTCCACGGAGTTCGGCGACTGGCTGGAGCGCAACGCGCGGCAGGCGCTCGTGCACACCGAGAAGGCGGGGGTCAACACGATCGTCGTCGACTCGACCGACTCCTGGCGCGGCATGCTGGGCAACCTGGCGTTCTCGCTGTCGCTCTACAGCGGCCAGATGTGCACGGCGCCGCAGAACCTCCTCGTGCCGGCCGGCGGGATCGAGACGGACGAGGGCCACAAGAGCTTCGACGAGGTCTGCGCCGGGCTGGCGGGCGCCGTCGGCAGGCTGCTCGGAGACGACGCCCGCGCGGTGGAGCTGACCGGGGCCATCGTCAACCCCGACGTGCTGGCCCGGGTGGAGGCGGCGCCGTCGCTGGGCGAGGTGGTGCTGGAGTCGCGCGCGGTGAAGCATCCGGGGTTCCCGGACGCGGTGGTGCGGACGCCGGTGATCGTGAAGGTCTCGCCGGACGACTCCGACGTCTACGGGCGGGAGCATTTCGGGCCGATCGCGTTCGTCATCCCGACGGGGTCGACGCAGGAGAGCCTGGAGGTGCTGCGCCGCACGATCAAGGCCCGCGGGGCGCTCACGGCCGCCGCCTACTCCACCTCCGACGAGGTGCTCGACCAGGCCGAACGGGCCGCCCTCGACGCGGGGGTGAACCTGTCGTGCAACCTGACGGGCGGCGTCTTCGTCAACCAGTCGGCGGCGTTCAGCGACTACCACGGCACGGGCGCCAACCCGGCCGCCACGGCCTCGCTCACGGACCCGGGCTACGTGGCGGGCCGCTTCCACATCGTCCAGACCAGGCGCCCGGCGTGACGTGGGGCGGCGTTGGGAGAGGGGCCGTCGGAGGGGGAAGGGGTCCTGGCGGGTGCTGACCGCGTCGCGGGAGGAGTGGTGATGGCCAGACCGTTCGCCTCGTCGGCCGATCTCGGCGAGAAGAGGCAGTCCCTGGAGGTGCTGGCCGAGGGCGTGTACGCGCTCACGGCAGAAGGCGATCCGAACGTGGGCGCCATCGAGGCCGAGGACTTCCTCGTCTGCTTCGAGGCGCTCGCCACGCCCGTGGCCGCCCGCGAATGGCTGGCCAGGCTGCGGGAGCACACCGACAAGCCGATCAGGTACCTGGTGCTGTCGCACTACCACGCCGTCCGGGTGCTGGGCGCGTCGGCGTTCGGCGCGGACGTGATCGTGACGCACGACAAGACCCGCGAGCTGATCGCCGAGCGCGGCGAGCAGGACTGGGCCAGCGAGTACGCCAGGATGCCCCGCCTGTTCAAGGAGCCCGGGTCGATCCCGGGCCTGACGTGGCCGACGGCGACGTTCAGCGACACGTTCACCATCGACCTGGGCGGCGACCGGGGCGACCTGGTGCTGGCCCACTGCGGGCGCGGCCACACCGAGGGCGACCTGGTGGCCTGGCTGCCGAAGCGACGGATCATGTTCGCCGGCGACCTCGTCGAGTCCCAGGCCGCCCTCTACACCGGCGACGCCTTCCACCTCGACTGGTCCGCCGCGACGCTCGACAGGGTCGCGTCGTTCGGGGCGGAGACGCTGGTCGGGGGCAGGGGCGCGGTGGCGCGCGGCCGGCAGGGGGTGGACGCGGCCATCGCGCAGACGCGTGACTTCCTCGCCGTGATGCTGCGCGAGGTCGGCGCGGCGGGCTCGCTCAAGGAGGCGTTCGAGCGCACGCACCGGGCGCTGGCGCCCCGGTACGGGTCCTGGCCGATCTTCGAGCACTGCCTGCCGTTCAACGTCTCCAGGCTCTGGGACGAGCTGCACGGCGTCGAGCGCCCGCGCATCTGGACCGCCGAGCGCGACCGCGAAGTCTGGGACCAGCTCCAGTCATGAACGCCCCAGCCAGTGCGCAGGTCATCGTGGTCGGGGCGGGGCCGGTCGGGCAGAGCGCCGCGCTGCTGCTGGCCCGCTGGGGCATCCAGGTGCTGCTGCTCGACCGGCGGGCCGGGCGCGACTCCACCGGGTCGAAGTCCATCTGCCAGCAGCGCGACGTGCTCGACATCTGGGCCGCCGCCGGCGCGGGCAAGATCGCCGAGGAGGGCCTGGCCTGGACCACCGCCCGCACCTACTACCGCGACCGCGAGCTGTTCTCCTGGTCGTTCGAGCGCGAGGGCCCGCTGCCGGCGTGCGTGAACATCTCCCAGACCCGCACCGAGCAGATCCTGGACGAGGCGATCGCGGCGCAGCCGCTCATCGAGGTGCGCTGGGACCACGAGGTCACCGGCCTCGACCAGGACCCCTCGGGGGTGACGGTCCGCTGCGGTCAGCGGTCGCTGCGCGCGTCCTACGCGCTGGTCTGCGCGGGCGCCAGGGCCCAGCAGGTACGCCAGGCGCTCGGCGTCTCGTTCGACGGGGAGACGTTCGACGACCAGTTCCTCATCTGCGACATCAGGGCCGACCTGCCCGGCTGGGAGAACGAGCGCCGCTTCTACTTCGACCCGCTGTGGAACCCGGGCCGCCAGGTCCTGATCCATCCCTGCCCGGGCGGCACGTTCCGGATCGACTGGCAGATCGCGCCCGACTTCATCCCAACAAAAGCCGACATTTCCAGAAAAATTGGGCAGATCATCGGCGGCCGGCCCTATGACCTGCTCTGGCACAGCACGTACCGCTTCCACTCCCGCATCGCCTCCCGCATGCGCGTCGGCCGGGTCCTGCTGGCCGGCGACAGCGCCCACCTGGTGGCCCCGTTCGGCGCCAGAGGGCTCAACTCCGGCGTGCCCGACGCCGAGAACGCGGCCTGGAAGCTGGCCTTCGTGCTCAACGGCTGGGCGGGGGAGGGGCTGCTGGAGTCGTACCACGCCGAGCGGCACGCGGCCGCGCGGGAGAACCTCGAGATCACCGCCGCCACGATGCGCTTCCTCGCCCCCAGGACCGTGGCGGAGCGCATGCGCAGGCGGGCCGTGCTGGAGGGCGGGCTGGTGGCGGAGGTGGACTCGGGCCGGTTCGCGGAGCCGTTCTGGTACGTGGACTCGCCGCTGACCACCCCCGAGGCGACGCGGCCGTTCGGGGGCAGGCCGCCCAAGGGCGCGCTGTGCGTTCCGGCGCCCGGCGTGATCCTTCCGGACGTGGGACTTTCGGGCGGCAGGTTGCGGGAGTTCTGTCGTGACGGTTTTCTCGTGTTGTTGGGTGATATGTGCGATTCGCGTTTGTTTGCGCAGGTCTTGGGCAAGGTCATTACGGCGCCGCTCGCCGTGCGCGGGCTCGCGGAGATGGATGGGACCGGCTCGCTCGCTGAAAGGCTCGGCGCCGGACCGGATGAGGCATGGCTCATCAGGCCCGACTCCCACATCGCCGCAATCATCCCCCATGCGGGTCCCGACTCGGTGGCGGACGCCGTCCGCCGCGTGCTCGGCGAACAATAGGAGGAACTGCGTGACTGGCCGTAGCTCGTTTCTGATCGTCGCGAACCGGTTGCCGGTGGATCGGATGCTCGAGCCTGACGGAACGGCCTCGTGGCGCAGGAGCCCTGGTGGCCTCGTGACCGCGATCGCACCGGTGATGAAGCGCCGGCACGGAGCCTGGCTCGGCTGGCACGGAGCCCCCGACGAGAAGCTGGAGCCGTTCGAGCAGGACGGCATGAACCTCATCCCGATCCCCCTGTCGGCCGGTGAGGTGGAGCTGTACTACGAGGGCTTCTCCAACGCCACCCTCTGGCCGCTCTACCACGACGTGGTGGCGCCGCCGGTGTTCGACCGGGCGATGTGGGACACCTACCGCGCCGTCAACGAGCGCTTCGCCAACGCCGCCGCCGACGCCGCCGAGAAGGGCGCGGTGGTCTGGGTGCAGGACTACCAGCTCCAGCTCGTCCCGGCCATGCTGCGCAGGCTCAGGCCGGACCTGCGGATCGGGTTCTTCCTGCACATCCCGTTCCCGCCGACCGAGCTGTTCTGGCGGCTGCCGTGGCGCAAGGACCTCGTCGAAGGGCTGCTCGGGGCCGACCTGGTGGGCTTCCAGCTGCCCGGCGGGGCCTCCAACTTCCGGCGGCTGTGCCGCAGGCTGCTCGGGCTGCCGTACAAGGGGAACGAGATCTTCCTCGACGACCGGGTGGTGACCACGCAGGCGTTCCCCATCTCGGTGGACTTCGGGCAGCTCGACTCGCTGGTGCGCGACCCGCAGATCATGGCGCGGGCCAAGGAGGTCAGGGCGGAGCTGGGCGATCCCGAGCATGTGCTGCTCGGCGTCGACCGGCTCGACTACACCAAGGGCATCGGGCAGCGGCTGGAGGCGTTCGGCGAGCTGCTCAAGGACGGGCGGCTGAAGGCGAACGAGGCCGTGTTCGTGCAGATCGCCACGCCCAGCAGGGAGCGGGTGGAGGAGTACAAGCGGCTGCGCGACGACATCGAGCTGCAGGTCGGGCGGATCAACGGCGAGCACGCGCAGCTCGGCTACCAGCCGGTCCAGTATTTCCACCAGTCGTACGACCACGCCGAGCTGGCCGCCCTCTACCTGGCCGCCGACGTCATGGTCGTGACCCCGCTGCGGGACGGGATGAACCTGGTCGCCAAGGAGTATGTCTCCTGCCACCACGACCTGCACGGCGCGCTGGTGCTCAGCGAGTTCGCCGGGGCGGCCGACGAGCTGCGCCAGGCCTACCTGGTCAACCCGTACGACGTGGAGGACGTCAAGCGGCAGATGGTGGCCGCGATGCGGGCCACGCCGCACGAGCTGGCCCGGCGGATGCGCACGATGCGCCGCCGGGTAGCCACCTACGACGTGGACCGCTGGGCCAACGAGTTTCTCACTGCCCTTGAGTCACCTGCTTCACAGACTTCCACGCGTCGTAACGCTTCTTGGCGGTCCGGTTGACCACGATCTGCGCCACCGACATGCCGACGCCCATGAGCACGGCGTAGCCGATCGCCTCCCCCATGCTGACCTCGGGCGAGTCTGTGTCGAGCGGCGGTTCCTTCCCGGTCGCCTTCACCCAGACGAACCCGAGGATCTTCCTTGCCGCCCAGCCGGTGGCCAGACCGACCAGGCCGCCGATCACACGCCAGGCGACATCGGGCTTGTCCTCCGCCATGTCGATCTCCCTTCCCCTCTGTAACGAAGACTAGTCTGCACCGCTTGCCGGGCCTGCGAAGCCGTACCATATGGAGGCATGACTCAACAGCGACTACGCCATGCATCCATGCCGGAAAAGCCGACCCTCGACGGCTTGGAGCAGGTATGGGTAGCTCGCTGGGAGGACGAGGGCACCTACCGTTTCGACCGGTCCGCGCCGCGCGAGCAGGTTTATGCCATCGACACGCCGCCGCCGACCGTGTCCGGCTCGCTGCACGTCGGTCATGTCTTCTCCTTCACCCACACCGACATCATGGCCCGCTACCAGCGGATGATCGGCAAGTCGGTGTTCTACCCGATCGGCTGGGACGACAACGGGCTGCCCACCGAGCGCCGGGTGCAGAACGTCTACGGCGTGCGCTGCGACCCGTCGCTGCCCTATGACCCTGACTTCGTGCCACCGGACAAGCCCGGCAAACGTGAGATCGCCATCTCGCGGCGTAACTTCGTGGAGCTGTGCCACAAGCTGACCGCCCTCGACGAGCAGGCGTTCGAGGAGGTCTGGCGGCGGGTCGGCCTGTCGGTCGACTGGTCGCTGCTCTACACCACGATCAGCGACGAGGCGCAGGCGGTCTCGCAGCGTGCCTTCCTGCGCAACCTGCTGCGCGGCGAGGCCTACCTCGCCGAGGCGCCGACGCTGTGGGACGTCACCTTCCGCACCGCCGTCGCCCAGGCCGAGCTGGAGGACCGGGAGTGGCCCGGCGCGTTCCACAAGATCTCGTTCTACGGCGAGAAGGGCCCGGTCTTCATCGAGACGACCAGGCCCGAGCTGATCCCGGCGTGCGTGGCGCTGGTCGCCCACCCCGACGACGAGCGCTACCAGCCGCTGTTCGGCACGTCGGTGCTGACGCCGCTGTTCGGGGTGGAGGTGCCGGTGCTGGCCCACCGGCTGGCCGAGCCCGACAAGGGCACCGGCATCGCCATGATCTGCACGTTCGGCGACATCACCGACGTCATCTGGTGGCGGGAGCTGCACCTGGAGACCCGGCCGATCATCGGCTGGGACGGGCGGCTGCTGGCCGAGCCGCCGGAGGGCGTGGACGCGGAGCCGTACAAGGAGCTGGCCGGAAAGACCGTGCACAGCGCCCGCGAGCGGATCGTGGAGCTGCTGCGGGAGTCCGGCGACCTCGAGGGCGAGCCGAGGCCCGTCTCGCGCACGGTCAAGTTCTACGAGAAGGGCGACCGGCCGCTCGAGATCGTCACCACCCGTCAGTGGTACATCCGCAACGGCGGGCGCGACGAGGAGCTGCGTGATCGGCTGCTGGGGCGCGGGCGTGAGCTGACGTGGCACCCGCCGCACATGCGCGTGCGCTACGACAACTGGGTCGAGGGGCTCACCAGCGACTGGCTGATCTCGCGCCAGCGCTTCTTCGGCGTGCCGTTCCCGGTGTGGTATCCGATCGACGAGTCGGGGCAGCCCGTCCACGACGCGCCGATCGTGCCCACGGAGGACATGCTGCCGGTCGACCCGTCCTCCGACGTGCCGCCCGGCTACACCGAGGACCAGCGCGGCGTGCCCGGGGGGTTCATGGCCGACCCCGACGTGATGGACACCTGGGCCACCTCGTCGCTGACGCCGCAGATCGCGGGCCGCTGGGAGACCGACGACGACCTGTTCAAGCGGGTCTACCCGGCCGACCTGCGGCCGCAGGCGCACGAGATCATCCGCACCTGGCTGTTCTCGACCGTGGTCAGGTCGCACTACGAGTTCGGCCGGCTGCCGTGGAGCGACGTCGCGATCTCGGGCTGGATCCTCGACCCCGACCGCAAGAAGATGTCCAAGTCCAAGGGCAACGTGGTCACCCCGCTCGACCTGCTGAAGCAGCACGGCTCCGACGCGGTGCGCTACTGGGCGGCCAACGGCCGCTACGGCGTGGACACCGCGTTCGACGCCGGGCAGCTCAAGATCGGGCGGCGGCTCGCGATCAAGATCCTCAACGCGTCCAAGTTCGTCCTCGGCCTGGCTATGAACGACGGGCCAGGATCAAACACGGTCACCGAGCCGCTCGACCTGTCGATGCTCGCGGGCCTGTCCGACGCCGTGCGCGAGGCCGGCCAGGCGTTCGAGGCCTACGACCACACCAGGGCGCTGGAGGCCGTCGAGCGCTTCTTCTGGGCGTTCTGCGACGACTACCTGGAGCTGGTCAAGGCCAGGGCCTACGAGTCCGGTCCGGCCGCCGCCTCCGCCCACGCGGCGCTGCGGCAGGCGCTCGACGTGCTGCTGCGGCTGTTCGCGCCGTTCCTGCCCTTCGTGACCGAAGAGGTGTGGTCGTGGTGGCGCGAGGGGTCGGTGCACCGGGCCCCGTGGCCCGCTCTCTCGCGCGGGGCCGGCGACCCGGCCGTGCTGGCCGTGGCCTCCGAGGTGCTCGGTCAGGTGCGCAAGGCCAAGTCCGAGGCCAAGCAGTCGATGCGGGCCGAGGTCTCCAGGCTGACCGTTTGGGCGCCCGAAGTCGGGCTTGTCCGCCAAGCTCAGGACGACCTTTGTGCCGCAGGCACTGTGGAGGAGTTCGTCTTGGAGTATGGTGACGAGCTGAAAGTCGAGGTCCACCTGGGCTGACGTCCGGATGGCAGGACGCCGGGCCGCCCCCCTCTGCGGGGCGCCCGGCGTCCGTGCGTTCAGGGGTCCTCAGGGGTCCTCAGGGGTCCCGGGTGACGTCGCGGTGCATGGCCAGGAAGATCGAGTACGCCTGCCCGTCCGGCGGCGCCTGCCGCCCGCGAAACTCGTCGAACAGCTCCTCCAGTCGCCTGCGCAGCTCCGCGTGCCCGTCGGGGGTGAGCCTGAGCCCCAGCCTGACGAGGTCGGCCCGCTCGATGTCGATGAGCCCGCTCTCCTGCAGGAACGCGTCGAGCATCGCCGCGCTGCCCCCGCTCACGCCGCTCTCGCGGACGTCCATCTCCCACGACTTGCCGGTGGCCCGGTAGGGGATCTCCGTGGAGCCGCGCGGCCCCGGCCGGCTGGGCTCGGCGGACAGGAAACCTGTCTCCACGAGCTTGCGCACGTGGTGGAGGGTGGTGGCGGGGTTGGCGTCGAGGCGGCCGGCGATCTCTTTGTTGGTGAGCGCCTGGTCGAGACAGAGCCGCAGGATGCGCAGCCGTACGGCCGAGGCCAGCGCGCGGGCCTCGGCCTCGGTGGCGGGGCGGCGTTGGGTGCCCATGGACCGCCACCCTATAACCGGTTGATTTTTCTCAATCGGTCAGGGATGCTCTGACGGGTGAGCCTGTTACGCGATCACGACTTCCGCCGGTTGTTCCTCGCCGACGTCGCCAGCCAGGCGGGCAGCCAGCTCCTGGTGCTGGCGCTGCCGCTGGTGGCCGTGTCGGCGCTGCGGGCCTCCGCGTTCGAGGTGGGCCTGCTGGCGGCATGCCAGACGCTGGCGTTCGTGGTGATCGGGCTCCCCGCCGGCGCCCTCGTCGACCGGCTGCGCAAGCGCGTGGTCATGGTGGTCAGCGACTGGGCGAGGGCGCTGGCGCTCGCGTCCGTGCCGGTCGCGTGGTGGCTGGACGTGCTGACGATCCACCAGCTGTACGCGGTGGCGCTGGTGCTGGGCGTGTTCACCGTGTTCTTCGACGTCGCGTACCAGAGCTACCTGCCCTGCCTGGTCGAACGCGAGCGGCTCGTCGAGGGCAACTCCACGCTGGAGATCGTCCGCACGGTGGCGCAGGTCGGCGGGCCGAGCGGGGGCGGCTACCTGATCCACCTCCTCACCGCGCCGTTCGCGCTGGTCGCCACGGTGGCCGGGTTCGCCTGGTCGGCGCTGTGCCTGGGGACGATCCGCAGGCACGAGGCCCGTCCGGAGCCCGGCCGGGCCAACCTGGGCCAGGAGATCGCCGAAGGCGTGCGGTTCGTGCTCGGGCACCGGCTGCTGCGCCGCATCGCCGGCTGCACCGCCACCGCGAACTTCTTCGTCTCCGTGGCCCAGCCCATGCTCCTGCTCCTCCTGGCCAGGGAGCTCGGCCTGGACGCGGGCACCATCGGGCTGCTCATGGCCTCGGGCGGCCTCGGCGGGATCGTCGGCGCGCTGGTCAACGCCCGGGTCGTCAGGCGGCTCGGGCAGGGGCCGGCGATGTGGCTGGGCATCGCCGTGCCCGCGCCGCTGACGTTCGTGCTGCCGTGGATGGCGGCCGACTGGCGGCTGGGGCTGTTCGTGGCCTACGAGTTCTGCGTCGGGGCCGGGGTGGTGATCTACAACGTCACGCAGCTCAGCTTCCGCCAGGCCATCACGCCCGAGCCGCTGCTCGGGCGGGTGAACGCCACCATGCGCTTCCTGGTGTGGGGCACGCTGCCGCTGGGCGGGCTGATCGGCGGCGCGCTGGGCGGGGCGATCGGGGTGCGGAACACGCTCCTGGTCGCGGCTGCCGGGGCCTGCCTGGCGTTCCTGCCGCTGGTCACCTCGCCCCTGCGCTCGATGCGCGAACTGCCCGTCAGTAGTCGCACACTCCGGTAGGGAAGATCTGCTTCAGCCTGGCCCGCTCCTCCTCGGTCGGGTGCCAAGAGCCGTACAGGCCCCTCGCGACGGCCCGATCGACCGGTTGGAGGCGGCACCTGTAGACGCCGCCCGCCAGCGGGCCGCCCGCCACCACGCGGCTCGTCGAGTAGATCGGGAAGCGCTGCGTGCAGGCGCCGGGGGAGCGGCGGTCGAGGATGCCGTCCCAGACGTGCGGGCCCGCCGCGATCTGCGTGCCGTCCGTGGCGAAGCAGCGGTCCACCGCCTCCGGCGGCCTGTTGCCGACCACGCCGCGCGCCGGATATTTCCGGATGTTGGCCATCCAGGCGTCCATCACCTGCAGCGCCTGCGGCGTCTGATCGAACTTCGGCCCGTCAGGCCGCGCGTCCGTGAACCAGATGACCTGATTGCCCGCCCGGCCGTCGTGGTCGAGCATCCGCTGCCTGGACGCGAACGACTGGTGCGAGTCGTGCATGTCGAGCCGGTCCTCCAGGTAGTGCCGCCAGTCGATGATCGGGATGTCGATGTCGCCCCTGAACACCAGGCCGCTGCGCCGCACGTTCCTGATCGCGATCGGGTCTCCCGCGCGCCTGGGCGCCGGGTCGCCCAGGTTGACGTTGCGGGCGCTCCAGGGGTCGAAGTCGGCCGGGCAGGCGGACGGCACGAACGGGCAGCCCTCCTGGACCATGTCCGCCGCCTCCTTCCACGAGCCCGCCTTCGCGTTGACGTCCAGGAACTCGGCCGGGGTGATCACGCCGTCGGCCAGCGCCTTCAGCCCGTACTGGACGCCCACGTTGTCCCAGGTCGAGCGGGCGTACCCGTGCTCGTCCACGCCGTAGACGTTGCGCACGTCGTCCCAGTGCGTCCACTGCACGGTGTCCTTGACGCCCGGCGGGTCCATGCGCTGCCACTCGGGGTCGTTGTTCGAGGTCCACCGCGGGTTCATGGTCAGCGGGGTCAGGCCGCGCCAGCCGTTGACGCACTCGTCGGAGCCCTGTCCGCCGGTGTACGGGTTCGCGACCGTGTCGCCGGCGTTCATGCCGATGAGGGCCGTCCTGTCGTCCCACCGGGCCCAGCGCGGATTGCGGTCCATGTAGCGTTCGAGCAGCTCGCAGTCGCCCACGTGGATGGTCTGGGTGACCATGTCCGGATAGGAGTACTGCGGGATCGCGGCGTCGATCAGCCGGTCGCCCAGGTTCTGGCCGTAGATGTACTGCTGGATGGCCCCGCCCGAGCCGCCCACGCCCACCGTGTAGAGCGGGACGCCGTACTGCTCGATGAAGCGCTCCTTGACCATGAGGGCCGTCTCGCCGCCCAGGATCAGGTTGTAGTGGGTGGAGGTGCGGGTCCCCGACGAGTACATGATCGCGTAGCCCTGGCCCAGCCCGTACGGGTCGAGGGCGTTGCCGCCGAGCGTGCCCTGGTCGTGGCCGATCCCCACGCCGCCGTCGAACCGGTAGATCGCCCGGCCGGTCCAGCCGTCCTCGACCATGGCGATGGAGTAGAGGAAGCGGTTGATCACGCCGCGCTCCCTGCGTACCACGAAGTCGACCGTGCGGCCGTCCGGCAGCGTGGTCGTGGACATGTCGGCGGGCCGCCCAGTGGATCCGCTCGCCGGCATGGGCTTGAACGTGCCGTCCGTGGACCGGTAGAGGCGGTCGGTGACGGCCGGCGCGAAGCAGTCCCTGCTCCAGCCGCCCGCGACGCGCATGCCCTGGCCGTCCTGGTTGTCCGCCGCGGGCGGGCCCAGCCCGCTGCGCTCGGTCTTGCACAGGAACGGGTACTGGTGCGGACCCGAGAAGACCGGCCCCTCGATGGGATGGTTGCGCAACGTCAGCGTCCGCCGCTCCCGGCCCGCCGTGGCGACGATCGTGTTCGCTCCCGTCCTCAGGCCGGTGACCAGGGCCGTGAGGCCGTCCCCGGTCTGCTTGAAGGCCGCCGTGACGTCCTCGCCGTCGCGCGTGACCCGGAGCCGCGTGCCTTCGCGGTGGCGGACCCTGAGCAGGGCGTCACCGCCGGTGACCTGGTCGGGGCGGCTGGAGAGCACGTCCAGCGCCAGATCGGCGCGGGAGGCGTACGCGGGGGCGGGCAAGAGCGACGCGAGCACGGCGAGGACCACCACAGCCTTCATGACCATGACGGTGACACGCCGTCCATCCCTTGCACAGGCCCGACCTTGGCGAGGTGGGCTTGTGCTGGTCGCGCGGCCTTCGCGTCGCTCTGTGGTCAGCCGCCCCATGATTTATGGGCGCGCATCCGGGCCGCGGACATGCCAGTCTGGAATATGTGTTTCCCGACCGCCCTACCAAGCTCGTGCCGCCCGTGCTGGCCAAGATGGCCGCGTGGTGCGCGTGCCTGATCCTTGTCGGCGTGGTCGTCTACTTCTTCGCCCTCGTCATCGCCCGGCTCACGTTCGTGGCGCTGCCCGTGGCGATCGCGCTGCTGCTGACCGCGCTGCTGTTCCCGCTGACCAACAGCCTGCGCCAGGCGGGCATGCGGCCCATCTACGCCACCTGGATCACCATGCTGGTGGCCCTGACCGTGCTCGCCGGCACCGGGTGGCTGGTGGGGGCGCGGGCCAGCGACGAGTTCCCCAACCTCGTCCAGCAGGTGCAGGCGACGGCCCGATCGGTGCAGGACTGGCTGATCACCGGCCCCCTGCACCTCAAAGAGGCACAGATCACAAGCTACGTCGACGAGATCGCCACCATGGTCAACACGCAGCGCACGGCCATCACCGGCACCGTGCTGACGGCCGGGGCGGTCGCATTCGAGGTGCTCGCGTCCATCGTGCTGCTGCTGTTCGTGACGTTCTTCCTGCTCAAGGACGGCGAGCGCATCTGGTCGTGGGTCCTGCGGGGGTTCGGCAACGTCGCGCCGCGCGTGGACCGGGCCGGGCGGGCCGCCTGGGCCACGCTCTCCCACTACGTGCAGGGCACCGTGGCCGTGGCCGCCGTGCACGGGCTCATCATGGGCATCGTGCTGGCGGGCATGGGCGTGCCGCTGTGGGCGCCGCTGGCCGTGCTGATCTTCTTCGCCAGCTTCATCCCCATCGTCGGCATCTTCTTCGCCGGCACGGTCGCCACCCTCGTCACGCTGGGCGCCAAGGGGCTCGTCTACGCGCTGATCTTCCTCGGCATCCTCATCGTCGAGCAGCAGCTGGAAAATCACGTGCTCCAGCCGCTGATCGTGGGCCGGGCGCTCAACTTCCATCCGCTGGCGATCATCCTCGTGCTGGCCATCGGCGGCATCCTGGCCGGCATCGCGGGGGCCGCCGTCGCCGTGCCGGTGGCCGCGGTGATCTACCGCGCGCTGCCCGAGCTCATGCATCAACCACCTGCCCTGCCACCGCCCAGCCATGGTCCCGGCGAGGACAAGGGGCCCACAGGGGACGCCGGGGGAGGGCCCGGCGAGGTTCCCCGTCCGCGCGGCGAGGGGGCCGCTCTCCGCGACGACGTGTCCGGATCGCGCGGCGCGGAGCCCGGCGGCAGAGGCGCCGAGCCCGGAAGCCAGGGCGAGAACGGCCGGCGGGTGGACACCGAGTAACCTCGTCAGCCGTGACTCCCTGTCTCCTCTCCGCTCCCGTGGGCACGACACTCCACTTGCGTGCCGGGTGCGACGGCAATGCGGGCGGGAAGGCGTACCTTGAGGCTGAGGGGCGAAACAGCCCTCCGACGGTCCGTTCGCCCGTCCGCGCGGCGGCGCTGTTCGTCGAGGTGAGCATGGGACACTTCGCCAAGCACGCCACCGTACAGAACACCCAGGACTACGAGGTGAACCCTTGAGCAACGTAGAGGTCCTCATCCAGCGGCTCGACGCCGGGCTGCCGATGCCGTCCTACGCCCACGCGGGAGACGCGGGCGCCGACCTCTACGCGGCCGAGGACGTCGAGTTGCTGCCCGGCGAGCGGGCCGTCATCGGGACGGGCGTCGCGATCGCCCTGCCCGACGGCTACGCCGCGTTCGTCCACCCGAGGTCCGGGCTGGCCGCCAAGCACGGTGTCACGCTGGTCAACGCGCCGGGCACGGTCGACGCGGGCTACCGCGGCGAGATCAGGGTGACGCTGATCAACACCGACGCCAAGGAGCCGTTCCGCCTCCAGCGGGGCGACCGGGTGGCCCAGCTCGTGGTCCAGCGGGTGGAGCGCGCGGCCTTCTACGAGGTGGAGAGCCTGCCGGGTTCGGTGCGCGGCGCCAACGGGTTCGGATCTACAGGACGATGAGCATCGGGCCGCGCTGACGGCCCGCGAGCGAGGAGAGTGAGGAACGTGTTCCGACGTCGTCGTCGTGAGCAGCCGGAGCAGGTCGTCGAGCAGGATCCTGCCGCCCTTGCGCGAGATTCCGGCCCGTGGGACGCCGACGAGCCCCACCCGGAGACCGACAGGATCGACCTGGGCGGCCTGCGGCTGCCGCACAATCCCGACTTCGACGTGCGGCTGGCCTCCGTCGGAGACCAGCACGTCGGTGTCGTCGTGCTCTACGAGGAGAGCTCGCTGCAGCTCCAGGCCCTGGCCGCACCGCGCAGCTCGGGCCTGTGGGACGAGGTCAAGACCAAGATCCTGGCCCAGGCGCAGCATCTGGAGGAGCGGGAAGGCCCGTTCGGCAGCGAGCTGAGGGGCGAGATGAAGGTCGAGGACGGCTCCCGTCCCGCCCGATATCTCGGCATCGACGGGCCCCGCTGGTTCCTGCTCGCCGTGATCTCCGGCAAGGCGGCGCTGGACGAGGCCGTGGCGGCGGCGTACATCGACTTCGTCAAGGACGTCGTGGTGGTCCGGGGCGGCGACCCGATGGCCCGTGAGGAGCCCATCCCGCTGCGCCGCCCCAACGAACAAGCAGGCGAGACGGGCGACGATCGGCCCGGGTTCAACCCGTTCAAACGGGGACCCGAAATCAGCGAGATTCGCTGAGGGCTGACATCGCGCCGACATCACATAGGCTGATTCATCATGAGTACGGCAGAGCCTCCGAAACGCGGGGGATTGCGCGGGTTCTTCAGTCGGCTGGCCTCACCCCAGTCCGAGATCGAGGCCCAGGAACTGCGAGAAGACGCCGACGAGGTCGGCGCGACCCCCATCGTCTCGTGTGGCGGCCGTCGGCGCTTCTGCGTGGCAGGTACGCTACGTACGGTGACACTCCGTCCGAGGGGCGGCGCCCCCGCCCTCGAGGCCGAGCTCTACGACGGGTCCGACGTGATCGACCTGGTCTGGCTCGGCCGCCGCAAGATCGCGGGCATCGAGCCCGGCCGCACGGTCAAAGCCGAGGGCCTGGTCAGCATGCAGGACGGACGCAAGGTGATGTTCAATCCGCGTTACGAGCTGCGCCCAGGGAGTTGACACGTGAGTGCTGAGGCGGAAGAGGTCGCCCACGACACCGTTGAGGCGGCGGTGCGAGCCCAGCTCGCCAAGGCCTTCGGCGGGGTGCGCGGCATCATCGAGGCGGCGATCCCGACGATCGCGTTCACGGTGTGCTGGGTCACCACCGAGGAGCTGAAGCTGTCGCTCATCGTGAGCGTCTCGATCGCGGTGGTGCTGCTGCTGGTCAGGATCGTGCAGCGGTCCACGCCGCAGTTCGTGATCAACAGCCTGATCGGCATCGCGATCGGCGCGTTCTTCGCCAGCCGCACCGGCGACGCGAAGGACTACTTCCTGCCCGGCATCCTGTGGAACGCCGGCTACATGGTGGCGATGCTGCTGTCCATCGTCACCCGGTGGCCGGTGGTGGGCTTCCTGATCGGCTCGGTCACGGGCGACCCGACCGCCTGGCACAAGGACCCGGGCATCGTGAAGCTGTGCACGCGGCTGACCTGGCTGCTCCTGCTGCCGTGCGCGGTCCGGGTGGCCGTGCAGGGGCCGGTCTACTGGTTCGGAGGCGGCAACGAGGCGGTCGCCGCCCTCGGTGTCGCCAAGATCGCCATGGGCTGGCCGCTCCAGGTGGCCGCCCTCGGCGCCATGCTCTGGGTCCTGGGCCGCGGCCGCACCCCGATCAAACCCCCGGTGGCCCCCGCCTGACGATCCCTGGTAAAGATCTCCGGATCATTTCCTAGAAGAGCTGATCCACTTGCGCGGGTACGAAGGCTGGCGAAGGATCACTTCGAGCCAATCGGGGGCCCCAATGTACGCACGTGCCGTCACCGCCCTGGCCACGACCGCCGCCGCCCTGCTCCTGGCAGCGGGGCCGGCCGTCGCCGACGACGACTGGAGGGGGCCGGATGACACTCTGTGCGAACGGTTCCTCGAGAGCCTGGACAGGGGCTCCGTCGTGCTGCCCATGAGTGTCGTCGTCAACTGCATGGACGCGGATGACGCCAGGCGCTTCAGCGTGACCTTCGACTGAGCGCCGGTTCCTGGCTGTCGGGCACCGCCATGGTGATGACACCGAAGGATTCGCCAAGAGGGCTGGAAACCCTGGGTTAACGGGAGAACGCAGCCCTGAGGTGTGGGCCATCGAGGGCCGTCCCAAGGGGCCGGCCGTCGCTGAGGCTGAGGTTTCTGTCACGACGCGCTTCCTGCCCGGGCTCCTGGGGACCGGGCAGGGGCCACCGCTTCGGTGCTGTGACGAGGAGTCGGATGGGACCGCGAGGGGTGGCGCCGCGCTGGTCACGTGCAATCGACCCGGATGCCGGTCCGGCGCTCGCCAGGGGCGGCTTTGCCGTCGTCGTGCCGCCCGGCGGTGGGCGCCGGTAGGGAGTTCAGCCAGATGGAAACGGTCCGCGGGTCGCCGGCGTCCTGTCGCTGCCGGCGCATGACATTGGACCACCCCCGCCGCCCCTCTACGGCGAATAGCGCCGCCTACCCGAGTTCCCCGTCGTCCTCGCTGGATTCCTGGAGTGCCGCCTGGACCTGACGCGAGTCGGCAAAGCCGCGACCTCGCCGGAGACGATCTGGCTGATCAGTTGGGCCGATGGGATGGCCGAATGCCGTGTCGAGGTGCTGAGGTACTGAGGTACTCTGGTGCAGAGGGACAGGTGATTCCCATGGCTATGCCGAACCCGGGCGGCAAGCGGCAAGCGCCGTTGAAGGTCGATCTGGCAACAGACAAACTCATCACGCAAGGTGCACACTTCCTCGGGATGACCAAAAAGGATCTTGTGGATGCCGCGGTCCGTGCCTATCTCGATCGGCAGCGCGAGGAGATCCGTCGAGGCATGATCGAGTCCATGAAGATCCTCGATGGCTCTCTTGCCTCTGGCGTGTCCTTGCTCACAGGGCTTTCCGCCGAGAGGATCGAGGAACTGGGCGGCGTCGGAGGCTGGGAGGAATAGCCTCACAATGGCACACGTCCGGCCCACGATCCGGGTCCTTCGCCATGACCTGGGGATCCCCATTCCTCCAGCAAACCTGCCGCTGGAGAGCGTTGAGCATCCGCTCTTGGACAAAGCCTCGCACCAGTTCGCTGACCCTGACATCGCTCATGAGCGGATACGTGCGATAGACGACACGGTGATGTTCAAGGTCAAGGTGCAGCGATGGCGGGGAGCGGTGTGGAGGGACGAGCCTTCTGCGGACGTCAAGGCATGGTTAGTGGCTGGGGGAATGCGTGAGGAGGGTTCCGGGGACGACTTCTATTCCGCCCTCACTGCCGAAACCCGAGCCGCCCGTGCCCGCTACAACGCGGAGCATGACAAGCCACTGATCACTGACGCCTATAGTGCTCACCTGCTGCCCGGTCCCGATGATCATGACCGGTATCGCCTGGAAAGTGCGACACGGTTCGCATTGCGCCTTAATCGCACTATTCGTGAGCTGGTCTGCGGCTCGCTGCGTGACGGACATGAGCACGCGGCCGACTTCTCAGGCTTCAGGCTGGGCATCTTGATCAGGGCCGAGGACGGGCACGAAACTTATGTCGCGATCCGTATCACCGGTTCCGTTCTGCGCGACCTGGTCACGCTAATCCTGAGCCGGATGCCTGGCTGTCCCCCTGAAGCATGGTTTCCAGAGGTGGCTCTACCTGAGCGTGACCTGCTGCCTGCTGAGCAAGTGTGGTCCAACCTGATGGATCCCAAAGCGGCGGCCCTCCTCCTTGATGAGGAGTAGGGCCGGCTCCGCCCGGCAACGCTGCCGCCGTGGCGCTCGGCGGGACGAATCACATGGTGGGCAGGGACGCCATCGTCCACTGTCTCACCGTGGACTTCCCACGCATGTTCGTCGCCGATGTGGCGCTTGATTTCCGCTGGTTCTACGCCGAACAGCGATGTGGTCGTGGCGGAGGAGACCATGCAGCTACGCTGACCAACGCCCACGCCTATCGCAACGACTACTGTTTCGTCTTCGCACTGCGAGGCGGGCTGATCCATAGGGTGCGCGAGTACATGGACACCGCCAACGGGCACCGCATGGTATTCGATGGGGCGTGAGGCGGGAGCCTCAGACAGTGTCGTCGTGCCTGTTGCGGTGCTGCCTGTCTGCCGAAATAACCTTGCGCCCCGGCGCACGCCGTTGATGCGTGAGTAATCGGGGTCGCGTCCGGGGGTGCGGGGACCGGCAGGTCCCCGCCTGGGGTGTGGGGGCCTGCCCCCACAGGGCGCTGCCCGAGCTCTCGTCGCGCGCAGCGCGCCTTCAAGCGAGGACCGCGCCGTTGAGGGGTCGAAGGGGCGGAGCCCCTGGGAGGCGGGGCCCGAGTGCTTGCATGGCGCGAAGCGCCTCCCGGTGCGAGGACCTTGCCTTTCGGCCCCGGAACCCCCCCAAGGGGTCCGGGTCCGTACCGGCTAGTGCTGGGAGAGGAGGTGGGCGAGCTCCTGCTCCACCTCCTGGTTCGCGACGAACAGCAGCTCGTCCCCCGCCTCCAGCGGATCGTCCGCCGTCGGCACCAGGACCCGGCCCTCCCTGAGGATCGCGACCAGGGCGGAGTCCACGGGCCACGGCACCGAGCCGGCCCGCTGGCCCACGACCGGGGCGTCCTCGGCCAGCGTGAGCTCCACCAGGTTGGCCTGGCCCTGGCGGAAGGTCATCAGGCGTACGAGGTCTCCGACGCTGACCGCCTCCTCCACCAGGGCGCTCAGCAGGCGCGGGGTCGAGACGGCCACGTCGACGCCCCAGGACTCGTTGAAGAGCCACTCGTTGTTGGGGTGGTTGATGCGGGCCACCACGCGCGGTACGCCGTACTCGGTCTTGGCCAGCAGGGAGACCACCAGGTTGACCTTGTCGTCGCCGGAGGAGGCGACCACGACGTGGCAGTTGTTGAGCCCGGCCTCGTCGAGGGAGGCGATCTCGCAGGCGTCGGCGAGGAGCCATTCGGCGCGCGGCACGCTGTCGATCTTGATGGCCCTGGGGTCCACGTCGATGAGCAGGACCTCGTGGCCGTTCTCCAGGAGCTCGGCCGCGATGGAGCGGCCCACGGCGCCCGCTCCGGCGATGGCGACGCGCATCACTCGTCCTCTTCCGGTGCCGCGGCGAGCACCTTGTTGATCCGGTCCATGTCGTTCTCCGCGGCGATGACGTGGAGCACGTCGCCCTCCTGCACCACGGTGTCCTCCGTGATGGTCAGAGCCTCGCCCATGCGGTTGATGAAGGCCACGCGCGTCTTGACGCGGTGCTCGAGGTCGACGACGCGGGTGCCGATCCACTCGGGGTTGGCGGTGACCTCCGCCAGGATGATCGTGCCCGTGGGGTCGCGCCAGAGCGGCTCGGCGCCCTCGGGGAGGATGCGGCGCAGGATCTGGTCGGCCGTCCACCGTACGGTCGCCACCGTGGGGATGCCGAGCCGCTGGTAGACCTCGGCGCGGCGAGGGTCGTAGATGCGGGCCACCACGTTGTCCACGCCGAACGTCTCGCGGGCCACGCGAGCGGAGATGATGTTGGAGTTGTCGCCGCTGGAGACCGCGACGTACGCGGCGGCGGACTCGATGCCGGCCTCGGTGAGCACGTCGCGATCGAAGCCCACGCCCGTCACCCGCCGCCCTCGGAACCCGGCGCGAAGCCGCCGGAACGCCTGCGGGTCGCGGTCGATGATGGCGACGGAATGGCCGCTGTCCTCGAGGATATGAGCGAGAGTCGAACCGACTCGGCCACACCCCATGATCACTATATGCATTTCCCCCCGCACTTTCGCGGTCGGCCCATTGCTGGACACCAGTATGGCCCGAGGGGGGAGCGCCTCGTTTAAGGCCTCGGTATGGGGCTAGCATCTCGTTACGTGGCGAAGGTAACGGATCTTGTCAAACGCTTGCTCGTGGGGCGCGCCCTGCGTAGCGGGCAGCTTCACGAGCAACTCCTCCCAAAACGGATAGCACTGCCGGTTTTCGCGAGTGACGCGCTCTCTTCTGTGGCGTATGCGCCCCAAGAGATTCTGGTCATCCTGTCGTTGGCCGGAGTCTCCTTCTACACCTACAGTCCCTGGGTCGCGATCGCCGTCGTGGTCGTGATGCTCACCGTCGTGGCGTCGTACCGGCAGAACGTGCACGCCTATCCGAGCGGCGGCGGGGACTACGAGGTGGCGACCACCAACCTCGGCAAGAACGCCGGGCTCACCGTCGCCAGCGCGCTCATGGTCGACTACGTGCTCACGGTCGCCGTGTCCGTCGCCAACGGCGTCGATTACGTCGGCGCCACAATTCCGTTCGTGGGCCAGCACAAGCCCGCCATCGCCATCGCCATCGTGATCCTCCTCACGGTGATCAACCTGCGCGGCATCCGCGAGTCCGGCGCCGCCTTCGCCGTTCCCACATACGCGTTCATGATCGCCGTTCTGGCCCTGATCGCCTGGGGCGGGTTCCGGCTGCTGGTGCTGGGTGAGCAGCTCCAGGCGCCGAGCGCCCACTTCACCATCGAGGCCGAGCAGACCAACCTGACCACCTTCGCCGCCGCGTTCCTGATCCTGCGCGCGTTCTCCTCCGGCTGCGCCGCCCTGACGGGCGTCGAGGCCATCAGCAACGGCGTGCCCGCCTTCAGAAAGCCCAAGAGCAAGAACGCCGCCACCACGCTGCTGATGATGGGCCTGGTCGCGATCACTATGTTCGGCGGCATCATCGCGCTCGGCCTCGCGTCGGGCGTGAAGATCGCCGAGCCGTCCGTGGTCGCCACCGACCTGCACCTGCCCAACGGCAACCCCGTCGGCCCCGGCTACTACCAGCAGCCGATCATCTCCCAGGTGGCCGACGCGGTGTTCGGCGGGGGGTCGCTGCCGTTCGTGGTGATCTCGGCGGTGACCGCCCTGATCCTCTTCCTGGCCGCCAACACGGCCTTCAACGGCTTCCCGGTGCTCGGCTCCATCCTGGCGCAGGACCGTTACCTGCCGCGCCAGCTCCACACCCGCGGCGACCGGCTGGCCTTCTCCAACGGCATCATCATCCTCGCGCTCGGCGCGTGCCTGCTGCTGTGGGGCTTCCAGGCCGACGTCAGCCGCCTGCTGAACCTCTACATCGTCGGCGTCTTCGTCTCGTTCACGCTCAGCCAGATCGGCATGGTCATCCACTGGACCCGCCACCTGAAGACCGAGACCGACCCCAAGGTGCGCCACCAGATGCACCGCTCCCGTGTGATCAACTTCTTCGGCGGGATCATGACGGGGCTCGTGCTGGTGGTCGTGCTGCTGACGAAGTTCCTGGTCGGGGCGTGGATCGTGTGCATCGCGATGCCGATCCTGTTCCTCATGATGAAGGGCATCAGGCGCCACTACGACAACGTGGCGGCCGAGCTGGAGATCAGCGAGGAGTACGAGCCGACGATGCTGCCCGCGCGCAACCACGCGATCGTGCTCGTCTCCAAGCTGCACAAGCCGACCATGCGCGCGCTGGCCTACGCCCGCGCCACCAGGCCGTCCACGCTGGAGGCCATCACGGTGGGCGTCGAGGGCGAGGACGCGCGCAAGCTGCAGGAGGAGTGGGAGCGGCGGGGCATCCCGGTGCAGCTCAAGATGCTCGACTCGCCGTACCGCGAGATCACGCAGCCCATCCTCGACTACGTCAAGACCCTGCGGCGGCGCTCGCCGCGCGACGTGGTGACCGTGTTCATCCCCGAGTACGTGGTCGGCCACTGGTGGGAGCACGCGCTGCACAACCAGAGCGCGCTCAGGCTGAAGGCACGGCTGCTGTTCAAGCCGGGGGTCATGGTGACGAGCGTGCCCTGGCAGCTGCACTCCTCCGACCGCCTCAAGGGCAGGCCGGAGCCGTTCGCGCCAGGCGCGGTGCGCCGTCCCTGGGACCAGACCGCCAAGGATGGAGAGCAGGCTCGGGCATAGGGTGTCCCTGTGGAACAGGCATCTCTCGAGCTGACGGTAGGTCCGGTCGCGCACGGCGGCTGGTGTGTGGCGCGCCACGAAGGGCGCGTGGTGTTCGTACGCCACGCCTTGCCAGGCGAGCGGGTGATCGCCGACGTCACCGAGGAGACCGCCAGGTTCCTGCGTGCCGACGCCGTGGAGATCCTGGAGCCCTCGCCCGACCGCGTCGTCCCGCCCTGCCCGTACGCCGGCCCTGGGCGGTGCGGCGGGTGCGACTGGCAGCACGCCACGCTGGAGGCACAGCGGCGGCTCAAGGCGCAGGTCGTTGCCGAGCAGCTCAAGCGGCTCGCGGGCCTGTCGCGCGAGGTCGTGGTGGAGGAGGTGCCGGGCGCCAAGGACGGGCTCGGCTGGCGCACCCGCGTCCAGTTCGCCGCCCGGCCCGGCGGTGAGCTGGGCTTCCGCCGGCACCGTTCGCATGACATCGAGGTCGTGGACGCCTGCCTGATCGCCCACCCGGAGGTGGAGGCGGTCGGGGCGGAACAGCACTCCTGGCCGGGCGCGGCCGGCGTCGAGGTCATCGCGTCCTCGTCCGGCGACCGGGCCGTGGTCGTCTCTCCCAGGCCGCGCCGCAGCGTCACCGTGCCCGAGCTCGAAGCGCCCGCCTCGATCCTCCTGGACCAGGGCAAGGGCCGTACGGTGCCACGCCGCGGCTCGGGGGTGCTGCACGAGCAGGTCGGCGACCGCGGCTTCCGGGTCGCGGGCAGCGGCTTCTGGCAGGTCCACCCGGGCGCCGCCGAGACGCTGCTGGACGCGGTGCTGGCCTACGCGGCGCCGGAGCCGGGGGAGTGGGCGCTCGACCTCTACTGCGGGGTGGGGCTGTTCGCCGCCGGTCTGGCGGAGGCTGTGGGGGCCGAGGGGGCGGTGTTCGGGCTGGAGTCGGAGGCGGCCGCCGTCCGCGACGCCCGCGCCAACCTCCGCGACCTGCCGCAGGCCCGGGTGGAGCGGGGACGGGTCGAGGAGGCGCTGGACCGCTTCCAGATCGAACGCGCCGACCTCGTGGTCGTCGACCCGCCCCGTTCCGGGCTGGGGCGCGAGGTGGTGGAGCGGATCGCCGCGCTGGACGCGCAGCGGATCGTGTACGTCTCCTGCGACCCGGCCACGCTGGCGCGGGACCTGGCCTGGCTGGCGGAGCTCGGTTACCCGCTCTCCGACCTGCGGGCCTTCGACGCCTTCCCGATGACCCACCACGTGGAGTGCGTGGCCCTGCTGGCCAAGCAGTGATCCGTCGTCCCGGCCCGCCTCGCGGGTGAGCCGGGTCCTTCTCAGCCCGCGGCGCACGATGCGCCGCGGGTTTCTTCGTGAACCCCCAAGCGATCCTCCGCGTATCTCCAGGTGGCTCCCATGGGGGCCATGGGGCGTGCAAAGCCCGGTGAGACAGGAGTTTCGGGCCTGTGGCAGCGGGGGCACGGACGCCTCAGATGGCACTTTGGTTTACCCGAGTTGCGAGATTTATATCGCAATTTAGTGACAAGTCGGTCTCGTTCCCGACAGAATGCCTTGCCATCCAGCGTCTATGGCAACTGGAGGGAATCCCCTATGCGTAGACCCATTGGGGTATTTGCCGGGCTCATCGGCCTGGCGGCGCTCTGCGCGCCGATCGGTGCGGCCGAGGCCGCGGCGCAGAGCTCGGTCGAGGCGCAGGCCTCGTGCCGCGTGAACGTGGCCAAGCCCAGCCTGACCAACGCATTGAAGATCAAGTCGTTCGCCACCCGTCGCAACTGCGACGACAGCGCACTCCTGCGCATCCGCATCAAGCGCGCCGTCCCGGGTCCCGACCCCGTCGTCAAGAGCGGGGCCTCCAAGGACGGCCGCATCACCTTGACACTCGCCTGCAAACCGGGCACCTACTACGCGGTCGCGACCGACTATCGCGGCGGCACCGCCAAGTCCCGGGCCGTCCGGCTGACCTGCACCCCTGACAGCACGCCGACGCCCACTCCCACCACTCCCAGCCCCAGCGGCACGTCGACCCCGACGCCCACCGCGCCGCCCCCGTCGTCCGGAGGGACGGTCGGCACGGCCGAGGAGAACGAGGTCCTCAGGCTGACCAACGCCGAGCGGGCCAAGGGCGGCTGCCAGCCGCTCAAGCACGACCCGCAGCTCCGCACCGCCGCGTTCGGCCACTCCGACGACATGGCGAAGCAGGGCTACTTCGACCACACCTCCAAGGACGGCCGCAGCTTCATGGACCGCATCCGGGGGGCCGGCTTCAGCGGGGGCACGGCCTTCGCCGAGAACATCGCCTTCGGCCAGCCCTCCCCGGCCTCCGTGGTCCAGGGCTGGATGAACAGCGAGGGCCACCGGGCCAACATCATGAACTGCCGGTACAACCTGATCGGCGTCGGCGTGGCCAAGAACTCCCAGGGCCGGATCTACTGGACCCAGGACTTCGCGGCGAAGTAGGTCAAGTAAGCCAGGCGGGCCGATCAGGCCAAGTGGCCGCGCAGCCGTCCCATCTCGTCGGCGATGGTGGCCAGGGTCCAGTGGGCGTTCAACCCGCTCGGGTTGGGCAGCACCCACACCCTGGCCCCACCGACGAGCTCCTCCTGAGGGCCGATGCGGGCCTTGGGGCGGGCGAAGGCCATGCGGTACGCCGAGATCCCCAGCACCGCGAGGACCGCCGGCGTCGCGGCCGCAACCTTCGCGGTCAGGGCCAGGCCGCCCTCCACCAGCTCCTCCCGGGTCAGCTCCGACGCCTTGGCGCTCGGGCGGGCGACGATGTTCGTGATGCCCAGGCCGTACGAGGGGAGAAGGTGCTGCTCGGCCGGGGCCAGCAGGCGCGGGGTGAAGCCGGACAGGTGCAGCGCGGGCCAGAAGCGGTTGCCGGGCCGGGCGAAGTGGTGGCCGGTGGCCTCGGACATGAGGCCGGGATTGATGCCGCAGAACAGCACGTCGAGCTCGGGGGCCAGGACGTCGTCGATCACGTGCCGGAGATTAGCCCATCTCTTCGAGTTTGCGGCCCTTGGTCTCACGCACCCACCTGACGACGAACAGGAACGACAGCACCGCGAAGAACGCGTACATGGCGTAGGTGAGCGGCAGGTTCCAGGCCGCCATCGCCGGGAACGTCACCGTGACCGCCCAGTTCGCGATCCACTGGGCCCCGGCGGAGACGCCCAGGGCGGCGGCGCGGATGCGGTTCGGGAACATCTCCCCCAGCAGCACCCAGACCACCACACCCCAGGACAGGGCGAAGAACAGCACGAACACGTTGGCCGCCACGAGCGCGATCAGCCCCTGCGGGTCGGGCAGCGTGACCGTCTTGCCCACCTCCCTGGCCGCGCTGAACGCCCACGCCGCGGTGGCCAGCGAGACCGCCATGCCCGCGGAGCCGATCAGGAGCAGCGGCTTGCGCCCGATCCTGTCCACCAGCGAGATCGCGATGAACGTGCCCACGATGTTGATCATCGAGCTGGAGAAGCTGATCAGCAACGAGGCGCTCTGGTTGATGCCGACCGACTGCCACAGTACGGACGAGTAGTAGAAGATCACGTTGATGCCGACGAACTGCTGGAAGACCGACAGGCCGATCCCGATCCAGACGATCGGCAGCAGCCCGAGCGCGGGCCCGCGCAGGTCCTTCAGCCCCGGCACCCGCTGGGTGCGCAGCACGTGCTGGATCGCCGCGATGTGGGCCTCGATGTCCACGTCCTCGGGCTCGATCTCGGACAGCACCTCGCGGGCCCTCCTGGTGCGTCCCGACATGATCAGGTAGCGTGGCGACTCGGGGATGATCAGCGCGAACGTCAGGTAGAACAGGGCGGGCACGACGCAGGCGCCCAGCATCCACTGCCACGCCTGCAGGCCCCAGAGGGGGTTGTTCACGTTGCCGCCGGCCAGCTGGACGATCAGGTAGTCGACGAGCTGCGAGACCGCGATGCCGAGCACGATCGCCAGCTGCTGGAACGAGCCCAGCCGTCCCCGGTAGGCGGGCGGGGCCACCTCGGCGATGTACGCGGGCCCGATCACCGACGCCATGCCGATCGCGAAGCCCGCGATCACGCGCCAGAACGCGAGGTCCCAGATGGCGAACGGCAGCATCTGACCGATCGAGCTGACCGCGAACAGCAGCGCCGCCACCTGCATCGTCCTGGTGCGCCCCAGCCGGTCGGCCAGCCCGCCGCCCGCCCACGCCCCCACGGCGGACCCGAGCAGCGCGATGGCCACCACGAACCCGATCTCGACCGGCCCCACGTGGAAGTACTTCTGGATGCCGACGACGGCGCCGTTGATCACGGCGCTGTCGTAGCCGAACAAGAACCCCCCGATGGCCGCGGCCGCCGTGATGAAGATGACGTGGCCGAGGTGCTCGTGGTGCGCGAACTTCGTTGCCATGCAGGTCCTTCCCCGTGGTGGGGGACATACCCGCAGGTCATGGCGTTAGTCAGAGCCGGGGATCCACAGGCTCCGACTCCAGGGCCAGCACCGCGAAGACCGGCTCGTGCACCCGCCAGGCCGCCTCGCCGTCCGCCAGCCGCGACAGCGCCTCCAGCCCCAGCGCGTACTCGCGCAGCGCCATCGAGCGCTTCTTGCCCAGGAAGCGCCGGCGCAGCACGTCGAGCGACTCGGTGTAGTCGGGGCCGTAGATGATGCGCAGGTATTCGCGCCCGCGCACCTTCACCCCGGGCTGCACCCGCCCGGGAGCGTACGCGGCGGGCTTGACCACCATGCCCTCGCCGCCCGCCGCCGTCAGGGACTCCCACCACTCGGTCGCCGAAGCCCTCGACCCGGCCGAGTCGAGCGTGACGGAGACGTGCCGGGTGGGGGCGATCAGCGGCGAGTCGAGCAGCGCCAGCGTGGACAGGTGCCAGGCGTGCGGCTCCAGCGCCGTGGCCCGCCCCTCGCAGGCGAGGATCTGGAACGGCGCCACCCGGATGCCCTCCAGGCCGTCGACCGGCCAGCAGTAGCGTGCATAAGCGTCGCGGAACAGGGCAGCGTTGTCGGAGCGGCGCCGGGTGCGGGTCAGCAGTCCGCCCACGTCCATTCCCCGCCCGGCCGCCGCCTCCAGCGCCGCGACCGCCTCGGGCAGCGCGACGCGGGCGGCCGCGCCGACGGAGGCGTACTGCGAGCGGATCAGCTCGCCGGCCTTCGCCGACCAGGGCAGCAGCTCGCAGTCGAGCACCACCCAGTCGGAGTCCAGCTCCGCCCAGAGCGGCTCGCACGCCTCGCGCAGCCGTGCGACCAGCGGCGCCGTGTCGTCGAAGAACGGCCGTCCGGTACGCGTGTAGACGGCGCCGGTGCTGCCGTCCGTCACGCCGAACCTGGCCGCCGCCACCTCCGGCGTCCTGGCCAGCACGGCGACGGCCCGCGAGCCCATGTGCTTCTCCTCGCACACGACCTCGCGCACCCCGGCGGCGGCGAACTCCTCGAACGCCTCGTGCGGGTGCTCGAGGTAGCCGTCCAGCCGGGACGTCTCCGGCGGCGCCATGGTGGGCGGCAGGTAGACCAGCCAGCGCGGGTCCACCGCGAACCGGCTCATGACCTCCAAGGCCGCGGCCGCGTTCTCCTCCAGGACCTTGACCCTGGTGCCGAACCTGGTCTCGACGTGCCGGGTGCCGATCACGTCGTTGATGTCCAGCATGCCGGGATCGCGGGCCGAGCCGGTGCCGAGGGGCTTGGTCGGCTCGTACCAGACCTTCTCTGCCGGGATCTGGACGATCTGCCGCTCCGGGTAGCGCAGCGCGGTCAGGTGGCCGCCGAAGACGCAGCCGGTGTCGAGGCAGATCGTGTTGTTCACCCACTCGGGGCGGACCGTGGGGGTGTGGCCGTAGACGACCATCGCCCGGCCGCGGTACTCGTCGGCCCACGGGTAGCGGACGGGCAGGCCGTACTCGTCGGTCTCGCCGGTCGTGTCGCCGTACAGGGCGAACGCGCGCACCCGGCCCGAGGCGCGGCCGTGGTAGGCCTCCTTCAGGCCCGCGTGCGCGACCACGAGCCGGCCGCCGTCGAGGCGGTAGTGGCTGAGCAGGCCGTCCATGAACGTCCTGGCCCGCTCCACGAACTCCGGCTCCTGCGCCGCGAGCTGGTCGAGCGACTCGCGCAGGCCGTGCGCGACCGTGACCTTGCGGCCGTTGAGCGCGCGCACCAGCTTCTGCTCGTGGTTGCCGGCCACGCAGATCGCGGTGCCGGCCTCGACCATGTCCATCACCAGGCGCAGCACGCCGGGGGTGTCGGGCCCGCGGTCGACCAGGTCGCCGACGAACACGGCCGTGCGCCCCTCCGGGTGCGTGAGTCCTTCCCAGCCGAGCCTGCGTAGCAGCGTCTCCAGCTCCGAGCGGCAGCCGTGCACGTCGCCGATGATGTCGAAGGGGCCGGTCAGCTCGGTCCTGTCGGACCAGGCCCTCTCGTACGTGATCTCCGCGTCGTCGATCTCGTCGAGGCCGCGCAGCACGTGGACCCGCCGGAACCCGTCGTTGGAGATCTTGCTCAGCGAGCGCCGCAGGTCCTTGCGCTGGCGGATGACCACGCCGGGGCCGAAGTCGCGGTCGGGCCGGGCGGCGTTGCGCTCGATGGCCACCTCCTCGGGCGCGTCGAGCACGATCGCGTCGCACAGCACGTCGTACTTCCTGGCCAGGTCGAGGAGGCTCCTGCGGGCCGCGTACTGGACGTTGGTGGCGTCGACCACGGTGAACAGGCCCCTGGCCAGCCGTACGCCGACGATGTGGTGCAGCAGGTCGAACGCCGCGGGCGTGGCCGACTGGTCGTTCTCGTCGTCGGAGACCAGGCCGCGGCAGAAGTCGGAGGAGATGACCTGCGTGGGCTTGAAGTGCTTCCTGGCGAACGTCGACTTGCCGCTGCCCGAGACGCCGACGAGCACCACCAGCGAGAGCTCAGGAACGCTGATCACGGGTGAACACTCCCATCTGGGTCGGCGGGCCGACCTCGGGGTCATCGTCGCCGACCGGCGCGAAAGCGACCTGGTAGCCGTACTCGCCGGCGACCCTGGTGGCCCAGGCAGCGAACTCGGCGCGGGTCCACTCGAAGCGGTGGTCGGGATGGCGCAGGCCGGTCAGGAACTCGTAGCGGACGTTGTGCTCGATGTTGGGGGTGGTGACGAGCACGTGCTGGGGCCGGGCGCGGCCGAACACGACGCGTTCGAGCGCGGTCAGGCGCGGCGGGTCGACGTGCTCGATCACCTCCATGAGCACCGCGGCGTCGTAGCCGGACAGCCGCTTGTCGGTGTACGTGAGCGCGCCCTGGAACAGGGTGAGCCTGGCGCGCTTGCTGTCGGGCATGCGGTCCAGCCGCAGCTTGCGGGCGGCGATGGTGAGCGCCATCGACGAGACGTCCATGCCGCCGACCCTGGCGAACCTGGGCCTGGCCAGCAGCGCGCCGACCAGCTCGCCCTGGCCGCAGCCCAGGTCGATCACGCTGACCGCGCCGAGCTCCTCCAGCTTGGCCAGCACCGCCTCGCGCCGCCGGAGGTTCAGCGGCTTCGCCTTGGGCGCCTGCTGGGTGGCCTCATCTTGGGCGGCCTCCTCCTGGGGAGCGTCGCCCTGGGCCTCGGCCTCCGCGGCGGCCGCCTCGTCGGCGGCGGTCTCCCCGGCGGGCGCGTCCTCCTCGACCGCGGGCTCCAGCTCCTCCTCGGTCTCGTCGCCCAGCTCGGCCAGGCGTGCCAGCGCGGTGCGGGCCAGCGCCCAGCGCCGCCCCAGGTAGCGCCGGGTGATCAGGCCGCGCTCCGGGTGCCCGGCCAGCCAGCCCTCGCCCGCCCTGATCAGCTTGTCGACCTCGTCGGGTGCGATCCAGTAGTGCTTGCCGTCGTCGAGCACCGGCAGGAGCACGTACAGGTGGTTGAGCGCGTCGGCGAGGCGCGCCGTGCCGCGCAGGGTGAGCCGGACATAGCGCGAATCGCCCCACTCGGGGAAGCCCTCGTCGAGCGGCAGAGCCTGCGCGTCCACCTCCCACCCGAGCGGCTCGAACAGCCTGGTGGCCAGCTCGGGGCCGCCCCGGCAGGGCAGCGCGGGCAGCCGCAGCTCCAGCGGCAGCGGCGTGCCCGCCAGCTCGGGCCTGGCCGCGCACCGGCCCGCCCGCGCCGTGCGGAACACGTCGGCCAGCGCCACGGCCAGCAGCGAGGAGGCAGCGTAGGGGCGGTCGTTGACGTACTGCGACAGGCTGAAGTCGGGCGAGCTCTTGCCGCGCGACCTGACCAGCGCGATCGGATCGACTTCGAGCAGGAGCGCCGCCGTGCAGCGCTCCTCCTCGGCCTCGGGGTAGAACACCGTCGCCGTGCCGAACGACCGGCCGAACTCCTGCACGCGCCCGGGATGCTTGTGCAGGAGGAAACCCAGGTCAGTGGCGGGCCTCGCGGTGGTCGTGATCGTCAGCAGCACGCCCCAAGTCTGCCGTACCGCCACGAAGCGCCGCCAATGATTACTTACACGTGCGGAAGCACCTCAGCGGCGATCAGCTCCAGGTGCTCGAGGTCGTTCAGGTCCATGATCTGGAGGTAGACCGTCTCGGCGCCCAGCTCGGCGAACTTGCCGATCTTCTCCACGATCTCGGCCGGGGTGCCGCACAGGCCGCCCGCGGGCAGGGTCTCGGGGTTCTCGCCGATGGCGGCCGCGCGCCGCTCGACCTCCGCCCGATCCGCGCCCACGACGGTCGTCTGCGCCACCGAGTACGTCAGGCTCCGCCCGGTCGTCTCGCAGGCCGCGCGCACCCGCGCGAAAGCCTGCTCCGTGTCGGCCAGGGTGTGGAACGGGAGGTTGTACTCGTCGGCGTACGCAGCCGCCAGCCTCGGCGTGCGCTTGGCGCCGAACCCGCCGATGATGATCGGCGGCCTGGGCCGCTGGACCGGCTTGGGCAGCGCGGGCGAGTCGGCCACCCGGTAGTAGCTGCCCTCGAACGAGAAGCTCTTCTCCGCGGTCCACAGGCCCGTGATGATCTCGAGCTGCTCCTCGAACCGCCCGAACCGCTCGTTCTGCGGCGGGAACGGGATGCCGTACGCCGCGTGCTCGGTGTCGAACCAGCCCGTGCCGAAGCCGAGCTCGACCCGGCCGCCGCTCATCTGGTCGATCTGCGCGACGCTGATCGCCAGCGGCCCGGGCAGCCGGAACGTGGCCGGCGTCACCAGGGTGCCCAGCCGGATCCTCGAGGTCTCCCTGGCCAGGCCGGCCAGCGTGATCCACGCGTCGGTCGAGCCGACCCCCGGGTCGCCGGGGCCGATGCGCATGTAGTGGTCGGAACGGAAGAAAGCGTCAAAACCCAGTCGCTCGGTGGCCTGGGCGACGGTGAGCAGGTCGTCATATGTCGCGCCCTGCTGGGGCTCGGTGAAGATCCGCAGCTTCATGACGACATTATCCGCACACAACGGACGCGTGCCGGAAAAGGACCGCACAGCGGCTCGCGCGCTTGCTACCGTTCGAGTCAGCGCCGGAAAGTAGCCGAATGACCACGTGGGGTGGCCTATGCCGCGGCACAAGAGGGAGCCGGGCATGCTCCCGCGCCCGCTCGCGATCCTCGGGGCCCTCGCTCTCACCGGCGCCACCGGAGCGATCGTGCGCATGCTTCCCGCGGGTGCCACGCTCGCGCCGAGGCCGCCGGTGGTGAGGCACACCCCCGCCGTCTCGCGGCCGGTGGCGGTGGAGCCGCAGGCGGCGTTCGTGGAGTTCGTCGACACCGCGCGGGAGCCCGAGTTCGACCTGCCCAAGGAGACCCGGCGCACCGGTGTGCGCCGGTACGCGCTCGGCCACCTCGTCTCGGGCGACGACGGCTGCGCGCCCAAATGGAATGGCCCGTCCCAGTCCGACCCGCTCGATCCCGGCAAGAACCCCGTGGCCAACCGGATCGGCCGGCTCAGGGCGCTGGGCGGCGACGCCGCGCCCGTGTTCGGCGGCCCGGAGGGGCGGGAGCTGGCCGACACCTGCACCAGGCCGGGCGGGCTCGCGGCCGCCTACCGCAGGGTGGTCGGGGCGTTCGACGCCGACACCATCGACTTCGAGGTCAGCGACAGCCGGGACGAGGCCGCCGTGCTGCGCCGGGCGCGGGCCATCTACGCCATGCAGCGCGAGCGGCCGCTCCAGGTCAGCTTCACGCTGCCGCTGAAGTCGGACGGGCTGGGCTCCGGCGACGTGGCGATGCTGCGGGCCACCCGCCAGGCGGGCGCCGAGATCGGCACCGTCAACCTGCTGGCCGACATCGAGCCGCGGGGCGCCCCTGACGGCCGCCTGCGCCGGGTGGCGGAGGCCGTGCTGGCGGCCAGGGACCAGATCGCGCGGGCCCAGGGCCTGGACGACCCCGAGGAGGCGTGGCCGCACATCGCGCTCACCCCGGTGCTGGTGGGTGAGGGCGATCTGAACGAGGTCGACGCCCGGACCCTGGCCGCCTACGCCGCCCGCCACGGCCTGGCCTGGCTGTCGCTGCGCGGAGTCGCCCCGAAGCCGGACGTGTCGCGGATTCTTTGGCAGACCTCTCCCTGACTATAGGATTTCCGCGACGGGCGAGGTTTCCAGCGGCAGGGGGATGGCGTGATGGCGGCGCGTCCGGAGACGGCGCGAAAGATCCTGCTCTACTGGATGGACGCCGCGGTCATGCTCCTCGGCGTCATGTTCGTGGTGGTCATCGTCATCTACCTGGCGGACGGCCGGATCTCCACGCTCCACGCCGCGGCCGTCCTCACCTGCCTGCTTGCCTGCTTCGGCCTCTTCCCCTCCCTGCTCAGGGACGCCTACGACGCCAGGCCCCGGCCGACGCCGAAGCTGGTGGTCGCGGGGCTGTCCGCGGCGGTCGCGGTGGCGCTGGTGCCGCACCAGCCGCTGGAGGGCGTGCCCACCTGGCTGGAGATCGGCGTCCTGTGGCTGTCGATCGCCGCCCTCTACCTGCCGTGGGCCGTGACCCTCTGCCTCGGCGTGGCCGTGGTCGGCCTGGCCAGCGGCTATGTCATGGCCGTGACCGGCGAGCCGTGGTACGGGGTGCTCGTCCCCGAGACGTTCAGCGCCGTCGCGCTGACGGTGGCCATGCTGGTCTGGCGCTGGATCTGGTGGACGATCAGGGACGCCCACGACAGCAAGGAGGCCAAGGCCCGGCTGGCGGTGTCGGAGGAGCGGCTGCGCTTCGCCCGTGATCTGCACGACCTGCTCGGGCACAGCCTGTCGGTGATCACGCTGAAGAGCGAGCTGGCCGCCAAGCTGGCGACCAAGGACGCCGGGCGGGCGGACGCCGAGATGGCCCAGGTGCACCGGCTGGCCGGCGAGTCGCTGGCCGAGGTGCAGCAGGCGGTGCACGGCTACCAGACGCTCGACCTCGACGAGGAGCTGGCCGGCGCGCGGGTGGCGTTGGAGGCGGCCGGCGCGCGCTGCCTGATCGACGCCAGGGCCGACGGGCTGTCGCCGGCCGCCCGGACGCTGCTGGCCTGGGCGGTCCGCGAGGGCACCACCAACGTGCTCAAGCACAGCGCGGCCACCCGCTGCGCGATCACGATCGACGGCGGCGTGCTCGAAATGATCAACGACGGCGTGGACGGGCGCCCCTCCGCCTCCGGCAGCGGCCTGCGAGGCCTGTCGGAGCGGCTGGCCACGGCGGGCGGCTCCTTCTCCGCCCGGCCGACCCCGGCGGGCGAGTTCCTGCTGCGAGCGGCGGTGCCCGCGTGATCCGCCGTGCGACGAAGCTGGACAAGATCCGCTGGGTGATCGTCTACTCGACCGACTTCATCAACCTGTTCTCCTTCTTCGGCTATTACGACCTCTATGTCCGCTGGCAGATGGGCGTGCCGTGGCCGGTGGTCCTGGCCGGCGTCGCCCTGCTGGTGGTCTTCAACGTGCTCGCGACGCGGCCGCACCGGGTGGCCATGAGGGGCGGCAGGCGGCCCACCGCGACCCTGGCGGTGACCGGCGTGATCATCCTGGTCATGTCCGCCGCCTTCTTCATGTGGGCCATCCCGACGTGGCTGGGCATGCTGGGGCCCTTCGTGCGCAGGCGCACCATCGTGATCCTGTCGGTCCTGTCCGTCGTGCTCTTCAACCTGTACGTGGCGCTGCAGGGCGTGCCCATCTGGGGCACGCTCCTGGTGCAGTCGGTGTTCACCGCCGTGAGCGTGGTCGGCGTGCTGACGAACCTGTGGCTCTGGCGGGTGGCCAAGGAGGCGTACGAGGGGCAGGAGGCGCAGGCCAGGCTGGCGGTCTCGGAGGAGCGCCTGCGCTTCGCCCGCGACCTCAACGACCTGCTCGGGCAGAGCCTCACCGACATCGCGGCCCGCACCGAGGGCGCGTCGCGCACGTTGCCGGCCGACCCGGCGGCGGCGGCCGAGGAGATGTTCGCGGTCCGCGACCTGGCCCGGCGGTCGCTGCGCGAGGTGCGCTCCGTCGTGCAGAGCTACCGGGCCGTCGACCTGGACGAGATGCTCGCCAGCGTGCGGGCCGTGCTGGAGGCGGCGGACGTACGATGCACCGTGCGCGCCGAGACGGGCTCGCTGCCGCCGGAGACCCGCACGCTGCTGGCCACGGTCGTGCGCGAGGGGACCACCAACGTGCTCAAGCACAGCACGGCCGGACGCTGCACGATCACGATCGAGGATGGAGTGCTGGAGATGTCCAACGACGGGGTGAGCGGGCCGGCGGGCGAGCACGCGCCGAACGGCCTGGCGGGGCTGGCCCAGCGCGTACGCGCGGTCGGCGGCACCCTGGAGGCCGCGCCGACGCACGAGGGCGGCTACCTGCTGCGGGCGGCGGTGCCGGCATGACGACCAGGGTGTTGCTGGCCGACGACGAGCACCTGATCCGGGGCGCCATCGCGGCCCTGCTGGACCTGGAGGAGGGCATCGAGGTCGTCGCCCAGGTGGGCAGGGGTGACGAGGTCGTGGCCGCCGTGGCCGAGCACCGGCCCGACGTGGCCGTGCTCGACATCGAGATGCCCGGCATGGACGGCCTCAGCGCGGCCGAGCAGATCAGCGCGCAGTGCAAGATCGTCATCCTGACGAGCCTGGGCCGCCCCGGCTACCTGCGCAGGGCCATGGCGGCGGGGGTGAGCGGCTTCCTCGGCAAGGACGCCTCGGCCGAGGAGCTGGCCATGGCCATCCGGAAGGTCCAGGCGGGCGGCCGCTATCTCGACGCCGAGCTGGCCGCCGCCGCGATGGCCGCCGGCGACAGCCCGCTGACCGAGCGCGAGCGCGACGCGCTGCGGCTGGCCGGCGACGGGGCCACGATCTCGCGGATCGCGGCCGAGCTGCACCTGACCGAGGGCACCGTACGCAACTACCTGTCGAGCGCGATGACCAAGCTCAACGCCCAGAACCGCCTGGAGGCCATCCGCACGGCCCAGCGCATGGGCTGGCTCTGAACCCGGCCGGGGACCTCACCGCAGCAGGTCGCGCACCTTCGCCAGCAGGTCCACCTGGGTACGCCAGTCGCCGCCCGCTATGCCGATGACCGCGTGGCCCGCCCCGGCGTCGCGGTAGGCGGCGAGCGCCTCGGCGGCTCGCTCCGGCGGGCCGGTGAGCGGGATCGGCAGGACCTCCTCCAAGGGGCGGCCGTAGGCGGCGGCGACGCCTGACGCGATCTCCTCCCGCGACGGGACGCCGTCGCCGCTCCCCAGGGCCGCCGTGCCGCCGATCGCGACGACCGGTACGGGACGGCCCCGGCCCGCGGCCAGTTCCGCGAGCCGGGCCCGGCCCTCGGCCACCTCCCGGGGCGGGACCAGGGACGGGAACCACCCGTCGCCGAGCAGCGCCGCCCGCCGGATCGCCGCCTCGGACGCGTTGCCCACCCACACCGGCGGCATCGTGGCGGCGGGCGCCAGCCGTACGGGCGGCTCTCCGGGCTCGTCCCGCAGCCGCGTCTCCTCGCCCGCCAGCAGCCGGGGCAGCAGTTCCAGGGCGGTGTCGGTACGCCGGCCGCGCGAGCGGTAGGGCGCCCCCGCCGCGGCCCACTGCCCGGGACCGCCGCCCGAGCCCACTCCCAGGACGAGGCGGTCGCCGGTGACGTGCTGCAGGGTCGCGATCTGCTTGGCGGCCCACGCGAGGGGCCGGATGGCGGGGACGAACACGCTCATCCCGACCTTGATCCTCCGGGTGCCCGCCGCCGCGGCGGCCAGGGCGATGGGCCCGTCCAGGGTCGGCCCGCCGATGGCCAGGT
Organism: Nonomuraea sp. NPDC051941; assembly: GCF_044593615.1. Classification (NCBI taxonomy): domain Bacteria; kingdom Bacillati; phylum Actinomycetota; class Actinomycetes; order Streptosporangiales; family Streptosporangiaceae; genus Nonomuraea; species Nonomuraea sp. NPDC051941. The sequence goes on from NZ_JBIUCF010000001.1 coordinate 365,232, forward strand.
GGTCGCCGTGCCACACGCCGTCCAGCCCGGCGTCCTCGGCGTGCCGAGCGGCGGCTAGCAGGTCGATGCTGTCTCGCCGCTGCACGGCGACCCCCGGCAGGATGACGCCGATCGTGAAGCTGTTCATGCGCTCCACCGTGCAACCTCAATCGCGGTCGAGGTCAACCGGTGAGAGCGTTTGCGGGGCGCGTCTCGAAAACGTCACGGGTATTGACGGCACGGACATCGTGAACTTACGTTCGCGGTACTTATCCGGTTCAGCAGGCCCTCGCGGCCTGTGACTACTCCTCAGTGAATCGCTCACCGGTCTCCAGGGCGGGAGCGCGTTCTGCGTTCTTCCTGGGAGCGCTCCCAGGTGGGAGCCCCCGCCGCCCGTTCGAGAGCAAGCCGGCCCATCGGGGGTCGATGGAAGACGTGCGAGCCTTCGCGCCACGCGCGGAGGAAGGAGAGAAGCGATGCGAAACCGGGCTCGGATCATGATTCCGCTCGTGGCGGCGGGCCTGCTCGCCGCGGCCTGCACCGGCGGCGGAGCCACGCCGACCCCACCGGCCTCCCAGCCGCAGAGCCAGGGCGCGGTGGCGAGCGCCAACCCCGACTCGCTGCCGCGCAACGAGACCCTCTACACGACCGGCACCCAGTGGGGGCCGCCCGTCAACTTCAACCCCATCAGGGAATGGGACCACGCCACGGGCACCAAGGGCCTGGTGTACGAGACGCTGTTCCACTATGACGCGACCGCCGGCAAGCTGACCCCCTGGCTGGCCGAGAGCGGCTCGTGGGCCGACGACAAGACGTACCAGGTCAAGCTCCGCCAGGGCGTCAAGTGGGCCGACGGCCAGCCTCTGACGGCCAAGGACGTGGCGTACTCCTTCGAGCTCGGCAAGATGGAGACGATCCCGTACCACAACCTGTGGACCTGGCTGAAGAGCGTCGAGGCGGTCGACGACCAGACGGTGAAGTTCAGCTTCTCCACGGCCAACTACCAGCAGTGGGACTTCAACCTGTACAGCCGCTCGATCGTTCCCGAGCACATCTGGAAGGGCCGCTCGGAGAAGGACGTGCTCGACGGGATCAACGAGAACCCGGTGGGCACGGGCGCATACACGTTCATGGCCAAGGACCAGGACCGCGTCGTGCTGCAGCGGCGCGACGACTGGTGGGGCAAGACCGCGCTGAACATGGAGCCCAAGCCCCGCTACATCGTCGACATCGCCACCCCGAGCAACGAGGTCGCGATGGGCCTGCTGCTGCAGAAGGGCATGGACCTGAGCAACAACTTCCTGCCCGGCGTGGCCAACCTGGTCAAGGGCAACTTCGGCCTGACGACCTACTACAGCGAGCCGCCGTACATGTTGTCGGCCAACACCGCGTGGCTGGTGCCCAACACCACCAAGAAACCGATGGACGACCCCGCCTTCCGCAAGGCGCTCGCCGCCTCGATCGACGTCAAGAAGATCGTCGAAGGCGTGTACGGCAACCTCGTCAAGGCCGCCAGCCCGACCGGCCTGCTGCCGCAGTGGGAGCAGTACGTCGACCAGAACGTGGTGGCCAAGTCGGGGTTCGCCTTCGACGCGGCCAAGGCGAAGAAGGCGCTGGCCGACGCCGGTTACAAGGACACCGACGGAGACGGGTACGTCGAGAACAAGGACGGCTCCAAGATCAGCCTGACCATCATCGTGCCGTCCGGCTGGACGGACTGGATGGAGTCGGCCAGGTCCATCGCCGCCAGCGCCAAGACCGCCGGGATCCAGATCACCCCGGACTTCCCCGACTTCAACGCCCTGGTGGAGAAGCGCGCCAAGGGCGACTTCGACCTGCTGATCAACAACGAGCGGCAGCTGTCCAACTCGCCGTACACCTACTACGAGTACCTCTTCCAGCTCCCGATCCAGAAACAGCAGAACACCGTCAACTTCGCCCGTTACGAGAACAAGCGGGCCTGGGACCTGACCAAGCAGCTCGACCAGGTCAAGACCGACGACGTCGAGGGCATGAAGAAGATCATCTCCCAGCTCCAGCAGATCCACCTGGACGACCTGCCGGTGATCCCGCTCTGGTACAACGGCCTCTGGGCGCAGTCGAGCAACCAGGTCTGGAAGAACTGGCCGGCCGCGGCGGGCAGCACGCCCAAGACCCCGGCCGTGATGTGGCACAACTGGCTCGAACTGGGTGGTTTCGAGACCCTCACGCAGCTCCAGCCCTCCGGCTCCTGACCCATCGTCCCCCGCTCCCGCAGGAGCGGGGGACTTTCACGGCTCTCACGGAGAAAGCATCACGTGCGTCGATATTTCGGCAGAAAACTGCTCATATACGGGCTGACCTTCTTCGTCGCTGTCACCGTCAACTGGCTGATCCCGCGTTTCATGCCCGGCGACCCGGTGGCGAGCATGGTGGCCAGGGCCAACGTCACCCAGCCCGCCGCCGCGGAGGCGATGCGGGTCTACTACAGCAACCTCTTCGGCTTCGACCAGCCGCTGATCACGCAGTACCTCAACTTCTGGGCCGCGCTGTTCAGGGGCGACTTCGGGATCAGCATCTGGCTGTTCCCTTCCCCCGTCAGCTCCGTGATCATGAGCGCGGTGCCGTACACGCTGGCGCTGATCATCCCGTCGGTGCTGCTGAGCTGGGTGGTGGGCAACTGGTTCGGCGCGTACGCGGCCCGGCGCAAGCTGCTCGACAACACCGTGCTCCCGGTCGGGTACGTCCTGACCGCGATGCCGTACATGTGGCTGGCCGTGCTCCTGGCCTGGGCGCTCGGCGTGATCGCCGGACTGTTCCCGGTGGCCGGCGGCTACAGCTTCTCGATGCGGCCCAACTGGTCGTGGGCGTTCCTGCTCGACCTGCTGCACCACTGGACGCTGCCGTTCCTGTCGCTGTTCCTGGTGGCGCTGGGCGGCTGGGCCATCGGCATGCGCAACATGATCATCTATGAGCTGGAGTCCGACTACTCCAACTACCTGGCCGCGCTCGGCGCGCCGGCCAGGCTCATCCGCAGGTACGCCTTCCGCAACGCCGTCCTGCCCCAGATCACCGGCCTGGCCCTGCAACTCGGCGTGATCGTGGCCGGAGCCCTGGTCACCGAGATCGTCTTCGCATATCCCGGCCTGGGCAGCCTGATTCTCAACGCCATCAAGAACAAGGACTTCTTCCTGCTCCAGGGCACGTTCCTGTTCATCGTGCTCGGCGTGCTGATCGCCAACTTCATCATCGACATCGTCTACGTCGTGGTCGATCCGCGTACCAGGGCGGGAATGGCGGGTGCGCGGGCATGACGGCACTCCAGGAAGTCGCCCCGCGCGAGCGGGCCGGGGTCCGGCGCGAGGCGCTCTACTTCGCGGTGCGCAACGGCAAGCTGATGTTCGGCTTCGGCCTCGTGCTGGCGCTGCTCCTGCTCGGCCTGATCGGGCCGGTGCTGACCGGCGGCACGCCCAACGAGTACGGCCCCCAGCCCATGAGCCCGCCCTCGGCCGGGCACTGGCTCGGCACCACCACGTTCGGCCAGGACATCTTCCTGCAGTTCGTGCACGGCCTGCGCAGCACCTTCGCCGTGGGCGTGGTCGGCGGCGGCATCGCGGCGGCCATCGGCATGCTCGTCGGGTTCGTGGCCGGCTACCGCGGCGGCATCGTCGACGAGGTGCTCAACATGCTGACCAACGTCATCCTCGTCATCCCGACCCTGGCCGTGCTGCTGATCATCAACGCGTACCTGGGGATCAGGAGCGTGGCCGTGCAGGGCCTGTTCATCGGCCTGACGCAGTGGCCGTGGGCGGCGCGGGCGATCAGGGCGCAGACGTTCTCGCTGCGTACGAGGGAGTTCGTGGACCTGGCCAGGATGAGCGGCGCGAGCACCTGGAAGATCATCACCAGGGAGATCGCGCCGAACATGAGCTCCTACCTGTTCATGACCTTCATCCTGCTCTTCGGCGGCTCGATCCTCATCGCCTCCTCGCTCGACTTCATCGGCCTCGGCCCGACCGAGGGGGTCTCGCTCGGCCTGATGCTGCAGAACGCCAACCAGTGGAGCGCGCTCCAGCTCGGCATGTGGTGGTGGTTCGTGCCGCCGGGCGCGGCCATCACCGCCATCGTCGGCGCCCTGTACGTGGCCAACGTCGGCCTCGACGAGGTCTTCAACCCGAAACTGAGGGAGACATGAGCCTGCAGGTCAGCGAGCTGAGGGTGCACTACCGCACGCTCAGGGGCGAGGTCCGCGCCCTCGACGGCATGTCCTTCGAGCTGTCGGACGGCGAGATCCTCGGCCTGGTCGGCGAGTCCGGCTGCGGCAAGAGCACGCTGGGCAAGAGCCTCATCCGCATGGACGGCCGCATGCGCCACGTCGGCGGCCGGGTCGTGCTCGACTGCCGGGAGCTGCCCATCGCCGACGACCGCGGGATGAACGACTTCCGCTTCAAGGAGGTCTCCCTCATCCCGCAGTACGCCATGAGCGCGCTCAACCCCACCCGCAAGATCCGCAGGATGGTCGGCGAGCTGCTCAGGTCGAGGGGCGCGGAGGTGGACGCCGCCGAGCTGGAACGCCGGATGGACCAGGTCGGCCTGCCCCGCGAGGTGCTCGACCGCTACCCGATCGAGCTGTCCGGCGGCATGAAGCAGCGCATGGTGATGGTCATCTCGACGCTGCTCGACCCGTCCCTGCTGATCGCCGACGAGGTCACCTCCGCGCTCGACGTCTCCACCCAGAAGGCCGTCGCCCGCGCGCTGCTCGGCTTCCGCGAGAGCGGCTACGTCAAGAGCATGATCTTCGTCACTCACGACATCGCGCTCACTCACCACATCGCCGACACGATCATGGTCATGTACGCGGGCAAGCTGGCCGAGAAGGCGCCCGCCGACGTGATCGTCAAGGCGCCCCGCCATCCGTACACGAAGTTGCTCCTCGACTCCCTGCCCGAGGTCGGCGTCCGCTACGCCGACCGCAGGCTGGAGGGCATCGCCGGCAGCCCGCCGTCGCTGCTGGACCCGCCCGCCGGCTGCCGCTTCCGCGACCGCTGCCCGATCGCGGGGGACGAGTGCGCCGAGGAACCGCCCGTGGCCGAGCTCGCCTCCGACCATCACGTCGCCTGCTGGAAGGCCTGATGCTGAAACTCGACGACGTCACCAAGGAATTCAGGATCGGCGCGTTCGGCGGCAAGAGCGTCGCGGCCGTACGGAACGTGAGCTTCGAGGTCGTGCCAGGCGAGGTCGTCTCCCTCATCGGGGAGAGCGGCAGCGGCAAGAGCACGATCGGCCGGATGATCCTCGGCCTGAACCCGGTCACCAGCGGCACGATCACCTTCGACGGGCGGCCCGTGCGCGGCGGCAAGGAGTACTACCGCCACATCCAGGGCATCTTCCAGGACCCGTTCAGCTCGTTCAACCCGGTGTTCAAGGCCGACCGGGTGTTCGACCTGGTCAAGGAGGCGTACCACCCGTCCGTCCCGGCGGCCGAGTGGGCCGGACGGGTCGCGGCGTGCCTGCGCGACGTGCGGCTCAACCCCGACCAGGTGCTCGGCAAGTATCCGCACCAGCTCAGCGGCGGCCAGCTCCAGCGCCTGCTCATCGCCCGCGCGCTGCTGCTGGACATCAAGCTGCTGGTGGCCGACGAGATCACCAGCATGCTGGACGCCTCCACCCGCATCGACGTGCTCAACCTGCTCGCCGAGCTGAAGACCCGCGGCCTCGGCGTGCTCTACATCACGCACGACCTCTCGCTCGGCAACTACCTCGCCGAGCGCACGGTGGTGCTGCGCCAGGGGAGCGTGGTCGAGATGGGGCTGACGGACAAGGTCTTCGGCGATCCGCTGCACCCGTACACCCGCGAGCTGCTGTCCGCCGTGCCGCGCCTGCACCAGGCCTGGGACGACGCCACGCCCGTGGAAACCTGCCTCTACCACGAGCGCGGCGGCACGGGAGCGCTGCTGGAGGCCGAACCCGGCCATCTCGTGGCGTGCGCCCGCCTCCCGGCCTGCAGAGGAATGTGAAGGGGGCGCTCAGACCCGGAACTCCTCGGTACGGTGCGCGTAGGCGGGCAGCGCGGCCCGCATCTCGTCGGTGACCTGCGGCGGCGGCAGCGGCACGATCTCCCGCTCGTGGAAGTCGAGCACGTTCTCCCCCTCGGCGAACAGCTCCTGGACCGTCCGCAGGCACGGCCCCACGACCGCGGGATCGGTGATCCGCCGCCCGCCCATGCCCCCGCCGTACCGGTCGTACAGCACTTCGTACATCAGGGACGGAGAGAAGATCACCAGCTCCGGCATCGGGTCGAGCCCCGCCACCCGCTCGGCCGGCACCACCCGGCACGGGGAGCCGGCCCTGGCGCGTAAGGCCAGGATGTGCATCTCCCACTGCAGGTACGAGGTGATCGGGAACTCGACGACCCGCACCCGCTTGACCGGGACGCGGTGCCGGAAATAGTCGGCCACGGTCGCCGCCATGTGCGCGGTCAGGGCCAGCGAACGCTCCCAGTCGCCGTCCATCATGGCCCGCCAGCTCGCCACGTCCGGCTCGTAGAAGTGCTGGGCGCGCTCCAGCTTCCACATCGGCTCGGGGCAGATCGCGTGGTCGCGGTCGAAACCGGTTTGGTACTCCGGCACGTCCAGGGCGAGGCCGTCGGCCGGGGCGACGGCGGCGAACGGGTTCGTGCGGCGGGCCGGAGCGCCCTGCTGGGTCATGCGGCGTCCCTTCGACTCTGAAGATCCGCCCTGATCATGAAATGAGCCCCTGACAGGGTCAAGGCCCAAAACGATCTGGGCGGACCGTCAGCGCCGGTAGTGGAAGCGCCGGTGGATGAGGCTGAACACCATGGCTCCCAGCCACACCACGAAGAGCACCTTGAAGATCCCGAAGCCGCCGAAGATCAGCCCCAGCAGCAGGAACACGAACAGCACGCCCATGAACGGATGCGGCCCGCGATGGCGCCGCCACGGGTGGTTGCCGCCCTGCTCGCGCCACTGACGGCGCATCTCCCGGCGGGCCTGGTGCATGGAGTGGCGCATGTCATGGTGGGCCTGGTGCATGGACTGCATCTGCCGGCGGTGCGCCGACATCGCCTCCCGCCAGCCGTCCATGTCATGGTGGGGGTCATGGTGGGGGTCATGGTGGGGGTCATGGTGGGGGTCGTAGTGGGGTGCGGGCTCGCGGTAGCCGGGCGCGGGCTGCGGCCCCGGCAGGTCGGCCGTCACTTTTGCCAGGTCACGGGCCGTCTTCGAGGCCAGCGTCTGGTCGAGTCGCTCGTCGAGCTCCTCGTGGGTCAGGCGGCCCTGCGCGAAGTGCTCGCGCAGGACGGCCATCGTCTGCTCACGCTCGGCGTCGCCGATGCGAAGGTCGTGCGAGTCCATACCTGATCCCGAATCCTTCCGGAAGCTCGCGCTCACTCCTCGCCCGGTTCGTCGTCCGCCAGGATCTGGTAGAGCTTGCGCCGGGTCTCTATAAGAGTCTTACGCGCTTCTCGGATTTGTGCGTCGTTCCCGGTCTGCAAAACCTGCATCATGGCGAAGGCCGACTGCCGGGCGATGTGCCAGAGATCGGCGGTGTTGTCGTCGATGTCGGGGCGCATCTCGTCCCACGGGGCCCGGACCTCGTCCGCGTGCGACTCGATGTAGTTGCGCCCCGCCTCGGTGAGGCGGAAGGTCTTGCGGCCCTCGCTCTCCTCCGAGATCACCAGGCCCTCGTCGGTGAGCTGCTGCAGCGCCGGGTAGACGGCGCCGGGGCTGGGCTTCCAGCCGCCCTCGCTGCGCTCGGCGATCTCCTGGATGATCTGGTAGCCGTTGCGCGGCTCCTCCAAGAGCAGGGCCAGGATCGCGGCGCGGACGTCTCCCCGCTTGGCCTTGCGGCCCCGGCCGCCCCAGCCCCGCTGGCCGCCCCACGGCCCGCCGGGGCCGCCCCAGGGGCCGCGCCCCCAGTCGAACGGGAACGGTCCGGGACCGCCGCGCCTGCCGCGCTGGCGGTGCTCGTGATGGTGGCGGCGGCCACCCATGTCGTCGAAGGCCTCGGAAACGGCCCTGAACGCCTCGCGGGCGGCCTGCTTGGCCTCACGGGCCGCCTGCCGGTACTCGTGCGCGCCGGGCCAGTGCCCGCCTGCTGCCTGTGCGGAATCCATTTCTCCCCCTATATCGTGATCTGTTCTCGATGCGTCAACGATATATCGATAGTGTGTCGTTCGCAAGGCCGGTGTGGGAGTGAGCCAGATCACGAAAAAGTTGCGGAATCCGGGAACAGGATTGGGGAAAGGCTCGTTATCTAGAGCAGACGAGGTCGTTCCGCGTCGGCAGGGCTGGGGGGTGCTGTCGCCGCGGAGACGGCCTCGTCTGCGTTTGCGGGGACTTTTCGGGACCGCGCGCCCGCTCCTTCCCGCTCGCGTGCGCGGGGGAGCGGGTCGGCGAGCCGGCCGGCCGCGAACACCGTGCGTGACCACGTATCCCCATGTTTTCGCCAAGTAGCGCGTCGCGGATCGGCCCCAGGCCATCGTGAAGGCCCCGCCAGGCGGGTCCCGGCGCGTAAAGGACTTCTTTGCCGTACAGTCCGGATCATGATGGGGCACACGCACGCGATGACCGGGGCCATCGCCTGGCTGGGGCTGGCGCCGCCCCTCGCCGCACTTCCGTTGCTGAACGAGTCGTCCCGGTTCGTCGAGACGGGAATCATGGCCACCGCGCTCAGTCCGGCGGAGCTGATCGCCGGTGCCCTCATCTGCGCGGGCGCCGCGATGCTGCCCGACCTCGACCATCCGAGCGCGACGATCGCGCAGACGTTCGGGCCGGTCACGTGGGCGCTCAGCAAGGCCGTGAGCTGGATCAGCGGCGGCCACCGCGGGGCGACCCACTCGCTGGTGTTCGCGGTGGCGCTCGGATTCGGGGCCCACTGGCTGGCCAACACCTATCCCATCGGGCGCGACATCATGGTCGTGCTGCTCATCGGCCTGGCCCTGCGGGCGATCGGCGTCGGGATCCCCGGCAACAAGGCGGGCTCCGCGATGATCAACATCGGGCTCACCGCCGGGCTTTACGCCGTCTTCCTCTCGCTCGGCGTGGGCTACGCCTGGCTGGGGCTCGCGGTGGCGATCGGGTGCCTCATCCATGTCGTCGGCGACTGCATGACCGAACGGGGCTGTCCGGTGCTGTGGCCGCTGGGGGCCAAGTTCGTGCTGCCGTGGAAGATCGGCATCAAGACCGGCAAGACGTTCGAGCAGAAGATCCTCGCGCCGATCCTGTCGGTGGTCATCGTCGGCCTGCTGTTCTGGCGGTTGGCGCCCGGTTAACTTGATGTCGAGATAACCTAGGGATATCTTGACGTCGAGACATCCGCCGCGGAGCTCGCCAGTTAGGGTCACCTAACGTGCTGGTCGTGCGAAGAGTGCGGCAGGATTTGGTCTGAGGAAAATGTCTGATGGAGGAGGCGAATCACCGTGTCCGCGAACAGCTTCGGCAGCCGTGACACGCTACGCGTCGGCGACGCGTCGTACGAGATTTTCCGGCTGGATGCCGTCGAGGGCGCCGCACGCCTCCCGTACAGCCTGAAGATCCTGCTGGAAAACCTCCTCCGCACCGAGGACGGCGCGAACATCACCGCCGACCACATCCGGGCGCTGGGTGGCTGGGACCCGAAGGCGGCGCCGAGCGTGGAGATCCAGTTCACGCCCGCGCGCGTCATCATGCAGGACTTCACCGGCGTCCCCTGCGTGGTCGACCTGGCCACCATGCGCGAGGCCGTTCGTGACCTCGGCGGCGACGCGGCCCGCATCAACCCGCTCGCGCCGGCCGAGATGGTCATCGACCACTCGGTCATCGTCGACTTCTTCGGCCACCCCGACGCCTTCCAGCGCAACGTCGAGCGCGAGTACGAGCGCAACCGCGAGCGCTACCAGTTCCTGCGCTGGGGCCAGACGGCCTTCGACGAGTTCAAGGTCGTCCCGCCCGGCACCGGCATCGTCCACCAGGTCAACATCGAGCACCTGGCCCGCGTGGTGATGATCCGCGACGGCAAGGCGTACCCCGACACCTGCGTCGGCACCGACTCCCACACCACCATGGAGAACGGCATCGGCGTCCTGGGCTGGGGCGTCGGCGGCATCGAGGCCGAGGCCGCGATGCTCGGCCAGCCGATCTCCATGCTCATCCCGCGCGTGGTCGGCTTCAAGCTCAACGGCAAGCTGCCCGCCGGGGCCACCGCCACCGACCTGGTGCTCACGATCACCGAGATCCTGCGCAAGCACGGCGTCGTCGGCAAGTTCGTGGAGTTCTACGGCGAGGGCGTCTCGTCCGTGCCGCTGGCCGACCGGGCCACGATCGGCAACATGAGCCCCGAGTTCGGCTCCACCTGCGCGATCTTCCCGATCGACGGCCAGACCGTCGACTACCTGCGCCTGACCGGCCGCTCCGAGGAGCAGATCGCGCTCGTCGAGGCGTACGCCAAGACCCAGGGCCTCTGGCTCGACCCGTCCGCCCCCGAGCTGGTCTTCTCCGAGTACATCGAGCTCGACCTCGGCACCGTCGTGCCGTCCATCGCCGGCCCCAAGCGCCCGCAGGACCGCATCGCGCTGTCGGCCGCCAAGGCCACCTGGCGCCACGACGTCCAGAACTACGTCGAGGACGGCGTCGACGAGGCGGGCCAGGAGACCTTCCCGGCCTCCGACGCGCCCGCCTCCAACGCCCGCGCCAACGGCGGCCGGCCGCACAAGCCGGTGGCGGTCACGCTGGCCGACGGCACCTCGTTCGAGATCGACCACGGCATCGTCTCGATCGCCGCGATCACCTCGTGCACCAACACCTCCAACCCGTACGTCATGCTCGGCGCGGCGCTGCTGGCCCGCAACGCCGTCGAGAAGGGCCTGACCCGCAAGCCGTGGGTCAAGACCTCGCTGGCCCCGGGCTCGCAGGTCGTCACCGGCTACTTCGAGCGCTCGGGGCTCCAGCCGTACCTCGACAAGATCGGCTTCAACCTCGTCGGCTACGGCTGCACCACCTGCATCGGAAACTCGGGCCCGCTGCCGCCCGAGATCTCCGAGGCCGTGCAGGCCAACGACCTCGCGGTCACGGCCGTGCTGTCGGGCAACCGCAACTTCGAGGGCCGCATCAACCCCGACGTCAAGATGAACTACCTGGCCTCGCCGCCGCTCGTGGTGGCGTACGCGCTGGCCGGGACCATGGACGTCGACCTCGACACCGAGCCGCTGGGCCTGGGCAACGACGGCAAGCCCGTCTACCTGAGGGACATCTGGCCGTCGCCGGAGGAGATCTCCGCGGTGGTCAACTCCTCCATCGGGCGTGACATGTTCGAGCGCGACTACGCCGACGTGTTCAAGGGCGACGACCACTGGCGCTCGCTGCCGATCCCGACCGGCGACACGTTCGAGTGGGACCCGTCCTCGACCTACGTGCGCAAGGCTCCCTACTTCGACGGCATGCCGTCGAAGCCGGAGCCCGTCACCGACATCGCCGGCGCCCGCGTGCTGGTCAAGGTCGGCGACTCGGTCACCACCGACCACATCTCGCCGGCCGGCTCCATCAAGACCGGCACCCCGGCCGCGCAATACCTGCAGGCCAACGGGGTCGAGGTGAAGGACTTCAACTCCTACGGCTCGCGGCGCGGCAACCACGAGGTGATGATCCGGGGCACGTTCGCCAACATCCGCCTGCGCAACCAGATCGCGCCGGGCACCGAGGGCGGCTACACCCGCGACTTCACCCAGCCCGACGGGCCGGTGTCGTTCATCTACGACGCCTCGGTCAACTACGCCGCGGCCGAGACGCCGCTGGTGGTGCTGGCGGGCAAGGAGTACGGCTCCGGCTCCTCGCGCGACTGGGCGGCCAAGGGCACGGCGCTGCTGGGCGTGCGCGCGGTCATCGCCGAGTCGTACGAGCGCATCCACCGCTCCAACCTGATCGGCATGGGCGTGCTCCCGCTGCAGTTCCCCGAGGGCGCCACGGCGGAGTCGCTCGGGCTGACCGGCGAGGAGACCTTCGACATCACGGGTGTCGAGGAGCTCAACTCCGGCGGCATCCCGAGCACGGTGCACGTCAAGGCCGGCGAGGTGGAGTTCGACGCAGTGGTGCGCATCGACACGCCGGGTGAGGCCGACTACTACCGACACGGCGGGATCATGCAGTACGTTCTTCGCTCGTTGCTCGCGAAGTGACTTCCCGGGCTCGCGCGCGGTCATGAGCCGCGCGGGGGCCGGGATCCCTTGGCCGCTCGTTGAAGCCGGGGGTGGGGCGTGATCTTCACGCGCCCGTATCGGGGGAACCACCCGACACAAAGAAGAGCCGCCCGGCGGGACAACCCCCGCCGGGCGGCTCTTCGTCATCGGGACATCGTCCGGTAGCGGTGGACGGACAGCGGCAGGAACACCGCGAGGATCGCCAGCGACCAGATCAGGCTCGCGGCCACCGGGTGCTGCAGCGGCCAGGCCGAGGAGACCGAGGTGGGATTGCCGAACAGGCCGCGGGTGGCGGCCGCGACGGCGCTCATGGGGTTCCAGTCGGTGACGGGCTTGAGCCAGGCCGGCAGCCCCTCGGTGGGGACGAACGTGTTGGCCAGGAACGTCATCGGCATCAGCCAGCCGAACGTGGCCGCGTCCGCCTGCCCGCCGCTCTTGACCCACAGGCCGATGTACGTGCCCATCCAGATCATCGCGAACCCGAACAGCGCCAGCAGCCCGAACGCCCCCGCCGTCGCCCCCAGGCTCCCGTGCGCCCGCCACCCGGCCAGCAGCACTCCGGTCAGCACCATGGCGGACAGCGACAGCAGGTGCAGCGACAGGGCGGCCACGCTCCGCCCGACCAGCACGGCGCTGCGGGCGATGGGCTGGGCGCGGAACCTGTCGGTGATCCCGCGGGCCATGTCCTCGGCCACGGTGGTGGCGGCAGAGGTGGCCGTCATGGCCATGACCTGCATGAAGATGCCGGGCATGAGGTAGTCGCGGTAGTCGCCGCCGCCCGGCAGGGTGATCGCGCTGCCGAAGACGTAGCCGAACAGCACGGTCATGATCACGGGGAACACCAGGAATCCCGCGATCTCCGCCGGCTGGGCCTTCAGCCGCGAATAGGTGCGGCCGGCGATGGTGAGGGAGTCGTTCAGGGTCCAGCGCAGCGTCTCGTACATCTCTCCGGCTCCTTCTCAGGCCGTCAGGTGGAGGAAGACCTCGTCGAGGGTCGGCCGCCGCAGCGCCAGGTCCTCCACGGGGATGCCGGCCGCGTCCAGCGCGCCGGCGATGCGGACGAGCGACTGCGCGCCGTCGGCCGCGGGAACGGTCACCTGCCGCCCCTCGGCGCTCTCGATCTCCGGGGCTCCGGCGGCGCGCAGCAGCCGCAGCCCCGCGTCCACGTCCCCCGGCTCCCGGAAGACGACCTGAACCCGGTCGCCGCCGACCTGCCTCTTCAGCTCGGCCGGTGACCCCGCCGCGGCCACCACGCCCTCCCTCAGCACCACGATCTGGTCCGCGAGCCGGTCGGCCTCGTCCAGGTACTGCGTGGTCAGCAGCAGGGTCGTGCCCTCTTTCACCAGGTCGAGCATCAGCTCCCAGAGCTGCATCCGGCTGCGCGGGTCGAGCCCGGTGGTCGGCTCGTCCATGAACAGCACCGGAGGCGACACGATCAGGCTCGCCGCCAGGTCGAGCCGGCGCCGCATGCCCCCCGAATACTCCTTGACCGGCCGCTGTCCCGCCTCGGCCAGCTCGAACCGCTCCAGCAGCTCGACCGCCCTGCGCCGCGCCTCGGCCCTGCTCAGGTGGTAGAGCCGCCCGAACAGCTCCAGGTTGCGCCGCCCGGTCAGCAGCTCGTCGACGGCCGCGTGCTGCCCGGCCAGGCCGATGCGGAAGCGCAGCGGGGCCGCGTCGCGCACGACGTCCAGCCCGGCGACCTCGGCGTGACCCGCGTCGGGGCGCAGGAGCGTGGCGAGGATGCGTACGGCGGTGGTCTTGCCCGCCCCGTTCGGCCCCAGCAGGCCGCAGACGGTGCCGGCCGGCACGTCCAGGTCGATGCCCTTGAGCGCTTCGGTGGCCGCGTACCGCTTCCGTAATCCTTCCGCGTGGATCATGAAGACCCCCTTAACAGCGTTAAATCTAACAGCGTTAAGGATGCATTGAACGTTGTTAAGCTGTCAACCGTGGCACTCGAAAAAAGCACCATCGTCGCGACCGCGCTACGGCTCCTGGACGAGGTCGGGCTCGACGGGCTGACGCTGCGCCGGCTCGCGGGCGAGCTGGGCGTGCAGGCCCCGGCCCTCTACTGGCACTTCAAGAACAAGCAGGAACTGCTGGACGCGATGGCGGCGGCGATGATGTCCGCGCACACGTCCCGCCCCACGCTGACGGAGCCGGGCAAGTGGCGGGAGTGGGTCGCCGGCTACGCGCACGCCGACCGCGCGATGCTCAACTCCTATCGCGACGGGGTCAAGCTGGTGGCGGGCACCCGGCCGTCGTCGGAGCTGTTCGCCGTGGTGGAGCGGGCGCTGGAGGGGCTGGAGGCGGCGGGGTTCGGCGCCGGGGACGCGGCGCGGGGGCTGTTCACGGTGAGCGGGTACGTGGCCGGCTTCGTGCTGGAGGAGCAGGCCGACCGGACGCGTACGGACGAGGAGCGCGGCATGCCGGACATGGAGGAGTTCCAGGCGGCCTATCCGCGGCTGATGGCGGGCCTGGCGGAGGTGGGCGACCCGCAGGGCGACCTGTCGTTCGAAAGCGGGCTGCAGCTGATCCTCGACGGGATGGGGCTGCGCCTGAAGGCTCAGGACACCTTGGCGGCGGGCGCGGACCAGGTGTCGCAGGCGGAGGGGGAGACGGCGCGGTAGCCGCGCTGGAGCCAGTAGACACGGGTGGCGCCCTTGCCGTGGCTGCGGTGGCCGTCCTCGTCGCCGCCGGCCCGGGTGGCGTCGAGCAGCGCCGCCCAGTCGTCCTTGCCGCGCCGCAGCGACCCCCACACGCTGCCGAGGAACACCCCGGACAGGCAGTCGGCCTGCAGTTCGAAGCGCCGCTTCAGCTCGCCCTGGCGGTCGGCCGGGATCTTCGCCTTGTACTGCCGCCAGACGCCGAGCCGGCTCTGCAGGTGGTGCCCGTACTCGTGGGCGGCCACCTTGAACGGATAGAGATCGGTCCTGTCCTCGATCCACCGGCCGCTGAGGGGGAACACCAGCGTGCCGCGCTCCATGCAGTAGAAGGCCGCCGCCTGCTCGGGCCACGGCACCCCGCACACGGTGCTCTCGGGCTCCTCGTAGTACCGCACGACGGGCTTGCCGAACGCCCATCCGGCCCGCCCGAAGTAAGCACCCCACGACGTGTCCAGACATTTCACGACTGCTGCGAGGTACTGCCGGGCCCGCGGGATCCCCCCGTACGTGATCGCCGTCTCGGGACAGGCGGTGTCACGCAGCTTCCCGGCCTTCTTGGCGAACGGGCTGGTGACGGGGGCGGCGTGGGCGGTCTGAGCGGGCACGCAGACGGCCGCGAGGACCGCGACGAGGGCGAGGACGCGCGTGAGCGGGAGGGACTGCACGGAGGGCAGCTTAACGATCGGCGGGAGCGTCTCGAGCTCGGTCACTCCCGCAGGGGAGAACGGCGACAGAGAGTGAAGGTGATTGACTCTCGCCCATGACTGATGCGGCATTGGTGCTGATTGTTGGCGGTTTGGCGGTCTTCGTTGGGGCGCTTGTCCAAGGTGGTGTGGGTTTCGGTCTCGGACTGGTCGCCGCTCCCGTGCTCACCATGCTCGACCCCGACCTCATGCCCGGCGCCATCCAGGTCGTCAACGTGACGCTCCCGCTGTTCACGCTGGCCGCCGAATGGCGGACGGTGGACTGGCGCGGGCTAGGGTTCGCGGTGCTGGGGAGGCTGCCCGGGAGTGTCATCGGCGCAGTCATCGTGGTCTACGTTTCGGCATACGCCAGAGGCGTCTTCGTCGCGGTCATGGTGCTCGTCGCGGTGGCCCTGACGGCCAGGGCGCTGAGCGTGCCGCGCAACGGGGTGACGCTCGCCTCCGCCGGGTTCATCTCCGGGATCACCGGAACGGCGACCGGCATCGGCGGGCCGCCCATGGCGCTGGTGTACCAGCACGCCAAGGGGCCGCAGATCAGGGCGACGCTGGCGATGTTCTTCTTCCTGAGCGCCGCCCAGTCGCTGGTCATCCTCGCCGTCGTGGATGAGCTCCCGGCCCGGGCGCTGACGACGGGGGCGATCCTGATCGTGCCGATGGTGCTCGGCTTCCTGGTGTCGGGGCCGCTGCGGAGGTATCTCGACGGCGGCAAGGTGCGGGTGGCCGTGCTCGTGGTGGCCGCCGCCTCCGCCTTGGCGCTGCTCGCGCAGAACGTGATCGCGCAGCTCGCCTGAGACCGTGAGGCTGTGGGCGGTGGATGGCGGATGCGACGGATCCAGCTCGCCGGCTGCCTCGCGATTCGGCCTCGGCCCAGCGGAAGATGCCGATCGACATGGTGCTGCGCTCCTGGGCGGCGCGGAGCGCGTAGACCTCGGCGCGGGCGGTGTGGACGGCCCTGTCCTCCGGGGCGGCGTCGCCGGCGAGCTGGGCGAGGTGGCAGGCCAGCCGGTGGTCGCCGGCGCGTGACAGCTCCAGTGCGCGGTCGGCGAGGACCTGGGGGCCGCCGCTGAGCGCGGCCATCCAGCGGAGGGCGGCGGCCCAGTCGACGGGGTAGCGCTGCACCTTCTGCGGGTTGCCGGCGTTCGGGGCGACGCCGAGGAACAGGTCGCCGGGGAAGAGGATCCGCTGCCGGGGAAGCCAGCCGACCACGTGGTCGTCGGTCTCGCCCCGGTGGTGGGTGAGTTCGAGGCGGAGACCACCGGCCTCGACCACATGGGCGTCGGAGAAGGTGACGTCCGGTTCCCGGAATTCGGTCGGCCAGACGAGGCCCGGCATGCGGAACTGGCGTCGGTTGATGACCGTGTTGTAGCCCTGCGTGCCGGCGTAGCGCCGAAAGCGCGCGAGTACGTTGTCGTGCGCGATCACCTCCGGGCGAGGCACGCCGCAGGCGTCGGCGGCGGCGTCGAAGGGGCCGAGTCCGCCGACGTGGTCGACGTGACCGTGGGAGTAGACGGCGTGGGTGACCGGCCCGGAGTCCCACGCGGTCACCTGCTCGTGCAGCTTGTCGGCGAGCAGCTTGACGCCGGTGTCGAAGAGTACGGGTCCGTGCTCGTGCCGGAGGGCGAAGGCGTGCCCGAAGCCGGGCACCATCAGCACCCCGTCGGCGACCTCCTCGGCGTCGGTCACGGTGGGTTCCGTCATGGAGGCCGGCTCGCGCCGGCCGGCTCACATCTCATCGGCCAGCTTGAGAATCGAGGAGGTCATGACGGGTCCTTTCGACGGGGTGCCGGGCGGCCTTCGGGCGTGGCGGCCATCACGTGGTGGTCCGGTGCGGCGCCGGTGGCGTACGGACCCCGCCGCACGGCCCGGCGTACGACCACGACGGTGAAGGCGGCCATCGCCGGCAGCGACGGCTTGCAGAACAGCGCGCTGACCAGCGTGAGTCCGACGAGTGAGTTCGCCGCGTAGAGGTAGCCGAGCGGCACGAGGTGGCTCACCCAGAGCACGGCCCAGCCTGCGGTCAGGCGGACGTGGCGGCGCCGGGCGGCCGGATCGCCGGCCGTCCGGGACGGCTCCACCCCGGCTTTGCGGCAGACCGCTTCGGTGAGCGGCCGCCCGATCAGCAGCGAGCCGGCGCACGCCACCAGGCCGGCGGCGTTGACGACGAGTTCGGGGAGGTAGAACGCACGCCCTTCGCCGAAGGCGATGGCGCTCAGGCTGTGGAAGGCCACGATCGTGGTCGACAGCGTTACGACGGCCAGGGAGTCGCCGCGGTGCCTGCGGATCGCGCCGACCACCAGAGCGACCAGCAGCGCGACGACCGCACCCCACTCAGGGCCGTTACCGGACTCGACGATCAGGAATGCCGCGGGTGCGGCGAGCGCGTCGACGATGTGCCGTACGACGTCGGCCACGCGGCGTGGCGGACCGGGAAACGGGTTGCGTGCCTTGTCTGTGCCGGGCTCGGTCATCGGCGCCTGCTCTCATACGATCCGCCAGCTGTAAGTGACACATTGATCAATAACGCTTGACACATCACAACTGATGAAATCATCATTTGTCAAAGGGTCGCGACGACAGGAGCCAGCCAGATGACCACTACCGTGACGCTGACCGGCACCGGCGTGCCTTTCCCGAGCCCGGATCGCGCCGGACCCGGCGTGCTCGTGAGTCACGGCGATGTCCACCTCCAGATCGACGCCGGGCGCTCCACAGTGATGCGGCTGGCCCAGGCAGGGATCGGCCCGTACCAGCTGTCCGCTCTTCTGCTCACGCATCTGCACAGCGACCACGTCAGCGACGTCGCCGACCTGGTGCACGCCCGGTGGGTGCAGGACCACATGCACGGCACCGGCCCCCTCCCCGTGGTGGCGGTCGACGGGCACGCGCCCGGGTTCGTACGGCGCGTGCTGGCGGCCAACGAGTACGACGTCGCCGTGCGCGTACAGCATGTGCAGGACGGACCGCCTGAGGTGATCGGCCACTGGTTCGACCTCCCCGGCGCCCCGGCCGAGGTCTGGCGCAGCCCCTGCGGCCGGGTCGGCGTCGAGGCCGTACGGGTGCGGCACGAGCCGGTCGAGCAGGCCGTCGGCTACCGGGTGACGACGCCGGACGCCGTGGTCGTCGTCTCCGGCGATACGCGGGTCTGCGACGAGGTCGCAGAGCTGTCTGCCGGCGCCGACGTCCTGGTCCATGAGGCGTGCCGGAGCTCGGCGTTGGCGGAGCTCGTGAAAGGGACGCGCTTCGAGACCATCTTCGGTTACCACGCCGACACCGTGGCGCTGGGTGCGATGGCCGAGCGCGCCGGCGTGCCGCACCTGGTGCTGACGCATCTGATCCCCGCTCCGATGACGCCGGAGCAGGTGGCCGAGTTCGAGGACGAGGTGCGTCAAGGCGGGTTCGAGGGGCGGGTGTCGGTCGGGCACGACCTGCTGTCGGTCACGGTCGGCGACGCCGCCGAGGTGTGACGGCCGTCGCGACCGGTCCATGGAAAAGGGAGTTTCGCCGATGATGGAGATCCAGATACCGGCCGGTGCGGCTGAGCCGGCAGACGTCCACCACGGGCTGCACAGCGAGCTCGGCGCACTGCGCGGGGAGCATCCGGGAAGGGCCCGCAACCCGGTGATCAAGGTGGTGGAGCTCGGATGGCTGGAGTTCGTCAAGCCCGACCTTGACCGGGCCGAGCGGTTCGCCCGCGACTTCGGGTTTGTGGTGCACTCGCGCACGCCGGACCGGCTCAGCCTGCGCGGTACCTGGTCGGCGCTGCCATGTCTGGTCATCCGCCGCGGCCGCCATGCCCGCTTCGTCGGGCCGACGTTCGTCGCCGATTCCGTCGCCGACGTGCGGCGGCTGGCCCGCTGGGCGGGCGCCAACGTGCTCCCGCTCCAGGGTGGTCAGGGCGTCCAGCTGAGAGACCCGAGCGGTTTCCCGGTGCGGGTCATCGCCGGCATGGATCGGCCTCCGGCGCTGGCCGAGCGTGAGCCGCTCGACCTCAACGTCGGCACGAAGCCGGTCCGGCTCAACGCCGCCCAGCGGCCCCCGCGGGCCGCGGCACAGGTGCAGCGGCTCGGGCACGTCGTACTGGAGACGACGAAGTTCCGGCACGCGCTGGAGTGGTATCTCGAGGCGCTCGGGCTGATCGTGAGCGACTTCCTCTTCCTCGACGAACTCCGCGAGCGCGGGCCCACGATGGCCTTCCTGCGCTGCGACCTCGGGTCCGTGCCGGCCGACCACCACACGCTGGCCATGCACCTCGGGCCACGCGTCGGCTACGTGCACTCGGCCTACCAGGTCACCGACCTCGACGCGGTGGCCGCGGGCGGCGAGCACCTCGCCGCGCGGGGCTACCGCCGCGTGTGGGGCATCGGCCGGCACATCCAGGGCAGCCAGATCTTCGACTACTGGCGCGACCCCGACCGGATGATGGTCGAGCACTATGCCGACGGTGATCTCTTCGACAGCTCTCTGGACCCCGGCTGGGCGCCGATGAGCGCCAGCGGGCTCGCCCAGTGGGGCCCGCCCGTAACCCGCGACTTCCTGGGCGGCAAGCCCAGCCCCGGCATGATCTCCGCCCTCCTCAAGGCGCTACGCGACGAGGCCAACGAAATCGACAAAGACGTGCTGAAGGCACTGGCGAAAGCGATGGCGGCATGAGTGTCAACGTGGCTCGTACCGAAAACGGCTGGTGGGTCGAGCGCGGCGGCCGGCTGACCCGGATCCTGACCGACGCGGTCACCACCCGCGAACTCCTCGCCGACCGCCCGGCGGTCGACAAGGCCGCGAGCGCACCCGACCCCGAGGGCCCCCTGCTCGCGGACGTCGACCTGCTCTCCCCGGTCACCGCGCCGGCCCGAGTGATCGCCCAGATGGTCAACTACCGCAGCCACGCGCACGACTCCGGCTTCAACCCGGACGCCGTGCCGCCGGCCTTCTTCCGCAAGTCGTCCGGCTCGGTCTGCGGGCCCACCGACGACATCCGGTGCCCGGAGCACGTCCGGCTCCTCGACTACGAGGTCGAGCTGGGCCTGGTGATCGGGCATCGGATCGACGTCGGCGAGGCGGTGGCCGAGGACGAGCTCGCCGACGTCGTCGCGGGCATCGTCGTCGCCAATGACATCAGCGCCCGCGACATCCAGCTGACCCGGACGCAGTTCTACGAGTCGAAGTCCTACCCGACCTTCACCCCGGTCGGCCCGTTCCTCACCCTCGTCGACGGCGAGGAACTGGCCGGACTGGAGCGGCTGCGGCTGACGCTGAGCGTCAACGGAGAGCTCCGCCAGAACAGCACCGTCGCCGACATGATCGTCAAGCCCGCCCGCGCGCTCACCCTGCTCGCCCGCTTCCAGGCCCTCGACCCCGGCGACCTGCTGCTCACCGGAACGCCGGGCGGCACCGCCCTCAAGTCCCCGGGACCTGTCGCCGAGAAGATCGGAGCGCTGCTGCCCCCTGCGGTGAAGTGGAAGGCGTTCTTCAGGCGGCAGGCCGGCAACCCGGACTACCTGAAGGACGGCGACGTGATCGCCGCGACCATCGCCGACCCCGTACGCGGTATCGACCTCGGCCAGCAGTCCAACGTCGTGCGCGGACGGGCGCGAAGGACCGCCCGGTGACGCCGGGTTCGGCGGCCGGTCTGCCCCCGCTGACCTCGGTGGCCGACCTCCACGAGATCGAGCGGGTCCCGCTCGCCGACCGCGACCTCGCGCTCACGACGTACGACCTGCTCGTGCGGGCCGCGCAGCGGTGGCCCGACGCGCCGCACTCGGTGTGGATTCCCGACGCGACCGCGATCGAGGACCACGTGACGGTGACCTTCGGCGGACTGCGCGACCGCGTGCACGCGATCGCCCACGCACTGCACGGGCTGGGGATCGGGCGCGAGGACGCGGTCACGCTGATGGCCCCCAACTGCAGCGACCTCCTCGCGGCCACACTGGCGGCCGAGGCCGTCGGGATCGCGGCCCCCGTCAACGCCGCGCTCGACGTGCGCCACGTCGCGCACATCGTGCGCCTGACCGGCTCCCGGGTCCTGGTCGCCGCCGGTCCCGAGCTGGACGAGGCGCTGTGGAAACGGCTCCTGGACGGCGTCCGCGACTTCGGGATCGAGGTCCTCGTCGCATTGTCGCCCGACGGCGCCGACCGGGCAGCGGCGCCCGCGCTGGAGGCCCGCACGGGACTGCGCACCGTACGCCTCGACGACCTGGTGGCCGACGGGCCGGCCGCGTCCGCCGGACTCCCGGCCGCGCCGCCGGCGCCCGGCGACCTCGCGGCGTTCTTCCACACCGGGGGCACCACCGGCACCCCCAAGGTGGCCGCGCACACCCACCGCAACCAGGCGGTGATGGCGTGGAGCCTCGCGGTCGCGGGCGGCTCCGGCGAGGGTCAGGGCATCGTCGCCGGCCTGCCGCTGTTCCACGTCAACGCGCTGCTGGTGACCGCCGTCGCACCGCTGGTGTCCGGCGCGCGGTCCATCTGGCCGGGCCCGCTGGGCTATCGCGACCCGAAGCTGTACTCCGGGTTCTGGCGACTGGTCGAGCACTACCGGCCCCGCGCCATGTCGGCGGTGCCGACCGTCTACGCCTACCTCTCCGCCATACCGGTCGACGCCGACATCAGCTCTCTCGAACTCCCGGTCGTCGGCGCCGCGCCGCTGCCGGACAGCGTGCGGCGGATGTTCGCCGAGACGACGGGGCTGCAACTGCTCGAGGGCTACGGCCTCACCGAGGCCACCTGTGCGTCGTCGGTGACCCTGCCGGGCGACGTACGCCCCGGCTCGGTCGGACAACGACTGCCCTACCAGACGCTGGTGGCCGCGAAGGTCGACGAGGCGAGCGGCACGGTACGGCCGTTGCCCGCAGGCGAGACGGGCGAGCTGATGATCGGCGGCCCGACCGTGTTCGCGGGGTATCTGCGGCGCGACGGCAACCGAAGACGGGTGTCCGCCGACGGCGTGGTCGACGGCCGGCTGCGCACGGGCGACCTCGGCTTCGTACGCGACGAGCGGATCCATCTCCGCGGCCGGTCGAAGGATTTGATCATCCGCGGCGGCCACAACATCGACCCTGCCGTCATCGAGGACGCCCTGCTCAGCCACCCCGCCGTGGCCGCCGCCGGTGCCGTCGGCCGGCCCGACCGCACCTCCGGCGAGGTCCCGGTGGCATTCGTCGCGCTCTCCGCCGCCGGGATCACGGTGGAGGAACTGATGGCCTGGGTCACCGAGCACATCAGCGAACCGGCCGCGCGCCCGAAGTCGATCACCGTGCTCGACGCGATCCCGGTCACCGAGATCGGCAAGCCGTTCAAGCCCGCGCTGCGCGAGGCGGCGGCCGCCCGGCACTTCCGTGCCGAGCTCGCCGAGCACGGCATCGGCGGTGTCGAGATCGGCGTCCGCCACGAGGCCGGGCGACTGGTCGTGCGGCTGACCGGCGACGCCGGGGCCGAGGCGGCCGCGGTGCTGCGGGACTACAACGTCGACATACGCATGGGCGCCGAGGAGGCGGAGCAGTGACCACGAAGGGTCTCGACACGCCGGCGGGCCAATGGGACGTGATCGTGATCGGCGGCGGTCCCACCGGCCTGACGGCGGCGACCCTGCTCCACCAGTACGGATGCCGGGTCGCGGTCGTCGAGCGCCACCATGACATCTATCCGCTCCCCAGGGCCGTCCACGTCGACGACGAGGTGTACCGGATACTCCACCAGGTCGGGATCGGCGAGGAGTTCGCCGCGCACACCCGTCCCGCGGCCGGGCTGCGGCTCGTCGACGGGCGCCACCGTGAGCTGGCCACCTTCTCCCGCGAGCGGAGGACGGCCGCGGGGCTTCCTCGGGCCAACATGTTCGACCAGCCGGTCCTGGAGCGCCTGCTGCGCGACAACCTCGAGCGCCTGCCGGAGGTGACCATCCTCGGCGGCCACGAGCTGCTCCGCTTCGACATCGGCACCGACGGGATAACCGCCCACGTGGGCGGGCCGGACGGCGCGACGGCCGAGCTGCGGGCCCCGTACCTCATCGGCTGCGACGGCGCCAACAGCACCGTCCGCGGACAACTCGCCATCGACAGCGACGATCTGGGCTTCGAGCAACGCTGGCTGGTCGTCGATGTCCGCTGCGAGCTGGGTCTCGATGCCTGGGACGGCGTGCACCAGGTGTGCGACCGGCACCGGGCCGGCACGTACATGCGCATCGGGCCGGACCGCTACCGCTGGGAGTTCCAGCTGCTGGACGGAGAGAGCGCCGACGACTACGACGGCATCCCGGCGCTGCGCCGGCTCATCGACCCGTGGGTCCGCGGCATCCCGGACGGCCGTCTGGAACTGCTGAAGTGCCGGGAGTACACCTTCCGGGCCCGCGTCGCCCGCCGCTGGCGCGCGGGCCCGGTCTTCATCGCCGGCGACGCCGCCCATGTCACGCCGCCGTTCATCGGCCAGGGCCTGTGCGCCGGGCTCCGCGACGCGCACAACCTCGCCTGGAAGCTGGCCGCGGAGCTGCGCGGGCGCGTGGCGCCGGGGCTCCTCGACTCGTACGAGGCCGAACGCCGGCCGCACGCCACGGCGATGATCAAACAGGCGAAGACCGTCGGCCGGCTGATGACCGGCGGCGGCCGCGCCGCCGAGCTGGTGCGCGGACGCCTCCTGCCCGTCCTCGCCCACTCCCGGACGGCCCGGCGGGTCGTGCTGGACACCGGCAGCCCGCCGCTCACACCCGGCCCCCGAGTCCAGCGGCGCACCCCCCGCAGCGTACGGGGCGCGCTCCTCCCGCTCGTGCACCTGCCGGGCCCGGACGGAGAATCCGTACTGGTCGACCGAGTCCTCGGCGACCGCACAGCGGTCGTCGCGCTCCCCGGCACCGATATCGCGGCCGTCCCCGACGCCCTGCCATCGGCCTGGCTGACCGTCGATCCGGAGGGCGGCGAAGGCGAACGGTTCCTCGCACGCTGGCTGCGGAACGCCGGCGTCGCCTGGGTCAGCGTCGACCCCGACCGCGTGATCAAGGCTGCGGGACCGTCCGGGGTGCTGCGATGAGTAACGGGACGCTCGCCCCGGCTACGATTCCGACCATGCCGGAACAGCAACCGTCGCGTGGAGAGAGGCGCAAGCTGCGCACCCGAAGGGCGCTGATCGAGGCCGCGCAGGAGATCTACGCCGAGCGCGGTGACTTCGAGGTCAGCATCCAGCAGATCACAGATGCCGCCGACGTCGGTTTCGGTACGTTCTACAATCACTTCTCGTCCAAGGCCGAACTGCTCGACGCGGCGATCGCCGAGGCGCTCGAGACCCACGCCGCCTGGCTGGAGCAGCTGCTCGCCGACGTCGACGACCCGGCCGTGGTCTTCGCGACGTCGATGCGACTCACCGGCCGGCTCGTCCGCACCCGCCCCCGGCTGGCGCAGGTGATGCTGAACAGCAGGGGTGCGCTGCTGGAAGCGCCGTACGGCCATGCGGTGCACGCCCGCAACGACATCGAGGCGGCCATCTCCGCCGGCCGCTTCGTCATCGACGACGTCGGGGTCGCGCTCGCCTGCACCGCGGGGTGCCTGATCGCCACGATGCACCTCTGCTTCACCGACCCGAAGGCCTCGGTCGACGACGTCGCCGACCAGACCGTGCTCAACGTCCTGCGGATGTTCGGCATGGCCGAATCGGAGGCCCGCCGCATCGTGGCACTGCCGCTCCCGGCCGACGAGCCTCCGCCCGCATCGATCTGATCGACGGGACGCACCGGCGCAACTCAGGGGTCATGAGGTTGCGTGATGCGTTCGAGCCATCGCCGCAGGAGGGCGGTCTCGGCCGGTTCGAGGGCCTCGGTCCCGACGAGATCGAGTTGCGCGTGAAGGCGTAGTGCGGCGGCGCGCACGGGGTCGGCGTCGTTGTGAGCGGTCGTTTCGGTGAGTACGTACGAAAATACGGCGTCTCGCATGCGGTGGGACAGTGCGGGGTCATCGAACAGGGCCGGTCTGGAGATGTGGTCGAGGGCGGTCCCGACGTTCGCCGACAGGATGAGCTGAGCGCCGGTCCGCGGCGCGACCGTCAACGCGCCCGCCGCCGCGCACCGGGTGAGCGCCGCCACCAGCAGGTCCATCACGCGATCCCGCGCCGTTGAGTGGGACCACGGCCGGGGAGTGAACATGAGCTGGTAGAGGGCCGGGTTCTCCTTCGCGAACGCCATGTGACCGTCCCAGCCGGCGTGCAGATCGGCGACCGGGTCGTGCGTCTGCTCCTGAGCGGCCTTGATCGCGGCGTACCGCTCGTACCCGTGGTCGGCGACGGCGTCGAGAAGCCCGTGCTTGTCACCGAACAACCGGTAGAGCACGGGCTGGCTCACGCCGACCGCCTCGCAGACCGCGCGCGTGGCGATCTCGTGGTTCGCGGACGTCGCCAGTTGCCGCACCGCGGCTTCGATCATCGCCGTGCGAAGCGGGTCTGTCGCTGCCATGGAATCAATGCTACTGCCATTCGATAGCGGTGATACGGATCTGTGCTATGGTCACTCCGTAGCATCGATATGGAAGAAACGTATCGAAGATAAGGAGCTTCCGTGAGTGATCAGCATGTTGCCGTCGTCGCCGGCGGCTCTCGCGGGATAGGCAAGGCGATCGCGATGGCGCTGGCGGCGCGAGGCTGCCCGGTCGCGGTGGGGTTCCAAGGGTCGGCCTCCGCCGCGGCGCAGGTGGTCGAGAAGATCACGGCGTCCGGCGGCCGGGCGATCCCGGTTCAGGCCGACGTGGCGGACGAGCACGCCGTCGCGGCGATGTTCGACACGGTGGAGAAGGCCTTCGGCGGGGTCGATGTGGTCGTCAACTCGGCGGGGCGGCTGTCGCTGTCCCCCATCGCCGAGCTCGACCTCGACGACCTGGACGCCCTGCACCGTACCAACATTCGCGGCGCCTTCGTCATGGCGCGGGAGGCCGCGCGTCGCGTGCGCGCCGGTGGCGCGATCGTCACCCTTTCCACCTCCGTGGTCGGTCTGCAGTTCCCGAACTACGGGGCGTACGCCGCCAGCAAGGGGGCCGTCGAGGCGATGACGCTCGTGCTCGCCC
Source organism: Nonomuraea sp. NPDC051941 (assembly GCF_044593615.1). NCBI lineage: Bacteria > Bacillati > Actinomycetota > Actinomycetes > Streptosporangiales > Streptosporangiaceae > Nonomuraea > Nonomuraea sp. NPDC051941. The sequence goes on from NZ_JBIUCF010000001.1 coordinate 391,777, forward strand.
GCGAGTTGCGAGGGCGGGACATCACGGTCAACGCGGTCGCGCCCGGCCCGACCGCCACCGAGCTGTTCCTCGACGGCAAGGACGAGGCCACCGTCGAACGGCTCGCCAAGCAGCCGCCGCTGGAGCGGCTCGGCACCCCCGAGGACATCGCCGAGGTCGTCGCCTTCCTGGCGAGCCCGGCGGGGCACTGGGTCAACGGGCAGGTCGTACGCGCGAACGGCGGGATCATCTGACGACCGCCGCCCACCGCCTCCGTGCCGAGTTCTACCAACCCTCTGAATCCCCTGTACGAAAGGAAACCGGCATGCCGTTCGCCAACCTCAAGGTGCCCGCCGACACCCTGACCCCCGAGTCCAAGAAGAAGCTCATCGACGCCGTCACCGACGCCGTCACCGACGCCTACGCCGACGTCTACGGAGAACGAGCCCGCGCCACCACCCTGGTCCTCCTGGAGGAGGTTCCGGACGGCGGCTGGGGCCTGGGCGGCAATATCCTCACCGCTGAAATGCTCGGCCGAAGCTGACCCGTCCGGGGCCGGGCCGGACATCCCACCCGGCCCGGCCCCGGCCCAGTCCCGAGGCCCGGCACTCGACCGCCGATCCCGCAACGCCCGCTGGTGGGCAGAACGGCGCGAACTGGCCGACTGAAGCGCTCAGTCACAGGACCGGAGCCCCCGAAGATTCCGGTGACGTTTCTGGATTGTTACCCGAAACAACAAACTCCCGGCCCACAGGGTCTTCCAAAGCAGGCCATCCCGGAATACGTTGCCGCAAACAACATTCATCCGGGCGCCTCCGGAAGAAAGGACCCTGCACCATGCGCAAGGGGATCCTCAGCCTGACCGCCGCGGCAGCCACGCTCGCCCTCGGTCTCACCGCCTGCGGGGGCAACAGCGGTCAGAACACGACGTCGACCTCGTCGACCGCGTCGGCCACGGCCTCAGCGGCGAAGGCCGGGAAGATCGGCGTCATCCTGCCGGACAGCAAGTCCTCGGCCCGGTGGGAGACGGCGGACCGCAAATACCTCGAAGAGGCGTTCAAGGCCGCCGGTGTCCAGTACGACATCCAGAACGCACAGAACGACAAGACGGCGTTCCAGACCATCGCCGACCAGATGATCACCAACGGCGCCACCGTCCTGATGATCGTGAACCTGGACAGCGGGAGCGGCAAGGCGGTCATCGAAAAGGCCAAGTCCCAGGGCGTGGCCACGATCGACTACGACCGGCTGACGCTCGGCGGCGGCGCCGCGTACTACGTCAGCTTCGACAACACCAAGGTCGGCACCCTGCAGGGCGAGGGCCTGAGCAAGTGCCTGACCGACAAGAAGGCCAGCAAGCCCATCGTGGCCTACCTGAACGGCTCGCCGACGGACAACAACGCCACGCTGTTCAAGCAGGGGTACGACGGGGTGCTCAAGCCCAAGTTCGACGCCGGCGAGTACACCAAGGGCCCCGACCAGGCCGTGCCCGACTGGGACAACACCCAGGCCGGCACGATCTTCGAGCAGATGCTCACCCAGCAGCCGAAGATCGCCGGCGTGCTGGCCGCCAACGACGGCCTCGGCAACGCCGCCATCACCGTGCTGAAGAAGCAGAACCTCAACGGCAAGGTGCCGGTCACCGGTCAGGACGCCACCGTCCAGGGCCTGCAGAACATCCTCGCGGGTGACCAGTGCATGACCGTCTACAAGGCCGTCAAGAAGGAGGCCGACGCGGCGGCCAAGCTCGCGGTGGCGCTGGCCAAGGGTGAGAAGCCCACGGCGAGCGGCAGCGTCAAGGACCCCGAGAGCGGCCAGGACGTCCCTTCGGAGCTGCTCGAGCCGCAGGCCATCTACCTCGACAACGTCAAGGACGTGGTGGCCGACGGTTACGTGACCAAGGAGGAACTGTGCACGGGTGACTTCGCCAAGAAGTGCACCGAGGCCGGTATTCAATAAGACCAAAGGGGGCGCGGCCGGACCGGTCGTGCCCCCTTTTAGGGAGCCCCATGACCCCCCTCCTTGAAGTGCGCGGGATCGACAAGAGCTTCGGCCCGGTGAAGGTGCTGCACAAGGTCGAGTTCGAAGCGTACGCCGGCGAGGTGACGGCCCTGGTCGGAGACAACGGCGCGGGCAAGTCGACCCTGGTCAAGTGCATCGGCGGCATCTATCCGATCGACGCCGGCGAGATCCTGTTCGACGGCAGGCAGGTGCACGTCCACAGCCCTCGCGACGCGGGCGAGCTCGGGATCGAGATCGTGTACCAGGACCTGGCCCTGTGCGACAACCTCGACATCGTCCAGAACATGTTCCTCGGCAGGGAGCGCAAGAACGGGCTCCTGCTCGACGAGGACAGCATGGAGGAACTGGCCGAGAAGACCCTCAGCGGCCTGTCCGTACGCACGGTGAAGTCCATCCGGCAGCAGGTCTCCAGCCTGTCCGGCGGGCAGCGGCAGACCGTGGCCATCGCCAAGGCCGTGCTGTGGAACAGCAAGGTCGTCATCCTCGACGAGCCGACCGCGGCGCTGGGCGTGGCCCAGACCGCGCAGGTGCTGGAACTGGTGCGCAGGCTGGCCGACACCGGCCTGGCCGTCGTGCTCATCTCGCACAACATGAACGACGTCTTCGCCGTCTCCGACCGGATCGCGGCGCTCTACCTCGGCAGGATGGCCGCCCAGGTCAAGACCGCCGACTTGACGCACGCCCAGGTCGTCGAACTGATCACCTCAGGCCGCAGCGGGGAACTCGGCCTCAAGAACGGGGTCACCCCATGAGCAAGGTCAAAGAACTCCCGGGCGAGGCCATCGTCGCCGCGACGCAGTCGCCGTCGATCGGCAACAGCTTCCTCGCCTACGTCGAGCGGGTACGCGGCGGCGACATGGGCGCGCTGCCCGCCGTGCTGGGGCTGGTCGTGCTCTGCACGGTCTTCGCCGTCGCCCGCCCCGCCTTCGTCACCTCGATCAACTTCGCCAACCTCTTCACCCAGGGCGCCGCGATCACGCTGATCGCGATGGGCCTGGTGTTCGTGCTGCTGCTCGGCGAGATCGACCTGTCCGCCGGCTTCGCCAGCGGCGTGTGTGCGGCGGTGCTGGCCGTCACGCTCACCAGCCTGGGCCTGCCCTGGTACGTGTGCGCGCTGGCCGCCATCGTCACCGGCGTGATCATCGGCACGGTGCTCGGCACACTCGTCGCCAAGGTCGGGATCCCGTCGTTCGTGGTCACGCTGGCCGCCTTCCTCGCCTTCCAGGGCCTGGTCCTGGTGCTGGTCCAGGAGGGCACGAACATCTCCATCCGCGACAGCATGATCGTCGCCATCGCCAACAAGAACCTGCCGCCCTGGCTGGGCTGGGTGCTCTACGCGGCCAGTGTGGCGGTCTACGCCGCCGTCCAGCTCCTGCGGGCCAGGAAGCGCACCAAGCGCGGGCTGGTGGCCGACCCGATGTCGCTGATCGCCGCCCGCGTGGGCGCGCTGGCGGTGCTGGCCGGGCTCGCGGTCTACGTGCTCAACCTTGAGCGCAGCCGCAACCCGGCGCTGGTCTCGCTCACCGGCGTGCCGATCGTGGTGCCGATCATCCTGGTGCTGCTGGTCGCGTGGACGATGGTGCTGCGCCGTACCGCGTTCGGACGCCACATCTACGCGGTCGGCGGCAACACCGAGGCCGCGCGCCGGGCCGGCATCCCGGTCGACCGGATCAGGATCAGCGCGTTCGTGATCTGCTCCTCGATGGCCGCGATCGGCGGGATCGTGGCCGCGTCCAGGGCCAGCTCGGTCGACCCGAACACGGGCGGCAGCTCCGTCCTGCTGTACGCGGTCGGCGCGGCGGTCATCGGCGGCACGAGCCTGTTCGGCGGCAAGGGCAGGGTGCTGGACGCCGTGCTCGGCGGCGCCGTGGTGGCGGTCATCGAGAACGGCATGGGTCTGATGGGGTACGGGGCCAGTGTGAAGTACCTGGTCACGGGGTCCGTCCTGCTGCTCGCCGCGGGCGTCGACGCCCTGGCCCGCAAACGGGCGTCGGCCGCTGGTCTAAGGTGATCAGCGACTCTCAGCCCCCGAAGGAATACCAGACGATGCGTGCCGGCCCTTCCCAAGAGGACATCAGGCGCCACAATCTCGGCGCGCTGCTTCGCCATGTCCATCTGGGCGGGCCGATCTCGCGCGCCGAGCTGACCTCGAGGATGGGGCTCAACCGCAGCACGATCATGGCGCTGACCTCGGACCTCACCGCGGCCGGGCTGGTGCGCGAGGAGCTGCCCCGCGAGACGGGCCGGGCGGGACGGCCCTCGCTCGTGGTGCGGCCGGAGTCGGCCCGGGTCTACGTGTTCGCGTTCGACGTGGGCCCTGACCGGCTGGCGGTGGCCCGCGTGGGGCTGGGCGGGGTGATCCTCGACCGCCGTGAGACGACCCGCGAGCGCGGCAAGTTCGAGCTGGACGAGCTGACCGGGGTGCTGTCCGGCTTCGCCCGGCAGATGCGGCGCAAGACCAGGGACGACACCGTCTGCGTGGGCGCGGCGGCGGCCGTGTCCGGCGGCGTGCGCAAGGCCGACGGCGTGGTGCGGTTCTCGCCCAACCTGCTGGCCGAGGAGATCCCGTTCGGCGAGGAGCTGGGCCGCCGGCTCGGCCTCGGGCTGCCGGTCAGCGTGGGCAACGACGCCAACCTGGCCGCCCTCGCCGAGCACAGCCGGGGCGTCGGCGCCGCCGTCAGGGACCTCATCTACCTGCACGGCGACGTGGGCATCGGCGGCGGCATCATCGCGGGCGGCCATCTGCTCGGCGGCCACGACGGCTACGGCGGCGAGGTCGGCCACATGGTCGTCAACCCCGGCGGGCGCGCCTGCGGCTGCGGGTCCCACGGGTGCCTGGAGGCGGAGGTGGGGGAGCGGGCGCTGCTGGAGGCCGCGGGCCGCATCGGCCCCGGGCAGCACGGACGCGACGCGGTGCGCGCCGTGGTGGAGGCCGCCGACCGGGGCGACATCGAGGCGCAGGACGCGCTCAAGAAGGTCGGCGACTGGCTCGGCCTCGGCGTGGCGAACCTGGTCAACATCTTCAACCCCGAGATGGTCATCTTCGGGGGCATCCTCCGGGAGATCTACCTGGGGTCCGCCGCGCGGGTGCGTTCCCAGCTCGCGCTGCACGCGATGGCGCCGCAACGGGAGCGGCTGCGGCTGCGCACGGCGTCGCTCAAGGACGCCGCCCCGCTGGTGGGCGCGGCCGAGCTGGCCTTCGCCAACGTCCTCGCCGACCCCCTGGAGGTCCTCGCCCGCGCCACCGCCTAGACCCCCGTCCTAGACCCCCGTCAGCCGACCTTCGACTTGGCGGCCGTCCAGGTGTTGCAGAAGCCCGTGGCCCCGCCGCGGTAGCCGCGCTCCTGCCAGAAGGCGAGGTTGCGGGGCTTGCCGTGGATCTCGCTCTCGTCGGCCCTGCGCACCGCGTCGATCCAGTCGTCCCACTCGATCCCCGGCCTGATCGACTTCAGCGTGGCGCTGTACAGGACGCCGGCGAAGCACTCGGCCTGCATCTCCAGCCGGTGGCTCAGCAGGGTCCGCGCGCTGCCGGACGCCTGCCAGGACAGCGCGTTCTGCGCGTCCAGCACCCCGATGAGCTGCTGCACGTGGTGTCCCCACTCGTGGGCGACGGAGTGCGCGATGTTCATCCTGAAGGGGTCGCGCAGGTCGTGCTTCATGATGCGGATGGCGATCGTGCGCTGCTCGGGGCAGTACTGCGCGCCGTTGCTGGTGATCTCCCCGCAGACGGAGTCGCTCCCCGTCGTGATCGTGACCTCGGGCGGCGCGTACGGCAGCCGGGCCTGCGCGAACCGCCCGGCCCAGAAGCGGTCGGCGCATCCGGCCATCGCCCGGTAGAACGTCTTGAGCGAGGCGACGCTGCCCGGACGGATCTCCGGGACCTCGCAGGTCTGCGCGACCACGTCCCCGCCCATCTCTCCCAGAAGGCCGGCCTGCGCGATACGCGACGCCGCCCAGGCCGGCCCAGAAAAATGCCCGGAGAACAGCAGTAGACCCGCGACCATGCCCGCTAAGAGGGATATGCGCACGATCGCGGATCTTAGAGGAGTTTTACGACACTTGGGACTTCGGAGCCTTCCAGGTGTTGCAGCCGCCGGCCGACTCGGTGTCGAAGCCGCGCTTGAGCCAGGCGCCGGTGTTCTTGGCGTTGCCGTGCGTCTTCTCGCCCCAGTTGTCGACCTTCACGCCGATGGCGGACAGGTCGAGGCCGGTGCCGCCGTTCCTGACCCAGTAGGTGAAGTCGGTTTCCTGGCGGCCGAGCGAGTGCCAGACGCTGCCGGTGAACACGCCGGCCAGGCACTCCGCCTGCAGTTCGAACCGCCGCGACTCGTCGAGCACCCGCGCCGCGTTCTTGCCGGTGTACCGAGTCTGGGCGCCGAACATGCCCGTGAGCTGCTGGACGTGGTGGCCGTACTCGTGGGCCAGGACCAGCATCAGGATGAGGTCGGTCGGCTCTTCGACGAGGTTGGCGCTGGCGAAAAAGGTGATCTTCTTGTTGGTCGAGCAGTACAGGGCCTGCACGCCGCCCTCGGGGAACTTGCCGCAGCCGGTCTGCGCGCCGGGCTTGGCGATCACCTGCATGGTGGGCTTGGTGAACTTGAAGCCCGCCTTCTTCACCTTGGGCTCCCAGGCGGCGTTGAGGCAGTCGAGCACGACGTTCAGGTAGCCCTTGACCTCCTCCAGGCTGCCGGACTGCACCTTCGGCTCCTCGCACGTGTCGAAGCCGAGCTTGCCCGTCTTGTAGATCGGGCTTTTCGCCAGTACAGGCTTGTATGCCGGCGCAGCGGTGGCCGCGTGGGCCGTTCCGGCGAAGAGCAGGCTCGCCATCGCGCCTGCCATAAGCGCCAATCGGGGGATACGCATGAGAAGGCACCCTATTGAATAGGGAGTTCCAGGTAAAGGAAGATTAAAGCGTGTTGCGGGCCGTGGCGGACCAGGTGTTGCACGCGCCCGGACCGCCGCGGTTGAAGCCCCGCGTCATCCAGGCCGCCTGCGTCGGGCCCTTGCCGTGGTCGTTCTGGGGCCAGCCCTTGGCGCCGTTCTTCCTGAACCAGTCGACCGTGTACGCCCAGTCGGCGTCGGTGACCAGCTCCGTTCCCTTCATCGTGCTCATGAACACCGACGAGAAGCACTCCGCCTGCAGTTCCGAATTGCGCGAGAGTTGCAGCCGCTTCGCCTTGCCCGCGACATTCCTGGCGGTCCAGTAGTAGTTCCAGATGCCGGAGATCTGCTGGACGTGGTGCCCGTACTCGTGGGCGATCAGGCGGGTGATGCCCAGCGGGAACGGGTTGCGCAGCTGGTCCCTGCTGATCATCAGGTACATCGTGCGGTCCGTGGAGCAGTAGACGCCGTCGGCGCCGGTGTTCCAGGTGCCGCAGGGGGTCCTGACCTTGGTGGTGATGATGCGCAGCCGCGGCTTGGCGAAGGGCAGCCCGGCCTTGCGGAACTGGGCGGCCCACGCCTTGTTGAGGCAGTTGGTCACGCGGGTCAGGAAGCGCCGGTACGCGGTCATGCTCCCGGCCGGCAGGTCGCCGGGCGCGCAGTTGACGTCGGCCAGGCGCCCGGTCCGGTACAGCGGGTTCGCCGTCGCCAGCGCCCGGCCGATCGAGGGCCCCTTCTTCGACTCGCTGGAGCCCTTGGCCGGCGGGGAGGAGAGCTGCTGGGCCGCCCCGTTCAGCGACTCCGACGAGGGGGTGGCCACGCCGGCCAGCACGAGCACCAAACCGGCCGCTGCCAGGGCAAGCGCCACCATGGCGACCGCCAGCGCCGCGAGTTTGCTTTTGGGGGCAGAGTTCATATGTTCCGAAAAACTATCCCAAGATCAGACATATGTGGGTGGATTTGACTCGATGGAGTCAGTGAGGCGGGAGCGAACTAGACTCGGGTCAACGGCGCACAAGAGCAGAGGGGAGTCGGATCCGTGAGCGGGTTGCTGGGCTCGATAGAGGGACCGCACGACGTCAAACGGCTCACTGTCGAGGAGCTGCCGCGGCTTGCGGGGGAGATCCGCGACCTGCTGGTCGACTCGTGCGCCAGGTTCGGCGGCCATCTGGGCCCCAACCTGGGGGTGGTCGAGCTCACCATCGCCATCCACCGGGTCTTCGACTCCCCGAACGACCCCGTCGTCTGGGACACCGGCCACCAGTCGTACGTGCATAAGGTCCTCACCGGACGGGCCTCCGGCTTCGAGGCCCTCAAGCAGGAGGGTGGTCTGTCGGGCTACCCGAGCCAGGCCGAGTCGGAGCACGACTTCGTGGAAAACTCCCACGCCTCGACCGCGCTGTCCTACGCCGACGGCCTGGCCAAGGCGTTCAAGCTGCGCGGCGAGCAGGACCGCACGGTCGTGGCGGTGATCGGCGACGGCGCGCTGACCGGCGGCATGGCCTGGGAGGCGCTCAACAACATCGCCGCCGGCAAGGACCTCCGGCTCGTGATCGTGGTCAACGACAACGGCCGCTCCTACTCGCCCACGATCGGCGGCCTGGCCTCCCACCTGTCCAACCTGCGGGTCAACCGCAGGTATGAGGACTTCCTCGACTACGTCAAGGACAAGTTGGGGAACGTTCCCGTGCTCTACGACGCCCTGCACGGCTTCAAGAAGGGCGTCAAGGACGTCCTGGCCCCGCAGGTGATGTTCGAGGACCTCGGGCTCAAATATGTCGGCCCCATCGACGGCCACGACGAGCAGGCCATGGAGGCGGCGCTGCGCAAGGCACGCGACTTCCGCGGCCCCGTCATCGTCCACGCCCTCACCCAGAAGGGCCGCGGCTACACGCCCGCGGAGAATCACGACGAGGACCAGTTCCACTCGCCCGGCGCCTTCGACCGGGCCACCGGCGCGGAGAAGCCCAAGCCGCGCATCTGGACCAACGTCTTCAGCGAGGAGCTCGTCCGGCTCGGCAAGGAGCGCGAGGACCTCGTCGCGATCACCGCGGCCATGCTCCACCCGACGGGCCTCAACGCCTTCGCCGACGCCTACCCCGAGCGCATCTACGACGTCGGCATCGCCGAGCAGCACGCGCTGACCAGCGCCGCCGGCCTCGCCCTCGGCGGCATGCACCCGGTCGTGGCCGTCTACGCCACGTTCCTCAACCGGGCCTTCGACCAGCTCCTCATGGACGTCGCGCTGCACCGGCTGCCCGTCACGGTGGTGCTCGACCGCGCGGGCGTCACGGGCGACGACGGCGCCAGCCACAACGGCATGTGGGACCTGTCGATCCTCCAGGTCGTCCCCGGGCTGCGGGTCGCGGTGCCGCGCGACGGCGACCGGCTGACCGAGCTGCTGCGCGAGGCCGTCGAGGTCACCGACGGCCCGACCGTGCTGCGCTTCCCCAAGGGCCCGGTCGCCGAGCCGGTCGAGCCGGTGGGCAAGCTGGGCGAGATGGACGTGCTGCGCGCCCCCAAGGGCGACCCCGACGTGCTGCTGGTCGGCGTGGGCCCGATGGCGCAGCTCTGCATGGACGCCGCGGTCCTGCTCGACGCCCAGGGGATCGGGGCCACCGTGGTCGACCCCCGCTGGGTCAAGCCGCTCGATGAGGCGCTCGTGCTGGCCGCGAGCGCCCACAAGCTGGTGGCCGTCGTCGAGGACAACGGCCGCGTGGGCGCCGTGGGCGACGCCGTGGCCCGCCTGCTGCGCGACGCCGACGTCGACGTGCCGGTGCGCACGTACGGCATCCCGCAGGAGTTCCTCGACCACGCCAAGCGGGCCGCGATCCTCGCCAAGGTCGGCCTGACCGCGCAGGACCTCGCCCGGCAGATCACCGAGGCGGTCGCGAAGCGGACCTCCCACGAGGTGCCCGCCCGCCACTGAGCACCCGGCGCAGCGCGGCGGTGATCCCCGGCAGGGCGATCACCGCCGCGTCGCGCTCCTATCCGGAAGGTGAGACTGGATCCCGACCACGCATGATCACTCAGGGCGTGGGAAGGATCACCGGGCGTGGACATCTTTCGCACGAAGAGTGTCGAGCAGTCGATCCGTGACACCGAGGATCCGGAGCATCAGCTGCGCAAACGCCTGACGGCCACCGACCTGACGGTCTTCGGCATCGGGGTGATCGTCGGCACCGGGATCTTCGTGCTCACGGGACAGGTCGCCAAGGAGGTGGCGGGCCCGGCGGTGGCGCTCTCGTTCGTCGTCGCGGGCATCGTCTGCGGCCTGGCGGCCCTGTGCTACGCCGAGTTCGCCTCCACGATCCCGGTCGCCGGCTCGGCCTACACCTTCGCCTTCGCCACCCTGGGCGAGTTCCCCGCCTGGGTGATCGGCTGGGACCTGACCCTGGAGCTGGCGCTGGCCGCGGCCGTGGTGGCGGTCGGCTGGTCGGGCTACTTCGCCTCGATGCTGGCGTCGATCGGCATCCATCTGCCCGCCTCGATCGCGGGCGAGAACCCCGTGGTGAACGTGCCCGCCATCCTCATCGTCCTCCTCCTCACCGTGATCCTGGTGATCGGGATCAAGGTCTCCTCGCGGGTCAACCTCATCCTGGTGATCACGAAGATCACGGTCGTGCTGCTGGTGATCGTGGCCGGGCTGTTCTTCGTCAAGGGGGCCAACTACACGCCGTTCATCCCCGAGGCGGTGTCCACGCCGCGGGTCGAAGGGCTGAAGGCGCCGCTGATCCAGGTGCTGTTCGGCGTCACGCCGGTCGCGTTCGGCATGCTGGGCGTCTTCTCCGCCGCGGCGATCGTGTTCTTCGCGTTCATCGGCTTCGACATCGTGGCCACCGCCGCCGAGGAGACCATCCACCCGCAGCGCGACGTGCCGCGCGGCATCCTCGGCTCGCTGGCCATCTGCACGGCCCTGTACGTGGCCGTCTCGCTCGTCGTGGTCGGCATGCAGCGCTATGACCGGCTCAGCACCTCTGCGCCGCTGTCCGACGCGTTCACCTCGGTCGGCTACGGCTGGCTGGCCACCATCATCAGCGTCGGCGCCATCGCCGGCCTGACCACCGTGGTGCTCGTGCTGCTGCTCGGCCAGACCCGGGTGCTCTTCGCGATGTGCCGCGACGGGCTGCTGCCGCGCCCGCTGGCCAAGGTCCACCCCCAGTTCGGCACGCCGGCCCGGCTCACGATCATCATCGGCGTGGTGACGATGGCGCTGGCCGGGTTCGTGTCGTTCGGCGAGCTGGCCGAACTGGTGAACATCGGCACGCTCTTCGCGTTCGTGGTGGTCTCGATCGGGGTGGTCATTCTCCGGCGCACCCGGCCCGACCTGCCGAGGGCGTTCCGCGCGCCGTTCGTGCCGGTGCTGCCGGTCCTGTCGGTGCTGGCCTGCCTCTACCTCATGCTCAACCTGCCGGTGCAGACGTGGCTGAGGTTCCTGATCTGGATGATCGTCGGCGTCGTCATCTACTTCGTCTACGGCTACCGCCACAGCAGGACGGTCAAGGTCCGCGTCAAGAGCGGCGGCTGAGGGGGCGGGCGCCCGCCCCCTCCCGGCCGGTCAGAACGAGACGACGGCTCCCAGCGCGGCCTTCATCGTGCAGCCGTTGCCGAAGACCTTGGCCCACTGCACCGTCGTGCCCTGCCACTGGCCGGCCACCACGACGACGTGCGGCTGCAGCTCCTTCGTGCAGATGGCGTCCGGTGTGACGTTGAGCCGCTCGGGGTGTCCGTCGACCTTCTCCAGCAGCCGGCAGGCCGCGCGCGCGTTGGGGTGGGCCCCTCCCGCGGGGCCGCAGTTGAGCCAGACCGTCTTCGTCACGCCGTCCTTGACGGCGTCGACGATCTTGAGCTGCGCCTTCGGGTGGGGTGCGGCCACCGCGGGCGACGACGCGCCCACCATGAAGGCTCCGCAGAGCGCGATGGCACCGAATGCTCTCATCATGACTACTCTCCGTTCGTAGAACGGTACTCAACGCTACGACGGAGGCCGGTGAGGATCAGGGAGGCCCGCCGGGGCGGGCCTCCTTCAAAAGGTTCAGGCGGGCAGCGAGGCCACGCCGGGCGACAGGAACCGCGGCCGGGCGATGCCCGTCCTGTCCAGGTACGGGGTGATCCCGCCCAGGTGGAACGGCCAGCCGGCCCCGAGGATCATGCACAGGTCGATGTCCTGCGGCGCGGCGACCACGCCCTCGTCCAGCATGATGCGGACCTCCCTGGCCAGCGCCGCCAGGACGCGCTCGCGTACCTGCTCGGCGGTGGACGGTGACGTGCCGCCCGAGAAGAGGGCGACCGCCTCCGGGTCGAGCGTGAAGTCGGGCCGGTAGACGCCCGGCTTGCCCGCGGCGACCAGCTTGGCCATGTTCTCCGAGACGCCGAACCGGTCGGGGAAGGCCTCGTGCAGCGTCTCGGCGACGTGCAGGCCGACGGCCGGGCCGACGAGCTGCAGCAGAGCGAACGGCGACATGGGCAGCCCGAGCCCGTCCAGCGCGTGCTCGGCCACCTCCAGCGGCGTGCCCTCGTCCACGGCCGTCACGACCTCGCCCATGAAGCAGGTCAGCAGCCGGTTGACCACGAACGCCGGGGCGTCCTTGACCAGCACCGACGACTTCTTCAGCGACTTGCCCACCGCGAACGCCGTGGCCAGCGTGGCGTCGTCCGTCGCGGCGCCGCGGATGATCTCCAGCAGCGGCATGACGGCGACCGGGTTGAAGAAGTGGAACCCGACCAGCCGCTCGGGGTGTGCCAGCCCGGTGCCCATCTCGGTCAGGGAGAGCGAGGAGGTGTTCGTGGCCAGCACGCACTCGGCCGAGACCACGGCCTCCACCTCGGCGAACACCTGCTTCTTGACCGCCATGTCCTCGAACACGGCCTCGATCACGAAGTCGGCGTCGGCGAAGGCGTCCTTCGTCAGCGACCCGGTCACCAGGGCCTTGAGCCGGTTGGCCTGGTCGGCCGAGACGCGGCCCTTGCCCAGGAGCTTGTCGACCTCGGCGTGCACGTACCCGACGCCCTTGTCGAGCCGGGCCTGGTCGAGGTCGGTCAGCACGACCGGCACCTCCAGGCGGCGCGCGAACAGCAGCGCCATCTGCGAGGCCATCAGCCCCGCGCCCACCACGCCGACCTTGGTGACCTTGCGGGCCAGCGACCGGTCGGGCGCGCCCGCGGGCCGCTTGGCACGGCGCTGCACCAGGTCGAACGAGTAGAGCCCGGCCCGCAGCTCGTCACCCATCAGCAGGTCGGCCAGCGCCTCGTCCTCGGCGGCGAAGCCCTCGTCGCGGGAGGCCGTGCGGGCCTGGGCGATCAGGTCGAGCGCGCGGTAGGGGGCGGGCGAGGCGCCGCGCAGCTTCATGTCCACCAGGAAGCGCGCGTCGGCGACCGTCTTGTCCCAGTCCTCGTCACTGTTCTCGTCGTGTGCCGGCCGCTCCACGGCCAGCTCGCCCTTGACCACGCGGGCGGCCCAGCGCAGCGACTCCTCCAGGAAGTCGGCGGGCTCGAACATCGCGTCCGCGACGCCCAGCTCGTACGCCTCCTTGCCCTTGACCATGCGGTTCTGCGAGAGCGGGTTCTCGATGACGAGCTTGATCGCCTTCGCCGGGCCGATCAGGCGGGGCAGGAGCTGCGTGCCGCCCCAGCCCGGCACCAGACCGAGGAAGCACTCCGGCAGCGCTACCGCGGGCACGCCCGAGGAGATGGTCCGGTACGTGCAGTGCAGCGCCACCTCGAGCCCGCCGCCCATCGCGGCGCCGTTCACGAACGCGAACGACGGGATCGCCAGCTCGCCCAGCCTGCGGAACACGTGGTGGCCCAGAGCGCCGATGGCCAGGGCCTCCTCGCGGGTGGACAGCGCGGCCGCGCCCTTGAGGTCGGCGCCGACGGCGAAGATGAACGGCTTGCCCGTCACGCCCACCGCGGCCAGGTCGGTGCGCTCGGCGATCTCCGACAAGGCGCCGTTGAGCGCGAACAGGCCGTTCGGGCCGAACGTGTTGGGCTTGGTGTGGTCGAAGCCGTTGTCCAGCGTGATCAGCGCCATCGTGCCGGCGCCGTAGGGGAGCTGGACGTCGCGCACGAGCGCCTTGGTGACGACTTCGTCGGTGTTGCGCCCGCCCAGCAGCGCGCGCCAGTTCTCGACGTTGGTCATGCGAGGTTCTCCCAGATCACAGTGCCGCCCATGCCCATGCCGACGCACATGGTGGTGATGCCGTACCGCACGTCGGGACGCTCGCCGAACTGCCGCGCGAGCTGCGTCATCAGCCGTACTCCCGAGGAGGCGAGCGGGTGCCCGTAGGCGATCGCGCCGCCGTACTGGTTCACGCGGGGATCGTCGTCGGTGATCCCGAAGTGGTCGAGGAACGCCAGCACCTGGACGGCGAACGCCTCGTTGATCTCGAACAGCCCGATGTCGGAGATGTCCAGGCCGGCCAGCCGGAGCGCCCGCTCCGTGGACGGGATCGGTCCGACGCCCATGACCTCGGGGTCCACGCCCGCGAACGCGTAGGAGACGAGCCGCATCTTCGCGCCCAGCCCCAGCTCGTCCGCGACCTCCTTGGCGGCCACGACGCACCCGGTGGCGCCGTCGTTGATGCCGGAGGAGTTGCCCGCCGTGACGTTGCCGTGCGGCCGGAAGGGCGTCTTGAGCGTGCTCAGCCCTTCCACCGTGGTGCCGGGCCGCGGCGCCTCGTCCTCGACCGCCAGGCCCCAGCCCTTCTCGGCCGTCCTGATCGCGGTCGGGACCAGGTCGGGCTGGATCCGGCCGTCGGCGTACGCCTTGGCCGCCCGCTCCTGCGACAGCACCGCGTACGCGTCCGCGCGGCCCTTGGTGATGTGCGGGTAGCGGTCGTGCAGGTTCTCCGCCGTCATACCCATGACCAGCGCGCTCGGGTCGACCAGCTTCTCCGACAGGAAGCGCGGGTTGGGATCGACGCCCTCGCCCATCGGGTGGCGGCCCATGTGCTCGACGCCGCCGGCGATGGCCACGTCGTACGCGCCGAACGCGATGCCGCCCGCGACCGTGGTGACCGCGGTCATCGCGCCCGCGCACATGCGGTCGATGGCGTAGCCGGGCACGCTCTTGGGCAGCCCTGCCAGCACCGCCGCCGCCCGGCCGATGGTCAGGCCCTGGTCGCCGATCTGCGTGGTCGCGGCGATGGCGACCTCGTCCACTCGCTCGGGGGGCAGGTTGGGATTGCGCCGGACGAGCTCGCGGATGACGCGGACGACCAGGTCGTCGGCGCGGGTCTCCGCGTACAGCCCTTTTGGTCCCGACCTGCCGAAAGGCGTGCGCACGCCGTCGACGAACACGACGTCACGAGAGGAAGGCACGGATTCGCTCCTCGTTGATAGGGTTCCGTGCCTATGCTACTCGTCAGTAACTACTCCGCAGACGAGGGCGGCGGTCAGCAATGTGTAAACGACCGCCGTGGCCGGCTCCCAGAGATGGGCGCGGGCCCCGACCAGGGCCGCGACCGCCACGGCCGCGCCCGTCCAGAGCGCCGCGCCCTCTCGCCGGCGCGCGCCTCGGCCGGGGTCCCACGGATCGCCAGGTGACCCGCCCGACCGCAGGGCGCGCGCCAGTGTCCCCAACGCGTCGCCTGCCCACCAGAGGACGAACAACACCCCCGTCGCGAGACTCATCAGCGCCAGCGCCTCGGTGGCCCAGCCCAGGGAGTCGGCGAAGCCGTACAGGGCGGCCTCCCGGAACAGGCGCGGCGCCGTCCAGCCGAGCAGCAGCGTCACCGCCCAGCAGCAGGCCACGGCCAGCCTGCTGAGGGGGCGCACGCGTCCGGCGCGGGGGGCGGCGTACAGCTC
Source organism: Nonomuraea sp. NPDC051941 (assembly GCF_044593615.1). Taxonomy (NCBI): domain Bacteria; kingdom Bacillati; phylum Actinomycetota; class Actinomycetes; order Streptosporangiales; family Streptosporangiaceae; genus Nonomuraea; species Nonomuraea sp. NPDC051941. The sequence goes on from NZ_JBIUCF010000001.1 coordinate 407,464, forward strand.
GCGCTCCTTGCGGTGGACGTGCCGGGCGTGGGTGCCCCAGACGTACTGGGTGATCGCCTGCGCGGGCACCGCGGCCGCGAAGACCGCCAGCGACAACACGGCCAGCGGTAGCGTCTGCTCCCTCGTCTGCGCCCGGTCGGCGAGCAGCTGGGCGGTGGCCAGCAGCGCGATCGAGGCGGAGAGCGCGACGAAGGCCCGGCGGCGGGCGGTTCTGGCTCTGGCCCGCAGCCCGGCCAGTTCCTGGGCGCCTGGAGGGGGCGCCATCTCGGTCAACAGCATGAATGTCATCATGGCGTCACTCTGCGTGGTGACGCCCCGGATTCCCGTGCTTTGGATGGAGCTCCTCGCCCGGCACGCAACAGTGGCAGCCCCGAGGATTGCCACTTTTATCTGCAAGGCGCGACAGTCCTGGAATCATCGGTAACTCGGTGAGCTACGCGCCGCCAGCTGGCGGTACGCGTTTCTCTTGTGGGGTGGGTGAAGGGGGGCGCGTGAGGCAGAGTCCGGAACACGTGGGGGATGCTCCGCCGCGGCGCAGGAGGCGGCGCGAGCGCGGCCCGCGATGGCGGGTCTCGGTACTGGGGTGGGTCGGCATCGGGATGACGCTGGTGCTGGTGGTCGTCTCGGTCGGGGCGTACGCGTACTACCGGCACATCGAGAGCGAGATCCCCCGCGAGCCCATCGTCGTCGGCGAGAGCCGCCCGCCGGACACCGGCGCGCTCAACGTCCTGCTCGTCGGCTCCGACTCCCGTGAGGGCGACAACAAGAGGTACGGCCCCCACCTCAAGGAGATCGGCGAGCGCACCGACACGATCATGCTGCTGCACATCTCCCCGAACCGGGACAAGGCCACCATGATCAGCTTTCCGCGTGACTCCATGGTCATGATCCCGGAGTGCAAGAGCCGTACCGGCGCCCTGATCCCCGGCGGCCTGCGCCAGATCAACGCCGCCTTCAACGACGGCGGCATCAACTGCACGATCAAGACCCTCGAGTCGCTCACCAACATCAGGATCGACCACTTCGTGAAGGTCGACTTCACCGGCTTCAAGGGCATCATCGACGCCATCGGCGGCATCGAGATCTGCCTGCCCAAGGCCGTCAACGACCCCAAGGCGAAGCTGGTGCTCAGCGCGGGCCGGCACGTGGTCAGCGGCGAGCAGGCGCTGGGGTACGTGCGCGCCCGGTACTCGCTGGGCGACGGCAGCGACCTGAGCAGGATCCAGCGCCAGCAGGTCTTCCTCACCAAGGTGCTGCAGGCGGTCACCGACGGCGGCCTGCTCACCGACCCGGTCAAGCTGAACTCGTTCCTGCTGGCCGCCACCAAGGCCGTCACGCTGGACGATCAGCTCACCCTCGACCGCATGGTGGACATCGCCCTCAGCGTCAAGGGCCTGACGACCAAGGAGCTCAAGGGCATCACGGTGCCCACCGAGCCCTACCCGGCGGACAAGAACCGGGTCCAGTTCAGCCAGCCGTCTGCCCGCGACTTCTTCGAGAGCGTGCGCAACGACGTCGAGGTCACCGCGGCTCCCTCGCCCGGCAAGTCAGCCGGGCCCAAGATCGAGAACAAGCAGGTGCGCGTCCAGGTGCTCAACGGCACGGGGGAGCAGGGCAAGGCGCTCAAGGTGGCCGACGAGCTGGCCGCCCAGGGTTTCGTGATCACGGAGGTCGGCAACGTCGCCGCCACCCCGAAGACCGCACTCCGGTACGCCAAGAAGGACGCCGCCGACGGGCCCGCCTACGGGGACGCGGTGGCCTCGCGGCTGTCGAAGGAGAAGAAGACGCCCGTGGCCGGCAAGGTCAAGCCGATCACCACGCAGCCGTACAAGTCCAAGGCCGGCGTCGAGGTCCCCGGCGGGCCGATCATCCAGGTCGTCATCGGGGCGGACTGGCCCGGCGTGCGCGTCGTGTCGGCGATCCCCGACTCGCTCAAGGACAAGGTCGTCGACTCCGACACCAACCCCTGCCTGTGACTCCTGACTGTGCTCTTGACAAGCCGCCCGGACCCGGTCCGGGCGGCCTTTCGCCTGCCGTGCCCCGTGACGCCGGAGCGTGCCCGCGCGGGTGAACTCCGTGGTCAAAGGGGGTTCTGGAGGGCCGATCGGCTCACCAACAGCGTGCCTTCGATCTCTTAGAGTGACGAATGTTACAGAGAGTGTTTTTAGGGAAACATGTGAAATTTCCGGACAAGTGATGGTCGGGTCTGTTAAGAAGGGCGCGGTCCGAATTCGTACTAGAGAGGTTCATCGTGGCGCGCGACGAGAACGACAGGCCTTATGAGGATGGGCAGGGGAGGTCGTTAAACCCGGATCTGACGGGCGACGTGCTTTCCCCACGGTGGAGCACCGATGACACCGACGAGCAGCCCGCCATCCAGGTCGTCGGCAACGAGACCTACATCCTCCCCCTCGACAAGAGCGAGCCCCAGCTCATCGGGGGCCGTGACCTGCTCGACGACGGCCCGCACGATGTCCTCGGCGGTCAGAGCGACCCGCTCGACGCGGGTCAGCGCGACGTGTACGGCGACCCGCTCGACGTGGGGGGCCAGCGCGACATGTACGTGGCCGGCGACCCGCTGGACGGCAGCAAACGCGACGTGTACGCGGCCGGCGACCCGCTCGACGTGGGCCACCGCGACGTGTACGGCGGGGCCAGCGGTCCCCATCACGTCCTGGACGCCGACGACCTGGGCGGACCCAGCGGCTCCCACCGCATCGAGGACGACAACCCGTACCTCCCGCTCGACCGCAGCTACGACGCCGGGATCGACGACGACCACGACGACGACAAGCCCAAGCGCGGCTTCCTCGGCTCGGGCTGGACTGAGGACTCGGACGACAAGCGCCCGCAGGACAGGCGCTCGGGCGGCCGTTCCGGCGGCGGCGGCAGCGGCGACGACGGCGGCGAGGTGCGCCGGCGCACCAGGAAGCTGCTGGTGGTCGCGGCCGCGGTGGTGCTGGTCGGCGTGGGTGCCGGCTTCATGCTCACGGGCAACTCCTCCGACGACCCCTGCAAGGGCGGTCAGTGCGCCAGCGCGGGCGAGGTGACGCGCCCCTCGGAGAGTGCGGCCCCCGAGGACACGACCTCGGAGGAGGAGACTCCCGAGACCGAGGATACGGACACCCCGGAGCCGACCGACTCTGAGTCCGATACCCCGACGACGACCGCGCCCACGCGGGCGGCCCGGCCCACGCGCGAGCCCTCGGCCCGTCCGACGAACACGCGCATCGGCCAGCCGACGACGAAGGCGAGCACCAGGCCCACCCGCGCCCCGCAGAACCAGACGAACGACAACGACGACCGCACGAGCACGACGAACGACACGGACAGCAGGGACAACACGGTGTCGACCAAGGCGCCGGAGTCGAGGTCCACCCAGGCTCCCTCCACGCAGGCGCCGCCGCAGACCCAGGCGCCCGCGCCCACACCCACCAAGGAGAGCAAGGGACTTCTGGACATCCTGTTCCCCTGGGCCTGAGACGTGCGAGGATGCGGATCCAGGTGCTGATCTGGCAGACTTGGAAACCGCTTTCCGGGGAGGTCTCGTGGTCACGCTTGAGGATGTCGCCAAGCAGGCGGGCGTCTCGCTCGCGACAGCCTCGCGGGTGCTCAACGGCAGCACCCGCCAGGTGGGCGCGACTCTGCGGGCGCGCGTCGAGCAGGCCGCGGACGAGCTGGGCTACCGCGCCAACATCGCCGCCCAGACGCTCGCCCGCGGCGCCAGCAACGTCATCGGCATCGTCGTCCACGACCTGACCGACCCCTACTTCGCGGCCCTGGCCGACGGGGCGATGCGGGCGGCCGCCACCGAGGGCCTGCTGGTCATGGTGGGCACCACGCATCGCGATCCCGAGCAGGAGATCGCCTACGTGGCCACGCTCAACGCCCAGCGCGTGCGGGCGGTGCTGCTGGTCGGCTCGCGCGTCGCCGACCACGCTGTCACGGGGCGCCTGCGCGACGAGCTCGCCCGCTACCAGTCGGGCGGCGGCCGCGCCGCCTGCGTGGGCCAGGACCTCCTCGGCGTCGACACCGTCGCGCCCGCCAACAGAGCGGGCGCCGCCGAGCTCGCTCGCGCGCTGGCCGGGCTCGGGCACACGCGGTTCGCGGTGCTGGCCGGGCCGCCGCACCTGGTGACGGCGGCCGACCGGTGCGCCGGGTTCGCCGGGGCGCTGGAGGAGCTGGGGCTGCCCGCGCCGCACGTCATCCACGGGCCGTTCGACCGCGACGGCGGCTACGCGGCGGCCCAGCAGGTCAAGGACGCGACCTGCGTGTTCGCGGTCAACGACGTGATGGCGGTCGGGGCGCTGGCGGCTTACAGGGAGCGCGGGGTCCGGGTGCCGGAGGACGTCTCGGTGGCCGGGTTCGACGACATCGTGACGCTGCGGGACCACGTGCCCGCGCTGACGACCGTGCGGCTGCCCCTGACGGACATGGGCGCGCGGGCGCTGGAGCTCGCGCTGGGTGAGACGGACGAGGTCGTGGTCGAGCAGGTCGCGGGCGAGGTCGTGCTGCGAGAGAGCGTACGGAGGATGGCGTGAAGCTGGCCGTCAGCACCCTGGGGATGCCCGGTGAAGGGCTGGACAGGGCGATCGGGATCGCGGCCGGAGGCGGCTGCCAGGGCCTCGAGCTGCGCCTGCACCCGGACACCGGGGTGCACGCCGGCCTCGACGCCGCGGAGCGGCGCTCGGTGCGGGAACGGGTCGAGCGGGCGGGCCTGGAGATCGCCGCACTCGCCGGATATGTCAGGGTATGTGCGCCTGGACCGGACGAACCGGCCATCGAGGCGCTCCTCGCCGACCTCCGGCTCGCCGCCGACCTGGGTGCCCCCGCGGTGCGGGTGTTCCCGGGCGGCGACGATCCCGCCGTCGGCGCCCGCCGGCTCAAGGCGGTCTCCGGTACGGCCTCCGCGCTCGGCGTCCGCGTCCTCGTCGAGACGCACGACCACATGGCCACCGGCGCCGCCGTGGCCGGGCTGCTGGCCGAAGCGGTCTGCCCCGAGTCCACCGGCGCGATCTGGGACCTGCTGCACCCGTGGCGCCACGGCGAACCCCCGGCCGAAACGCTGGCCGCGCTGGGCCCGTACCTCTCCTACGTCCAGGTCAAGGACGCGGTCTCGGCCGAGGACACCACGCCGGTGCCCATGTGGACGGGCTCGGTGCCCTTGGAGGAGTCGGGCGAGCTGCTGCGCGCGGCAGGTTACGACGGATGGGTGTCGCTGGAATGGGAGCGCACCTGGTATCCGCAGGTCGCCCCGGTCGAGGAGATCCTCCCGGGCGCGGCTGACTGGGTGCGGCGTTTCGCCCTTTAGATACCTTTCGCCGCTTAGATAGGGGGATGCCCCTATCTAAGCGGAACAAGGTGCTGGTCGTCGGGATGGACGGCCTGCGGTTCGACCGCCTCCAGGCTCTGGGCGCGCCCGTGCTGGGCTCGCTCATGTCCTCCGGCGCGTACGGCACCAGCAAGCTCCCCTACGGCGAGGCGGGAACGCCGCGTACGGAGTCGCCCGGCCAGGTCGTCCCCAAGTCTCCGGAGCCGGGCGGTCGCGTCATCGCCTCGCGGACGGACTCGGGTCCCGGCTGGTCGTCGATCGCCACCGGAGTCTGGCCGGACAAACACGGCGTGGTGGACAACGGCTTCGCCAACCCCCGTTTCACGAAATATCCGGACTTCTTGACTCGTGCGAAGCATGCCCGGCCGGAGTTGAGCACCGCCGCGTTCTTCTCCTGGGGGGCGCTGGAGGAGCACGGCGCGTTCAGCCGGGCCATCGACCACCGGTTCGTCCTGGACGGCTACGAGTTCGGCTCCTGGGCCGAGGCCGACAGGCAGGTCGCCGAGGCCGCCGAGCGGCACCTGGCCGCGGCCGACCCCGACGCCGTCTTCGTGTATCTGGGCGACACCGACGAGGTGGCCCACGACCTCGGCCCCCATTGCCCCGAGTACTTCGACGCTCTCCAGACCCAGGACGCCTACCTGGGGCAGCTGCTCGACACCGTCCGCGGGCGGTCCTCGTACCCCGGCGAGCGATGGACGGTGCTGATCACGACCGACCACGGGCACGTGGACGAGGGCGGCCACGGCGGGATCTCGGACGAGGAGCGCACGGTGTTCGTGATCGCGAACCGGCTCGAGGAGGACCTGGGCGGCCGCTCGCTCGGCGAGCCGCGGCTGGTCGACGTGGGGCCGACGGCGCTGGGCGTGCTGGGCGTCGGGGTCGATCCCACCTGGGATCTGGACGGCGCGGATCTTTTCATCAACCGTTGAATTTCTCTCACGGAAGAGCCACACTGAGTGACAGGAAGCTGAACCGCAGGGGAGCAGACGATGAAGACGGCACTGGCCTTCTCCGAGATCGACGCCGGGATGCTCGCCGAGGTGGGCGGCAAGGCCGCGAACCTCGGCGAGCTGGCCAGGGCCGGCCTTCCCGTCCCGCCGGGATGGGTGCTGACCACGGAGGCGTACCGGCGGGTCGCGGAGGGCCTGGAGACGAGCGGCGACGGGCTCGCCGAGCGGGCCAGGCGGCACCTGCTGGAGGCGCCGGTGCCGGACGACGTGCGCGAGACGATCGTGTCGTCCTACGCCGCGCTCGGTGACGACGTGGCCGTGGCGGTGCGCTCGTCCGCCACGGCCGAGGACCTGCCGTTCGCCAGCTTCGCCGGGCAGCAGGACACCTACCTCAACGTCGTCGGCGCCGAGGCGGTGGTGGAGGCCGTGCGCCGCTGCTGGGCCTCGCTCTGGACCGACCGCGCGGTCGCCTACCGCGAGTCCAACGGCATCGACCACGCCGCCGTCCGGCTGGCGGTGGTCGTGCAGGAGATGGTGGACGCGCGGGTGGCGGGCGTGATGTTCACCGCCAACCCGGTGACCGGGCGGCGGCGCGAGGCCGTCATCGACGCCAACCCCGGGCTCGGCGAGGCCGTCGTCTCCGGCGCCGTGAACCCCGACCGGTTCGTCGTGCACGGCGGCGAGATCCTCGAACGCCACGCCGGCGACAAGCGCCTGACCATCCGTTCCGTGCCCGGCGGCGGCACGGAACGCGTCGAGACCGCGCACGACGGTCTCTGCCTGACCGACGGCCAGGTGCGCGCGCTGGCCGAGCTGGGCGCCCGCGTGGAGGACCACTACGGCGCGCCCCAGGACACCGAGTGGGCCATCGACGGCGACGGCCGGCTCTGGCTCACCCAGGCGAGACCGATCACCACCCTCTACCCGCTGCCCGAGCAGAGCCGGCCGGGCCTGCGGGTGTACTTCTCGGTCAACGTCGTGCAGGGCGTCATGGGGCCGCTCACCCCGATGGGCCTGTCGGCGTTCCGGCTGATCTCCTCCGGGGCGGCGGGGCTGCCCGGCTACGGGCCGGCCGACCCGCGGGACGGCGCGCCGTTCATGACCGTGTCGGGCCAGCGCATGTGGCTGGACCTGACCACGGCCGTACGCAGCCGCTTCGGCCGCGCGGTCCTGCCGCGCATGCTCGCGCTGGGCGAGGCGCGCACCGTCCCCGTGTTCGAGCGGCTGATGGAGGACCCGAGGCTCTCGGTGGTGCACACGTCACCCCGCCCGGTCCTGCGCGGCCTGCGCAGGTTCGCCCGCCGCATCCACGCGCCCTCCCGGCTCCTGCTCGCCCTGACGCGGCCGAAGGAGGGCCTCGCGTACGCCGCCCGCATCGGCGAGCAGCTGGACCGGCGCCTGCGGCTCCCCGAGGCGGCCACCCCCGCCCAGCGCCTGGACCACGCCGAACGCCTGCTCGCCGCCACCTTCCCGGTCATCCTCTCGATCATGCCCATGGTGCTCACCGGCTACGGCCTGTTCGCGCTGGCCTCCAGGCTCTCCGGCGTGCCGATCGCCGACATGCAGGACGTCCTGCGCAGCGTCCCGCACAACCCGACCACGGAGATGGACCTGGAGCTGTGGCACCTGGCCACCCGCATCGAGCCGGAGCCGTTCAGGAAGGAGCCGGTGGCCGAGCTGGTCCGCCTCTTCGAGGCCGGCAACCTCCCGCCGGTCGCCCAGCGCGAGATCACCGCGTTCCTGGACGAGTACGGCCACCGCGGCGTCGCCGAGATCGACCTGGGCGTGCCCCGCTGGTCGGAGGAGCCCGCGCACATCCTCGGCGTGCTGGCCAACTACCTGCGGATGGACGGCGGCGCCGACCTCGCGCCCTCCGCGCTGTTCGCCAAGGGGGCCGAGGCGGCGCGCTCCGCCATCGCCCACGTGGCGTCCGAGGCCCGCCGCAAGGGCCGCTGGCGGGCCGCGGTCGTGCGTCTCGGGCTCCGGCGGACCAGGGAGTTCGCGGGGCTGCGCGAGCTGCCCAAGTTCTACCTGGTCAAGACCCTCGCCGGGGTGCGGCGGAGCATGCTCGCGGTGGGGGAGCACCTGGTGGGCCTCGGCGTCCTGGACTCGGCGCGGGACGTGTACTTCCTCGGCTTCGACGAGGCCAGGGCCGCCCTGGACGGGGGCGACCTGCGCGCGGTCGTGGCGGAGCGGCAGGAGACGTACGAGCGGGAGTCGCGCCGCAGGCACGTCCCGAGGATCCTGCTGTCCGACGGCACCGAGCCCGAGGCGCTCGCGACCAGTGCCGTGGAAGGCGCGCTGACGGGCACCGCCGCCTCGGCCGGCACCGTCAAGGGCGTGGCCAGAGTGGTGCTCGACCCCATCGGCGCGCACCTGGAGCCCGGCGAGATCCTGGTCTGCCCCTCGACCGATCCGGGCTGGACGCCGCTGTTCCTGACGGCGGGCGGGCTGGTGATGGAGATGGGCGGCGCGATGTCGCACGGCGCCGTGGTGGCCAGGGAGTACGGCATCCCGGCCGTCGTCGGCGTCCCCGACGCCACCCACCGCATCACGACGGGGCAGGAGATCGAAGTGAACGGCGCCGCGGGGACCGTGACGCTATCGTGATCAAATGTCCGAGACCTACTGGAATCACAACGTTCATTACCAGAGGCTCGTCCTGACGCTCGTTCCCGAGGACTGCGCGCACGCGCTCGACGTCGGATGCGGTGACGGGCTGCTGGCGGGCAAGCTCGCGGCCCGCGTCCCCTACGTGACCGGCGTCGACCGCTCCGCCGAGGCGATCGCCATGGCCCGCGAGCGCCGCCCCGGCAACGTGTCCTTCCTGGAAGGCGACTACCTCGACGGCCGGCTCCCCGAGGGCAAGTACGACCTCGTCACCGCCGTCGCGGTCGTCCACCACGCGGACTTCGGCGAGGCCATGGACGCGCTGGCGGGGCTGCTGGCGCCGGGTGGCCGGCTGGTGATCGTCGGCAACGCCAGGGACCGCACGCTCCTGGACGGGGTCGTCCGGCTCTCGGGCCAGGCGGTCTCGCACGTGCTCAAGCTGTTCCACGGCGGCAAGCGCGGTCCCGGCGTGCCGGCCATGGACCCTGTCATGTCGTGGGGCGAGGTGGGGCGGGCGGCCCGCCGGCTGCTGCCCGGCTGCCGCTTCCGCCGCCTCCTCCTGCGGCGCTACCTGCTGGTCTGGGACAAGCCGAGGTAGCGCCGGACGTCACCGTACGGGGAGCACCACGTCCTCGTAACGGGCCTTCATCGTGGCCACCACCTCGTCGGGGTCGGCGGCCCAGACGTCGGCGTTGAAGATCTCCACCTCGACATCGCCCGCGTAACCGGCGTCCAGGACGGCCTGCGTGATCGGCCGGAAGTCGATCACGCCGTCGCCCATCATGCCCCGCCCGAGCAGGATGTCCTGCGGCAGCGGGTGCAGGTAGTCGCACACCTGGTAGGAGGCGATCCTGCGGCCGGCCCGCGCGATGTCCTCGAACACCCTCGGGTCCCACCACACGTGGAACGTGTCGACCACCACGCCGACCTGCTCCTCAGGGTAGGCCAGGCTCAGGTCCAGCGCCTGGCCCAGGGTGGACAGGACGGCGCGGTCGGGGCAGTAGATCGGGTGCAGCGGCTCCAGGGCCAGCTTGACCCCGCGCTCCCCGGCGTACGGCGCCAGCTCGGCCAGCGCCTCCGCCACGCGCTCGCGCGCCCCGGCCACGTCCCGCGAGAACCCGCTCGGGGGCAGGGCCTCGCCCGGCTTCACCCCCGGCAGGCCGCCGACCACCATCACCAGGCAGGCCGCCGACAGCTCGGCCGCCTCGTCGATGGCCCGCCGGTTGTCGTCCAGCGCCTGCGCGAAGGCCCGCCGGCCCTCCTCGCCGGGCAGCCCGCCCGCCGTGAGGAAGCCGCCCCGGCACAGCGAGGACACCCGCAGGCCGGCCTCGCGCACCAGCTTCACGCTCTCCGCGAGGCCCTGCTCGGCGACCTTCTCCCGCCACAGCCCGACCGCCTCCAGGCCGTGCCGCACGCACCCGTCCACGGCCTCGGCCACGGACCACCGCCGGGTCGTCCACTGGTTCAGCGCAAGGCTCACAGGCCGTTCACCGCCAGCAGTGCCTTCATCCGGCCCACGGCCAGCTCCTGGTCGGACAGGAGCCCGGCCTGGTCGGCGAGGCGGAACACCTCAGCCAGGTGCCGCAGCGAGCGGGCCGACTGGGCGCCGTTCACCATGGCGAACGCGTCCTGGTGGCCGTTCAGCCAGGCCAGGAAGACGATGCCGGTCTTGTAGTTGTACGTCGGCGTCTCGAAGATCTTCCTGGACAGGGGGACGGTCGGGGCGAAGATCTCGTCGTAGCGGGCGAGCTGCCGGGCGGCCTCGTCCGCGTCCTGCGCCGCCTCGGCCGCGTCCAGGGCCTGCAGCGCCGCCGTCGCCGCCGGGGCGATGGCGTCGAAGATGCCCAGCAGCGCGTGCGAGCCCGACTTGATCAGCGACGGGTAGTTGAAGTCGTCCCCCGTGTAGAGCCGGACACCCTCGGGGAGCGCGGCGCGCAGCCCTACCTCGTGCTCCTCGTCCAGCAGCGACACCTTGACGCCGTCCACCATCGCGGCGTGTGCGTGGATCAGCTCCAGGAACGACTCGGTGGCCGCCGCCACGTCGCCCGAACCCCAGTAGCCGGCCAGCTGCGGGTCGAACATCTCGCCCAGCCAGTGCAGGATCACCGGCCGCTCCGCCAGGCCGAACAGCTTGCCGTACACCTGGTGGTAGTCCTGCGGACCCGCCGCCACCCTGGCGAGCTGGCGGGAGGCCATGACGATCACTCCGGCGCCGGCCGACTGGACGGTCTCGATCTGCTCGGCGTACGCGGCCGTGATCGTGTTGAGATCGGCGGCCTGGGGCGCGTGGTCGGTGCCCGCGCCGCAGGCGACCAGCGTCGCCGGGTCGCCGTACGAGCGGGCCTCGGCGGCGCTGCGCCGGATGAGCTCCTTGGTCGCCGCCCAGTCCAGGCCCATGTTGCGCTGGGCGGTGTCCATGGCGTCGGCGACGCGCAGGCCGTGCGTCCACAGGTGGCGGCGGAAGCGCAGGGTCGCGTCCCAGTCGACGGCGGCGGGGGAGCCGGGCGTGTTGTCGCCGAGCGGGTCGGCCACCACGTGCGCGGCCGCGTACACGACGCGCCCGGCGGGCGGCCCGCCGGGCACCTCCCATGTGACGGGCTCGCGCAGGGTGTAGGCGCCGATCCCGGGCAGGTCGATCGTCGTCACAGCTGCGGCACCTCGATCCTGCGGCCCTCGGCGGACGAACGCAGCCCCAGCTCGGCGAGCTGCACGCCGCGGGCGCCGGAGGCGAAGTCGTTCGGGAAGGGCGCGTCCTCCAGCACGTGCTTGATGAACGCCTCCCACTGCACCTTGAACCCGTTGTCGAACTCGGCGTTGTCCGGCACCTCCTGCCAGCCGTCGCGGAAGCGGGCGGTGGCGGGCAGGTCGGGGTTCCAGACGGGCTTGGGGGTGGCGGAGCGGTGCTGCACGCGGCAGTTGCGCAGGCCGGCCACGGCGCTGCCGTGCGTGCCGTCCACCTGGAACTCGACCAGCTCGTCGCGGTTCACGCGAACGGTCCAGGAGGAGTTGATCTGGGCGACGATGCCGCCTTCGAGCTCGAAGATCCCGTACGCGGCGTCGTCCGCGGTGGCCTGGTACGTGTTGCCCTGCTCGTCCACCCGGGCGGGGACGTGGGTCACGGCGCGGGCGTAGACGGACTGGACGCGGCCGAACAGGTTCTCCATCACGTAGTGCCAGTGCGGGAACATGTCGAGCACGATGCCGCCGCCGTCCTCGGCCCGGTAGTTCCACGACGGGCGCTGCGCCTCCTGCCAGTCGCCCTCGAACACCCAGTAGCCGAACTCCCCGCGCACCGACAGGATCCGGCCGAAGAAACCGCCGTCGATCAGCCGCTTCAGCTTGAGCAGGCCGGGCAGGAAGAGCTTGTCCTGCACGACGCCGTTCTTGACGCCCTTGGCCGTGGCGGCCTCGGCCAGCGCCATCGCCTCCTGCGTCGACTCGGCGGTGGGCTTCTCGGCGTAGATGTGCTTGCCCGCCTCGATGGCCTTCAAGACGGCCTTGACGCGGGCGCTGGTGACCTGGGCGTCGAAGTAGATCAGGTTGTCGTCGTCGGCGAGGGCGGAGTCGAGCTCCGTAGTGAAATCCGAAATCCCATGCTTCGCCGCGATATCTGCCAATTTATCGGCGTTTCTGCCGACAAGTACTGGCTTGATCTTCACCCTGCCGCCGTCCGAGAGCGTGACCCCGCCCTGCTCGTTGATGGCCAGGACGGAGCGGACCAGGTGCTGACGGTAGCCCATCCGCCCGGTGACGCCGTTCATCACGACGCCGATGGTGCGCACGCTCATTGAGGATCCCTTCAGGACAAACATGGGGAAAGCGCTTTCCCGAACCGTACGGCCGCCCCACCAACCCCGTCAAGTAGCCCCAACCCCCACACACCCGAAAACCCACCGTCCGACCGCGGCGTCCGGGCCGGTGCCCGGGGGTGCAAGGGCGATCGGGTGTTCGGGCGCGGTGTTCGGGCGCGGTGCCCGTTCGGGCGCTCAGGCGTTCGGGCGCGAGGCGGGTGTCGGCGTCGTGGGTCGCTGGAGCCTCGCGCCGCGCCGGGGCGTCAGCGGCGCGCTCGCCGGGGTTGCCTTACGGCGCCGCGTCGGCGGGATGGTGTGCGGTGGTGTCCGGCGCAATGCGCACGGGCCCGGCCGAGCGTTCGGGTGCGCGGTGCGTTGGTGCGTCTTTATGGCATGCGGCGGGGGCAACCGAACGGCGGCGCGCCGGTGGGGTCGTGCGCGGGGTCGGGCTGCGGGTGTGCGACGCGCCCCGACCCTCCCGGGTTCGGGTGGGTCGGGGCGCGTTGCGGTGAGGCGTGGGGCGCTACAGGTCGCCGCGGGTTTCGAGGCGGCCCAGGGCCTTGGTGATGGGGTGGGCCGTCAGGGAGAGCTGCCACTCGCGGGCCCCGAGCTCGCGCAGCCGCTCCGTCACCGTCTCCTCGGTGATCTCCTCCGGCGGCTCCCAGGTGAGCCGCCGGACCGCGTCCGGCTGGAGCAGGTTCTCGGTTGGCATGTGGTGCTGCTCGGCCAGCCCCGCCACCACCGCTCGCGCGGCGGCGAGGCGTTTGGCGGCGGCCGGGTCGCGGTCGGCCCAGCGGTTGGGCGGTGGCGGTCCGTCGCCCGGGGTGCTCGGCTGCGGGAGCTGGTTGTCCGGCAGTCCGCGGGCCCGGGTGACGGCGGCGAGCCAGTCGCCCATGTGGCGGCGTGCGCTACGCCCGGTGAATGCTGATATTTCGGTCAAGGCCTTCTTGGTGCGGGGTCCCTCCAGCGCGGCGGTGACGATGGCCGCGTCGGGCAGCACCCGCCCCGGCGCCAGGTCGGACTCCCGGGCGATCCTGTCGCGCATGGTCCACAACTCCCGCACGATCGCCAGCGCGCGTACGTTCCGGACCTTGTGGATGCCCGACGTACGCCGCCAGGGGTCGGACCGTGGCACGGGCGGCGGCGTGTTGAGCACGGCGGCGAACTCCTCGCGCGCCCACTCCAGCTTCCCGCTGTCGGCCAGCTCCTGGTGGAGCACGTCACGGAGCTCGACCAGCACTTCCACGTCGAGGGCCGCGTACCGCAGCCAGTCTTCCGGCAGCGGCCGGGTGGACCAGTCGGCGGCCGAGTGTCCCTTCTCAAGGCGCAGCCCGAGCACGGTCTCGACCATCGTGCCGAGTCCGACCCGCTCGTAGCCGAGCAGCCGCCCCGCCAGCTCCGTGTCGAACATCTCCCGCGGCCTGAACCCCACCTCGAGCAGGCACGGCAGGTCCTGGGAGGCGGCGTGCAGCACGATCTCCGCCTCGGCCACGGCCGTGTCGAGCGCGGACAGGTCGGGGCAGGCGATCGGGTCGATCAACGCGGTCCCGGCCCCGGCCCGGCGCAGCTGTACGAGGTAGGCGCGGTTGCCGTACCGATAGCCCGAGGCGCGTTCGGCGTCGACCGCCACGGGACCCTTGCCCGCCGCGAAACGCGAAACGATTTCAGTCAGCGCGTCGGCGTCCGCGATGACCGCTGGAATGCCCTCGCGCGGCTCCAGGAGCGGCACGACGGTATGTTCTTCTGTCACGAGTTCACCGACCTCATGACGCTTGTGCTGTCTTGACTGGTGCCCTCACTTCGTACGGTCACTCTCCGGATCATCACGGCGGCGGGGAAGGGCGGCCACGTCGGGCGGGAGCGGCGGGATCCCCGCCGCCAGGCACATGAGGTCGCACCAGGCGGCGACGTGGCCGGAGAGATCCTCCTGCGCGGGTGACCAGGACGCCCGTAGCTCGAGCTCGGTCGTGACCGGGTCTTCGGCTTTGTTGCCGAACCCCTCTGACACGGCTCTTGTCACGGTACCGCCAGCGGCGGAGTAGTCGGCTTGGTGGGCCTCCAGAGCTTCCGTCAGCCAGCTCCAGACGACCGGCCCGAGCAGCGGGTCGGAGGTGATCTCCGGCTCCATGTCGGCCCTGACGTAGGCCACCAGCCGGAACGGGCCCTCCCACCCGCGCTGGCCGTCAGGGTCGTAGAGCAGGATCAGCCTGCCCACCGCGAGCTCTTCGTCGTCGCGGTAGACCGACGCGCCGATGGCCGACGAGTAGGGGGCCAGCCGCTGCGGCGCGGGCAGCTCCTCCAGCTCGATCTCCGGCCTGACCTCGGTCAACCGCATGCTCTCCGCCGCGCGCGTGAACGCCGCGGGCGGAGGAGGCTGGTCACTGAGTGTCATAGCGGAAGCGTAGGTCGAAGTCGGACGGAAGGGGACCACAGGGGTGCTCATCCTTCGTGATCAAGCCGCTGCCGTAACCAGCTGGCGAACCTGTCGGACGGACTCGGCGGTGCCGATGACGATCGCGTGACCGCACTCGACGCAGGCCCACTCCGGGCAGTGGCCGGGCTCGTGCCCGTCGAGGCACGGCGGCTGCTCGAACAGCCGCTCGCCGGCACAGGACAGGCAGCGCTCATTGCGGCGCTCTGGGGAAGTCCACAACGCGGTAGTCGCACGAGTCATCGAACCGGGGCCTTTCTTCGGGTCGTGGCTCCGACGTTGGCACGAGCCGCTGACATTTCCCCGCAACGCGCTCGGCGTGTCCCCAAAGTGGTCTCTGAATCGATGCCGCGCGGGGGGTTGGTGAACATTTGGCCCAGTCGAGACCGGCACTCTGGCCGGGCATGGGGTGTGTTCGACCCTCGTGCGATGCCGATGCCGAGCAGACCGGTAAACCTTCATCTGGCTATCTGATCATGACTTGGGGTGTTCGATCGATGTTTTTCCGACACCTCGCACCAGTGTCGGGACCGCCGCCCTGCCATGGCACCCTTGTGGGGTGAACCTCGCCGACTCAGCGTTCCTGCGTGCCTGCCGCCGCCAGCCTGTCCCGCACACCCCGGTCTGGTACATGCGCCAGGCCGGGCGGGCGCTGCCGGAATACCATAAGGTCCGCGAGGGCGTGCCGATGCTCACCGCCTGCGCGAGGCCCGATCTGATCGTCGAGATCACCATGCAGCCCGTACGCCGCTACGGCGTGGACGCGGCCGTCTTCTTCAGCGACATCGTCGTCCCGCTCAAGGCCATCGGCGTCGACCTCGACATCAAGCCGGGCGTCGGCCCCGTCGTGGCCGACCCGATCCGCGACGCCAAGGGCATCGACGCGCTGCGCCCGCTGGAGCCGGACGACGTGCCGTATATCACCGAGGCCATCCGCGCGCTGACCGGCGAGCTGGGCGGCACGCCGCTGATCGGCTTCGCCGGGGCGCCGTTCACGCTCGGCTCCTACCTGATCGAGGGCGGCCCGTCCAAGAACCACGACCACACCAAGGCCATGATGTACGGCGAGCCGAAGCTGTGGCACGCGCTCATGGAGCGGCTGTCCACGATCGTCCTCGAGCACCTGCGCATCCAGATCGCGGCGGGGGCCTCGGCGGTGCAGCTCTTCGACTCCTGGGTGGGGGCGGTGGCGCCGGCCGACTACCGGGAGTTCGTCCTGCCGTACACGCGGCGGATCTTCGAGGGTGTGACGGACGTGCCGCGCATCCACTTCGGCGTCGGCACGGGCGAGCTGCTCGGCGTGCTCGGCGAGGCCGGGGCCGACGTGGTGGGCGTGGACTGGCGGGTGCCGCTCGACGAGGCGGCCCGCCGGGTCGGCCCCGGCAGGGCGCTCCAGGGCAACCTCGACCCGGCCGTGCTCCTGGCACCCTGGGAGGTCGTCGAGCGCAAGGCACGCGAGGTGCTGCGCCAGGGCCGGGCGGCCGAGGGACACGTGTTCAACCTGGGGCATGGCGTGCTGCCCTCGACCGACCCCGACCAGCTCAAGCGCCTCACCGACCTGGTCCACGAGGCGAGCGTCACCGGCTGACACCTGGCCGCAGATCCCAGGCCTGTCCCGCAGCGCGCGGGGCAGGCCTTTTCGCATGTCACGGAATGTTTCCCGGCGCGTCACTAGACTTGGATCATTCATTATCTTGTATAGTTCGTGTTTATGAAGACCACCGCCGAGGAGCTGCGCGGTGTAGGCCTGAGAGTGACGGCCGCCCGCGTCGCGCTGCTCGAGACCGTCCGGGAGGGCGATCACCTCGATGTCGAGGCGATCGCCTCCGGGGTGCGCGACCGTGTCGGCCATGTCTCCCTTCAAGCCGTGTACGAGGCCCTGCACGCGCTCACCGCAGCGGGACTCGTACGTCGCATCGAACCGGCCGGCAGCCCGGCCCGGTTCGAGGGACGCATCGGCGACAACCACCACCACGTCGTGTGCCGCTCGTGCGGTGTCGTCGCCGACGTCGACTGCGCGGTGGGCGAGGTGCCCTGCCTGACCGCGTCCGACGCCCACGGCTTCATGATCGACGAGGCAGAGGTCATCTACTGGGGCCTGTGCCCCGCATGTTCCACCGCCCGCAGTGCTTGAGCACCGTGATCTAGTCCGGAAGGATTCCCATGTCTGAGAACCATGATGCAATCGTCACTGACGCGAAGGCGGAAGGCGCAGGCTGCCCGGTCGCGCACGAGCGCGCCCCGCATCCGACTCAGGGCGGCGGAAACCGCCAGTGGTGGCCGGAGCGGCTCAACCTGAGGATCCTCGCCAAGAACCCCGCCGAGACCAACCCCCTCGGCCAGGAGTTCGACTACGCCGAGGCGTTCAAGAGCCTGGACCTCCCGGCCGTCAAGCGGGACATCGCGGAGGTGCTGACGACCTCGCAGGACTGGTGGCCGGCCGACTTCGGTCACTACGGCCCGTTCATCATCCGGATGGCCTGGCACAGCGCGGGCACGTACCGGATCAGCGACGGCCGTGGCGGCGCCGGGGCCGGGCAGCAGCGCTTCGCCCCGCTCAACAGCTGGCCCGACAACGGCAACCTCGACAAGGCCCGCCGCCTGCTCTGGCCGGTCAAGAAGAAGTACGGCCAGAAGCTCTCGTGGGCCGACCTCATGATCCTCGCCGGCAACGTCGCCCTGGAGACGATGGGCTTCGAGACCTTCGGCTTCGCCGGCGGCCGCGCGGACGTCTGGGAGCCTGACGAGGACGTCTACTGGGGCCCCGAGACCACCTGGCTCGGCGACGAGCGCTACACCGGCGACCGCGAGCTGGAGAACCCGCTGGGCGCGGTCCAGATGGGCCTCATCTACGTCAACCCGGAAGGCCCGAACGGCAACCCCGACCCGCTGGCCGCGGCCCGCGACATCCGTGAGACGTTCCGCCGGATGGCGATGAACGACGAGGAGACGGTCGCCCTGATCGCCGGCGGTCACACCTTCGGCAAGACCCACGGCGCCGGCCCGGCCGACAACGTCGGCGCCGACCCCGAGGCCGCCCCGATCGAGGCGCAGGGCCTCGGCTGGAAGAACAGCTTCGGCACCGGCAAGGGTGGCGACGCGATCACCAGCGGTCTCGAGGGCATCTGGACGAACACCCCGATCACCTGGGACAACAGCTTCTTCGAGATCCTGTTCGGCTACGAGTGGGAGCTGTTCCAGAGCCCCGCCGGCGCCAACCAGTGGCGGCCGAAGGACGGCGCGGGCGCGGACACCGTCCCCGACGCCCACGACTCGTCGAAGAGCCACGCTCCGACGATGCTGACCACGGACCTCTCGCTCCGGTTCGACCCGGTCTACGAGCCGATCTCGCGGCGCTTCCTGGAGAACCCCGCCGAGTTCGCGGACGCCTTCGCCCGCGCGTGGTACAAGCTGACCCACCGCGACATGGGCCCGATCGTGCGCTACCTCGGCCCGGAGGTCCCGTCCGAGACGCTGCTGTGGCAGGACCCGCTGCCCGCGGTGACGCACGAGCTCGTCGACGCCGCCGACATCGCCGCCCTCAAGGGCCAGGTCCTGGCCTCGGGCCTGTCGGTGTCGCAGCTCGTCTCCACCGCGTGGGCGTCGGCCGCGTCCTTCCGCGGCAGCGACAAGCGCGGCGGCGCCAACGGCGCGCGCATCCGCCTGCAGCCGCAGAGCGGGTGGGAGGTCAACGACCCCGACCAGCTGGCGGCGGTGCTGGGCACCCTTGAGGGGATCCAGAAGGCGTTCAACGGCGCCCAGACCGGCGGCAAGCAGGTCTCGCTGGCCGACGTGATCGTGCTGGCCGGTGCCGCGGCCGTGGAGAAGGCCGCCAAGGACGCCGGCTTCGACGTCCAGGTGCCCTTCACGCCGGGCCGCGTGGACGCCGCGCAGGAGCAGACCGACGTCGAGTCGTTCGCCGCGCTCGAGCCGGCCGCCGACGGGTTCCGCAACTACCTCGGCAAGGGCAACCGGCTGCCGGCCGAGTACCTGCTCATCGACCGGGCCAACCTGCTGACCCTGAGCGCTCCCGAGCTGACGGTCCTCGTCGGCGGCCTGCGCGTCCTGGGTGCGAACTACCAGCAGTCGCAGCTCGGCGTCCTCACCGCGACCCCCGGGGCGCTGACCAACGACTTCTTCGTCAACCTGCTCGACCTGGGCACGACGTGGACGGCGACGTCCGAGGACGCGAACACGTTCGAGGCCAAGGACGACGTCACCGGTGCGGTCAAGTGGACCGGCAGCCGGGCCGACCTCGTCTTCGGGTCCAACTCCGAGCTGCGCGCGGTCGCGGAGGTCTACGCGAGCGACGACGCGAAGGAGAAGTTCGTGACGGACTTCGTCGCGGCGTGGGACAAGGTCATGAACCTCGACCGGTTCGACCTGGTCTGATGATCGACGTCCGGGTCGGCCCACGACGGGCCGGCCCGGACGGCGTACCCGGCCTCAGTACCGGCCTCAGTACCGCCTCTGGGCGGTCAGGCCGCCTCGGGGCCGGGGCCCGGCGGGGGCGTGGGGACGGTGGGACGCCTGACGCGATTGCGCCGCGCCAGGTAGATCACCAGCGCGATCAGGGGCAGCGACGCGATCAGCCACGGCAGCAGCGCGCCGAGCACCGTCAGCGCGATCTTCGTGAACGACACCAGCGCCTTCCAGCCCGCCTTCAGCCCGCCCAGGAAGCCCGCGGGCTCCTCCTCGGGATCCTGGACCTCCGTGACCGGCCCGACCAGCCGGAGCGTCAGCGTGGCCATGGCGACCTGCGTGGTCAGCTCCTTCTGCTGCGCCTGCAGCGACTCCAGGTCGGCCTCGCGCGTGGAGATCTCCCGCTCCACCTGCAGGACCTGCCCGATCGTGTCGGCCTTCTTCAGCAGCGTACGCAGCGAGTCCAGCGACTGCTGCGCCGACTTGAGCCGGCTGTTGACGTCGGCCATCTGCATGGTGACGTCCTGGGTGCCCTGGTTCATGGACAGCTGCTTGCCCAGGTCCTTGCCGAGCCGGCCGAGCACCTCGGCGTACTTGTCCGGCGGGACCTTGAACTCCAGCATGGCCGTGTCCTCGCTGTCACTGGCCGAGCTGGTCTCCTCCTTGGACAGGTAGCCGCCCGCCGACGTCACGATCTGCTTGGCCTGCTGCACGGCGGCGGTGACCTGCTTGGCCCGCACGGTCATGCTGCCGGTGTAGATGACCTGGCGGTCCTGCTGGGTGAGCTTGACGTTCGAGACCAGCCCGCCGTTGTCCTGGCGCTGGGGTCTCGGCTGCTTGCTGACATCCTGCTCCTGGGCCGGAGCCGCGGAGGCCACGGCTGGTGCGGCCGCCCCGCTGCCCGCGTCGCTGGTGAGGACTTCTGAGCGGCTGCCGCCGCCGCAGCCGGCCAGGAGCAGGGCCGAGCAGGCGGTCGCGAGTGCGATTCCGTACCGGATTCTCCTCATGCCCATAAGACGGGTGCGAGATAGCCCCGGTTTGACGGGATGAATCACGTTACGGTCACTGCGTTTATGGAGGCAGGGCGCTGAGGCGGTAGCGTCTGGAAGCGTGGAAGGGAATCGGGCCCACGTGGTCGTCATCGGCGGGGGGATCTCCGGTCTCGCCGCCGCGTGGTATCTCCGCCAGAGCGGGGGCAAGCGGGTCAAGGTGACCGTGCTGGAGGGCGCCTCGCGCATCGGCGGCAAGCTGTACGCCTCGGAGGTCGCCGGGGTGAGCGTGGACGCGGGCGCGGAGGCCATGCTGGCCAGGCGGCCCGAGGGCAAGGAGCTGGCCGGAGCGGTGGGGCTCGGCGACGACCTGGTCTTCCCCGGCGCCGCCGGCTCGGCCATCTACAGCAGGGGCACGCTGCGGCCGATGCCGAAGGGCCAGGTCATGGGCGTGCCCGCCGACCTGACCGAGCTGGCCAAGTCCGGCATCGTCTCGCCCGGCGGCCTGCTGCGCGTGCCGCTCGACCAGATCCTGCCGGCGACGCTCGTCCGCACCGACGTGTCCGTGGCCGCGTACATCCGGGCCAGGATGGGCGCCGAGGTCGTGGAACGGCTGGTCGAGCCGCTGCTCGGCGGCGTCTACGCGGGCCGGTCCGACATGTTGTCGCTGGAGGCCACGATGCCGCGGGTGGCGGCGGTGGCACGCTCCGAGCGCTCGCTGCTGACCGGGGCCAGGCAGCTCGTCGAGGAGGCGCCGAAGGACGCGGGTCCGGTCTTCACGACCCTCAAGAACGGCGTCGGCAGCCTCGCGGAGGCGGTCGCCAAGGCGTCGGGCGCGGACATCAGGACCGGCGTCACCGTACGCGAGCTGCGCAGGACCGGCGACGGCTGGCAGCTCGTCACCGGCCCGGTCCCGAGACCCGATGTCATCGAGGCGGACGCCGTGATCGTGGCCACGCCGGGGCCCGCGGCCTCCCGGCTGCTCAAGGCCGAGGTGCCCAAGGCGGCGAGCGAGCTGGCCAGGATCGAGTACGCCAGCATGGCCATCGTCACGCTCGCGTACCCGATCGACGCCTTCCCCGAGCCGCCTGCCTCCAGCGGCTACCTGGTGCCGCCCGTGGAGGGGCGGGCGGTCAAGGCGGTCACGTTCAGCTCGGTCAAGTGGCCGCACCTGGTCAAGGACATGGTGATCCTGCGCTGCTCGATCGGCAGGGTCGGCGAAGAGCACCTGCTCCAGCGGGACGACACCGAGCTGGTGTCGCTGGCCTCCGCCGAGATGGCCGACGTGATGGGCACCAGCGGGCTGCCGCTGGACACCCGGGTCACGCGCTGGGGCGGCGCGCTGCCGCAGTACAACGTGGGTCACCTCGACCGGGTGGCCAGGGTGCGCGCGGCGGTGGCCGTGCAGCCCGGGCTGGCCGTCTGCGGCGCCGCGTACGACGGGATCGGCATCCCGGCCTGCATCGGCACGGCGCGTACGGCCGCGGCCCGGATTCTGGACCACCTGTCCCCGAGAGGACAATAGAGGCTATGACAGAGGCAGCCCCGCGGCCCAAGGCCCGCGATCTCAACCAGGTGATCCGTTACACGATGTGGTCGGTCTTCCAGGCGACCGAGCCGTGTCCCGCCGACCGCGAGGGCCTGGCGGGTGAGGTCGAGGAGCTGCTGGACCAGGCCGCCGGCAAGGGCGTCGTGACCAGGGGGGTCTACGACGTGGCCGGGCTGCGGGCCGACGCCGACTTCATGTTCTGGTGGCACGCGCCCACCGCCGAGGACCTGCAGGACGTCTACTCCAGGTTCCGGCGCACCGAGCTGGGCCGCCACAGCAGGCCCGTCTGGTCGGCCATGGCGCTGCACCGGCCGGCCGAGTTCAACAAGTCGCACATCCCGGCCTTCCTCGCGGAGGAGGAGCCGCGGGCCTACGTGAGCGTCTATCCGTTCGTGCGGTCGTACGAGTGGTATCTGCTCGAGGACTCCGAGCGCCGGGCCATGCTGGCCGAGCACGGCAGGATGGCGCGCGACTATCCCGACGTGCGGGCCAACACGGTGGCGTGCTTCTCGCTCAACGACTACGAGTGGATGCTGGCGTTCGAGGCCGACGAGCTGCACAGGATCGTCGACCTGATGCGTACGCTGCGGGGCGCCCAGGCCCGCCGCCACACGCGCGTGGAGATCCCGTTCTACACCGGCGCCCGCAAGCCGGTGCGGGAGCTGATCGCGGCCCTGCCCTAAGGTGCGGTGGTCGCGGTGCGGTAGAACTCGGCCGCGGTGACGGTGGCGGAGACGCCGAGTTCGGCGGCGACCGCAGTGATCGCGGTGGCGCCGACGGCGAGGTCGGCTTGGCCCTCGGTGGTGAAATACGGGGCGATGAACGTCTCGTAGTGGGCTCGGGCCTCGTCCGCGGTGTGCCGGCCGAGGAACGTCCGGATGTGCCGCACCGCGGTGTCGGGGTCGTCGTGGATCACCCGCAGGGCGCGCCGATGGGCTCGTACGACGGCCTGGACCGCGGGGTCGCCCGGAGGGATGTGGGTGGGATCGACGGCCACCCCGACGGTGGGGATCTGGAAGTGGTCGCCGACCCAGGCCGGCACCCGCCAGCCGTTCTCGGCGGCCACCGCCTCCGGTGCCATGGTGCTGCCGACCAGGGCGGCGTCGATCCTGCCCTCGTGCAGCCGGCGCAGGTCCATGCCGTAGTCGCCGGGCTGGCGGACGACGGCGCGGATGTCGAGGTCCGGGTCGAGGCCGGCCCGGCGCAGCACGATCCGGGCGAAGCACCCCGGTGCGGTCTGCGGGGCGTGCACCGCGACCCGCCGACCGGCCAGATCGGCCAGGGAGGTCAGACCGGCGCGGGCGAGGAACCAGAACAGCGGGCGGTGGGTGTTGACGTTGAGCGCGACCCAGGGCACGCCGTCGGCCAGCCGGGACAGCAGCGCCCGGCCGAGCCCGATGGTGGCGACGTGGCGCAGCCGCTCCTCGTCCCAGGAGCAGCCGTCGCGCAGCGCGACGTGGACGCCCTCGTCGGCGTAGTAGCCCTGCTGGTCGGCGATGTAGGCGACCAGTTCCTCGTGCAGGCCGCGCCCGACGTAGGCGAGATCGATCGTGTACATCAGTACATGGCCATCCCGCCGTTGACCGCGGCCGTGGTGCCGGTCATGAAGGCGTTGTCCTCGCTCGCGTAGAAGGCGACCACTTGGGCGACGTCGCCCGGGTGCGCCAGGCGGCCCAGCGGGGTGGCGGCCACCTGCCGCCGTACGAGCTCCTCGTCGAGCACGTTCGCCATCCGGGTGTCCGCGACCGGGCCGGGCTCGACGACGTTGACCGTGATGCCGCGCGGGCCCAGTTCCTGGGCGAGATACCGGGCGAACTGCGCCAGCGCCGCCTTGGCCGTGCCCAGCGCGACCATGCCCTCCCGGGGCCGGCGGCTGAGGCCGGTGCCGAGATAGATGATGCGTCCCCAGCTCTGTTCGGTCATGGCGGGCAGGACGGCCTTGGTGACCGTGAACGCCGCACGCATCTCGTCGTCGAGCTTCCCGCCCAGCTCCTCCCATGTCATGTCCTGGAAATGCTTGATCACATATGGGGTGAGCGCGTTGTGCACGAGCACGTCGATGCCGCCCCACGCCGCCTCGACCTGCCGGACCATGCGCCCGACCGCCGTCGCCTCGCGTACATCGGCCTGCGCGGCCATGGCCCGGCCGCCGGCGGCCTCGATGCCGGCCACGACCTCCTCGGCCGCCCTGGCGCTGCGGAGGTAGTTGACCACCACGCGCATCCCTCGCGCGGCCAGAAGGCGTGCGGTGGCCGCGCCGATTCCGCTGCTGGCCCCCGTCACCAACGCCACCCTGCCGTCCACCCTGCCGGTCGCCTCAGCCACGGGCCCACCCCCTGCCCATCCTGCGGCCTGGACTGTCCCTGCTCTTCCTTGCTGCCCCCGGGGCTGTCCGGATAACGGCAGAAAGAGCGAGGCCGAAGTTGGCGATCCAGGCGACTTGATCTATCCGCTTTGTCACAATCAGGGAAATCCTCTGTTCGTACGGGCGGCTTGCGGTGGCACGTTCCAAGGCGCTCCGGGCACTTGATGGCGGCGTCCCACGGTGGCGGGGAGGGCGGGGTGATGGGTGGATCGGGAAAACGGGGGACCCGGCGGCGCGGGGCAGGCCGTCATGTGGCGACGCGCTCGCGGCGGCGCGGTCTGGGCCGGCGGTGGGCGGTCGGAGCGGTCGGGGCCATGGCGCTGGCCGGCGGCGTGGCCGCGGTGCTCGGCGCGAACGGGACCTTCGGCGGGGCGCTGACCGCCGCCTCGTCCCAGCAGGCGCGACCGGCGCCGCAGGCTCGGGTGGAGCCGGAGAACGGCTCCGCGGCACTGCCAGGAAAGGGCGGCGGCACCACCAGCGCGGGGGTGAGCGCGGAGGTCAGGACGCGTGAGCTGCCGAAGTCGGAGCCGCCGTCCCAGGCCGCTCCGAGCCCGGGTGCGGTCTCTCCCGGTACGGTCGAGCAGGGGCTGGTACCGGGCACCACCGACGCGGAGGACCTGCTGGCGGACGGTCCCGACCCCGGCGAGGCGGAGGGGTACAAGGCGAACGGCCCGTCGCGGCACACCGATCAGCAGGCGGCCGAGTATTTCCGTACGCACTGGGGCCCGGACGACAAGGCGCTGAAACGCCTCAAGGACATCCGCACGGTCGGCGGATATTTGCGCATTTACACGGATCTACCGGAAACGGCGGGGAACTCGTCCTCAGCGATCACGCTGTGCGAGCGCGGTCTGGCGTACCTGCGCGCGAGGGGCGTGGCCCATCCGGTCGTGTTCGTACAAGCCGAGTTCGGCGAGAACGGCAATCCCGTGCTCGCCAACATCCTCGGCCCGTCCGACACCAGCTGTCGCGTCACCCACCCCGCCCCTGACTAACGGACCCGGACGCGGGTCTTGGCGCACACCTCACACCGTTGCGTCACGACCCGCCCGATGGCCTCAATCGTCACCCAGCGATGGCGCAGATGGACAAAGCGCACACAAAACTCCTACCCGAGGCAGGTGATCAGTACGCGCTGTCGCTGGCCGATCACCCCTTGGGTTCAAGCCTAAGGGAGATCGAGTTGATGCAGTAACGATCGTCGGTCGGAGTGGGATATCCCTCTCCGTGGAACACGTGCCCCAGATGCGAGTCGCATCGCGCGCACCGCACCTCCGTACGCACCATTCCATGGCTGTGATCCTCGATCAGCCGGACCGCGTCGGAGTCGCCCGGCGCGAAGAAGCTCGGCCACCCGCAGTGCGACTCGAACTTCGTGTCCGACCGGAACAGCTCCGCCCCGCACGCGCGGCACGAGTAGACGCCCTCCGCCTTGGTGTCCACGTATTCGCCCGTGAACGGGCGCTCGGTCCCGGCCTCCCTGAGGACGTGGAACTCCTCAGGCGAGAGCTGGACCCGCCACTCGGCCTCGCTCTTGACCACCTTCTCCATGCGTCCAGCGTACGAGATCGGAGGCGATGAGAGATCAGGCAAAAAGAGATCTTCGCAGGCTGAAGCATCTGTTCTGGGGTGAATTCGCGTCTTTGTAGGCAAGGGGGTGTCATCGCCTCCTGTCAGGGGTGAGATCATCCGCAGATCCCGCCAGGCGGCACAGCCCACGCCCGTGCTGGAGCCGCTGGGGATCGCCACGGCCGGCCGGGTGGCGCGCCAGCGCCCGGAACGGCGGCGGGTGATCTAGCGGCCCGTCCCGTCGAGCCCTCGGTCCCGCCACCGAGGCGGCTCCGGGACGGGCCCACCTCGGCCATGGCACGCACCAAGCGACCGAGCCCGCCTCCGCGAAGTGGAGGCCATGAGCACGTGAGGGAGCGCCGTTGCCTGGACTGAGGAGCGTCGGGAGCGCAGCGACCAGAGCGACGAGGGAAGGCAACGGCACCGAAGCGACCGAGCCCGCCTCCGCGAAGTGGAGGCCATGAGCACGCGACGGAGCCCCCTCCACGAGTGGAGAGTATGTTCGGTGCATGGCATCGCCGTACATCGAGCTGCAGGTGGGGGAGCGGACCGTCAAGGTCACCAACCCCGACAAGGTCTACTTCCCGGAGATCGGCGCCACCAAGCGGGAGCTGGTCGAGTACTACGTGAGCGTCGGCGAGGGCGCCCTGCGCGCGCTCAAGGACCGGCCCACCAACCTCAAGCGCCACCCCGACGGCGTACAGACCGAGGCGATCTATCAGAAGCGGATGCCGCCCAAGCACCCCGACTGGCTCCAGTCGGTGACGGTGCGGTTCCCGAGCGGCCGTACAGCGCAGTCGCTGCGGGTCACCGAGGTGGCGGCCATCGCCTGGGGCGCGAACCTCGGCACCATCGACTTCCACCCCTGGCAGGTGCGGGCCTCCGACGTCGAGCATCCCGACGAGCTGCGCGTCGACCTGGACCCGCAGCCGGGCCTGGACTTCGACGCCGCCCGCAAGGCCGCACTGCTCACCAGGGAGGTGCTGGGGGAGCTGGGGATGACCGGGTTCGTGAAGACGTCGGGCAACCGCGGCGTGCACATCGCCGTGCGCATCGAGCCGCACTGGGACTTCATCCAGGTACGTCACGCCGGCATCGCCCTGGCGAGGGCCGTCGAGGACCGGGACCCGGGGCTGGTGACCACGGCGTGGTGGAAGGAGGAGCGCGGCGAGCGGGTGTTCATCGACTTCAACCAGAACGCCCGGGACCGTACGATCGCCAGCGCCTACTCCGTCAGGGCCCAGCCGCACGCCCCCGTCTCGGCCCCGCTGACCTGGGACGAGCTGGTCGACGCCGACCCGCGTGACTTCGACATCCGTACGGTGCCGGCCCGGTTCGCCGAGGTGGGTGACGTGCACGCGGCCATCGACGACGTGGCGTACTCGATCGAGCCGCTGCTGGAGCTCTACGCCAAGGACGACCGGGGCGACATGCCGTACCCGCCCAACTACCCGAAGATGCCGGGCGAGCCCATGCGCGTCCAGCCGAGCCGGGCCCGGAACGCCGACTAGCGGACGAGGTGGTGCGGGGCGAGTTCGCGGATCTCGCCTCGCCGCATGTAGACCACCCGGTCGGCCAGGCCGTTCTGCTCGATGTGGTGGCGGAAGTCCTCCAGCGGTGAGCTGAAGGCGGCGTAGTCGTCGTAGTGCACCGGTACGACCGCGTGCGGGTTGATCAGGTCACACCACGACGCGCCCTGCTCGCCGTCCATCGTGACGAGCAGGAGGCCGAGCAGCCGGGCGCCGCCCAGGTGCACGATGGCCAGGTCGATGTCGGGGAAGCGGCGCGGGATCGCGTCCAGGTGGCGGTCGAGCAGCGTGTCGCCGCTGATGTGCACGGTCAGCTCCAGCCGTTCGTCCAGGTTGCGGAACTCCAGCATCGTGCCGATCACGGGCGGCAGCAGCGCCTCGGCCGGGCCCGGCGCGTGCTTGGCGGGCAGCGCGGTGATCCTGACCGTGCCGTGCGGGCCGCGTAGCTCGTGCGTGTGCCATTCCTCCAGCCCCACGCTGCGGCGGAAGCCCTGGAGCCGGAGTCTGCGGGCCGCCGCGGTCGTCGTGACGATCACCGTGCCCTTGTCCAGTTTCCTGCGGGCGACCCGGTCCCAGTGGTCACCGTGCAGGTGCGACAGCACCACCCCGTCGAGCGGCGGCAGGTCCTCGATCTCCAGGGCCGGGTCGGTGAGGCGGCGTGAGGACAGGCCGTAGCCCAGGTACGCCCGCTGGCCCCGGTGCAGGAAGTTGGGATCGGTCAGCAGCGTGAGGCCGTTGTAGCGGATCAGCGTGGTCGCGTTGCCGATGAACTGCAGGCTGCCTTTCACCTCGGCTCACCCCGGGTACGGCGAGCGCTGGTCGGGAGGCACGCCTCCGCCCTTGCCGCCCCCTTTGTTGCCCTTGTCCGTGGAGTGCGGGTGGTCGGCGCGCCTGGCGCCGCGCTGCTTGTCGGAGACGAGGTGGGTGGACTTGAACTCGGTGGGCGATTTGCCTGATCTGCGAATCTCGGGCTGCTGTGGATTGCTCATGGCATTTGTCCCCCTTTATGCGGTTATTTCCTGCCACGTTGGGACGTGCTTAAACCCTCCGTGTCTGGCTGGTTTCACTTCGATCACATTACTTGACTCGTTATCTAATAATTCGCAAGGCTCTCTTGTGTATCGGGGGCGACAACCGATTCTGGAGCCTTCTCTCATGGCAAAAGCGCGACATCTCGCGGCGCTGGTGGCCGTCTTCGTGGTCGGAGGAGTGACCCTGGCGGCGGGCCCGTCCCATGCCTCCGCCCGCACCGGTCCCGACCTGCCGGTTGACCTACCGGTCGATCTGCCCACCTGCCTGCTTCCACTGCCGCTGCTCTGCGACGAGCAGCCCGAACCCGAGCCCGAGGAGCCGAGCCCGCCGCCCTCCGCCGAGCCCGATCCCGGCCGATCCTGGCCGGGGCCGGAGGAGTCCGCCCAGCCGTGGCGGCCCGCGGCCGAGAACGAGCACCGAGTGCCGAGGGGGCACCCGGAGACCGGTGGCGGCGGGCTCGCCCCGGACGACCCGATGTGGCCGTTCGCGCTGGGCGGGGTGGCGCTGCTGACGGGCGCGGGGCTGGCCGGAGCCGCGGTACGACGCCGCAGAGGTGTCGCCTAGCTTGGCCGCAGCGGAAACCCCGAGCCGGGACCCATCCGCGCGCCGGGACCTGGGCGGTGGCCGGAGGTCCGGGCAGCGGGGCATGCTGGTCGTGGCCGGTGCGGTGTCGTTGGCCGGGGCGTTGCTGGTCGGGCTCGGGCTGAGCGGCATCGTGGGTGGGGAGCCCGAGCCGGAGCCCGTCGCCGCCACGCGGCGCGGACCCGTCGAGGGTGCTGCCCCGGTCACCGGCCTGCCGCTCGGCAAGGTGGCCGCGCCCATGCGGGCCGCCAAGCCGACCGCCGTCTACATCCCGTCCATCGGCGTGGCCGCCTCGCTCATGGAGCTGGGCCTGGACGCGGCGGGCGCCATCGAGAACCCGCCGTTCGACCCTCCGGACCTGGCCGGCTGGTACCGCTACGGCCCCGTGCCCGGCCAGCGCGGCGCCGCCGTGATCACCGGCCACCTGGACACCAGGTCCGGCCCCGCCGTCTTCGCCAACCTCAAGAACGTCAAGCGCGGCGACCAGGTGCAGGTGCTGCGTGCCGACCGCTCGGTGGCCGTGTTCGTCGTCGACAAGGTCGAGCACGCGCCGAAGCGCAGCTTCCCCGTCAAGAAGGTGTACGGCAGGCTCGCCTATCCCGGGCTGCGACTGGTGACCTGCGGCGGGACGTTCGACCGGCAGGCGCACAGCTACCGGGACAACACGATCGTGTACGCGCACCTGGCGGCGCCGTACTACCCCAAGAGCTGATCAGGGGTCTCGCGGCAGGCCGAGGGCGCGTTCGGCGATGATGTTGAGCTGCACCTCCGTGGTGCCGCCGCCGATCGTGAACGCCCGCGTCGCGAGGATCATGCGGTTCCAGCGGCGGCTCGCCGGGGCCAGCGACCAGCAGAACTCCGAGATCGCCTGAGCGTGCCGCATACCGAGCAACTTCCGCACGCTGGACGCGGTCGCGGCGTCCACGCCGGACAGCTTGGAGAGCGTCACGCGCAGGCCGAGCGCCGAGATGGCCTGGCCCTCGGCCCACAGCCGACCCGCTTGCTCGCGTTGCGACTGCCGGAGCGGGGGCAGCGTCGCGATCAGCTCGGCCATGTCGGTGTGCTGCGAGCCGGGGCCCCAGGAGTCGCCGAGCGCGACGCGTTCGTGGGAGAGCGTGTCGCGGGCCACCCGCCAGCCCTCGTCCACCGCGCCGACGACCAGGTCGTCCGGTACGAAGACGTCGTCGAGGAAGACCTCGTTGAACACCTCGTCCCCGTTGATCTCCTTGAGCGGCCTGACGGTGACTCCCTGGGACGCCATGTCCACCAGGAAGTACGTGATCCCGTTATGTTTCGATTTTTCGGGAGAAGTCCGGGCGAGGCAGATACCCCAATGGGCGAACTGCGCGAGGGACGTCCAGATCTTCTGACCCGTCAGCGACCAGCCGCCCTCCACCCTCGTGGCCTTCGTCGCCAGCCCGGCCAGGTCCGACCCGGCGCCGGGCTCGCTGAACAGCTGGCACCACACGATCTCCCCGGTGAACGTCCTCGGCAGGAACCGCTCCTGCTGCTCCCGCGTGCCGTACCGGACGATGGAGGGGACGGCCCAGGCCGCGATGCCCAGGTTCGGCCGCTTGAGGTCGCGGAACTCCTGGTGGATGATCACCTGCTCCAGCGGCGAGGCGTCCCTGCCCCAGGGCCTGGGCAGGTATGGCATGATCCATCCCTCCCTCGCGAACCTGCCCAGCCGGGCCGGCGGCTCCTCGGCCCGCAGCGACTCGGCCTCCGCCCTGATGGCGTCCCTGACGGCGGCCGCCTCCTCGGGCAGGTCCGGCTCCATCGCCCGCCGAACCCCGGCCACCGCCAGCCCGGCCACCTCCTCGGCCCACGGTCCCGGGTCGCCGGCCAGCATGCGGTCGGACAGGGCCCGGCGGTAGTAGCGGTGGGCGTCGTGCTCGAAGGTGTAGCCGACGCCGCCGAGCACCTGGATCGCATCCGCCACGCACCGCACGGCCGCCTCGGTCCCCAGCACCCCGGCCACCCCCACCGCCAGTCTGACCTCGCCCCCAGGTCCGCCCCCGGGTGTGGCGTCCAGGGCTCTGGCGGCGTCCCAAACGGCGGCGCGTGCCTGTTCGAGGGTCACGAGCGCGGCGGCCACCCGGTGCTTGACCCCTTGGAACTGCCCGATCGGCCGCCCGAACTGCTCGCGTACCTTGGCGTACTCGGCCGCCGTCCGCACGGCCCACGCCGCCACGCCGCACGCGTCCGCCCCCAGCAGTACGGCGGCGAGCTCCCGTACCGGCACCTCGCCGAGCACCCGGTCGGCGGGCACGGTGCGTGCGGTGACGGAGCAGAGCGGCCGGTCGAGGTCGACGCCGTCGGCGGGCTCGGCGACGACGTCGGCACGGTCGAGCACCGCCCATCCCCGGCCGTCCACCGGCACGAGGAAGAGGTCGGCCTCCGGCGAGCCCAGCGCCAGGACGCGTCCCGGGTCGCCATCCTCGGCGGGGAACGCGACGGCGGCGGTCATGGACCCGTCGGCGAGCCCCGCGATCAGCGACGCGGCGGTCACGGCGCCTCCGGCCGGGTGGGCTGGGCCGGGCCAGGTGAGTGCGGCCGAGGTCAGGACGGTCGGCAGGTACGCGCCCGGGGCCCGCCGCTCACCCAGCGCCTCCAGCGCGACGCACAACTCCAGCAGCCCGTACCCCTGCCCACCGCACTCCTCGGGCAGATGCAGCCCCAGAATCCCCTGCCCCGCCAGAGCCGCGTGCTCGGTCGTGCGCGTGGCGAGCCCCCGTACGGAGTCGGCCAGCGCCTGGTGTTCCTCGGTGGTCCCGATGCCCATACGTCCGAACCTAGAAGATCATTCGGTCGATGGCCAGGAAACCAGACGGCCAGGAAACCAGACAGCCAGGAAAACCATTGGCGGCCGCCGGACTCGCCCCGCTAATCTCCCTGATGTCCTGACGATGGAACTCATGATCTGGGGAGGGGTGGATTAATGCCTGGCACCGCGCCTTGCGCGCCTCGTCGTGCCGTGGGCGGATCCTGCCTCTGAAACACCACCTCTGACCGGCCGGACCGCCTGCCGTACCAGCATGCCCGCATACACCGCGAGGCTCGCTCGGCGCTCTCTTGCTGCCTTTCGACAAAGTCATTCCGGCAAGGAGTACCCAGGTTGTCCACCAACGGCAAACCTCGTTCCATCGTGAACACCGACACCTTCCCGTGCGTGCGCTGCGGCCTGACCGTGGCCGTGACCGCACCGGACGGCACCCGCCGCAACCACTGTCCGAGTTGCCTGCACTCGCAGCACGTGCTCGACCGTGCGGAAGGCGGCCCCTCGGAATGCGGGGCGCGGATGATCCCGATCTCGATCGCGGTCCTGCGCACCGGCGACTGGATGCTCATCCATCGCTGCACCCGGTGCGGTGAGCTGACGTCCAACCCCATCTGCGGGGACGACAACCAGCTCATCCTCATGCGCATGGCCGTACGGCCGCTGGCGCAGCCGCCGTTCCCGCTCGAGGCGTTCGGCGGTCTGTGACATGCCCAGGAGGAACCCGGCCCGGGACAGGGCCCGGCAACGCAAGAAAGCGCATCACCCGGACGCGTTCCGCTGTGTCTCCTGCAGGCTGGACGTCCCGATGATCGCGCCGGGCACCGCCCACCGGAACCACTGCCCGCACTGCCTGACGAGCCTGCACGTCGACCACCGGATCCCGGGGGATCGCCGCGCGGCCTGCCGGGGCAGGATGGCGGCGCTGAGCATCACCGTCCGGCCGGACGGGGAGTGGCTGATCATCCACCACTGCCAGTCCTGCGACGAGCTCAGCGCCAACCGCATCGCGGGCGACGACAACGCGCTGGCCCTGCTCCGCATCGCCATGCGCCCCCTGTCCGCGCCCCGCCTCCCCCTGCCCGCCTGGGCGGGGTAGGCGACCCGACGGCCGTCCGGGGTGACCCCCGGACGGCCCGATGTGCCCCGGACGGACATCGGGTCAGCGCAGGCGGCCGTCCTGGTGGAGGTCGTCGAAGATGATCTGGTCCACGGGCGCCACGCGGTCGCGGTCGGCGTAGGTGAGCCAGACCACCTCCTCGATCTCGCTGCTGGGTGTCGGCGTCCCCTCGTGGTCGGCGGTGTAGCAGGTCATCTTCACGATCACGCCGTCGGCGTGGCTGTCCGCCTGAGCCTGGTACGTGCCCAGGTGGACGGCGGTGGAGGGGACGATGGCGACCGACAGCTCCTCGTCGATCTCGCGGACGAGGGTGTCGAGGTCGCTCTCGCCGGGTTCGCGCTTGCCGCCGGGGAGGTAGTAGACGGTCTTGCCCCGTGACCGGGTGCTGAGGATCTTGCCGTCCGCCAGGTGGATCCACGCGATCTTGTCAATCATGCCGACCATCATGCACATATCCATCCGCATTTATCCCCCTTGGAGAGTCATCGGATGGTTGGTCATTTCCTGCGACCGCGCGGCTTACATACGTCATCCCCGCAGAGATCTCTGGCACTCCCGAGACAGAGAAAACCACACCCAGAGCGTTCTCGCCGAGCCTCGCAATCTCGCGCTACCTGCGACGATGTCTCAGGGGAAGCGGAGATCCGCGTCATCGGGGCACGGAATCCCTTCCGAGTACATGCAAAGGCAGGAGTACGTGGACATTGAGGCGGAGATCCGCGCTTTGAAGCTCCGCATCGACGCGTTCGAAGCGATCGTGCGTTCCGGTGACGCAGATTCTGACGACTACAGCCATGCCCACCTGCGAACGGGGAGACGTACACGCGCGAAAGGCTCGAAGATCACCTCGGCGGACATCGCCGTCGCCGAGATGCGGGCCGAGATCGCGGATGTTCAGCTGGAGATCTCCCAGGACTTCGCGGCCCTGGGCGACGAACTGACAGGTCTTCGACGGCAGACCAACGATCAATTCATCTCCGCCCGCGCGGAGATCCTCGGGGTATTCGACTCCCTGCGGCACGACATGGTCGACCTCGGCCGCAGGCTCGACCGGTTGCTGGAGACCCGCAACGCATAGACGGGGGCGCGGCCAGGTCTCGCACCTGGCCGCCA
Organism: Nonomuraea sp. NPDC051941; assembly: GCF_044593615.1. Classification (NCBI taxonomy): domain Bacteria; kingdom Bacillati; phylum Actinomycetota; class Actinomycetes; order Streptosporangiales; family Streptosporangiaceae; genus Nonomuraea; species Nonomuraea sp. NPDC051941. The sequence goes on from NZ_JBIUCF010000001.1 coordinate 441,630, forward strand.
CTCCCGCCCGCGAGGTCAGTCCCCGAACTCCAGGTGCAGGGCCCGGGTGAAGTCGGAGATCGCCTCCTCGTGGCGGTCCGCCTCCTGAAGGATCTCCCCGCGTACGCGGAACGCCCAGATGTACTCGGGATCCAGCTCGATCGCCCGGTTCAGATCGCTCAGCGCCGCCTCGTTGTCGCCCAGCTCGCTCAGCACCGCCCCCCGGCTGCCATAGGCCCGGTCGTTCTCGGGGTCGAGCTCCACCGCGCGGCTCAGGTCCGCCAGCGCCTCCTCGTACCGGTCGATCATGCGGTACGCCTCGCCCCGCCGGCTCAGCGCGCGCACGTACTCCGGGTTCGCCTCCAGCGCCTTCGTGTAGTCCTCGATGGCCTCGGCGTAGAGGTGCATGCGCTGGTACAGGTCGCCCCGGGCGGCCCAGGAGTAGGGCAGGTCCGCATTCAGAGCGATGATCTTGGCGTGTTCCTCCAGGGCCTCGTCCAGGCGGTCCAGGTCCACCAGGACGTCGGCCTTCGCCTCCAGGATCCACAGGGAGTCGGGGGAGAGGGTGAGGGCGTGCTCGAAGTCGGTCATGGCCTCGTCCAGGCGGCCCATCGCGGCGTACGTCTGGCCCCGGGAGCCCAGCGCGTACGCGCTGTCCGGCTCCAGCTTGAGCGCCTCGTCGAAGTCCTCCAGGGCGGTCTCGTAGCGTTCGATGACGCGATGGCTCTCGCCGCGCAGCCGCCAGGCGCGGGCGTTGTCCGGTACTAACGCGATCGATTCCGTCAGATCCGCGATCGCGGCGTCATACCTCGACAGGGCGATGTACGATTCGGCGCGACTGCGTAGTACGGACGCACGGGACTGCGCGGCTGCGTCCGGCAGCTCGGATTCGTCCTTGATCCCCTCGCTCATGAGGCGTAAATCTATCCGACTAAATCTGGATTATGGCCGCCTTTTCGCGGGTGTACTCGAGGACCGAATCGTGCCCGTACCCGCTGTCCTTGACGCCCCCGAACGGGAGGCCGGGCGGCATCTGCCGGAACGTGTTCACCCACACCGTCCCGCTCTGCAGATCGCGCACGAAACGGTGCGCCCGCCCCAGGTCGCGCGTCCAGACGCCGGCCGCCAGGCCGTAACGGGAGTCGTTCGCGATCTCCAGGGCCTCCTCGTCGGAGGAGAACGGCATGGCCACCGCCACCGGGCCGAAGATCTCCTCCTGGCAGAGCCGGAGCGAGTTGTCCGTGGTCGTGAAGAGGGTGGGGGAGACCCAGTAGCCGCCCGGCAGGCCGGGCACCACCTCCGCCCCCGTCCGCCCGCCGAAGAGCAGGCTCGCACCCTCCTTCTCGGCCAGCTCCAGGTACGACCGCACGTGCTCGTACTGGGCCGAGGAGACGATCGGGCCCATGGTCGTCCGCAGGTCGAGCGGGTCGTCCAGGACCAGTTCGGCGCAGATGCGCGCGATGCGCTCCAGCAGCTCGTCCCAGATCGAGTGGTGGATGAGGATGCGGGAGCCCGCCACGCAGACCTGCCCGGCGTTGCCGGTGTAGACGGAGTTCACGGTGACGCCCTGGGCGGCCGCGTCCAGGTCGGCGTCGGGGAAGACGATGTTCGGGGACTTGCCCCCGAGCTCGAACGTCAGCGGCTTCAGCGCGTCCGCCGACGCCCGGGTGATGGCCTGGCCGGTGGCCGTCGAGCCGGTGAGGCTGATCTTGGCGACGTCGCGGTGCCGTACGAGCGCGTCCCCCACCTCCTCGCCCAGGCCGCTGACGATGTTCAGCACCCCGGGCGGGAACACCTCGGCCAGCAGCTCGCCCAGCCGCAGCACCGACGCGCTCGCCTGCTCGGCCGGCTTGACGATCACCGTGTTGCCGGCCGCCAGCGCGTACGCCGCCTTGGCCGAGAACGTGGAGATGGGTGAGTTCCACGGGATGATGCAGACCGCCACCCCGTACGGCTCCCGCCGCGTCAGCCCGAGCGTGTCCGGGCCGAGGATGACCGTGTCGCCCTTGGCCGCGTCCAGGCACTGCCCGGCGGCCAGCTGCCACAGGTACGCCATCCCGGGCAGGTCCTTCTTCAGCGTGTCGCGCAGGATGCGGCCGTTGTCGCGCGTCTCCAGCCTGGCCAGCTCCTCGGCGTTGCGGGCGAACACCTCCGACACCTTGCGCAGGTAACCCGCTCTGGCCAGGGCGGGCAGCGCCGACCAGGCGGGGAAGGCGCGCCGGGCCGCCGCCACGGCCGCCTCGGCGTCGGGCGCCCCGCTCGCCGGGATCCGCGCCCACACCTCCCCGGTGGCCGGGTTGACCGAGTCGAGGGTTCTGCCGTCGCTTGCGGGGACCAGCTCGCCGCCGACGAGATTGCGATAGTCAGACACGGACCAAGCATATGCTTGCTTGTCATCATTCGCCATGAAGCCCTAAGATCACGTAAAGTGCCCGGATCTTCACGCATAGCGGTCCTTGGCGTCGGGGAAGACGCTTCGCATGGCATATCGACTGTTGAGCCGGTTGGTGTATGGCTCCCGATACGACCGCATTCCCTGGGCGCAGCGCGTGTACGTCCGTCCGGGCGAGCGCCTGGTACGCGAGGCGCAGTGGCAGCTGCTGACCACGCGGGCCCCGGTCATGGAGCTGACGGACTACCGCAGGCTCAGGCCGCTGAAGGCGAACGAGGAGTTCCTGGCCTGCATGATGTGCGGGGAGTCGCGCCAGCAGCCGATGTTCGAGCCCTCCGGCAACGGCTGGCACTATCACGTCGTCCGCTGCCCCTCGTGCGGCTTCCTCTACCGCAACCCCAACATCCTGCCCGAACGCCTCGGCGACCTGTACGCCACCGGCTACAACACCTTCCTGGCCGGCTCGTACGCCGCAAAACGGCAGCGCCGGTACGAGCTGACCATGGACGCGTTCTCGCCGGTGTTCGACGAGGGCAAGGAGCGCCGGCTGCTCGACTTCGGGTCTGGGACCGGGCTGTTCCTGGAGCTGGCCGAGCGGCGCGGGTTCGACGCCTGGGGCGTGGACCTGTCGCCGGAGTCCGTCGTCCAGGCCAACGAGCGGCTGAGCAGGGCCCGCGCGTATCTGGGCGCCCCCGAGGACGTCCCGGAGATCGCCGCGGGCGGGTTCGACGTGATCACGCTCTGGTCGGTGCTCGCGCACCTGCCCAGGCCGCTGGACGACTTCCGCAGCTTCCGCCGCCTGCTGGCGCCCGGCGGCGTGCTGCTCATCCTGACCGTGAACGCCCAGTCGCTGCTGCTCAAGGCGTACGGGCCGGCGTGGAGCGGCTTCACCAGGAACCACCTGATGTTCTACTCCCCGTGGACCGTGCGCAGGCTGCTGAGCCGTACCGGCTTCGCGGGCGTCTCCTTCGCCCCGCACTACGGCGACACGGTCGAGGCCGGCACGACCGCCCTGCCCCGCCCGCTGCGGCGGAGGCTGCGCCGCAGCGTGGACCTCAGCGACGGCGGCAACATGATGCGCGTGCTGGCCTTCGCCGACGACGAGGCGATCGGCCGCTGGGGCGGCGGCCCGCTCGCCGTCCACCGCCTCAGCCGCTGAACTCCTCGTCGTAGACCACTTCCGCGCGGCCGAGCGTGGTGCGGCGGCCCGTGTCGTCCTCGCCCCACAGCTCCAGCTCCGCCCGGTTGCCGTCGGTCGAGACCACCCGGCCCCGGCACGTGTGGGCGCGGTCGCGGAAGTCCATGCCGCGGTAGCTGACCTCCAGCACGGCCAGCCGCCCCCGTCCGCCGAGCCAGCCGGTGACGAGCCTGCCCAGGTAGGCGGCCTTGAGCAGCCCGTGCACGGCCAGCTCGGGGTGGCCGAGCGAGCGGGCGAAGGCGAGGTCGTAGTGCATCTCGTAGAAGTCGCCCGACGCTCCGGCGTACTCGACGAGCCTCCGCAGCGTGGTCGTCTCCGTCAGCGGGGGAATGTCGGTCATTTCCTGATCCTGGTGCCGATGTGCCTGACCACCAGCTCGCCGTCCGGCCGGCGGAACTCCGTCTCGAACGTCAGCAGCGCCATCGGCCCCGCCGACCCGTTCTTCTCGACGACCCCGGTGAACCGCGGCCGCGACACGATCACGTCGCCCACGCGCAGCGGCGCGTGGTACTCGAACCGGTCGCCGCCGTTCAGCCAGCCGGACCCGTACGACGAGGCGGCCGGCAGCGACGGCGGCTCGTCGAGGAAGCACGCCGTGAACGTGGGCGGCACCTCGTCGCCCGACGCCCCGACGGCGCGCAGGTAGAAAGCCAGGTGCCGCCGCTCGACGACGTCCTCGCGCGGCGGCCCCGTCCAGCCCACCGCCTCCTGGAGAGCCTCGATCATGTGTCTCCTTCCCTGACCCGCTTCAGCCAGGCCAGCGACTCGGGGGAGTGGCCGCCGACCCGGTCCTCGATGCCGTCGAGGAACGCCATGTCACCGTGCCCGGCCAGCTCCCGGTGCACGGCCTCGGGCGAGCCGGCCTCGATCACCTCCAGCAGCCGCCGATGCCGCTCCCAGTCGTCGACGAGCGACTCGCCGGACGCCCTGACCTGCCGGTTCATGCCCATGCAGAGCAGCATCTGGAGCTGGATCGACCGGTAGGCCTCCTCCAGCCGCCGGTGCCCGGACAGCCCGATGACCGAGCTGTGGAACTCGACGGCCTGCTCCAGCACCCCCAGCCAGTCGCCGGATCGCGCGGCGGCCTCGTGCCGGTCGAGCGCGGCGTGGCAGCGCCGGAGCCGGGCGGGCTCGCGTACCGGGACGCCGAGGTCCACGGCCATCCGCTCCAGCTCCCGCCGCAGCGTGACGATCTCGTAGATGTCGTGCAGCGTGAGCTGCGTGACGAACGCGCCCCGCCGCGGCTGCTGGGTGATCAGCCCCTGCTGCTCCAGCACGCGCATGGCCTCGCGCAGCGGCGGCCTGCTGACGCCCAGCTCCTGGGTGAGCTGGTTCTCCACGACCCGGTCGCCCGGCTGCAGCTTGCCGCTGAGCAGCATGCGCATCAGCGCCTCGGTGGCGAGCTGAACCATGCTGGGGGGTGCCTCGATGCGCATCGTGGTCTCTCTTGTCGTAGGCGATCATCGTCTGCCGCCATAGTGCCGAAGAACTTCCGGCAGAACCCTTGTCTAGCTCACTTGTCTTCTGTAGACAATAGACCAATCCGGCCCGAAGTGAGGTTTTCGTAACACATGACCACTCCACTGTCCGGCATCCGGGTCGTCGAGGTCGGCGCGTTCATGGCGGCCCCCTTCGCGGCCATGCAGCTCGCCGACCTCGGCGCCACCGTCATCAAGGTCGAGAACCCCGACGGAGGCGACGGCGTGCGCGCCGTCGGCCCGTTCACGGCCGGGCACAGCTCCCCGTTCGCCCGGCTCAACAGGAACAAGCGGTCGGTCGCGCTGGACCTGAAGTCCGAGCTCGGCGTGGCGGCCTTCCGCCGCCTCGTCGAGGACGCCGACGTCCTGGTGGAGAACCTCCGCCCCGGCGCCATGCGCCGGCTCGGGCTCGGCTTCGCCGACCTGAAGGAGCTCAACCCCGGCCTCGTGTACGTCTCCGCCTCCGGCTGGGGCCAGGACGGCCCGCTCGCGGACCTGCCCGGCCTGGACATCATGGCCCAGGCCAGGGGCGGCCTGATGAGCGTCACCGGCATGCCGGGCGGCGACCCGGTCAAGGTCGGCGTGCCCATCGCGGACCTGGTGTGCGGGCTCTACGGCGCGCTCGGAGCGATCTCCGCGCTGCACGCCCGCGCGCTGACCGGCCAGGGCCAGCACGTGGACGTGTCGCTGCTGGAGTCGGCCGTGTCGTTCGCCATCTGGGAGGCGGGCAAGTATTTCGCCACCGGCGAGGTGGGCGGGCCGCTCGGGTCCGCGCACCAGAGCACGGCGCCGTACCAGGCCGTCCGCACCTCCGACGGCTGGTGCACGGTCGGCGCCGTCACCCCCAAGACCTGGCGCGGCTTCTGCGTGGCGCTCGGCCTGACCGCCCTGCTCGACGACGAGCGCTACACCGACGCGCACGATCGGCATGGCCTGCGCCACGAGCTGATCCCGGCCATCGAGGCGGCCACCACCCGGCGCACCACGGCCGAGGTCGTGGCCGCGCTCGACGAGCACGGCGTGCCGTGCGCCCCCATTTCCGACTACTCCCAGGTGTTCGAGGACGAGCACCTGAACCAGCGCGGGTTCTTCTGGGATGCCGAGCATCCCGAGATGGGCCCCGTACGCCAGCTCGGCTCGGCCATGCGTTTCTCGGACACGCCGACGAGACGCGGCCCCGCCGGACCGTCGCTCGGCGCGGACACCGTGGAGGTGCTGCGCGAGTGCGGTCTGACCGAGCAGGAGATCGACCGGCTGCTCGCCGAAGGCGCGGCGGCCCAATCCCCCACCCCCTTGGAGAGTTCATGAGCGACCAGCTGACCCCGGGTGTGAGCGCCGGCCTCACCTGGGTCGTGACGGAGCGGCACTGCACCCGCCGCGGCGACCACGACATCTTCTCGACCCCCAACCTGGTCCACCTGATCGAGGACGCCGCCATCGAGGCGCTGGCCCCGTACCTGAACGACGGCGAGGGCAGCGTCGGCAGCAAGGTCGAGATCGCGCACGTGGCGCCCACGCTCAAAGGGGGCGAGGTGACCGCGACCGCCACGGTGACCGAGGTGGACCGGCGGCGCGTCGTGTTCGCCGTGGTCGCCGAGGACGCCAACGGGAAGGTCGGCGAGGGCACTCACGAACGCTTCATCATCAACCTGGACAAGTTCGCCGCCAAGCTCGCGGAGCAGGCGTCATGAGGGCGTGGGTCGCCGTGCTCCTGCTCGGGGTCGCCGCCTGCGGCACGAACGCCGACGCCGGGGGCGGCGCGTGGAAGCCGCGCGGCGACGTCCGCATGATCGTGCCGTTCTCGGCGGGCGGCGGCAGCGACCTGGCGGGCCGCGCCATCGCCGCCGCCCTGGAGAAGGCCCAGCCCGGGCTGAAGGTCACCGTGGAGAACCGCGAGGGCGGCTCGGGCGCGGTCGGCTACTCGGCCCTGCTCGGCAAGAAGGGCGACGGCAAGTACCTGCTCGCCACCGAGAACGCCATCCTGTCGCTGCCGCTCAGCGGCCAGGTGTCCTTCACCCGCCAGGACTTCACGCCGGTCGCCAAGCTGGCCGAGGACGGCGGCATCGTCGTGGTCAAGAAGGACTCGCCGCTCAAGACGTGCGCCGACGTGGTCGGCGCGGCCAGGAGCGGCCGGGTGAGCGTGGGCATGTCGGGCGCGTACGGCGTGGACAACGTGATCTTCACGATGATCGAGCAGAAGACCGGCGTGAAGTTCCAGCGGGTGCCGTTCGAGTCGGGCGGCGAGCTGGTGCCGGCCGTGCTCGGCGGCCAGATCCAGGTTGCCCTGCTCAACCCGGGCGAGGTGATCGGCCAGTTCAGGTCCGGCGACCTCCGGGGCCTGTGCGTCACCACGGACAAGCGCTACACCTACCCCGAGTTCGCCTCCCTCGGCACGGCCAAGGAGCAGGGCATCGACGTCTCGTACGTGCAGTTCAGAGGCTTCATCGCGCCGGGCGGGCTGGACGCGCGGGAGAAGGCGTACTGGGAGCAGGCGGCCAGGGGCGTGGCCAAGACCGCCGAGTTCCAGAAGTGGCTCAAGGACAACTACCTGCAGCAGGCCGAGCTGTACGGCGCCGACTTCGGCGAATACCTCGAACAGCTCGACACGGCGCTCGCGCCGGTGCTGAAGAAGTCGTCATGAGGCAGCTGCTCCGCGGCGAGGCCGTCGTCTGGGCGGTGCTGGTCTGCCTGGCGACGGCCATGGCCGCCGTCTCGTTCGGCTACGGCATCACCAAGGACGGCGGGCAGGTGGGGCCCGGGTTCCTGCCGCTGGTGAGCGGCGTGGCGCTGGCCGTGCTCTCGGCCGCCTGCCTCCTGCAGTCCGTACGCCGTGCCGGGCCCGCCACTGAGGCGGACGACCCCCGGCGCGTCAGGACGCTGTGGACCGTGTTCGCCATGCTGCTGGTCGCGCTGCTGCTGGTGCCGCTGACCGGGTTCCTGGTGGCGTTCGGGCTGCTGGTCTTCGCCGTGTCGGCGTTCGTGGAGAAGCAGCGGGTCGTGCCGGCGGCGGGCGTGGCCATGGCCGCCACGGTGGTGATCTACGCGGTGTTCGTGCTGTTCCTGGCCGTCCCGCTGCCCGGCGGGCTGCTGGGCGTCGGAGGTGACGGGTGATGCTGGACAACCTGGTCATGGGCTTCGGCGCGGCCCTCACGCCCGCCAACCTGCTGTGGTGCTTCGTCGGCGTGCTCGCCGGGACCGTCATCGGCCTGCTGCCGGGGCTGGGCTCGACGACCGGCGTGGCCGTGCTGCTGCCGCTGACGCTTTCGTTCGAGCCGCTGACCGCGCTCATCATGCTCGCCGGGATCTACTACGGCGCCCAGTACGGCGGCACGATCACCTCCGTGCTGATCTCCACGCCCGGCGAGGCGGCCAGCGTGGTGACCGCGATCGACGGCTACCAGATGGCCCGCAAGGGACGGGCCGGGGCGGCGCTGGCGATCGCGGCCATCGGATCGTTCGCCGCCGCGATCGTCTCGCTGGTGCTGCTGGTGGCGATGGCGCCGCCGTTCGCCAAGCTGGCGCTCGACTTCGGCCCGCCCGAGAACCTCGCCGTCATGGTCCTCGGCCTGGCCACCATCGTGAGCTTCTCCGGCGGGGCGCGGCTGCGCGGCCTGGCCATGGCCGTGCTCGGCGTCCTGCTCGCGACCGTCGGCGTGGACGCGGCCACCGGGCTGCCCCGCTACACCTTCGGGGACGTGGACCTGCTGTCCGGGCTGCCGTTCGTCCAGGTGATGATCGGGTTGTTCGCGGTGGGGGAGGTGCTCTACCAGATCAGGCAGGGCGCGGCCGAGCCCATCCGGGCCCGCTTCAGGGACCTGGTGATCACCCGGGAGGAGCTGTCCCGCTCCAAGGGGGCGATCGCCCGGGGGAGCCTGATCGGCTACCTGCTCGGCTGCCTGCCCGGCGCCGGGTCCACGCTGGCGTCCTTCCTCGCGTACGGGGTGGAGAAGCGGGTCTCGCGGCACCGGGACGAGTTCGGGCAGGGTGCGATCGAGGGCGTCGCGGCGCCGGAGAGCGCCAACAACGCCGCCGCGAACGCCAACTTCGTGCCCACCCTCGCGCTGGGCATCCCGGGCGGCGCGACCACGGCCGTGCTGCTGGGGGCGTTCACGATGTACGGGATCCAGCCGGGGCCGCTGCTCTTCGACGAGCAGCCGGAGCTGGTGTGGGGGCTGCTGGCCTCGTTCTTCATCGGGAACGTGCTGCTGCTGGTGCTGAACCTGCCGCTGGCGCCGCTGTTCGCGCAGATGCTGCGGATCCCGTACGGGTACCTGTATCCGCTGATCCTGGTCACCAGCCTCGTCGGGGCCTATTCGATCGACAACAACATGTTCAGCGTGTGGATCGTGTTCGCCTCCGGACTGATCGGATATTTCATGAAAAAGTTTGATCTGCCGATGGCGCCGCTCGTGCTCGGGCTGGTGATCGGGTCGCTGTTCGAGAAGGCGCTCGTGCAGACGTCCGCGATGGGGGACGGCGACCTGACGATCATCCTCACCCGGCCGATCGCGCTTGCGGTGCTCGTGCTGGCCGCCCTGCTGGCGGCCGGGCCCTCGCTGCTGAAGCTCATCCCACGAAGAGTCAAGGAGACGGTGTGACCGAGCTAGTCGTCGTCGCCGACGGGCCCGTGCTGCGGGTCACGTTCAACCGGCCGGAGCAGCACAACGCGCTGACCTGGGCGATGTGGGACGGCCTTTACGACGCCTGCGAGCGGGCCGACGCGGATCCCGCCATCAAGCTGCTCGTGTTGTCGGGGGCCGGTGGGCGGGCCTTCGTGGCGGGCACCGATATTTCGCAGTTTTCCACCTTTGTCGATGGGGACGACGGGATCGCGTACGAGCGCAAGGTCCAGCGGATCATCGACCGGCTCGAACGCGTCAAGGTGCCCACCGTGGCCGTCGTCCAGGGCTACTGCGTGGGCGGGGGCCTGGTCGTGGCCGCCGCCTGCGACCTGCGGCTGGCCGTGCCGGATGCCCGGTTCGGGGCTCCCATCGCCAGGACGCTGGGCAACTGCCTGTCGATGAACACGTACTCGCTGCTCGTCCACCACCTCGGCCCCGCCCGCACGCTGGACATGCTGCTGCGGGCCCGCATGTACACGGCCGAGGAGGCGCACGCCGCCGGGTTCGTGGCCGAGCTGTGCGCTCCCGACGACCTGCCCGCGCGGCAGGCGGAGGTGGAGGAGCGGCTGCTCTCGCACGCGCCGCTGTCGATGTGGGCGGCCAAGGAGGCGGTCAGGCGGCTGCGCGTGGCCGGCCTGCCGGACGGCGACGACATCGTGGCCACGGTCTTCGGCAGCGCCGACTTCCACGCCGCCGTGCCCGCCTTCCTCGCCAAGGAACGGGCCACCTGGCAGGGCCGGTGAGCCTCGCGCTCTAAGATCGAGCCATGGAGCTGGCCCCTGGAGTGCGTGTCGCCGTCACCGATCGCCACGGGGGGATCAGCGTCCCGCCGTTCGGGTCGCGCAACCTCGGCGGGATGGTCGGCGACGACCCGGAGGCCGTGCGGGCCAACCGGGCGGGGGTGGCCGCCGAGCTGGGCGTGCGGGGCGTCGTGTTCATGCGCCAGGTCCACAGCGCCGACGTCGCGTACGTGAGCGAGCCCTTCGGGGACGATCCGCCCGCGCTCGACGGCGTGTTCACCACCGAGCCGGGGCTGGCGCTGGCCTCGCTCGGGGCCGACTGCCCGGCGGTGCTGGTGGCCGACCCGGTGGCGCGCATGGTGGGCGCCGCGCACTCCGGCCGCCCCGGCACCGAGGCGGGCATCGCGAGCGCCCTGGTGGCGGCGATGGCGGCCAAGGGCGCGGCGCCGGGCCGGATGATCGCGCTGGTCGGGCCCGGCGCGTGCGGCCGCTGCTACGAGGTGCCCGCCGACCTGCGCGAGCGGGTGGCCTCCCGTGTCCCCGAGACGTGGTCCACGACGTCGTGGGAGACGCCCGCGCTCGACCTGCGGGCCGGGATCGAGGCCCAGCTCCGTGCCGCGGGGGTCCAGGACGTACGCCATGACGCCCGCTGCACGATCGAGTCGGCGGAGCTCTACTCGCACCGCAGGGAGCAGCCGGGCGGCCGTTTCGCCGGGCTCATCTGGCTCACATAGGCTCCTTTTTCCGCATTTCTTCGGTTAATGTCGCCCCATGCGCGTCGTCATCGCGGGGGCGGGCATCGCCGGGCTGACCGCGGCCCTGAGCCTGCACGCCGCGGGAATCACCGATGTGGTCATCCACGAGGCGGTCGACGAGCTCCAGCCGCTGGGCGTGGGCATCAACATCCTGCCCCACGCCGTACGCGAGCTCATCGAACTCGGCCTGGGCGACCGCCTGGCGGAGATCGGCGTCGAGACCGCCGACCTCACCTTCATCAACCGGTACGGGCAGCGCATCTGGTCCGAACCGCGCGGGTTGACGGCCGGCTACAAATGGCCCCAGTACTCGATACACCGGGGCCGGCTGCAGTTCATGCTCCTGCGGGCGGTCCAGGAGCGCCTCGGCGCGGAGGCGGTGGTGACCGGGTCGCCCGTCACCGAGCTCGACCACGACGCGGACCTGCTCATCGGCGCCGACGGCATCCGCTCCGGCGTCCGGCAGGCGCTGCTCCCCGAGGAGGGCGAGCCGTTATGGAGCGGCGACGTGCTGTGGCGCGGCACCTCGTACAGCACGCCGTTCATGACCGGCAAGTCCATGATCATGGCGGGTGACGGCGCACAGAAGATCGTCATCTATCCCATCGCACCGCCGGACCCCGACGGCAGGCAGCTGATCAACTGGGGCATCCAGCACAAGGCCACGGAGGCCACGCACCGGGGCGACTGGAACCGGCCGGTGAGCCTGGAGAAGGTCCTCCCGCACGTGGCGGACTGGCACTGCGACGAGCTCGACATCCCCGGGCTCATGGCGGCGGCGGAGAAGGTGTTCGAGTATCCGCTGGTGGACCGGGACCCGTTACCGTCCTGGTCGACGGAGAAGGTGACGCTGATGGGCGACGCCGCGCATCCGATGTACCCCACCGGCTCCAACGGTGGCACCCAGGCCATCATCGACGCCCGCGTCCTGGCCTACGCGCTGGCGACCGGCCGGGGGCTGGAGTTCTACGAGGAGCAGCGCCGGCCCGTCACGAACAACGTCGTGCTGGCCAACCGCAAGGACGGGCCCGAGGTCGTCCTGAAGCTGGCCCACCAGCGCGCCCCGCGAGGCTTCGCCGACGTCGAGGACGTCCTGCCGCTGGCCGAGCGCGAGGAGATCGCCCTGCGTTACAAGCAGTTGGCCGGCTTCGAGCCCGCCACGCTGAACGCACGCCGGAGCTGGTCGGTGGAGACCGACGCCTCCCCGGAGTGAAGGATCAGGCGCGGGCCGCCGGAGTCAGCCGCTCTTGCCGTTCGACCTCCCCGAGTTGAAGAGCGCGTTGATGATGATGATCCCAAGCCAGATCGGCACCAGGTAGCCCGCCTTGTCGTCCCCCAGCAGGACCAGCAGGAGGGTGGAGATGGTGCCGAGGCTGAGCGAGACGATCGCCAGGGCGAGCCGCTGCCCGTCGGGCGCCCGGTCGCGTGCCGGCGCCTTCGACGCCCGCTGCGCGATGCGCTCGTCCACCCGCCGGTCGACCTCCTGACCCATCTTGTCGAGGAAGGACTCGACCACGGCGTCCTCGAACTCCGGCCCGAGGTCCCGGCGGGCGGACACAGCTGCCTTTAACTCATCCCCTGTACTCATATGTCGAGATATAACGGGTAGCGTGGCTACCGGGCAAGGATGTCGTCCAGGTTGTAACTCACGGGACGTTCGAGCTGCTCGTACGTGCATGACTCCGGCGTGCGGTCGGGCCGCCAGCGCCGCCACTGCGCCGTGTGCCGGAACCGGTCGCCTTCCATCTGGTCGTAGGCCACCTCGATCACCAGCTCCGGCCTGAGCGGGATGAACGACAGGTCCTTCTTGGCGTTCCACCGCGACACCGCGCCGGGCACCCGCTGCCCGCCCGTCGCGGGCCCGGCGGCGGGCTGGCCGATGTTGGCCGCCGCCTGCTGGGCCCAGTGGCCCCAGGGGTGCTCGCTCAGCTCCGCGAGGTACGGCTTGATCTCCTCGACCAGTTCGGCCCTGCGCGCCATCGGGAACGAGGCCGCCACGCCCACGTGGTGCAGCCGGCCGTCGTCACCGTAGAGGCCGAGCAGCAGCGACCCCACGATCGGGCCCGACTTGTGCTCGCGGTAGCCGCAGATCACCACGTCGGCCGTGCGCTCGTGCTTGACCTTGAACATCGTGCGCTTGTCGGGGATGTACGGCTGGTCACCCGGCTTGACGATGATGCCGTCGAGCCCCGCGCCCTCGAACATCTCGAACCACTCGGCCGCCTGCTCGTCGTTGGTCGTGACCGGGGTCAGCCGAATGGACTCGCCCTTTTCCGAAAATATCCCCTCAAGTCGCGCGCGGCGCTCCGAGAACGGCGTCTCCATCAGCGACTCGTCGCCCAGCGCCAGCAGGTCGAACGCGACGAACTGGGCCGGCGTCTGCTCCGACAGCAGCTTCACCCGCGAGGCCGCCGGATGGATGCGCTGCTGCAGCGCGTCGAAGTCGAGCTGCGACCCCCTCGGCAGCACGATCTCGCCGTCCACCACGCACCTGTCCGGCAGCTCCGCCCTGACCGCCTCGACCAGCTCCGGGAAGTAGCGCGTGAACGGCCGCTCGTTGCGGCTGCCCAGATAGACCTCGTCGCCGTCGCGGAACACAATGCACCGGAAACCGTCCCACTTCGGCTCGTAGAACAGCGAGCCGTTCTGCTTGGGCATGGCCTTGACCGGCTTGGCCAGCATGGGCGGCACCGGCGGGCGCACCGGCAGGTTGGGCACCGGCTGCTCTTCGGCGGGCTCCGCGAGCCCGGTCGGCTCCGTGGGCTCAGTCGGCTCGGTCATGGCTCTGCTCCCTGTCGTATTTGCAGAAGAGGACCCCCTCCTCCTCCAGCACCTGGCTGAGGCGCAGCGAGACCTCCGAGGGCTCGCCGTTGAGTATGCGCGCCGCGCCGCCCCCCACCAGCAGCGGGCTGATGGACAGGCACATCTCGTCGACCAGGTCCTGGGCCGCGAGCTGGGCGTTGATCCTGGGGCCGCCCTCGCACAGGATCCTGGTCAGCCCGCGCGCGTGCAGCTCCGTGACGGCCGCCGCCAGGTCGACGCTCTCGCCCCCGGCCACGATGACGTCGGCGTGCCTGGCCGCCGCCTTGCGCCGCTCGTGCGGTGCGGCCTCGCAGGTGATCACGATCGTCCGGCTGGGCGCCTCGGTGAACAGCTCGTCGTCGAGGTCGAAGTCCAGGCTGCGGGTGATGACCGCGATGGGCGGCACCTCCGGCCTGCCCGCGCGGATCTCGCCCCACCAGTCACGCTGGGGGACGGGACCATACCCCTCCTTGCGCACGGTCGCGGCGCCCGCGAGGACGACGTCGGCCAGGCCGCGCAGGGTCTGGAAGATCCGCTTGTCACCCGCGCTCGACAGCCCACCCGAGCGGCCCTTCAGCCACGCCGCGCCGTCGGCGCTGGCCACCATGTTGAGCCGCAGCCAGGGCCGCCCCTCGGGGTAGGCGTACGCCTGCACGATGTCCGGGTCGTCCTGTATGTCGGGATAGATGCGCCGCACTCCTCTACCTTGGCACACCCCACCGACAGTTGGCCCACGCGGGAGCTCGCGCGGGGGCGGGGCCCGCTCGTCGCGGGCCCCGCCCGGTTCCTGAGCTGGTCAGGCGGTGGTGAAGGAGATCCACGCGTCCGGGGGAACGTCGGGCCGGTTCGGCACGGCCAGGCGCTCCTCCGTCCATGCCTCACCGGCGATCTCGGTGGCGACGCGCCGCCAGAACGCGACGGCCGCCGCGTTCGAGTCCTGGAAGGCGATCTTCCAGGGGCCGGGGTGCCGGGAGATCACCTCCCGCACGACCTCCATCCCGATCCCGGACCGGCGCGCGCCGCGTACCACGAAGAAGCTGTTCAGCACGCGCGCCGGGCCGGACAGCGCGCGCACGAACGAGAACCCGACGGGCCGGTCGTCGCTGGTGAACAGGTAGGCCGCCCAGTCGTCGTCCTCGAGCGCCGAGCGCAGCCGGTCGCTGTGATAGGTGGCGTCGGGGTTGGGCAGCCCGCCCTGGAACTCCGCCATGTCGTGGCGGAACATGAGCCAGAGCCGTTCGACGGTGGGGTGGTCGGCGGCGCACACGGGCCGCACGGTTGCCTGAGAAATGGTCATACAAACACGTTCCGGCCGGAAGCAATATCCGGCCGGAAAGGTAAAGCTAGCAGATGTGAGCGGGCATTTCGGGATATGGGGCGTATAGCACTTTTGTGTATCCAAGGACGCGCGGGCGTTCACGTGCTTACGTGGCGGAAGGGGATCGGGGGAGGGAGGCCCTGTGGGTCTGATCACCGCTGTGGCGTGGGCGATCGCCGCGCTGGCCGGAGTGTACCTGCTCTACTTCTGGCTCTCCGGGGACGGGCTGCGCCGGGCCAAGGTCACCCGCTTCCCGGCCGCGCTGGTGTTCTCCCACCCGACGCTGGCCGTGTCGGCGCTGGTGTGCTGGGTGGGCGGGCTGGTCACGGGGAGCAGGGCGCTGGCGTGGGCCGCGTTCGGAGGGCTGGCGGTGGCCGCGCTGCTGGGGTTCACGATGTCCACGCGCTGGCTCGGGGCCGGGCGGCACACGACGTGCGGGCGCCGGTTCCCGGTGCTGGCGGTGACGCTGCACGGCCTGGCGGGGGTGGCGACGTTCGCGCTGATGCTGCTCACCGCGAGCGCGGCTGGCGCAGGACCTGGAGGGAACGGGCCGTGACGGCGACCAGGTCACCGGCCCGCCAGCCCTCGTCCACGAACGCGTCCTCCATCGTCTCGTGGCTGGTGTCGAGCACGGGCACCCATCCGGTGCCGCACTCCTCGCCCGGCAGCGTGAACGACATGTTCTCGTGGTGGGCGTTGATGAGCAGCAGGAACGAGTCGTCCACGATCCGCTCGCCGCGCGGCCCGGGCTCGGTGATGGCCTCGCCGTTGAGGTAGACCATGAGCGACTTGGCGTAGCCGATGTGCCAGTCGCTCGCCGTCATCTCCGAGCCGCCCGGGGTGAGCCAGACCAGGTCGCGCTTGCCGTCCTCGGGATGGCGGCCGTGGAAGAAGCGGCGGCGCTGGAAGACCGGGTGCTCGCGGCGCAGCTTCGACAGCGCCCTGACGAACTCCAGCAGCTCCGGCTCCGTGTGCAGCATCGACCAGTCGACCCAGGCCAGCTCGTTGTCCTGGCAGTAGGCGTTGTTGTTGCCGCGCTGGGTGCGGCCGAGCTCGTCGCCGTGGGAGAGCATGGGCACCCCCTGCGACAGGAACAGGGTGACCAGGAAGTTGCGGCGCTGGCGGTGGCGGAGCTGGACGATGCCGGGGTCCTCCACGGGGCCCTCGGCGCCGCAGTTCCAGGAGCGGTTGTCGTTGGTGCCGTCGCGGTTGTCCTCGCCGTTGGCCTCGTTGTGCTTGTGGTCGTACGAGACCAGGTCGCTGAGGGTGAAACCGTCGTGGCAGGTCACGAAGTTGATCGAGGCGACCGGGCGGCGGCCGGAGGACTCGTACAGGTCGGCGGAGCCGGTCAGGCGGGAGGCGAACTCGGGGAGCGCGGAATGCGTGCCTCTCCAGAAATCGCGCACGATGTCGCGATATTTGCCGTTCCACTCCGTCCACAAAGGCGGGAAATTCCCGACCTGGTAGCCGCCGGGCCCCACGTCCCACGGCTCGGCGATCAGCTTGACCTGCGAGATCACCGGATCCTGCTGGATCAGGTCGAAGAACGCGCTCAGCCGGTCGACGTCGTGCAGCTCCCTGGCCAGCGCCGAGGCCAGGTCGAACCGGAACCCGTCCACGTGCATGTCGAGCACCCAGTAACGCAGCGAGTCCATGATCAGCTGCAGCGCGTGCGGCGAGCGTACGTTGAGGGAGTTTCCGCACCCGGTGTAGTCGAGGTAGTAGCGCCGGTCGCCGTCGTGCAGCCGGTAGTAGGCGGCGTTGTCGATCCCCCGGAACCCCAGCGTGGGCCCCATGTGGTCGCCCTCGGCCGTGTGGTTGTAGACGACGTCGAGGATGACCTCGATGCCCGCCTCGTGCAGCGCCCGCACCATCGCCTTGAACTCCAGCACCTGCTGCCCCCGCGTCCCCGCACTGGAGTAGCCGCCGTGGGGAGCCAGGTAGGCCATGGTGTTGTAGCCCCAGTAGTTGGTCAGCCCGCGGGCGACCAGGAAGTGCTCGGGGATGTAGTGGTGGACCGGCATCAGCTCGACCGCCGTCACCCCCAGCGACAGCAGGTGATCGATGATCGCCGGATGCCCCACCCCCGCGTACGTGCCGCGCAGGTCGGGCGGCACGTCGGGGTGGCGCATGGTGAGCCCGCGCACGTGGGCCTCGTAGATCACGGTCTGGTGGTACGGGATGCGCGGCGGCCGGTCGTTGCCCCACTCGAAGAACGGGTTGATGACCACGTTCTTCGGCATGTAGGGGGCGCTGTCCTCGGTGTTGCGCCGGGTCGGATCGGTGAAGTAGTAGGGGAACAGCGCCTGGTTCCAGGTCAGCTCGCCGTCGATGGCCTTGGCGTAGGGGTCGAGGAGCAGCTTGGCCGGGTTGCACCGGTGGCCCTGCGACGGGTCGTGCGGGCCGTGGACGCGGTAGCCGTAGCGCTGGCCCGGCTGGATGCCCGGCAGGTAGCCGTGCCAGACGAACCCGTCGACCTCGGGCAGGTCGACCCGCTCCTCGGTGCCGTCGTCATGAAAAAGGCACAGCTCGACTCGCTCGGCGACCTCGGAGAACACCGCAAAGCTGGTGCCAACGCCATCCCAGGTGCCGCCGAGTGGATAGGGCTCGCCCGGCCAGACCTCGCGCATGTGGCCCAATTGTCGCACGCGAACACGCTCTTGGTCTCTCAATGCGCCGATCGCCCTCCGTACCGGGGTCTCCACGTGCCCGGCCTCCGGGCCGGGCAGGTCGCGGCGACCGTCAGAGCAGCTCGGCGTTGAGCGTGATCATGGTGCCCGTCAGGGCCTTGCTGACCGGGCAGTTGGCCTTGGCCGTCTCGGCGGCCTCCGCGAACTGCTCGGCCGAGATGCCGGGAACGTGGCCCTTCACCGTGAGCACGATGCCCGTGATGCCCTCACCCGGCTGGAACGTCACGTCGGCGCTGGTCTCCAGCGACTCCGGCGGGGTGCCGGCGCCGGCCAGCCCGTGCGAGAGCGCCATCGAGAAGCAGGAGGAGTGGGCGGCCGCGATGAGCTCCTCCGGGGACGTCTTGCCGCCGGCCTCCTGGGACCTGGACGCCCAGGAGACCTCGAACGTGCCCACGCCCGAGGTGTCGAGCGACACGGTGCCCGAACCGTTGAGCAGGTTGCCCTTCCACTGGGTGGTGGCGGTGCGAGTGGTGGCCATGACGTGCTCCCTCCGTATTGGTCCTCCGACCTTATCGCGCGCCGGCAAACTCCCTGCCTCTCGGTCATCCGGCTCTACTTTTCCGGCGAATAATGACATGCTCGGGTCGCGGCGCACCCGCCGCCTTCTGGTCCGGATTACACGGGAGTGTGGTGCCAGTGGAGGCACCGTACGACGACCGCCTGCTGCACCAGCGGGTGGTCGGCGGCGATGAGTCCGCGCTGGGCGAGGTCTACGATCGGCTCTCCTCGCTGATCTTCGGGCTCGCGCTGCGGGTCACCAGGGACCGGGTGATCGCCGAGGACATCACTCAGGAGGTGTTCCTGGTCTTCTGGGAGCGCCCCCTGTCCTACGACCCGGAGCGCGGCACCTTACGCGCCTGGCTCGCGACGATCGCGCACCGCCGCGCGGTCGACCACGTGCGCGCCGAGGAGCGGCGGCGGGTGTCGGCACTCGGACCCAGGCTGTTCGAGCGCGAACCTGACAGACTGGAGGACACGGTCCTGGCCTCGGACGAGGCCAAACGGGTGCGGCAGGCGGTGACCTCGCTGCCCGACGGCCTCCGGGAGGCGGTGGAGCTCGCCTACTTCGGCGGCAGGACCTATCGGCAGGTGAGCGAGGAGCTGGGCGTGCCCGAGGGCACGGCCAAATCGCGCATCCGGCTGGCGCTGAGACGCCTGGCGGACGCGCTTGCGGAGGAAGAGGTGTAATGGACCCCATCGAGCGCCTCTATCTGGACGCGATGATGGAGGACCCGGAGGTGCCGGCCCGTTCGTTGCGGCCCCAGCTCCTGGCCGGGGCCAGGGCCCGGCGCAGGCCCGCGGCCCCCACTGCGGCCTGGGCGGAGCCGTACGCGGGCCGGGTGGCCGCGATGGACGCGCTGCTGACCTCGGCCGTGGACGACGACTGGTCGCGCGTGATCGTCGAGGGCTGGACCCTCCAGGAGCTCGTCGCCCACCTGGCCGCCAAGGACGGCCTCCTGGCCGCCTCCGTCGGCGCCCCCGTGCTGGGGCCGCCCATGGGCGCGACCGATTCGACGGGACGTACGAGCGACGTTCAGGCGTACGAGCGCACCCGCAGCCCAGAGCAGACGAGAAGGGACTGGCGGGCCCAGGCCGACGCCCTCTGCCGCCACCTGGCCGACCTGCCGCCCACGACCCCGGCCACCCTGGACGGCATGGAGGTTCCGGTCCGCGACCAGCTCCTGGCGCGCTGCCTGGAGACCTGGATCCACACGGCCGACGCCGCCCGGACCGCCCGGCTGCGCCTGCCCGACCCCATCGCCGAGCACATCCACCCGACCGCCGACCTGTGTGCGCGCCTGCTGCCCTGGACGATGCTCCTGTCGGGCATGGACGGCTCCGGCCGCACCCTCCACCTCACGCTGACGGGCGCGGGCGGGGGCGAGTGGCAGGTGCCGCTGGGCGTGGAGGACACCCGGCCCGGCACGCCGGACGCCCACATCACGGCGGACGTGGTCGCGTTCTGCTTCCTGCTGGGCGGCCGGGGAGAGCCCGCCGAGTTCCCGGCCGAGCTGGCCGGCGACCTGCCGCTGGCCAGGGACGTCCTGACCGCGGCCCCGGCGCTTTCCGGCCCCTGACCGGCGGCGCTGTCCATTCTGGGGGAATTGGGCGGGAAATGCCCTGGGATATAGCGCGAGGTCCTTTAAGTAACTCGGAAAACCATCGTTTAATGACCCCGCCGGGTTTTGACAGGTTATTTGGGTTTACATAGTTAGGCGAGAATATTCACATGGGTACGTCTGCCCCTGTCTGAGTGCCTGCGGAGATAGTGGGCACTGGATTTCGGGCCGATCTACCCATGAACGGAAACGAATGCACGTGAACACTGAAAGTCGGCAATCGCGGACGCCTCGCCATGGGCGGGCCGCGACACTAACGCTGGCCGGCGCCATCGTCGGCTCCCTGCTCCTTCCCACGGGTCTGGCGGCCGCGGCGAGCGCGGTGCCGAGCAGCGCCGCGGGCGTCGGGGTCATCTCGAACGAGAAGCCGCCGCTCTGTGGGAAGCACTGCGGCCGTCGCGGATGGGGAGGCGGCTGCTGGCGCCCCTGGTGTGGCCCCTGGGGCTGGGGCGGCTGGGGACGTCGTCACCACCACCACCGTGATGACGACGAGATCATCCGCATCCGCACACCGCGCCGCGAGCACCACCGTCCGGTGCACCACACGCCGCCGACGGTGCAGACGCCTCCCGTCAAGGAGACGCCGGTCAAGCAGCCGATCAAGGACGACGACCAGTTCGAGGGCCCCGAAGAGACGGGCCAGGACGAGACGGGCCAGAACGACAGCTGGTGGCCCAACGGGGACGACTGGCGGGATATCTTCGGCAGCGAGAATTAACCGGTGAGCTGAAACAGCTCCCGTTTTCGGAGAACGGTCGATGACAAATGCCGTGGCCGGCGAAACGGCCACGGCATTTGCCGTAGGAGAGGAGGGTCCCCGTGATGGACGACGCGACGGGACTGGCGGGGCTGCTGTACGAGTTCGGGCTGCTCAAGCGCTACAAGCGGACCGGGTGGCTGGTGGCGGGCGTACGGGACCCGGAGAGCATCGCCGAGCACTCGTTCCGCGCGGCCGTCATAGCCGGCGTGATCGCGAGGCTTGAAGGGGCGAATCCGGAGCGGGCCGCGTTCATGAGCCTCTTCCACGACACCCAGGAGACCCGCATCACCGACATCCCGTACATCGGCAAGCGCTACCTCAAGGCGGCCTCCAACGAGGACGTCACCGCCGACCAGATGCGCGGCCTGCCCGCGGAGGTGGCGGACATGGTCGGCGACGCGGTGGGGGAGTACGAGGAGAAGGCCAGCCTCGAAGCCGTCTGCGCCCGGGACGCGGACAAGCTGGAATGCCTCATCCAGGCGGTCGAATACCGGGAGCAGGGGCACCAGAACGTCCAGGGCTGGATCGACAGCTCCCTGGACGCCTTGACGACCCCGACCGGGAAACGGCTGGCCGAGGAGGCCCTGCGCACCGGCACCCTGGAGTGGGTGACGCGCGTGCTCAACGGCGACTGAGCGCTCCCCCGGTCCGGCGGGAGGGTGCGGGTCAGCCGGTGATCGGCTGGGTGACGAGATCCCGCTCGTACTCGTCGTCGCTCTCCGCCAGCACCCGCTCCACCCCTTGAGAAGCGCGCTCGTCGCCGCGCGTCAGCAGCCCGCGCGTGGCCTCGGCCACCGTGCGCAGGTCGGCGTCGGCGAGGCGGGCGGCCAGGGCCTCACGGATGACGGGCGTGTCCTCGGACAGCCCGGCGAGCCCGGCGGTGGCCCAGTCGCGCACCTCCGTGTCCTCGTCCTCCGTCATCGCGATCAGCAGCGCCAGGCCCTCCTCGTGGCCCGGCGGCAGCACGTCGGCCAGCGCGATCGCGTCCGTCATCGTGCGCTTGTGCCCCGGACGCCCGATGACGTCCAGCACGTGCGGCAGCGCGCGGGCGTCCCCCTGGTGCCCGAGCGCGGCCAGGACCGACCGCAGCACCTGCGGGTTGCCTTCCGTGGTGACCATCTTCTGCAGCAGCGGCAGCGTGGTGTCGAGGTAGGGCTTCTCACCCTCCGCGAACCCGAACTGGGCGATCGCGTCGACCCCGAACTCCCGCTCCCTGGCGTCCTCGCTCCCGCACAGCCGGACCAGCGCCTCGTACGTCTCGTCGTCCGCCCGCCTGCCCAGCGAGTCGGCCACGATCCACCAGGTCTCGGCGTCCTCGTCGATGTCGCGGTGCGCCACGGCCCGCGCCACGAGCTGCTCCACCGGCGTGTACGTGCCCGTCGCGTCCTCCAGCAGGGTCGCGACGGCGGCGTGGCCGCGCTGCGCCTGCACCTGCTCGCTCTCCGAGCCGTCGGCCGCGCGTCCGGCCACCGTGACCAGCTCGGTGCCGTCCTTGGCGTACTGGCGGGCCACGACGTACTCCCAGCCCTCCTTCTCGATCTGGTCGAGCAGCGCGCTCTCCAGGTGCACGCCCACCCAGGAGGCGGCGATCTCGAGCGGCGTGTCGCCGTCGCCGTCGTACTTCTCGGCATCGGCGCCCGCTTCGAGCAGCACCTGCACCACGCCCAGCGCGCCGCGCCGGACGGCCAGCGTGAGCGGGGTGTCGCCGGACTCGTTGGCCGCGTCGACCTCCGCGCCCGCCTCGATCAACGCCTTGGCGGTGGCGGCGTGGCCGTTGGAGGCGGCCCAGTGCAGCGCCGTCCAGCCGCCCTCCTCCCGGCCGTTCACGTCGGCGCCGGCCGTCAGGAGCGCGCCGGCCACCTCCACGCGGTCCCAGGCGGCGGCCGCGCACAGCGGCAACCCCTCCTCACCTGGGCTGTTGGGATCGGCGCCGCCGGTGAGCAGCTTGCCCACGGTCTCGGTCTCGCCGTTCAACGCCGCGCGGTAGAGCTGTTCCTCATGCATGACAGGGACCCTAGCCTGGTCCGGCCGCGCCCCGGGCCAAGCCAGAGCCCCGTGTCATCGCTTGGTACGCGCCAAAGCGGCGTATAGGTTCAAACGCCTACAAGGGATGACATGTTTTCCTTCTCGGGGAGGAGTCGCATTCCGGGCAAGACGCGATATGTTGCGAGTATGACTGATCCCGGTGGGCTCCGCGCCTCGGACGCCGAGCGCGAGGCCGTCGTCGAGCAGCTGCGTGTCGCATCGGTGGAGGGCAGGCTGACGCTCGCCGAGCTGACCGACCGTACCGAGGCCGCCTATTCCGCGACCACGCACGCCGAGCTGGCCCTGCTCACCCAGGACCTGCCGGGGGGAGCCACGCCGGCGCCGGCGCCCGCCCCGGTGCCCGCGGGCAGGAAGCGGCGGTGGTTCGTGGGCTTCATGGGCGACTCCAAGCGGCGCGGGACCTGGCGGATCGACCAGGAGCTCGGCGCGGTCGCCGTGATGGGCGACGTGGTGCTCGACCTGCGCGAGGCCGAGGTGCGCACGGACATGGTGGACATCATGGCCGTCTCCGTGATGGGCGACGTCAAGATCATCGTCCCCGACGGCGTGAACGTGGACCTCGACGGCGTGGCCGTCATGGGCGACAAGCGGGTGGACGTCCTCCAGGCGGCCCCCGGCATGAACGTCCCGGTGGTGCGCGTGCGCGCGTACGCCGTGATGGGGGACGTCAAGGTGATCGGCGACTCGCGGGCGCAGCCGGTGCAGCGCGCGTTCGCGGCCTGGCGGGAGCACTGGCGGCGGCTGCACGGCGAGGACTGGCGGGCGCTGGGCCGGCAGATGCGGCAGGAGACCCGCGAGCTGAACCGGCAGGCCCGTGAGCTGGGCAGGCAGGCGCGCGGGGACCGCGGCGACCGGTGGGGCTACTGACCCCGGCTCAGCCGACCAGGGAGGACACCGGCTGCCGCTGGGCCGCCTCGTAACGCTCCAGGAGCACCTCCACCAGCTCCGGTGCCGGGCCGAGCACGTCCGACACGACCGCGGCCCCGGCCTCCAGGCTCGTCTGCCGTACCTTGTCCGCGAAGTAGCCGGGCGCCAGCAGGTACGGGGCGACGACGACCTTCGGCGCGCCCGCCCGCCTGAGCGCGGCCACGGCCTCGGCGGGCGACGGATCGGCGGCCGACGCGTAGCCGGCGGACACCGTCCACCAGCCGGAACGCCGCCACGCCCGCGCCTGCCCCGCGATCACCGCGTTGGCCCTGGCGTCGCTCGAACCCGCCGACACCAGCACGACCGCGGTCTCCGGGTCCCCGGCGCGCACGCCCGCCTCGGCCAGGCGCCGCTCCAGCGCCGTCAGCAGCAGCGGGTGCGGCCCCAGCGTGCTGCCGTAGTGCACGCGCAGGCGCGGCTCGCGCGCCCGGACCTCGTTCAGCGCCGCCGGCAGGTCCACCCGGCTGTGGTAGGCCTCGGTGAGCAGCAGCGGCAGCACAACGGCCTCCTGGAGGCCGCTCAGCGCCTGTCCCAGTGCGGGAGTGCAGTGGTCGAGGTACGCCACCCGTACGGGCACCTCAGGGCGCGCCAGGCGTACCCGGTCGAGCAGCGCGGCCACGGTGGCGGCGGCACGCGGATCTCGCGACCCGTGCGCCACCGCCACCAGTGGCACGCGGCCGGGGGCCGCCCCGCCTGCCAACGGGACGGGTCCCCTGCTGGGGATCACAGGTGAATGCCGCATTCGACCTTCCCCAGGCCCGCCCAGCGTCCGCTGCGCGGATCCTCTCCCTCCGCGACCTGCCGCGTGCACGGCGCGCAGCCGATCGAGGGGTAGTTGTCGTAGTGCAACGGGTTGATCAGCACCCCGTTGTCGGCGATGTAGTTGTCGACGTCCTCCTGGGTCCAGGCCGCGATCGGGTTGACCTTGACCATCTGCCGCTTGGCGTCCCACTCGACGACCTTGGAGCCGGCGCGGCTGGAGGACTCGTCGCGGCGGATGCCGGAGATCCACGCCAGGTACGGCTCCAGCGCCCGGTTGAGCGGCTCGACCTTGCGCAGGAAGCAGCACAGGTCGGGGTTGCGGCCGAACAGGCGCGGGCCGAGGTCGCGATCCTGCTCCTCGACCGTCCGCGACGGCTTGATGTCGATCACGTTGACGTCATAGACCTGGCGCACCGCGTCACGCGTGCCGATCGTCTCGGCGAAGTGGTAGCCGGTGTCGATGAACAGCACGTCCACGCCGGGCTTGACCCTGCTCACCAGGTCGATCAGGAGGGCGTCGCTCATCGAGGAGGTCAGGCACAGCCGGTCGCCGAACGTCGCCGCCGCCCAGCGGATGATCTCGCGGGCGGGGGCGCCCTCGAGGAACGTCGCGGCGGACTCGACGATGTCCTGCAGGTCAAGGGTGCCGCGCTGCTGTTTCAGGCCGACCTCGATGTCCACGAGCGTCATATCTTCACTCCGATCCCGAGAAACTTGAGCTTGAAGGCGCGGGCGCAGGCGCGGCAGTACCAGCCGCCGTCCCCCTCGTAGGGTTCGAGGTCCTCGTCGCCGCAGTACGGGCAGTGGAACGGGACCGCTCGCTCGCTCATTTGAGGTCCGCCTCGTCGGCCCGCTGCACCCAGTCGGCGAACGACTCGCCTTCCTTCTTCTGGGCGTCGTAGTGCTTGACGACGCGCTCCACGTAGTCGGGCAGCGCCTTGGCGGTGGTCTTGAGGCCGCGCACCTTGCGCCCGAAGCCGGCGTTGACGCCGAGGGAGCCGCCCAGGTGGATCTGGAAGCCCTCGACCTGGTCGCCGTTCTCGTCCACCACGAGCTGGCCCTTGAGGCCGATGTCGGCGACCTGGATGCGGGCGCAGGAGTTGGGGCAGCCGTTGACGTTGATCGTCAGCGGCTCCTCGAACGCCGGCAGCCGCCGCTCCAGCTCGTCGATCAGGTCGGCGGCCGCGGCCTTGGTCTCGACGATGGCCAGCTTGCAGTACTCGATGCCGGTGCAGGCCATCGTCTGGCGGCGGAACGTGGACGGCCGGACCCGCAGGTCGCTGGCCTCCAGCTCGGCCACGATCGAGTCGACCTGGTCGGGCGCGACGTCGAGGATGACCATCTTCTGCTCGACGGTCGTGCGGACCCGGCCGGAGCCGTGCCGCTCGGCGATGTCGGCGATCAGGTGCAGCCTGTCGCCGTCGAGCCGGCCCACCTTGGGCGCGAAGCCGACGTAGAAGTTGCCGTCCTTCTGCGGGAAGACGCCCACGTGGTCGCGGCGGCTGCCGCGCGGCAGCGCGGGGGCGGGCCCGTCGGGCAGCGGCTCCTTGAGGTACTCCTGTTCGAGAACTTCGCGGAACTTCTCGACTCCCCAGTCGTTGACCAGGAACTTGATGCGGGCCCGGTGCCGCAGCCGCCGGTAGCCGTAGTCGCGGAAGATCCCGACCACGCCCTCGAAGACGTCGACCGCCTGCTCCGGCCGGACGAACACGCCGATCCGCTTGCCCAGCATCGGGTTGGTCGACAGGCCGCCGCCCACCCACAGGTCGTAGCCGACCTCGCCCTGCTCGTTGACCACGCCGACGAACGCGATGTCGTTGATCTCGTGCACCGTGCAGTGGGCGGTGCAGCCGCTCAGCGCCGACTTGAACTTGCGGGGCAGGTTGGAGTACGCCGGGTTGCCCACGATCCGGTCCTGCACCTCGTGGATCTGCTCGGTCGCGTCGAGCACCTCGTCGGCGTCGATCCCGGCCAGCGGGCAGCCCAGGATCACGCGGGGGGTGTCGCCGCACGCCTCGGTGGTGGACAGGCCCACGGCCTCCAGGCGCTCCCAGATGTCCGGCACCGACTCGATCTCGATCCAGTGGAGCTGGATGTTCTGGCGGTCGGTCAGGTCGGCGGTGCCGCGGCCGTACTCGTTGGAGATGTCGGCGATCGTGCGCAGCTGGGCGAGGTCGAGCTGGCCGCCGTCGATGCGCACCCGCAGCATGAAGTAGCGGTCGTCGAGCTCCTCCGGCTCCAGGATGGCGGTCTTGCCGCCGTCGATGCCGGGCTTGCGCTGGGTGTAGAGGCCGTACCAGCGCATGCGGCCGCGCAGGTCGGCCGGGTCGATCGAGTCGAAGCCCCGCTTGGAGTAGATGTCGATGATGCGCTGGCGGACGTTGAGGCCGTCGTCGTTCTTCTTGTTCTCTTCGTTCTTGTTGAGCGGCTCACGGTAACCGAGAGCCCACTGGCCTTCGCCGCGCGGGCGTTTGTGGTGCCGGCTGGCAGGAGTGCGGCTGGCAGGGGTGCTCATTGCGCGTCCTTCGGTTCATGGGCGCGCGCAGGGTTCCTCCTGCCTCGTCATCGAGGGCAGGGGTGGAGAGGAGGTGTGCGACGCGCTCAGCGGTGAAAAGGATGGGGTTACAGGCGGGCGTCGCAACAGATGGCACTGCGGACACGCTGAAGGTCGACGTGGCGTCGACCGACGAGCATGGGGTCCGCTGGCATACCTAGAAGATACTCTGGCCGTCCCGTTTGTCCAAGACAGGGTCCAGAGTGTGGGACTGTCCAGCTCGCTCAGCCCTGGCTCTTCCAGCTGAGGTCGGGCTCATGGGGCTTCTCCTGGACCTGGTGCTGGCAATCGCACCAGGAGCCCCCGCGGCAGTCCTCGTGGCGTTTGTCCTTGCAGCTCTCACAGATCACATGACGATTATTCTCCTAGAACGTTGTTCGGGTTAGGCTGGCGGGCGTGGATCTCATGGCCGAGCTGCTCGACGACCTGCGTGCCGAGACCGCGTCCCTCGAAGCTCTGCTCGATCCGCTGAGGGACGAGGACTGGGAGCGGCCCACACCCGCCGAGGGCTGGGCGATCCGTGACCAGGTGAGCCATCTGGCCTGGTTCGACGAGGCCGCCGTGCGCGCGGCCACCGACCCCGGCGGCTTCCAGGCCTCGCCGGCGGGCTTCACGTCCGTGGACGACCTCACCCTTGAGTCGCGCGGAATGCCGCCGGCCGAGCTGCGCGCGTGGTTCCGCACGGCCCGCTCCCGCAGCCTGGAGGTCTTCGCGAGGCTGGACGCGCGCGAACGGGTGCCGTGGTTCGGCCCCGCCATGTCGGCCGCCTCCTTCGTGACCGCGCGGCTGATGGAGACGTGGGCGCACGGCCAGGACGTGGCCGACGCGCTCGGCGTCACCCGTGAGCCGACGGCCCGGCTGCGCCACGTGGCCATGATGGGCTTCCGCGCCCGGCCCTTCAGCTTCATCGCGCGCGGCCTGCCGGTGCCCGAGGAGACCGTACGCGCCGAGCTGGCCATGCCGGACGGGACCACGTGGACGGCGGGGCCCGAGGGAGCCGACGGCCTCGTCCGCGGCACCGTCCTCGACTTCTGCCTGGCCGTCACCCAGCGCGTCCACCTGTCCGACACCGCGCTGGAGCTGACCGGCGAGCCCGCGCGGGCCTGGATGGAGATCGCGCAGGCATTCGCCGGGCCGCCCGGCAAGGGGCGGGCGCCCAGGTCAGGGTGAAGTCAGGGTCTTGCCGGATGACGCGGGCGGACCGGCTGGTGAGATCCTTCAGGTATGCGCACGATTCTGAACGTCATCTGGCTGATCTTCGCGGGACTCTGGCTGGCCGCCGGCTACGCGCTGGCCGGGGTCATCTGCTGCATCCTGATCGTCACGATCCCGTTCGGCGTCGCGTCGTTCCGGATCGCGGCGTACGCGCTGTGGCCGTTCGGCAGGACCGTGGTGCGCGACCCCGACGCGGGCGCGTTCTCCCTGATCGGCAACGTCATCTGGTGCGTGGTCGCCGGCGTCTGGCTGGCCATCGGGCACGTCGTGACGTCGATCCCGCTGTTCCTGTCGATCATCGGCATCCCGATGGGCATCGCGAACCTCAAGCTCGTCCCCGTTTCCCTGCTTCCGCTGGGCGCACGCATCGTTGACAACGACTAGGGCAGGCAGACTCCGGGACGTAAGCTGTCCCGAAGAGTCACTGCGAATACCGTTGGGTGCCATGACGTCCACCGATGCGCCTCCCCGGCCGAAGAGAGGGCTCGTCTCCAACGCCAGGGCCAGGCTGAGCTGGGTGCTCGACACGAAGTCGTGGGCGATCGTCCGCGCGGCCACCAACGCCGGCGTCACCTACCGGGTCACCGGCCTGGCAGGTGAGGCGGCGTTCTTCGCGCTGCTGTCGCTGCCGCCGTTCGTGCTGGGCCTCATCGGCGTGCTGGCCAAGCTCGGCACCTGGCTGGGCTCCAGCGTGGTCGCTCAGGTCAAGGCGTGGGTGATCGCGCAGGCGGGGGTGCTGTTCACGGAAGAGGCCGTGAACAAGGTGATCAACCCGCTCCTCACCGACGTCCTCAGCGACGACGCCAGCAAGGTGTCGATCATCTCGGTCGGCTTCCTGCTGTCGCTCTGGTCCGGCTCCCGAGCTCTTTACGTGTACGTCGACCTCATCTCCGTGGCCTACGGGCTCGGCGAGGAGCGCGGCATCATCCGCACCAGGCTGATGTCGTTCGGCCTCTACGTCGTCGGCCTGATCATCGGCATCATCGTCATGCCGATCCTGGTCATCGGGCCGACCCTGCTCAGGGACGCCCTGCCCGCCCAGTACGGCGTCCTCATCGACATCCTCTACTGGCCGGTCGTGATCATCGGCTCGGTCCTGTTCCTGACCGTGCTCTACCACGTCAGCGTGCCGGTGCGGACCAAGTGGTACCGGGAGCTGCCCGGCGCGATCCTGGCGCTGTTCCTGTGGATCGTGTGCGCGGCGGTGCTGCGGGCCGTGCTGGCCGCCTGGTTCTCGCCCGTCTCCGTCTACGGGTCGCTGGCCGCGCCCATCGCCGTGCTCCTCTGGCTCTACATCACCGCCCTGGCCGTGCTCATCGGGGCCATCCTGAACGCCGAGGTGGACCGGCTCTGGCCGGGCGTCAGCCGTACCAAATAGAGTCCCCCCGATATGGAGGCGCAGCGGAGAGTCGGGCCGTACACCCTGGTGCGCAAGCTGGGCGAGGGCGGCATGGGCCTCGTCTACCTGGCCGAGGCCCCTGACGGACGGCGGGTCGCCGTGAAGACGATGCGGCCCGAGCTGGCCGCGCGGGAGGAGTTCAGGCGCAGGTTCGGCAAGGAAGCCGAGGCCGCGCGGCGGGTCGCCAGGTTCTGCACCGCGCCCGTGCTGGACGCCGGGTTCGACGGCGGCACCGCGTACCTGGTCACCGAATACGTCGAGGGCCCCGACCTGGCCGCCGTGGTCAGGCAGGCCCCGCTGACCGGCGCCAACCTGGAGGCGCTGGCCGTCGGCGTGGCCACCGCGCTGGCCGCCATCCACCAGGCCGGGGTCGTGCACCGCGATCTCAAACCGTCGAACGTGCTGCTCAGCCCGGTCGGGCCGCGCGTCATCGACTTCGGCATCGCCCAGCTCGCCGACACCGCCGGGGCGCCGGCCACGGTCGCGCGGAGCATGGGCACGCCCGCGTACATGTCGCCCGAGCAGGCCAAGGGCGAGCCGGCGACGCCGGCCGGCGACATCTTCTCCTGGGGCGCGCTCGTGGCCTATGCGGGAACGGGCCGGCCGCCGTTCGGCACCGGCGGGGTCGCGGAGGTCGTCTACCGGGTGATCAACCACGCGCCCGTGCTCGACGGGCTCGACGAGCGGATCAGGCCGCTGGTGGAGCGGGCGCTCGACAAGGACCCGGCCCGCCGTCCGACCGCCCAGCAGCTCATGGACCGGATGCTCGGCCGCGCCGAGGTGGCGGTGGACACGGCCACCAGGGTCGTCTCCGACACCTGGACGCCGGTCGTGCCCCAGAGCCCGGCCCCCGTGATGCCCTTATCCCCGACGCCCGGGACGCCCTCGCGCCCGACGCCCTCGCCCTCCACGCCCTTGCCCCCCACGCCCGGGATGTCTCCGTCCCCGGGGCTCACCGGCCCTCCGGCGGCCCCGAGGAAGCGGCCGTGGACGCCGATCGCCGTGGGCCTGCTCGCCGCCGCGCTCGGCGCGGCCGTCACGCTCGCCGTGGTGCGCCCGTGGGAGCCGCCGGGCAACGACGCCGGGACCCCGGCCGCCCGCAGTACCCTCCAGGCCGCGGGCAGCACGCTGAGCGTCCAGATCGACTCCCTGGCCCGCCAGGGCGGCACGGTGCGCCTGCAGTGGACGGTCAAGAACGTCGGCACCGAGAACGCGCCCCTGGCCGGCAAACTCGGCGGCGGCGCCCTCGACTCCACCGTCTCGCGGGTGAACCTCATCCCGCCCGGCGTCGGCCGGCCGATCTACCCCGCCTGGAAGGACAAGACCTGCGCGTGCACGGACCTGCCGATGGCGCCGTTCCCCGCGGGAGCGCAGCTCCGGATGTACGCGATCTTCGAGGGCGTGCCGCAGGACGCCGACCGGGTCGACGTCGATCTGGTGCTGCTCGGGGTCATCAGGAACGTGGCGGTCAGCTCATCGTGACACGACGGATGGGCCCCGTGACATCCGCTATCGTCTACCAGGAGACGCGACTGGCGCATTTTGGTGGGATCGACCACCGGGGAGCGAAAGGAGCGGAGGCCGTGCGCCTGGGTCTTCGCAATTGTCAACGATGACAGGAGAATCATGAGTTCTCTCGCGAGCGTCGACCCGCAGATCGCCGAGCTCATCAAGGCGGAAGAGCGCCGCCAGGCCGACACCGTCAAGCTCATCGCGTCCGAAAACTACGTGTCCAAGGCCGTGCTCGAGGCCACCGGCACCGTCCTCACCAACAAATACTCCGAGGGCTACGCGGGCAAGCGCTACTACGAGGGCCAGCAGGTCATCGACCAGATCGAGACCGTGGCCATCGAGCGGGCCAAGTCGCTGTTCGGCGTCAACCACGCCAACGTCCAGCCCTACTCCGGCTCGCCCGCCAACCTCGCCATCTACATGGCGTTCCTGCAGCCGGGCGACACCGTCATGGGCATGGGCCTGCCGTTCGGCGGCCACCTCACCCACGGCTGGTCCGTCTCCGCGACCGGCAAGTGGTTCAACCCGGTCCGCTACGGCGTACGCAAGGACACCGGCCGCATCGACCTCGACGAGGTGCGCCGGCTCGCCCTCGAGCACCGGCCGAAGCTGATCTTCTGTGGCGGCACCGCGATCCCGCGCACCATCGACTTCGAGGGCTTCGCCTCGATCGCCCGCGAGGTCGGGGCCGTGCTGGCCGCCGACATCGCCCACATCGCCGGCCTGGTGGCGGGCGGCGCGCACCCGTCCCCGGTGGGCCACGCCGACGTGATCTCCACGACCACGCACAAGACGCTGCGCGGGCCGCGCGGCGCCATGCTGATGGCCACGGCCGACGAGCACGCCACGGCGCTCAACAAGGCCGTCTTCCCCGGCCTGCAGGGCGGCCCCCACAACCACACCACCGCCGCCATCGCCGTCGCGCTCCACGAGGCCGCCCAGCCGTCGTTCCGCGACTACGCCCACCAGGTCGTCGCCAACGCCAGGACCCTGGCCGACGAGCTCGCCTCCCGCGGGTTCGACCTGGTCTCCGGCGGCACCGACAACCACCTGATCCTGCTCGACCTCACGCCCAAGGGCATCGGTGGCAAGCCCGCCGCCCAGGCGCTCGACCGGGCGGGGCTGGAGACCAACTACAACACGGTCCCCTTCGACCCCCGCAAGCCGTTCGACCCGTCGGGCATCCGTATCGGCACCCCGTCCGTCACCTCCCGGGGCATGGGCGAGGCCGAGATGCGCCAGATCGGCGCCTGGATGGACGAGGTCGTCACGGCCCTGGCCAAGGGGGACGCGGAGGACGTCATCACGCGCGTGCACCACGAGGTCAGCGAGCTCACCGCCCAGTTCCCGGCCCCGGGCCTGTAACCGATCCACCTCACGCCGGGCCCACCCGGCCGCTCCGGGCCGGCGTCTCCTCCGGGGCGACCATGTGCAGACGGCGGTGCCGGGGACGACTGCGGGCAGACGCGAACGCCCCGCCGCACGGGCTCCCGGAGTGCGGCGGGGCGTTCGGTGCGAGCGGGGCGGGCCGAAGTGCCCCGCTCGCGGTCGGCCGACCGGCGGCCCGGGGGACGTGGGCCGGATCGACCGGGAAGGCGTTCCAGGGGACGGGACCGAATCGTCCCCCGGAAGCCTCAGCCCAGGAACAGGTAGTCGGCCCCGTACGGGACCCGGGCCTCGGAGCCCGGCGTGCAGGCGCCGGACGGCGCGACGCCGCCGGTGGTGTTCAGGCGCAGGATCTGGGTGGCGTGCGCGAGGAGCCCGCTGTCCTTGCCCGCCTGGGTGGCGTCCAGCACGAGCTCGGGGATGTTGCCGTCGCCGTTGGGCGTCTTGGTGACGACCGCACCGCGCACCGCGCTCCCGTCTGGAGCTATCCACTGCGGCGGTCCGGCGGCGGGCGTCACGAACGAGTGGTCGATCCCGCGCCGCAGCTTGGCCGAGACGCCGAGCTGGGTGAAGGCGTACCCGCCGCTCGGCTGCGCCGTGCAGGAGTAGATCTGCGCGCCGCGCAGCACGTCGGCGGTGAGCGCGCGCGGGTGGGTGAACGGCCGGTCGGACAGCTGGCCGCGCACGGCGCCGCCGTCGAAGTCGGAGGTGTGCAGGTTCGCGTAGTAGCGGTCGGGGTGGGCGGCGATGCGCTTGACGACGCCGGCGGCGACCGGGGCCTCGCCCGCGACGCCGGTGAGGTTCTCCGGCAGGGCGCCCGCGAACAGGTCGGCGACCACTGGACCGTTCCCGCCTGCGGAACCCTTGTGCAGGTGGCCGTTGGTGACCGCGCCGAGGCCCGACCAGAAGGCCGTGTACGCGATGGACGAGCCGCCGGGACGCAGCCACCAGCCGGCCTGGCCGTCCTGGTCGCCGCGCTTCTTGCCGTCGTTCTCCGGCACCTCCTGCGCCCCGTCGGCGCGCGTGGAGAGCGTGGCCTGGTTGCTGCCCTGCAGCACGCCGTTGAGGTCGATCGGCTTGTTCAGCCGGTGGAACTGGCCGCGGACCGCGCCCTTGGGGTGGGCGGCGTCGTGCAGGTTGGCGTAGAAGCCGCCGGGGTTGTCGATGAGCGCCTTGACCAGGTCGTTGTCGGCCCTGACGGTGCCGGTGACGCCGAGCACGCCGGCGGGCAGCGGCTTGGTGAAGAACTCGAGCCTGACGTCCCCGTTGACGCCCTTCGCGCCCAGGTGGACGTGACCGGCGGTGGGCGTGCCGATCTTGTTCCAGCGGGCCGCGAACGTGACCTCGTTCCCGCTGATCCTGATCACGACCGTCGAGCGGCCGTCGGCGTCGCCCTTGACGCCCACCTCGTTGTCGCCGCGCAGGCCGGCGGCGAGATAGACGTCGTCACCGGAGGCGTTCGCCGGCGAAGCGGGGGAGGCGAGCAGGGCGGCGGCGAGCAGCGTGCCAGGAATCGCGAACTTTCGGATGAACATGGCTAAACCTCTTAAACGGTTTGATATTCCGGTTGGTACGGCAGGCAGTACGCGCCGGGTATCGGGGGAGGTTCAACCCGCGAATCCGTAATTTTGCACACAGGCCCGAAGGCATGAAAAAGCCCTCCCACCAGCGGCGGGAGGGCTTGGAGCGCCTGGCGGGTCAGGCGGTGATGGTGAGCAGGTTCTTGCCTGCCGAAGTGACCACCTCGAAATGATCGATGTCCTTCAGCGGCGTCGCGCTGCCGCCGTGCATGTAGAGCGGATCGGGCGAACCCGGCACTCCGTACCCGGCTGGAGGTACGGACCACCCGGTCATCACCCGGCGCTCACCCGACTTGCCGACCGAGACCAGCTCGCACTCGAGCGGCCCCTTCACCCCGGCCAGCTTGAGCGCGGCGTGCGTGCCCCAGGCCTTCGACTCGACCACCAGCCCGCCGGTGACCCCGTCGACGCCCTTCCCCTCGATGGGCGTGCCGTCGGCGAAGAACTGCTCGGCGGGGCCCATGTGGCTGCCGTGCCCCTGGGCGGCCATCGGGGGAGCGTCGCCGACGGAGAGCTGCGTGCCGACCGTCAGGCCGCCGGCCACCAGCGTGACCGCCGCCGCCATCCCGATCACGAACGTCCCCCTGCGGGTCTTCCTGTCCGTCCTCTTCTTGCGCTGGAGCAGGTCGATCACCGGTTCGGGGGACGGCGCCCCGTAGTCCTCCATCGGGCCGATCCCGCTCAGCACGCTGGCCATGCCGGACAGATCGGACAGCTCGGCGCGACAGGGGGCGCAGCCCAGGAGATGGGCCTCGAAGGCGTGCCTGTCGTCCTCCTCCAGCAGACCGAGCGCGTACGCGCCCACGTCTGTGTGCTCGACTCTCGAAGTCACGCCGTCACCCCCCTCTCCTCAAGTGCGATCCGCAGCGCGCGAACGGCGTAATAGACCCGGGACTTCACAGTGCCGACCGGGATGCCAAGCGCCTCGGCGGCGTCGTTGACCGACCGGTCTCGCAAGATCGTCTCGTTGAGGATCTCGCGGTGTGCCGGCGACAACGTCTTCAGTGCCTCTGACACGACCACCTGGTGCAGCAGGCCCTCCATCTCGTCAGGCACGGGCATCGTCTCCAGCGGCCCGTCACCCGACTCCCGAGGGCGGGCGTCCCGGCGCCGCCGGTCATCGATCACGATACGTCTGGCGACCGTCGCCAGCCAGGGCATCAGCGAGACCGACTCGGGATCGAGCTGCTCCGCACTGCGCCAAGCCCGGATCATGGTCTCCTGCACCACGTCTTCCGCCCACTGCCGATCGCCCGCCGTCAACCTGATCACGAAGGCCAGCAGCGGCCTGTGATACTCCCGGTAGAGCGCGGACACTGCCGCCTCGTCATTGGACACCCCGTCATTTGGCACCCCGTCATCCGGCCGTACGCGGCGGATCCAGTGTCGAAAACGCGGCTTCCCCATGGGGGCGGCTCCCTCGGCCGAGGGCGGGGGATAAGTGCTGGTGTGCATCATTCCCCTTTCTCGGGTCCGTCGGCAGGTGGTACGGCCAGCCGCCCAGGCAGGGTTCAACAGATCGCCATACTTAATCCGATTGCGTCCCTGCGGGAGAGGTGCGTAGAGTCTGCGGCAACTGATCGAGGAGGTGAGGACTATGCGGGTCATCGCGTTCCGTGTGCCCTTCGTCCACCTCCCCGGGCTCCGCTGAGCTGCCGGGTTTCCCTTCTCGATCAAAGGTTTCACTGCGTTGAATCACGATCTTTCCCTGCTCGGCTGGACCGCTCTCCGCGCCGCCGAGCTGCCCGCTGACACCGTCCCCGCCCGCGTGGCCCGCGTCGACCGCGGCGCCGCCGAGGTGATCGCGGCCGAGGGTCAGCTTCACGTCAAGTACGGCGCCCGCGTCCGCAGGGCGTCGGCCGCCGACCCGGTCGCGCTGCCGTGCGTGGGCGACTGGGTCGCGCTCAGGCTGCTCCCTGAGGGCCGCTACGAGCTCGATGAAGTCCTGCCGCGGACGACCGCGTTCATCAGGGGCGGCGTGAGCCGCGACTCGGTGGGCGGCCTGTCCGGCGACGGCCAGGGCCAGGTGCTCGCCGCGAACGTCGACGTCGTCTTCGTGGCCGAGCCGTCCATGCACTCCACGGACTTCGCCGACCTCGGCCGCATCGAGCGCCTCGTCGCGCTGGCCTGGGAGTCCGGCGGCACGCCCGTGGTGCTCATCACCAAGTCCGACCTGTTCGAGGACGGTCTCGACCAGTTGCTCGACGACGTCCGGGTGGCCGCGCCCGGCGTGGACGTGCACGCGGTCTCGTCCCTGCACGGAGACGGGGTCCCGCTGGTCGCCGGCTACCTGGAGGGCTCCCGTACGGCCGTGATCCTCGGCCCGTCGGGAGCCGGCAAGTCCACCCTGGTCAACGCGCTGGCCGGGGAGGTCGTCATGGAGACCCAGCAGGTGCGCGCCGCCGACGGGCGGGGCCGGCACACCACCGTGCACCGGGAGCTCATCCCGCTGTCCGGGGGTGGGCTGGTCATCGACACGCCCGGGATCCGGCGGATCGGCCTGTACGACATCGCCGACGGCGTCGACCTGGTCTTCTCCGACATCGAGGCGCTGGCCGGACTCTGCCGCTTCGGCGACTGCGGGCACTCCGGCGAGCCGGGCTGCGCGGTGCTGGCCGCCCTGGAGACCGGTGAGCTGCCGGAGCGGCGGCTGGACAGCTGGCGCAAGCTGCAGCGGGAGGCGGCCTGGATGGCTTCCAGGACCGATGCCCGCCTGCGCAAGGAGCAGCTGAACAAGTGGAAGCTCATCACCAAGGAGATGCGCCGCTCGGGCCGCGGCCGGCCCTAGCGGTCCGGCCGCCGCGGGTGAGGCGAGGAGTGCGTTTGAGCGGGTAGGGCACTGGTCATGGAGCTCTTCGCAGACCGTGCCCAGGCCGGGGAGCTGCTGGCCGAGCGCCTGGAGGACGTGCGCGACCCCGTCGTGCTCGCCCTGCCCCGCGGCGGCGTGGCGGTGGCCCTGCCGATCGCGCGCAG
Source organism: Nonomuraea sp. NPDC051941 (assembly GCF_044593615.1). Taxonomy (NCBI): domain Bacteria; kingdom Bacillati; phylum Actinomycetota; class Actinomycetes; order Streptosporangiales; family Streptosporangiaceae; genus Nonomuraea; species Nonomuraea sp. NPDC051941. The sequence goes on from NZ_JBIUCF010000001.1 coordinate 478,838, forward strand.
GCTCGGCGCTCCCCTCGACGTCCTCGTGACGAGGAAGATCGGCTATCCGCCCACCCCGGAGCTGGGTGTGGGCGCGATAGCCGAGGGCGGCGAACCCGTGTTCGACCACACGCTGCTGCGCCGCCTCGGCATGACGCCCGAGTCAGTGGCGGACGTGGTGGAGAAGGAGCGGCGCGAGCTGGCCCGCAGGGTGCTCGCCTACCGCGGCGACCGCCCGCTGCCCTCGCTGGAGGGGCGCGAGGTCATCGTGGTGGACGACGGCCTGGCCACCGGCGGCACCGCGCGCGCCGCGCTCAGGGCGGTCCGCACGGCCAAGCCCGCCAGGGTGACGCTGGCCGTGCCGGTCGGGGCCCGCGAGACCGTCGGCTCGCTGCGGCGGGAGGCCGACGAGGTGGTGGTCCTGCTGACGCCGATCGACTTCAGGGCGGTCGGCCAGTGGTACGAGCACTTCGACCAGCTCACCGACGCCGACGTGCTCGAACTGCTCGACCGGGCGCGGCGATGAGGACGTACGGCGAGTCAGGCGGCGAGCACGGCCCAGACGAGCTTGCGGGCGCCGCCGGGCGACAGCCAGCCCCAGGCGGTGCAGAGGGCGTCGATCAGCCGCAGCCCCCGCCCGAACTCGGAGAACACGTCGGGAGCCGCCGCCACCGGCACGGTCCGGCTGTGGTCGGTCACCACGCACGCCAGCTCCGCCCCGTGCGACAGCAGCCGGAGCTGCGCGGCCCCGCCGCCGTGCCGCATCGCGTTGGTCACCAGCTCCGACACCACCAGCTGCGCGTCGAAGGCCGGCTCCGAAACCCCCCACGTGGTCAGCGTCTGGTCGACGAACCGCCGCGCCGTCGCCACGCAGGCGGGCTCGAGCGCGACCCGCTGATGGAAGGGGAACACCGCGTCGCACTCCCAGGCATGCCCCTCGACCAGAATGGAAAAAAGCCATCCTGGTGGCCGGGAACCGATGGCGGCTTGCGGCCGAGCGTCGAAAGTCGTCATTCTGGCCCCCGAAGCGCGGTCTGGTGATCCAATGCCCATCTTTACGGGGAGTGCTGACCGATGCAAGACTTTTCGTCGTTTACGGATGCGAATCGCATCTGCACGTGCAGATGACCTAGGAGCGGCAGGGTGAGCGCAGAGAGCGCGGAAGGGAAGCTTCTCAACCATTCGCCGGGAAGCCCGACGGTGCTGCGGATCCTGCTGGGCACTCAGCTGCGCAGGCTCCGCACGGAGAAGGGTATCTCGCGCGAGGACGCCGGGTACTCGATTCGCGCATCTCACGCCAAGATCAGCCGGCTGGAGCTCGGCCAGGTCAGCTTCAAGCAGCGCGACGTGGCCGACCTGCTGACCCTGTACGGCGTCACCGACCCCGCCGAGCGCGAGCCGCTGCTCGCCCTGGCCAAGCAGGCCAACGCCCCCGGCTGGTGGCACAAGTACGGCGACGTGCTGCCGCCCTGGTTCGAGGTCTACATCGGCCTCGAAGGCGCGGCCTCCAGCATCCGTACGTACGAGAACCAGTTCGTGCCCGGCCTCCTCCAGACCCCCGACTACGCCAGGGCCGTGATCGAACTGGCCCACGAGAAGGCCCCGAGGGTGGAGCTCGACCGCCGCGTGGCGGTGCGCACCACCCGGCAGGGGCGGCTGGAGAGCGGGCTGACGGTCTGGGCGGTGATCGACGAGGCCGTCGTGCGCCGTACGATCGGCGGCTCCGAGATCATGCGCGCGCAGCTCGCCCATCTCCTCGACCTCACCGCCGAGCGCAACGTCACCGTGCAGATCATGCCGTTCGACCGCGGCGGCCACGCGGCGGCCGGGGGCCCGTTCAGCATCCTGCGCTTCCCCGAGCCCGAGCTGCCCGACGTCGTCTACATGGAGCAGCTCACCAGCGCCCTCTACCTGGACAAACCCGCCGACTCCGACAACTACATGGAAGTCATGGACCGGCTCAGCATCCAGGCCGAGGAGCCCAAGGAGAGCAGGCGCTTCCTGGAACGCCTGCTTTCCCGATGAGCTGCTGATATCCCTGTGACCCACCCCATATCTGGCTTTTTGGTCGTCCGCTATATGGAGACCGACGCGTTACCGTATTGTCTCCTCGCAAACGCGGATGCACGTGCATCCGTAAGATCGTGAGGAGCTGCCCCCATGCATGAGTTCCGGAACGGAACGCCCGCCGGCCGCCTTCCTGTCGTCTGGCGCAAGAGCAAGCGGAGCAACCCCAACGGCAACTGCGTCGAAGTCGCGAACCTGCCCACGGGGGAGATAGCCATGCGTAACTCACGTTTTCCCGAAGGTCCCGCGCTGGTCTACACCCAGGCGGAGATCACCGCGTTCGTCCTGGGGGCCAAGGACGGCGAGTTCGACGATCTGATCGTCTGAGGTCTGACGTTTAGGGGAGCGCGCGCCGCTCAGGACCGCGGCGCGCTGTACCAGCGCCATTTCACCGGGCGCTCACGGCCGGGGAGGTCGGCGCGCCCGGTGACCCACAGCAGGGTCGTCCACGGATCCGTGTCGCGCGGGGCGTCGGGGAACAGCCGCCCCAGCACCCGGGCGCACATCCCGGCCGGCGGCGCCCACCCGAGCCCGAGCCCGTCGGCCAGGTCGTGGGTGTGGACGAGCGTCTCCACGATGCCCATCGCCGCCGAGCCCTCGGGGTCGGCCGCGCCGAAGCCGTGGTGGGCGCGGACCTCCGGCGGCGTGGTCCGCACCATGGCGGACAGCATCGCGCCGCACGACTCCAGCACCTGCAGCAGCCCGACGGGACCGGCCTTGGGGTCGGCGTGGATGGTGTTGGCGGGGCCTTCCGGCCTGCGACTTTCCAGGATGAACGGGACGTACGTGTCCAGCGGCGGCATCCTGAGCCCGAGCTGGGCGGCATAGGCGAACAGGTCGTCGGCCAGGTGCTCGACCGTCTCCCAGCACGTCCACTCCAGCGTGCCGGCCTTGCGGTCCCACGCGGTCTCGGGCGCCTCGCGAAGGGCGGCGACGGCCAGCCGGACGGCCTCGTCGAGGTCGTCGGCGGTCACGGGGGAGAGCTCGGATTCTGTCATGCCGGGCACCCTATCGGCCGGGTGTGACAATCTCCGGAAGCCCGGTTTGTCGGTGGCGCGTGGGATGCTGTCGGGCATGGATGTGTTGCGCGTGGTCGCCGCGGCGGTCGTGGACCGTGGGCGGCTGCTCGTCGTGAGCAAGCAGGCCGCTCCGGACGTCTTCTACCTGCCGGGGGGCAAGCCCGAGGCGGGGGAGGAGACGCTCGCGCGCGAGCTGGCCGAGGAGCTCGGGGTGACCCCGCACGACCTGGCCCTGCTCGACCACGTGGAGGACGTGGCGGCGCTGGAGGGCGTGCCCATGCGCATGACGGTTTTCACCGCCGGGGTTTCGGGGGATCCGAGACCGGCCGCCGAGCTGGCGGCGCTGGGGTGGACGGACGGGCGTGACGCTTACGTGCCGCGTCTCGCGCCTGCCGTGCGCGACCAGGTGGTGCCGCTGCTCGTGCGGGCCGGTGTTCTCGGAGGTGCTGCCTGATCAGGCAGTTGTCCCGACCGGGTTCGCCGGAGCCTGTGCATGGAGGGCCAGGCTCCGGTTCATCGGGACAACTGCTTGATCACGCGATGATGGTGACGCTGCCGGGTATGTCAGGCGGCGGAGATGCCGGCGCTGGCCGCGCGGCGCATGCGACGACGACGCTCGGAGGCGCGCTCGTCTTCGTTGAGACCGCCCCACGTGCCGTACTTCTCCGGACGGGACAGCGCGTAGTCAAGGCACTCGTTGCGGACGGGGCACTGGGCGCAGATCGCCTTGGCCTTCCGCTCACGTACGTCACGCTCGGGCTGCCGCTCCCCGTCGGGGCCGAAGAAGAGCACGAGGTCCTCACCCCGGCACGCGGCATCATCCTGCCAACCCCAGCTGGGGCGCGGGCGGGCGAGCTGCCGACGTACCTGAGACATGAGAAAACCACCTTCGTGAGAGGTATTTCGGTAATTGGGCCGCATTGGACGCTTATGGCGTCACTGTTCCAACGCAACGTTGGGCCGCGATGTTCCCTGTTCAGGCGAGAGCGGGCGTGGCGTACCGCACAGGCGTGAGCCTGTCCAGCGAAACCAGCCGGTAGGTGGTGATCGTCTCGGCGCAAGCCGTACCACACGGCGCTGTGAACGCCGATGGCTCAACCACAACCTGGAACCGGACGTCCCCGCAGCGTACGAGCGCTTCGGTGACGTCACCGTCCGACCTGGAGGATTCCACGGCCACCGCGCCGACGGAACACTCTCCCGTATGGGCTCGGGCGAAGTGCTCCACGGCTTGCAATGGCTCAGGGATGCCTGCGCGTCCCCGGTAGCGGTCGAGAATGACCTCGCCCGACCGGTACGCGTTGGCCGCTGCCAGTGCAGCAGCCTGAGACATGCTGCCGTAGAAAATTCCGTGTGGCAAGCACACCAGGTTGGCGGCGTAGCGATCGCCGCCAACGTGTGACGTTTCCCACACTCTGTCCGGCAAAGAATCGGCCAGCGTGCGAGCGAGGGGTAGTCCAATGCGGGCGCAGCACGCATTGCGCTTGGCGTGCGTGCAGACCAGAAATACCGGCTCGTCTTCAAGTATGCAGGACTCCGGGACCACTCCCGCCACGAGCGCGTCGAGGTCAAGATCGTCGGGACCTGCGACGACACCGCTCGCCAACCAGGGCCGGTCTCCTACCGCGTACGCGAGTAGCACACGGATCCCCTGCTCCTGTGGGCGGGTTCGCTTTCCCGGCCGGCGGATCAACTGGGGCCTGATACCGCGCTCGAGCGCCCGGCGGACCAGTTCGGAGATTTTTTCAGGAAGTTCGAAGTTTTCCAGGTGTGACGGCCAGGCGCCGGTGTATTCGACGAGCAGCCACAGCCGGGCTCCCACGGTGGCGCTGGCCAACGTCGGAACCCCTCCGGTGTGGCACCCGTTCGGATGCTCGCAGCCCCTTGCCAACGCCTGTTCTCCCTCCCCAACCCGAATTAGGTAAGACTAACCTAACGGATTGGTGGGGTCAGTCGCGGGCGGTTCGGTCCAACACGTCCCGTGTCGCGGGCAGTGCGCGGTCCCTGTCCTGCTTGACCAGGCCGATCCTGGTCCTCCTGTCCAGCAGGTCGCCCTCGTCGAGCGCGCCCTCGTGCCGGACCGACCAGACCAGCTCGCCCTCGGTGATGCCGAGCCCGACCTCCTCCGGGTGCGCCTTGACGAGCTCGTGCACGGCCTCCGCCTCGCTGCCGTACCGCTCGGCCAGCCGGTGCGGCACCCCGGACGGCCGCGGGCCCGCCCCGGCGAGCGGGATCTTTCTTGTACGACTCCGGCGCGCCCGGAGTTTCCCGGACGAGACCGCTTCATCCACCGCGTCCTCGGCCATCCGCCGATATGTCGTGAGCTTGCCGCCGACGACCGTGACGATCCCGTCATGCGCGAGAACGGCGTGTCTACGCGAGATGTCTGCCGTGTGGCCGTCGGCCGCCAGAAGGGGCCTGAGGCCCGCGTACGCGCCCGCGACCGCCTCCCGGGTCACCTGAGTCTCAAGAACCCCGTTCAGCACCTCCAGGAGCGTTCTGACGTCTTCCTCGGGCACTTCCGGAACATCGGGGACGGGCCCGTCCACCGGTTCGTCGGTGAGGCCCACGTACACGCGGCCGTCGCGCTGGGGGAGCACGAGCGCGAATCGGTTGGTCTCTCCGGGAATGGGCACATGCATGCCGGCGATCAGCCCGGGCAGCGTCCCCTGGGTCAGCACGAGGTGGGTGCCGCGCGAGGGACGCAGCTTCACCTCGGGATCCAGCCCGCCCGCCCACACCCCGGCCGCGTTGATCACCACTCTGGCGCGGACGTCGAACTCCTCGCCCGTCAGCTCGTCGCGTACCAGCGCGCCCCGGTCCGTGGGCCCGTCCGTGAGCCGCAGCGCGCGGCAGCGGGTCAGCACGCGGGCGCCGTGCGCGGCGGCGGTCCTGGCGATCGCCACGACCAGGCGGGCGTCGTCCAGCAGCCGGCCGTCCCACGACAGGAGCGCGCCGCGCAGGCCGTCGCCGTCGAGCACGGGCGCCAGCGTGCGCGTGCGGGCCGCGCTCAGCCGCGTCGGGCCGGGCAGCAGGCGGCGCGGCGTGCGCGCGGCGGCCCGCAGGCCGTCGCCGAGCCGGTAGCCGCTCATCACGAGCGCCGCCTGCCGCCGCGAGACCGCCTTCGTCAGCGGCAGCAGGTACGGGTGGGCCGCGACCAGGTGCGGAGCCGTCGTGCGGAGCAGGATGCCGCGCTCGATCGCGCTCTCGTAGGCGACGTCCACCTGTCCCTTGGCCAGATAGCGCAGGCCGCCGTGGATCATCTTGGAACTCCACCTGGAGGTCCCGAAAGCCAGGTCGTGCGCGTCGATCGCCGCTACGCTGAGCCCCCGGGAGGCGGCGTCCAGCGCGGCGCCGGCGCCGGTCGCGCCGAGCCCGACCACCAGCACGTCGAGCCGTTCCTCCGCGACGCGGCGCAGCTCACGGGATCTTCTGCGGGCATTCAGCGAGCTGTTGTCCAAGGTGCCTCCATGCGAGCTATCCAAGATAGGCCTCCAGCAGGGCGGTGAGCTCGCCGTCGAGCTCGTCCATGGTCACCGGGCCGAGCATCGTGGGCGCCGACAGCAGGAACGACTGCGCCACCAGCAGCACCGCACGCGCCCTGCCCGGATCCCCGACGGCGCGCTCCAGGACCTCGAGTATCGCCTCGTGGCTGGCGCCGCGCCGGTCGAGCAGGTAGGGCAGCAGCAGCTCCGGATCCGCTTCCACGATCTTCCGCCACAGCGGGTGGGCGCGCAGCCCCCTGACCCCCTCGACGACCGCGCGCACGGGGTCCGCCAGGTCGAGCTCCTCGACCACCCGCACCCATTCCCTGGTCATCAGGTCCGCGACCAGCGTGCGCACGTCGGGCCAGCGGCGGTAGATCGTCATCCGCGACACCCCCGCCCGGCGCGCCACGTCGGTGAGCGTCGTCCTGCGCACGCCATAGGCCAGCACGCAGTCGCGGGCCGCGTCCAGCACCCCATCATTGTGACGAATCGACGTCATGTGTCACAGTGTAAGCGTGACTGGAGAACCGATGTTGTGGTCCGGCTGGGGCGACCCGGCTCTCGCCCGCGAACTGCCCGAGCAGGTCCGCGCGCTCCTGCGCGACTTCCTCGGCGTTCGCGCCCCGGACGTCCCCGCCGTCGGCCTCGAATCGGTGCGCCTGCCGCCGGTAGCCCTGCCCGAGTCACTGCTCGGCGCGCTGGCCGGGGTGGTTGGCTCCGCGTACGTGCTGACCTCGCACGAGGCCCGCGTCCGCCACACGCGCGGCAAGTCCACCCCCGACCTGCTGCGGATGCGCGCGGGGGACGGCTCGGCCGCGCCCGACGCGGTGGTGCTGCCCGGCTCGCACGAGGAGGTGGCCGAGCTGCTGCGGTTGTGCTCCGCCGAACGCGTCGCCGTGATCCCCTTCGGCGGCGGCACCTCCGTGGTGGGCGGCCTCACCGGCTCCGGTGCGGGATTCACGGGGGTGATCGCCCTCGACCTGGGCCGGCTCGACCGCCTGCTCTCCGTGGATCTGGAGTCCCTCGTGGCCTCCTTCGAGCCCGGCGTACGCGCCCCCGAGGCCGAGCGGCTGCTCGCCGCGCACGGCCTCACGCTGGGCCACTTCCCCCAGTCCTTCGAGTACGCCACCCTCGGCGGCTTCGCGGCGGCCCGCTCCAGCGGCCAGGCCTCCGCCGGGTACGGGCGCTTCGACGACATGGTCGTGGGCCTCACGGTGGCCACGCCCACCGGCACCCTGGACCTCGGGCGCGCCCCCAAGTCGGCGGCCGGGCCCGATCTGCGCCAGCTCGTGCTGGGCTCCGAGGGCGCCTTCGGGGTCATCACGTCCCTGCGGCTGAGGGTGCGGCGGGCTCCTGACGAGCGGCGGTACGAGGGGTGGCGGTTCGGGACGTTCGCGGAGGGGACGGCGGCGGTGCGCGCACTCGCCCAGGAGGGGCCGCTCCCGACGGTGCTCCGGCTCTCGGACGAGACCGAGACCATGATCGGCCTCGCGAAGCCGGACGCCATCGGGTCGGGCGGCTCGGGCTGCCTCCTGATCGCCGGCTACGAGGGCACCCCCGCCTCGGTCGCCGGATGGGGCTCGGCGGCCGCCCGGCAGGCCGGGGCCGCCGCCGTGCTGACCCGGATGGGAGGCGAGCCGCTGGGGGCCGAGCCGGGGGAGGCATGGGAGCACGGGCGTTTCTCCGCGCCGTACCTCCGCGACTCGCTGCTCGGGGCCGGGGCCACGGTCGAGACGCTGGAGACGGCCGGGTTCTGGGCGAACCTGCCACGGCTCTACGACGCGGTGCGGCTTGCCCTGGCGGGCGCGTTCGGCTCGCCGCTCGTCATGTGCCACGTCTCCCACGTGTACGAGACCGGCGCCTCGCTGTACTTCACGGTCGTCGTCGCGCAGGAGGGGGACCCGGTGGCGCAGTGGGAGCACGCCAAGGAGGCGGTGAACGCGGCCATCGTGGCGGCCGGCGGCACGATCACCCACCATCACGGGGTCGGACGCGACCACCGGGACGCTTATGCGGCCGAGGTGGGGCCGGTGGGGATGGGCATCCTGCGGGCGGTCAAGGACCGGCTCGACCCCGCCGGAATCCTCAACCCCGGCGCCCTCGTCCCACCCCCACCCGCGTAGCCCGGCCCACTCCCGCCCACCCGCCGCCGTCGGCTCGGATGGGTCAGGGTTCGTCCGGGGGGAGGATGTGGTCGGCTTCCGCGATCGCGGCGGCGGCCTCGCTGTAGCGGTGGAGGGACTCGAGGGTGGTGGCCAGGCAGTTCAGTGCCACCACCAGCGGGGCGCCGCCCGTCAGCCGGGTGAGCGCCACCGCCTCCTGCGCCAGGGGGAGCGCCTCCGCTGCCCGGTCCCGCTTGAGCAGGAGTTTCGCCTTGGCGAGCAGGCTGCGGGCCAGCAGGGTCGTGTGCGTGCCGGGAGCACGTGCGTCGAGGGCCCGGCTGCGCGCGACCGCTTCGCTGACCCGTTTGAGGGCCGCCCCGCTCCAGCGGGATGACCGGGTTTGCGCGTATGCCAGCAGACCCTCGATGGCCTCAACGTCGGAAGTGCCGCTCCGGGTCGTGTCGTCAGGGCCGTTACGGCTCATGGAGCACTCCCCTCGACGTCCCTACCGCTTGCTTGGGGGGTTGAGGGTACACCATTGCGAACCTTCTGTGTTCCTTACGGTACGGAGCGTTCCGGGTGCACGAATGGGTGATCGCGGTAAGTATGTGGTCATGGTGGAAGTCGCGGCCGAGCGGGGAAAGCAACTTTCCTCAAGGGTGTCAGAGGAGGGAGCAGGATGGGCCTGCACACAGACGGGGACGTTCGCGCAGCTCAGACCTAACGATCACGGGTTTACCTGGCTGAATTTGGTGACGCTGTGGAGATCGCGTAACGACATCCTCGCGGGGTTGTTCGGGGATCCGTCGGGAGAGGTTCGGGCGCGATGGGTGGAGGCCCAGGAAGCGCGGGGGATTGATCCGGAATTTCGCGTCAAACCGCCGGTCGGGGGAAATTTCAGTTTCCTCCTGCTCGGTGATACCGGCGAGGGAGACGCGTCCCAGTACGCCGTTGTTCCGGGGATGTTGAAAGTGGGGGAAGACACGTCGTTCGCCGTCATTGCGAGTGATGTGATCTATCCGACGGGATCGGGAAACGAGTACGGGGACAAGTTCTTCCGTCCGTACAAGGACTATGACGCCCCGATCTATGCCGTCCCCGGCAACCACGACTGGTATGACGGGCTCGGCGGTTTCATGCGGGTCTTCTGCGACGCGCCGGCGCTCAAGCCGAAGCCGGACCGGTGGCTGCGCGGCCTGCTGTGGCGCAAGCCGGAGGCCATCGACGAAGAGGGGCTGGCGCAGGCGCGCGAGCTCAGGGGCAAGCCGTCCCAGCAGGTCACGCAGCCGGGGCCGTACTGGGTGATCGAGAGCGACAGCCTGCTGATCGTCGGCGTGGACACCGGCATCAAGAACATCATCGACAAGGGGCAGACCGCGTGGCTGCGGCGCGTCTCGCGCGATCCGCGGCCGAAGATCCTCGTCACGGGCAAGCCCATCTACACCGGGAACGTCTACAAGCCCTCACCGCTGGAGGAAGGCGGCACGATCGACGACATCGTGCGCGATCCGGCGAACCGGTACGTCGCGGCCATCGGCGGAGACGTGCACAACTACCAGCGCTACCCGGTCAAAGTGGGCGACCGGGTGATCCAGTACATCGTGTCCGGCGGCGGTGGCGCCTTCATGCACGCCACGCACACGATCCAGCGGGTCGACGTCAAGGGCGTGCACGAGGACGACTTCAGGTGCTACCCGCTGCGCGGCGACTCCCTGTCCTTCTACAGCCAGCTGTACGCGCACCGCCTGCGGATGAAGTGGATCTACCTGACGCCCTCCGAGGCCCTGTGCGTCATGGCGGACCAGATCAAGAACGAGCCCGTCCGGACCCCCCAGGGCCCGGTCACGATCACCCGCAGGATGCGGTGGGCGGCGCGGCTGCTCGGGGCGTGGCCGTGGCCGCTCAGGCTGCCGGTCGACAAGGTGTTCCACCGCTACCTGTCGGAGCTGTCCGACTGGGACACGCCGCCGTTCTTCAAGCAGTTCCTGCACCTGTCGGTCACGCCCGAGGAGCTGACCGTGCGGTGCTTCGCCGCCACGGGGTGCCGGGCCCAGGAGGCCGATCCGCCGTTGGAGGACGAGGTGCGCATCGCTTTGTCGTAGCCGTTTGGCACTCTTGACCACGTGCATGTCGTGGTCGCAGGAGAGACGCTGCTGCCCGTGGGCGGCTCGGCTCGGCGTCCCGCCGACCTGGCGGGGGCCGTACGCGAGCTGGAGGAGGCCGAGCGCCCGCGGTGGGTGTGGGCCGACGCGCGGGAGGTCTATCCCGACCTGCTGAGCGCGGGCGCGCGGGTCTCGCGCTGCCACGACGTCGCGCTCACCGAAGGGCTGCTGTTCGCTTACGAGGGCCGCTACGGCGAGAGCCGCTCGGCCCGGGCCGCCCACGCCCGGCTGCACGGGCTGCCGGTGCCGGAGGAGCAGCCGAGCGCGCCCGGCACGCTGTTCGCGCCCGAGCCGCTCGCGGCCGAGGCCGTGGCGGAGGTGCTGGCCGACCAGCTGCGCCGGATCGAGGCGCTGCCCGAGCCGGGCAGGTTCCGGCTGCTGGTGGCGGCCGAGTCGGCGGGGGCGCTCATCGCGGCCGAGATGTCGTACGACGGCATGCCCTGGCGGCGTGACGTGCACGACGAGCTGCTGACCGAGCTGCTCGGGCCGCGGCCCGTCCACGGCATGCGCCCGGCCAAGCTGCAGGCGCTGGCCGACGAGGTGACCGCGGCCCTTGGCCAGCCGGTCAATCCCGACTCGGTGCAGCAGCTCGTCAAGGCGTTCAAGGGGGCGGGGGTGGCGTTGAAGACCACCCGGTCGTGGGAGCTCAAGCAGATCGACCACCCCGCCGTGAAGCCGTTGCTGGCCTACAAGGAGCTGGCCCGGCTGTACAGCTTCCACGGGTGGGTGTGGGCCGACCAGTGGGTGCGGGGCGGGCGTTTCCGGCCCGAGTACGTGGTGGGCGGCGTGGTGTCCGGGCGCTGGGCCACCAGCGGCGGCGGGGCGCTGCAGATCCCCAAGGTGATGCGCCGGGTGGTGGTGGCCGACGAGGGGTGGGTGCTGGTCGTCGCCGACGCCGCCCAGTTGGAGCCGCGGGTGCTGGCCGCGATGGCCGGCGACGTGGGGCTGGCCAGGGCCGCCGGGGAGATCGACCTGTACTCGGCGCTGGCGCAGTCGTTCGGCGGCGAGCGTGACAATGCCAAGATCGCGATGCTGTCCGCCATGTACGGCGGCACCAGCGGTGACGCGCCCAAGCTGCTGGCGGTGATGCGGCAGCGCTTCCCCAGGGCTTACCAGTTCGTGGAGGACGCGGCCAAGGACGGGGAGGAGGGGCGGCTCGTGCGCTCCTGGCTCGGGCGCACCAGCCCGCCGCCCTCGCCGCGGTGGAGGGAGCTGGTGTCGGGGCCGGAGGGCACGCGGGCGGCCCGGGACCGGGGGCGGTTCACGCGCAACTTCGTGGTGCAGGCCACGGCGGCCGAGTGGGCGCTGGCGCTGATGGCGGTGCTGCGCGGGCTGCTGCCGGAGCCGGCGCGGCTGGTGTTCTTCCAGCACGACGAGGTGATGGTGCACTGCCCGGCGGAGCAGGCGGAGGAGGTGATCGCCGCGGTGTCGTCGGCCGCGGTCGAGGCCACCCGGCTGCTGTTCGGGGCGACGCCGGTGCGCTTTCCCATGGAGGCGGTGGCGGTGTCGTCCTACGCCGACGCGAAGTGACGGCCGCGTCGAGTGTCTAAGGGCGGTCGGCGCGCCAGGTGATGGTCAGCCAGATGCCCGCGAGCGCCACCATGATGCCCACGACCAGGCCGAGCACGCCGTAGCCGAGCATCCCCACGATGGCGCCCGCGACGATCGTGCCCGTGGCGCCGCAGACGTTCATCAGCAGGTCCGAGAGCCCCTGGACGGCGGGACGGCGTTCGAGCGGGACGGACTCCGTGACCAGGGCGGAGCCCGCCACCAGGCCGCACGACCAGCCGAGGCCGAGCAGCACCAGCGCGGCCGTCACCTGCCAGATCGCATGCCCGGCCGTGCCGGCGAGCGTGGCGGCGCTCAGCAGCAGGGCCATGCCGAGCACGAGCACCGGCACCTTGCCCGCCTTGTCGGCCAGCCAGCCCACCACCGGCGACAGCACGTACATGCCCGCGATGTGCAGGCTGATCACGAGGCCGATGACGTCCAGGTTCGAGCCGTCGTGGTGGAGTTTGACCGGGGTCATGGACATGACGGACACCATCGCCGTGTGGCTCACCGCGATCATGACGAGGGCGCGGCGGGCCGTCGGGGTGGTGCGGAGGGTCTGCCAGGCGGTGCGGATCGTCCCCTTGGGACCGCGGCCGGTGTCCGGGCCCTCGTTCAGGGAGCGGGCCAGCGTGAGCGGGTCGGGGCGCAGCAGGCAGAAGATCAGGGCCAGCGCCACCGCGAACGCCAGCGCCGCGAACACGAACGGCCCCGCCTTCTCCACCAGCCCCAGCCGCATGCCGATCTGGTCGGTGGGCTTGGCCAGGTTCGGGCCGGCCACGGAGCCGATCGTGGAGGCCCAGACGACCAGTGACAGGTGCCTGGCCGAGCGGCCCTTGGGGGACAGGTCCGTGGCCGAGTAACGCGCGGCCAGGCTGCCCGCGCTCCCGCCGCCCACCAGCACCAGGCCCGCCAGCAGCAGCGGCCACGTACGCAGGCTGATCGCGAGGGCCGAGATCAGGCAGCCCGCCAGCGCCGCAGCGTACGCCAGCGACAGGCCCGCCCGGCGGCCGCCGCTGCCCGACGCCTTGGCCGTGGGCAGGGCCAGCAGTGCCGCGCCGAGCACGGTCGCGGTGCCCGCGAAGCCGCTGATCACCGTGGAGCCCGAGAGCTCGTCCACGACCACCGAGCTCAGCGCGAGCCCGACGGCGACCCCCACCCCGCTCACGATCTGCGTCGCGGACAGGACGGTCAAGGTGCGGCGCTGGACGCCGCGAATTCGGTCAGAGGACGAGACAGTGGGCGTTGTGGGGGCACTGGTCACTCGTGAAGTCTCGCATAGCCCCTGACATCACCCCAAAGGGCGATATTTCAGTGAATGGTGACTGAATCTCCCTGGGCGATGCGTCCGGGCATGTCCGGGATCAGGTTGATGCCGAACCACACCTTGCCGTCCCACCTGCGGTGCCGCGAAAGCGTCCTGATGGGCTCCTTGCCCTTCGTGTACGTAGACGTGTCGATCGTGGTCAGCACGCACCGGTCGCACCGCTTGCTCACCCGGAAGTCGACCTCGCCGATGCGTACCCGCTTCCACTCGTCCTCCGCGAACGGCGTGCCGACGCCGTCGATCACCACGTTCGGCCGGAACCGGTGCATGGGCAGCGGCTCCGGCGCCTCCTCGCCGCGCTCCAGCGCGGTCTCCACGATCCAGTCGTTGAGCAGGGCGAGCGAGGCGCTGGACGTGAGCAGCAGCGGATAGCCGTCGGCCAGGCTCACCCGGTCGTCCGGCCGCCCGTACTCCGGATTGACCGGCCGGCGGGTCGGGTCGTCGAGCCACTTGAGCCGCACGGGCCGGCCCACCAGCCCGGACAGCCAGTCCGCCGCGTCGTCGTCGCAGTCAGTGAGCTCCACGGGGGTGCGGCCCACGCTGACCGTGGACATGACGGCGGTCGGCGTGACCCGCAGCGGGGCGGCGTGCGGGCCGGTCAGCGTGAGCGAACCGCCGTCGACCCGGGCCACGCAGGCCAGCAGGCGGGGCTCCTGACGGGCGGTCAGGAGCTCGCCGTGCTCGTCGGTGATCAGGTAGCGGCGGTCGTCGGCGAGCCCCCACGGCTGCACCTCGGCCTCGTGGACCTGGTGCCCCGCGGTGGACTTGACGGGGTAAAAGTGGATGCTCGCCAAATTCATCTGAGCTGTGGCGCGGACACCCTGGTCTTTCAGGATGGGGAGGGAGCGCCACTCCTCCTTTCGAAAACAGTATGGAAAGCCTTAGTAACGCTCGATAGTGTTCGCGGTGGGTGACTCTTCCACGACAGGGAGTGTGTAATGGCGATCCGCCGCTCCACGGCCAAGCTGGCAGGCCTGCCGTCGGTGGTGCAGTTGCGGCTCATGCCTACACCTGCTCAGGCTGACGCCCTGACTGCGACGGTGCTGGTCTGTAATCAGGCGGCCACCTTTGTTTCCCGTCTGGCTTGGCAGCACCGTACCTTCACCGTCCTCCAGTTGCATCGGCTGGCCTACCATTCCGCGCGTGCGCAGTTCGCCGGGCTGGGCGCGCAGGCGGCGGTGCGGGCGATAGCCCGGGTGGTCGGTGCCTACGGCAACCGGCGAGCCACCAAGAAACGGGCCCACACCTTCCGCCAGCACGGCGCCATCCCGTACGACGCGCGCCTGATGAGCTGGTCCCGTGAAGCCCGGACCGTGTCGCTGTGGACCTCCACGGGACGTGTGGCCGTGCCATACACAGGTCGGCCAGAGGACCTCCAGGCTGTCAACGCGCTGCCTCTCGGGGAGGCCGACCTGATCTGTCGGCGCGGCGTATGGCTGCTGCAAGTTGCCATGACCTTGCCCAAGCCCCGGACGCGTGAGCCGGTTCACGGCTTTCTAGGGGTGGATCAAGGGGTGGCGAACCTGGCGGTCACGTCCGACGGGGCCGTGCTCCCCGGCTCCGCCCTGGCCGGGCCGATCACCGGCAACGGCCACGTCCGTACGCTGCGGGAGCGGCGGCATCGGCAACGCCAACGGTTGCAGAGGAAGGGCCCGAGTGCGGCGCGGCGGGTCCTGCGTCGCTTGGCCGGGCGTGAGCATCGGATGATGACCGACCTCAACCATCAGCTTTCGAAACACGTGGTGCGCGAAGCCGAACGCACCGGCCGCGGGATCGCCTTGGAGGATCTGCAGGGCATCCGCGGGCGGGTAAGGGCTCATCGGTTCCAGCGGCGCACCCTGCACAGCTGGGCGTTTGCTCAGCAGATGGCATTCACCCGTTACAAAGCCGCGCGGGCCGGGGTCGCTTTCGTACTGGTCGACCCCGCACACACCTCTCAGCGCTGTCCAGAGTGCGGGTGTATGAGTAGGGCGAATAGGCCGACGCGGGGTCGGTTCGTCTGCACTGGGTGTGGCCTCGCTGGGCACGCCGATCACATCGCGGCCCGCAACATCGCCGCACGCGGCGCTGCGGGCTGGGCTGCTGTCAACCAGCCACACGCTACCGGCCTCCCTTCAGCCAGACGGGACCGTGAGAGCAAGCCACCGGCCTCAACCGGTGGTCGTTGACACGGCCGAAGGTACCCCACTGCGCTCCGGCGCCGGCGAGCGGTGCAGAGCACCCGCCACGGCCACGGTGGCCAGGGCGAGCACGCCGATCGCGGCCCCGATCCAGGCGACGGACGGGTAGCCGAGGCCCGCGCCGATGGCCAGCCCGCCGAGCCAGGGGCCGACGGTGATGCCGACGTTGAAGGAGGAGACGTTCACCGCGGCGGCCAGGGTGGGGGCGTCCTTGGCCAGGGAGAAGACGCGGGTGTTCAGGGCGGGGTTCATGCCGAAGCCGAACGCGCCGAGCAGGAAGATCAGCGCGATGGCCGCCACGGGGACGGACGCGGTCAGGGCCAGCGCCACCGAGCAGACGATCAGGCCGGCGACGCCGAGGTAGAGAGACGGGAACGGCCGCGCGTCGGCGGTCCGGCCGCCGATGGTGATCCCGATCAGCGAGCCGACGCCGTAGAGCGCCAGGACCGCGGGCACCCAGGCGGGATCCAGGCCCGTGGTGTCGACCAGCAGCACGCTCAGGTAGCTGAAGGAGGCCAGCAGGGCTCCCGTGGTCAGCGCGGTCGTGCCGTACGCGAGCCAGAGCCTGGGGTTGATCATGGAGCGCAGCTCGTCGGAGACGCGCGGGGTCGCGCCGGCCTCCGGGCGGCCGCCCGGGATGGTGCTGAGCACGCCCGCCCCGGCCAGCGCCGACAGCGCCGCGACCGCCCAGAACGCGGCCCGCCAGCCGAGGTGCTGGCCGATGACCGTGCCCAGGGACAGCCCGACGATGGTGGCGACCGTCAGGCCGCCGGCGAGCACGCTCATCGCCTTGCCGCGGGCGTTGGCGGGCACCAGGCCGACCGCCGTGCTCGCCGCCACGGCCCAGAAACCCGCGTACACGAACGCGCCCACGACGCGGGTGGCGAACACCACGGTGTAGCTCGACGTCAGCGCGCCCGCGACGTGCGACAGGACGAAGACCGCCATGAACGTCAGCAGCGCCGTACGCCGTGGCCAGCGCAGCGTGAGGACGGCCAGCACCGGCGCCCCCACCAGCATTCCCATGGCGAACGCCGAGATCAGCAGCCCCGCCTCGGGCACGGACACCCGCAGGTCGGCTGCCATCTCCGGGATCAGCCCGGCCAGCATGAGCTCCGAAGTGCCTTGAGCGAAGATCGAAAGCCCCAATATGTAGATGGCCAAGGGCATGGTGCTTCTCCTTTTGGATTGATCGGTTCAAAATGAGGGCGTAAAAAAGATCAGAAAACGCCCAGGGCGGTCTTCGCGATCGACTCGAGCCCGTCCCGGTCCGTCCCGCCCCGCGCGGCCACGCGCAGGCCGCTGACGGTGGCGAAGACGAAGTGCGCCAGCGCGAGCGGGTCCCTGGCCGGGTCGATCTCGCCCCGCGAGCGGCCGGTCTCGATGGCGGCCCGGACCATCTGCCGGCGCCTGTCGTTGTCGCGCCGCAGCAGCTCGGCGATCTCCGGGTCGTGCGGGGCCAGCTCGGTCATCGAGTTGACCACCAGGCAGCCGGGCGGCTCGCCGGGCTCGGGGTCGACGGCCCACCACAGGACGGTCCTGATCTTCTCCTTGAGCGGCAGGTCGGCGTCCAGCGTCTCGGCGAGCGTGGCGTTGCGCTGGTCCATGTAGCGGGTCAGGGCCTTCACGAACAGGTCGTGCTTGCTGGCGAAGGTGTTGTAGATGCTGCTGCGCCCGAGTCCGGTGGCCGCGCACAGGTCCGCCGTCGAGGTGGCCTCGAAGCCCGCGGACCAGAACGCGCGCATCGCGGCCTCGACGGCGCGTTCCTCCTCGAACTTCCTCGGTCGCCCCATATGTCGAACATTACCCGTTTTGGACTGAGCGGTGCAATACGTCAGCCATCCCGCCGGAACGTGTCCAGGAACACCTTGCGGGTCTCCGCCTGGTCGTCCCACTTGAGCTCGGGCAGGTCGAAGGTGATCTTGTACGCGGTGATGTCGTCGATCGTGACGTACCGGGTGAGCGCGTGCATGGGGACGCCGCTGGCCGTGGTGTAGGTGTACTCCCAGTCGGCGGCCTGCCAGCCGCGGTAGTCGACGGCCTGGAGCTGCACCTGGATGTAGCCCTCCACACCGCCCTTGGCCTCCTGGCGGCCCAGCTCGGACAGCCCTCCGTCGGTCTGCGGGCTCACCTTCTGCACCATGATCCGCATGCCGGAGTCCTTCGGCCCGCTGAACGTGGTCACCCCGCCCGACGTCGAAGGCTTCCAGCTCCCGGGCACGGCGGCGGCGAAGCCGGCCGTGCCGTGCTCGGTGTAGCCCGACGGTATCGCCGAGGGCTCGGCGTTCCCGGGTTTCGCGGGTGAGGACGTCTTGGCCTGCGACGTGGCCGTCTGCGGGGGCGGCGACCCGCCCGGCATGAGGAACATGACGGCGCCCACGACGGCGGCCACCGCCACGATCGCGCTGATGATCGTGAGCGGCGTCGGCCGCCCGCGGCGCACCCATATCCCGTCGTCCTCGTCGGGCCTGCGCCGGCTCTTGCCGGTGCGCGGCGCCGTGCTGGGCAGCGTGGCCAGGCGGTTGTGGCCGAGGTCGCGGGACAGGTCGCGCGACTGCTCGCGCAGGTCCTCGGCGGAGGCCAGCGGCCACGGCGTGGCGGCGGACGACGTACGGCTGTCCGTGGTCAGCGGCAGGATCGGTGCCGGCTGCGGGCCGGACTCGTCGCCGCGGCCCCTGGGAGCCCGGTGCGGACCCGAGGGCATGCCGAAAGCGGGCTGCGCCCCCGAGGGCCCGCCGAACTCGGGCGGCGGCGGCACCAGCTGGTCGGTCCGGTGGCTGCCGGAGGGGCTCGTCAGGCCGTCGAACGGCATCGAGTGACCGCCGGACGGGCTGCTCATCGGGTCGTACGGCACGCGTATCGGACCCGAGGGCGTCTCCACGATCCGCGACGGCATCGGCCCCGACGGGGAGTCCAGCAGCCCGGAGGCCGGCATGTCCCCCGGGGCGGGCCCGGCGGTGGGCAGCGACTCGGCCGGGCGCGGACGGACGGAGCCGTGCGCGCGCAGCACCGCCTCCAGCATCTCGATGACCTGGTCGGAGGTCAGCCGCTGGGCCGGGTCCTTGCGCAGTAGTCCCTCGACCACCGGCATCAGCGAGCCGGCCCGCTGGGGCGCGATCGGTTCCTGCGTGAGCACCGCGCCGAGCACCGCCACCGGGTCGGGCCCCTCGTACGGCGGCCGCCCCTCGAGGGCGGCGTACAGCGTCGCGCCGAACGACCACAGGTCGGCCGCCTGCGTGATCGGCTGCCCGGACAGGCGCTCCGGCGGGATGTACGCGGGCGACCCCATGAGCAGCCCGGTCTGCGTGATCGCCACGTCGCCCTCGATGGCCGCGATGCCGAAGTCGGTCAGCACCACCCGGTCCTGGGTCAGCAGCACGTTGCCGGGCTTGATGTCACGGTGCAGGATCCCCGCGGAGTGCGCGTGCCTGAGCGCGTCGAGCACCCGGATGCCGATCTCGGCCGCCTGCAGCACCGGCAGCGGCCCGCTCTGGCGTACGGCCTGCTCCAGGGACCACGCGCGGACCAGCTCCATCACGATCCACGGGCGGCCGTCCTCCTCGACCACGTCGTGGACGGTGACGATGCCGGGATGCGTCAGCCGCGCGGCCGACCTGGCCTCGCGCAGCACGCGCCGGTGGGCCCCCTGCATGCCCGAGTGGTCGAGCCCGTACGGGAGGATCAGCTCCTTGACCGCCACGTCCCGGTCGAGCAGGACGTCGTGAGCGTGCCACACCATGCCCATGCCGCCCCTGCCGACAGGTGACATGAGCCGGTAACGCCGGCCGATCAGACGGCCCTGGCTCTGCGGGGCGCCGCTCGGGGCGCCCCCTTCCGCGCCGGGGCCGCTGAGCAAGCGGTCGGCTGCCATGATCCCGCCCCCATCCCGCGCTACGAGCAATTTAAAGTGGTTCGTTACGATATCGGCGGGGCATGCGCAAGGGAAGCTGGAGCATCCTTACAAAAGCTTTGACCTGGGGAAATATCGCCATTCAGATGGCTTGTTCCGCCAATGCGATCAATGCAGTAGTGAATGCCTCTGCAGGGGGTTTGACCAGGCCTGCTCCTACTTGACCGGTTCCCGCGACGCGGCCCGCGATGCCGGTGTTGACCACGGGCAGCAGGCCCGTTCTCGCGACGAGAGTTACATCGATGCCGACCGGCGTGCCGCGGAAGCCGAGCCCCGGAATCTGGTACCCCGGGTGCTCGGCGAGCGTGATCTCGTACATGGAACGGGTGGCCCGCACCGCGTCGGACACCTCGCCGCCCACGAACCGCACGATGGCCGGCGCCGCCGCCATCGCGAACCCGCCCAGCCCCGAGGTCTCCGTGATCGTGGAGTCGCCGATGTCGGGGTTCGCGTCGTCCGGCCCGTACGAGCCGAGATAGAGCCCGTCGGGCACGCCGGCCGGTCCCGTGAACCACCGCCCGCCCAGCCCCGAGACCTGGACGCCGAAGTCGGTGCCGTTCCTGGCCATGGCGACGACCATGGACGAGCCGGGCACGTCGCGGGCCGCGTCCGTGCTGACCTTGGCGGCGGCCATGCCGGCGTTCAGGAAGAAGTGGTCGTTGCCGTTGATGAAGCGCAGCACCTCCGCGGCCGCGCCCGGGGCGGCCTCGACCACGGCCGGGGCCAGCTCGCGCAGCAGGAGCGAGGTGGCGGCGCGGTTGCGGTTGTGCAGCTCGTCGCCCATCTGCAGGGCCTGCGCCATCAGCGAGCGCAGGTCGATCGGCCCCGTGCGCTCCAGCGTCGCCGCCAGGGCCGGGCCGAGCACCGCGTCCATCCAGCGCAGCCGCTCCAGCACCTCGGGCCCGTAGGCGCCGTACCGGAGCACCTTGCCCAGGCCCTCGTTCAGCGAGCAGTACGCGGTACCGCCGTGCTCGTCGTCGCGTACCTCGAACAGCCACATGGACGGGCTCACCACGCCCGCCATCGGGCCCACGGTGGCGTGCTCGTGGCACGGCCGCAGCGCGATCTCGCCCGCCGCCAGCCTGCGCCCGGCCTCGTGCTCGTCGCCCGCCAGGCCCTCCAGCAGCATCGCGCCGATCAGCGCGCCGCGCATCGGGCCCGACGCGCGCTCCCACGTGATGGGCGGGCCCGCGTGCAGGAACGTTCCCGCCGCCAGCACCTCCGAGGCCCGGCGCACCCCGACCAGGTGCGGGCGGGCGGAGGTCAGCCTGCTCACGGCCAGCTCGTTCGCGGCCTGCCTGCGCGGGTCGGCGAGCACCGCGGCCAGGGCCTCGGCGGTGCCGGGCAGCGGCGGGCGCCAGGACACCGGCGTCGTCTCGACGGCCTGCGCCCTGAGCGACTCGTCGAGCAGGCCCGCGCCCACCGTGATGACGCGGGACGGGACGGACAGCGGGCTCATACAAGGCTCCTGGCGTGCCGGGCGGCCTGGGCGTTGGAGGTGAAGACGGCCGCGCCCGCCTCCCGGAAGGCGGCGGCCTGTCGGTGCAGGTCCTGGGGGTCGCCTTCGGTGCCGATGAGCGCGATCACGACGGTGGCGGGGGTGCGGGCGACGGCGTGCGCGAGCGAGGCGGCCGGGTCGGGGTCGGCGCCGTGGCCGAGCACGACGTCCATGAGCACCAGGTCCGTCTCCTGGGCGCGGGCCAAGGTCTCGACGCGCAGGGTCGGGTCGATCATGGGATGCGCCCGGCCCCTGGTGTAGGCGTCGTCCCCGTAGTCGACGAACTCGCCCTTGCCGGCCACCAGCGCGGCCTCGGTGCTGAGCGTCCCGCCGGAATAGACACCCTTGATGGCCTTGGTCCGGCTCTGCTTGCCCGACCACGCGGGCCAGGAGGGCCACTCGGGCACCGGCCGGCCGAGCGCGCGCAGGACCCGCTCGGTCGCCTCCGTCAGGTCGGACTCGGGGAGCAGCGCGGGCACCACCGGCGTGCGCAGGCGTCCCACGGCCTCCCGTACGGTCGCCGCCACCTCGGGGGACGGCGGCTTGGAGATCAGCACGATCAGCTCGGTGGCCGGGTCCTCGTCCAGCATGCGCAGGGCCCGCAGCGTGGACAGGCCGCCCACCTCGGCGGACAGGTCCCTGCCGCCCACGCCGAGCACGTGGCTGACGCCGGTGCCGGCCCAGTCGAGCAGGGACGTCACCTGCTGGGCCCCGGTGCCGGACGCGGCCACCACACCGACGGGGCCTGGGGTGAGGACGTTCGCGAAGCCCAGGCCGACGCCGCCGATCACGGCGGTGCCGCAGTCGGGGCCCATCACGAGGACGTCCGCGGCCTCCGCGAGCTCCTTGAGCCGCCGTTCCTGGGCCACGGGGAAGCCGTCGCTGAAGATCATGACGGGGAGCCCGGCCTGGACGGCGTCCAGCGCCTCGGCGAAGGCGTGCTCGCCCGGGGTGGAGACCAGCACCAGGTCGGCCGGGATGCCGGTGGCCGAGCGGGTGGTGAGCGGGGGCTGGTCGGCCGTGGTCGCCTCCGGACGGTCGAAGCTCGCGAGCTGCCGGTCGGCCTCCTCGACGGCCGCGCCGGCGTCGCGGGCGCGTACGGCTATCAGGAGGTCGCCGGGGCCGGCCTGCGGGACGGTGAAGCCCAGATCGCGGAGGACGGCGAGGTTCAGGTCGGTGGCCATGGCGACCATGGCGGCCTCCACGCCCGACATCTCGGTCAGCGCCCGGCTTATGCGCATCAGGGAGATGGAGTCGACGTACGCGCCCTTCCGTACCAGCACCATGTCGGCCACGGTGTCGGCGCTCATCGGGGCCCGCTCAGCGCGAGGACGGCGGTCACGCCGACGGCGACGCCCTGGGCCAGGTCGGAGCCCGAGGTGTGGCCGAGGCCGTGGAGGCGGCGCAGGGCCGGTTCGAGGGCCTGCCCGCCCGTGATGCCGCGCAGCACCGCGGTCACTTCGGGGCTGCTCTCGCCCCTGGCCGCACAGTGCAGGAGCGTGGCCGAAATGGGCGTCGTACGCGTCCTCGCGTCGAACGTCACGGTCGCCGCCAGCCAGTCGGCCAGCCAGACCGCCCGCTCCGCCCCGGCCGCCGCGCCCAGGTGCCGCAGCGTCACCAGCAGGCCCGCCAGGACGTCGTCGCCGCTCGGCGTCAGACCGGGCCCCAGGCCCATGAGCTGCTCGGCCGCCGTCACGGCCCCCAGCAGCCAGCCCTTCGCGCAGCTGTCGGCCAGCAGCTCGACGGCGCCGTTCCCGGCCAGCCCGGGTTGCGGCGGGTCGCCGAAGCGGGCGGCGGCCTGTTCGAGCCGGGCCCGATCGATCCGGCCCAGCGGCGGGGCGGGGTCCCACCAGCGGCGCACACCCAGGCTCAGCGGGCCCAGCTCGATGTTGCGGTCGCCCACCGAAGCTTCGTCACCCACCGTGACGCTCGGCAGCGCGCCGGCCAGCAGCACGGAGTTGGGCAACCGGGTGGCCGCCCCCGTGATGACGGCGATCACCGAAGGCTCCAGGTCGGTCCTGACCTCGAGATAGACCCCCGCCGGGAACGCGGCTAGCACCCGCGCGGGGCGGCGCGGCGACTCCAGGACGGGGCGTACCGCCGTGCTGGCCGCGCCCGTGACGTGGATGCGAGTACGCCTCGCATGAGTACTTACGGTCACCGAACCTCCCATCGGACCTTGGACCTGACCGTAAAACGGCCGGGGAACCCTCCGTACGGGTAAATTTGCCAACAGTCAGCGGGAAGGTTGGCTCTTCCTGACAGACGGTTTCTGGGGTCACAATCTCCACATGGAGCCCCCCGTCCGTCTCGCCAGCACCGGGACGATCATTCACGGCGTTTCCGTCGGAGAGGTGCTCGGCGTCTCCACCCTCGCCGAGGCCAGGCTGATCGCGGGGGAGAGCGGGCTGGGCCGCATCGTGCAACGGCTGAACGTCATGGAGGTCCCCGACATCCTGGCCTGGGTCAAGCCGCACGAGCTGCTGCTGACCACCGGCTACCCGCTGCGCAACACGCCGCAGTCGCTCGGCCGGCTGGTCGCCGACCTGGACGAGCGCGGGCTGTCGGCGCTGGCGATCAAGCTCGGCCGGTATGTGGACGAGCTGCCCGACGAGATGGTCGAGCAGGCCGACCGGCTCGGCTTCCCGCTCATCCTCCTGCCGAACGACGTCGGGTTCGACGACATCCTCAACCAGGTGCTGACCGACATCCTCAACCGCCAGGCCGCCGTGCTCGCCCGCGCCGAGGAGGCGCACCGGGCGCTGGTGCAGGTGGTGCTGGCCGGCGGCGGGCTCAACGAGGTGGCCGCCGAGGTGGCCCAGCTGCTCGACGTGTCGGTGGCGGCGGTGGACGGCTCGGGCCGGGTGCTGGCCACCGCGGGTCCGGCCGAGCAGGTGGCCGTCCTGCGCGAGTCGATCTCCCTGGAGGGCCCGCCCCGTACGTCCACCTCGGGACGGGTACGGTCGTTCGCCTCGGTGCCCGTGCTGGCCGGGGGCCACCACCACGGGAGGATCGTCGCCTACAGCCCGTCCGGGGCCATCCGCGACAGCGACGTCGGCATCCTCGAACGCGCCGCGACCGTGGCCGCGCTGGTCGTCACCCGGCAGGAGGCGGTCAACGCCGTCGAGAGCAAGTACCGCGCCGACTTCCTGCGCGACGTGCTCACCGGCCGGGCGGGCACGGCGGAGCGGGTCACGGCCCGGGCGCGGGCGTTCGGGTGGGACCTGGCGCGGCCGGTGACCGTACTGGTGGCCGAGCTGGACCCGGACGGCGACGAGCGCAGCGCGCAGGACCGGTTGGTGGCGTGCTGGACGGCGGCGATGCGCCGGCACGACCCGCGCGGGGCGGTGGCGGGGTTCTCGCACGAGGTGGTGGCCGTGGTGGACGCCTCGATCGACGCGACCAGGGTCGCCAAGGACGCGGCCTCGGGCTTCGCCGACGTGCCGCCCGCGACGTTCTCGACCGGCACCTCCCGGCCCAGCCCGGGGGCGGAGACGCTGCCGGAGGCGTACTCGCAGGCGCTGAAGGCGGCCCGGGTGGGCCGCCAGCTGCACGGGCCCGGCGCCGTCGCCCATTTCGACCAGCTCGGCGTCTACCGGCTGCTGTCCCTGGTCAACGACACGGAGGAGCTGCACGCCTTCGTACGCGAGACGCTCGGCCCGCTGGCGGCCGACGCCGACGCCGAGAACGCCGACCTGCGCCGCACCCTGCAGGTGCTCCTGGAGACCAACATGAACGTGGCCGAGACGGCGCGGCGCCTCCACTTCCACTACAACACCCTCCGCTACCGGATCGGGAAGCTGGAGCGCCTGCTCGGCAACTTCACCGACGACCCGCACCTGCGCCTCAACCTGACCCTGGCCCTGCACGTGCTGCGGATGCGCGGCATCTAGGGTTGGGGCTTGTGGATTTCGAACTGCGCTCCGAGTACATCCCGCTGTGTGACCTGCTGAAGTACTGCGGGATCACGGAGACGGGCGGCATGGCCAAGCTGCTGATCGCCGAGGGGCTGGTGCTGGTGGACGGCGAGGTGGAGCTGCGCAAGCGCGCCAAGATCCGCTCGGGGCAGGTGGTCAGCGGGGAGGGGTTCTCCATCCACGTGGAGTAGTGGGAACCTGTTGACGAAAAGTCACCGCACAATTACTCACTGTTTACTAACATCGGGCGCACTGGCAAAAAGAAACGGCCCCCTGACGGGGGCCGTAGAGCCCGGGATGTACTCCCGGGCGGCGGTGACTCCATGTTAGGACGTGATGGCGGTGTGCGACAAGTCGAATCCCGGAATCGAGCGGGTGGGTGTCTACGTCGACGGCTTCAACCTGTACTACGGCCTGCGGGACCTCGGGGGGCGGCGGCACCTCTGGCTCGATCTGCACGCCATGGCGACCCGCCTGTTGCGGCCGCATCAGCGTCTCGTCGCCATCAGCTACTTCACGGCCACGATCCTCAACGATCCACCGGCCAAGGCGCGGCAGGAAGCCTATCTGGCCGCGACGGTGAGCCGCGGTGTGCAGGTCGTCATGGGGAGGTTCCAGGAGCAAGCAGTGCGATGCCACTCTTGTGGCACCATACGGCGGACCTATCCAAGACCAGGGTGATCACCGTGTTTCCGCCCCGGAGGCGTTCCAACCATCTGAGGTTGCTCAGTGACGCATGGTTCCCGCTGGGTGATGCCGTGATCCGCCGGTCTCAGCTTCCCAACGTGCGTCTACCACCGCCCGCAGCACTGGAACTGACCTCACAGTGAATTCGGATCGCGTGTGCGCGAGGTTTTCACTGGCCCTGCGCGTAGATTTGGCAGATCATGCCCGTGTAGGAGCGTTGCGGCGGGCCTAATGTGCCCGCAACGGAACGTGTCGCCGGCCCAGTACAAGAGGGACTCTCATGGTTTTGGGATGGACCAAACACGGTGACGGCAAGCACCTGGCGCCCGGAGAGGTGGTCAGGCCCGACGAGCGCCTGAGCTGGCCCAGGATGGTGGGCTTCGGGGCGCAGCACGTGATCGCGATGTTCGGCGCGACGTTCGTCTTCCCCCTGGTGATGGGGCTGGACCCGAACGTCGCCGTGATGATGTCAGGCGTCGCGACGATCCTGTTCCTGCTGATCGTGAAGGGGAAGGTGCCCAGCTATCTCGGCACCAGCGCGTCCTTCGTCGGCGGGGTGCTGGCCATCAGGGCCGCCTACGGCGGTGACACGGCCGGCGCGGACGCGATCGTGACCGGGGCGATCCTGGTCGCCGGGTTCGTGCTGGCGCTGGCGGGGCTGGCCGTCCACTTCCTCGGGGTGCAGATCATCCATCGCGTGTTCCCGCCCGTGGTCACGGGGGCGGTCGTCATGCTGATCGGGTTCGGGCTGGCGTACGTGGTGGCGGACGTCTACTGGCCGCAGGACCACTGGGTCGCGCTCATCACCATGCTGGTCACCTTCCTGGTGATCGTGTTCTTCAAGGGGTTCGTCGGCCGGATCGGGGTGCTGGTCGGGCTGATCGCGGGGTTCGTGCTGTCGTGGGTGCTGGACAAGACCGCGGGGGCCGTCACGTCCGTGCTGCCCGGCGCCAACCTGCGGGACGCGGCGGGCGCGAGCTGCCCGGCCGAGGGGACGTACTGCGTGGCCACGGCCTTCCCGCACGACCGGGTGAACTTCGACTCCGTGGCGTCGGCGCCCTGGTTCGGGGTGCCGAACTTCCACGCCCCCGACTTCAAGACCTCCGCCGTGCTGCTGGTGCTGCCCGCCGTCATCGCGCTCATCGCCGAGAACATCGGGCACGTCAAGGCCGTCGGCGAGATGACCGGGGCGGACGTCGACCCGTACGTGGGCCGGGCGGTGATGGCCGACGGGGTGGGCACCATGGTCGCCAGCGCGGTCGGCGGCTCGCCCACCACCACGTACGCCGAGAACATCGGCGTCATGGCGGCCACCAAGGTCTACTCGACCGCCGCCTACTACATCGCCGCGATCATCGCGATCCTGTTCGGGCTCTGCCCCAAGTTCGGCGCGCTGGTCGCCGCGACCCCGGGCGGCGTGCTGGGCGGGGTCACCGTCATCCTGTACGGGATGATCGGCCTCCTCGGCGCCAGGATCTGGATCGAGAACCGCGTCGACTTCTCCGACCCCGTCAACATGGTTCCGATCGGCGCGGGCATCATCCTGGCCATCGGACCTGTGAGCCACTTCATCGGCGGCGACTTCACCCTTGAGGGGATCGCGCTCGGCACCATCGTGGTGCTGGGCGGATACCACCTGCTGCGGGCCATCGCCGGACGGCCCGCCCGGCCGGCCGGGAGCGAGGCCGGGTGAAACCGCCCCCGTTCGAGTACCACGCCCCCCGCGACCTCGACGAGGCGCTCCGGACCCTCGCGGAGGTGGGCGGGAAGGTGCTGGCCGGAGGGCAGAGCCTGATCCCCATGCTCAACATGCGGCTGGCCGCTCCCGAGCATCTCGTCGACATCAACCGCGTCCAGGGGCTGTCGGCCATGGAGACGGAGCGGGACGGTGTCCGGGTGGGGGCTACGGTCCGGCACTCGCAGGCGGAGCGGGCCAGGGCGCATCCGCTGCTGAGCCGGGCGCTGCGGCTGGTCGCCCACCCGGTGATCCGGAACCGGGGGACCGTGGTGGGCAGCCTCGTGCACGCCGACCCGGCCGCCGAGCTGCCGGCCGTGCTGGCCGTCCTGGGCGGCTCCGTACGGGTGGCCCGGCAGGGGCAGGTACGCGACGTGGGCGCCGAGGAGTTCTTCGTCGGGCCCATGGAGTCGGCGGTCCAGCCGGGCGAGCTGGCCGTGTCGGCATATTTCCCGGCATTGGGTCCGCGTACCGGGGCAGCCTTCGAGGAGGTGGCCCGGCGGCACGGCGACTACGCCCTGGCCGGGGTCTGCGCCGTCGTCACGCTCGACGAGGACGGCCGCGTAGAGGCCGCCAGGCTCGCCTGCATCGGCGTCGGCCCCGTGCCGATCGTCGTGGACGTGACGGAGAGCCCCGCGGACGCGGCGCGGATCGTACGGGACCGGGTCGAACCCGAGGGCGACATCCACGCCTCGGCCGCCTACCGCCGCCACCTCGTCGGCGTGCTGGCCGAGCGGGCCGTACGGAACGCGACCAGGGAGGCAGGGGATCGTGGAGCATGAGATCACGCTCGTCGTGAACGGCACGGCCAGGCGGGTCGGCGTGCCCGCCAGACGCCTGCTGTCCGACTGCCTGCGCCACGACCTCGGCCTGACCGGCACCCACGTCGGCTGCGAGCACGGCGTCTGCGGCTGCTGCACCGTGCTGCTCGACGGGGAGCCGATCCGGTCGTGCCTGACGTTCGCGGTCAGCGTGGACGGGTCCGAGATCACCACGGTCGAAGGGCTGGCTGGCGACGGCACCAGGGCGACCGAGCCCGCCTCACGGAGTGAGGCCATGAGCGCGGTCCAGCGGGCTTTTGCCGAGTGCCATGGGTTGCAGTGCGGGTTCTGCACGCCGGGGTTCCTGTGTACGGTGACCGCCCTGCTGCGGGACAACCCCACCCCCACGGACGACGAGGTGCTGGAGGGCATCTCGGGCAACCTGTGCCGGTGCACCGGCTACCAGAACATCGTCAAGGCCGTCCACCGGGCCGCCGAGCTGCTGGCGGAGGAAGCATGACGACGAGGCTGTTCGGGGAGCCCGTGCAGCGGCGGGAGGACCCCAGGCTGCTCACCGGCCGGGGCCGCTACCTCGACGACCTCGGCCCCGACGCGCTGGCCGCCGCGTTCGTGCGCTCGCCGCACGCGCACGCCCGCATCCGCGACATCGACGTGGGCCCCGCGCTCGACGTCGAAGGGCTCGTCGCCATCTACACCTGGGAGGACCTGCCCGGACGGGTCGGCCGGCCGCTGCCGCTGCTGATCCCGCACCCGGCGCTCACCCACGGGCGCACCGCGTACCCGCTGGCCAGGGACATCGTCAGGCACGTCGGCGAGCCGGTGGTCATGGTCGTGGCGGCGGACAGGTACGCCGCCGAGGACGCCTGCGCGCTCATCGAGGTCGACTACGAGCTCCTCAAGCCGGTCGTCGGCCTGGAGGAGGCCGTGCAGGGTGCCCAGCTCGTGCACGAGGACGTGCCGGGCAACGTCGGCGCGCACCTCGTCCAGGAGGTCGCGGGGACGGACGGGCGCGGCGCGCGCGAGGCGATCGAGACCGCGCCGCACACGCTGGCCTTCCGGCTCGACATCGAGCGCAGCGCCAGCATGCCGCTGGAGGGGCGCGGCGTGTACGCCCGGTGGGACGGCCGGGACCTGCGCGTCTACTCCAGCACCCAGACCTCCACCAGCGTCCGCATGGCCGTCGCCGCCGCGCTGGAGCTGCCGCTGCCGCAGGTCGAGGTGATCGCGCCCGACGTGGGCGGCGGCTTCGGGGTGAAGATCGTGCACCCGTGGCCCGAGGAGGTGCTGGTGCCGTGGGCCGCCATGACGCTCGGGCGCGAGATCAAGTGGACGGAGGACCGCAGGGAGCACTTCATCTCCTCGGCCCACGAGCGCGGCCAGGTCCAGTACGTACGGGTCGGCTTCGACGACGACGGCCGCGTGCTCGGCCTGGACGTGACGATCCTGCACGACCACGGCGCCTACACGCCCTACGGGATCATCGTGCCGATCGTCACCTCCACGCAGCTCCTGGGGCCGTACAAGATCGGGGCGTACCGGGTCGAGTTCACCGCCGTCTACACCAACACCGTGCAGGTCACGCCCTACCGGGGGGCCGGCAGGCCGCAGGGCGTGTTCTGCATGGAGCGGACGATGGACAAGATCGCCCGCTACCTGGGGAAGGACCGCACCGAGGTACGCGAGGTCAACTTCATCGGGCCCGACGAGTTCCCGTACGACCAGGGGATGACGTTCCAGGACGGCCGGCCGCTGATCTACGACAGCGGCGACTATCCCGAGATGCTCCGCATGATCAAGGAGCTGATCGGCTGGGATTCCTTCGAGGCGCGGCCCGGCAGGGGCATCGGCGTCGGGTGCTACGTCGAAGGCACCGGCGTGGGGCCGTACGAGGGCGGGCACGTGCAGGTGACCTCCGACGGGCGGGTACACGTGTCCACCGGGCTCACCTCGCAGGGGCAGGGGCACGAGACGGCCTTCGCGCAGATCGTCGCCACCGAGCTGGGCGTGCCCATCGAGCGGGTGAGCGTGGTCACCGGCGACACCCGCAGGTTCGGCTACGCCGTGGGCACGTTCGCCTCGCGGGCGGCCGTCGTCAGCGGCAACGCCATCGCGCTGGCCTGCAGGAAAGTACGCGACAAGGCGCTGCGGATCGCCGCCGACGCGCTGGAGGCCGACCCGGCCGACCTGGAGATCACCGACGGGATGGTGCACGTGGCCGGCACGCCGAGCGCGTCCATCCCGCTGTCCACGGTGGCGGTGCTGGCCAACCCGCTGCGCTACGCCTTCGACGACGAGACGGCCAGGGCCACCCAGTTCTCCGGCACCGCGTCGCCCGACCGGCCGCCGGTCGCCGAGGGCGAGGAGCCAGGGCTGGAGGGGCGCGACTACTACTCGCCGATCAGGTCCACGTTCGCGTCGGGCATGCACGCGGCGATCGTCGAGACCGACCCGGACACGGCCGAGATCAAGGTGGTGCGCTACGCGGTCGTGCACGACTGCGGCCGGCTGATCAACCCGATGATCGTGGAGGGCCAGATCCACGGGGGAGTGGCGCAGGGCATCGGCGGGGCGCTCTACGAGCGCATGGTGTACGACTCGCACGGCCAGCTCGTCAACGCCTCCTTCATGGACTTCCTCATGCCGTACGCCACCGAGATCCCCCACGTCGAGACCGCCCACCTGGAGACGCCGTCGCCGCTCAACCCGCTCGGCGTCAAGGGCGCGGGCGAGGCCGGCGTGATCCCCGTCTCCGCGGTGATCGCCTCGGCCATCGAGGACGCCGAGGGCCTCGAGATCGACCGCATGCCGATCTCCCCGTCCGAGCTCTTCGACCTGCGCGCCGCCGACCGATGACCTGCCGACCGATGGCCCGCTGCACGATGATCCGCGCCGACCGATGACCCGCGCCGTGGGATGATCGGCGCCATGCGTGCGCCCGCTTCCGGTCTGACCGAATTCCCCGCCGTTCCCGCCGACGTCCGCCTGATCGACCTGGCCTGGAACGACATCGCCGAGGTGCCCGCCTGGGTGGCCGGGCTCACCGCGCTGGAGGAGCTCAGGCTCGACGGCAACCGGCTGCGCTCGCTGCCCGACCTGTCGGGGCTCACCGCGCTGCGCGCGCTGCACCTGGACGGCAACGAGCTGACGTCCTTCCCCGGCTGCCCGCCGCGCCTGGAGGTGCTCTTCCTGTACGGCAACCGCGTCGGCGCGATCCCCGACCGGCTGAGCCCCGCCCTGCGGCACCTCGCGGCGGGCGGCAACGGGCTGACCGATGTGCCCGGCTCGCTCTGGAAGCTGACCGGCCTCGAATCCCTCAACCTCGCCGAGAACGCGCTCACCGAGGTCCCGGCCGCGATCGGCGGGCTGACCCGGCTGCGCATGCTGGACCTCGGGCACAACCGGCTCGACTCCGTCCCGCCCGAGCTGGGCGACCTGGACCTGACCGACTACCTCTACCTGAGCGACAACCGGTTCACCGAGGTGCCGGAGGCGATCGGGCGGTTGGACCGGCTCGCCTACCTCAACCTCACCGACAACCGGCTCACCCGGCTGCCCGAGTCGCTGGGGCGGATGGCCGCGCTGGTGGAGCTGCGGCTCTACAACAACCGGCTGGAGTCCCTGCCCGAGGCCATCGGCGGCCTGGCCGGGCTGCGGGAGCTGCACGCGCAGGGCAACCGGCTGACCCGGCTGCCCGCCTCCATCGCCGAGCTGGGCGAGCTGCGCGTGCTCGACCTGCGCAACAACCACCTCCGCGAGCTGCCGGACCGCCTGCCGCCCGGACTCAGGCACCTCGACCTGCGCAACAACCGGCTGCGCGAGCTGCCCGCGAGCCTGCCCCCGCTGGAGAAGCTCGACCTGCGGTGGAACAAGCTCGACGGCGAGCCTGAGGTGCTGCGACGGCTCCGCGATCAGGGCTGCGTCATCCTGCGCTGATGGAATCGCTCGGTTTTGGGCTGATTCGGGGTGAACCGGGGTGATCGAGGGTGCGTACCTCCGCACATGACGACATTTCCACGTCTGGCCGCTTTCGCGCTGCTGGCCGGACTGGTCGCCGGATGCTCCTCAGGGGGCTGGGGCGACTACGTCGCAGCGGGCGAAACGCAGAAACCAGCGGCAATCCTCACCGTCGAGCAACTCTCCGCCAAGGTCGGCTGCAAGCCGAAGATGCAGGTCGAGGCCTCCGACCTCCGCACCGGCTACTGCAAGACCAAGGCGGGTCAGTTCTTCGTCAACACGTTCGCCAGCGAGAAGCTCAAGGACGAGTGGATGGACCGGGCGCCGGAGTACAACCCGCACCTGGTCGGCCCGCAGTGGACCGTCCTGGGCCCGCTCCCGGTGCTGGAGCAGCTGAAGGAGCCGCTCAGCGGCGATCTGCATCTGATGGACCACAGGGTCTCCCAGACGCCGGCGCCACCGAAGTAACCAATCGGTATGAGGTGAACCGGGGCTGGTGGGCCCGCGTACCTTCGCACATGACGACACTTCCACGTCTGGCCGCTTTCGCGCTGCTGGCCGGACTGGTCGCCGGATGCTCCTCAGGGAGCGGAGGCGGCTATGTCGCAGCAGCCGGAAAGCAGGGCCACGCCGCCCCCCTCACCGTCGAGCAGCTCTCGGCCAAGGTCGGCTGCAAGCCGAAGATGCAGGTCAACGCCGCCGAGATCCGCACCGGCTACTGCAAGACCCCCGATGGCGAGTTCTTCGTCACGACGTTCAAGACGCAGGCGGGCAAGGACGCCTGGATGGACGCCGCCCCCGAGTACAACCCCCACCTGGTCGGCAACCTCTGGACCGTGCTGTCCAGTCGCAAGGTGCTCGACCTGCTGAAGGAGCGGCTCGGCGGCGACCTCCACCTCACTGATCACCGTACGAAGCAGATGAAGACCATCGGCTAGCGGAGCTTCAGCAACTCGTACTGGGCCCAGACCTCGGCCGGGGCCGCGACGCGGTCCAGGAACATCAGGCCGTCCATCCGGCAGTCGCAGGGGTTCTGCTCCCTGGTGTTCTGCGGATAGCTACCGCCGATCTTGATGCCTCTCGGGTCCGTCGCCGAGGTGACGTCCGGCTCGGGGTCCCCTTCGACGCCCCACGGGTCGCCGGTGACCGAGTAGAACCCGTCGAGCGGGCGGCCGTTCCTGTAGAGCTTCATCGTCCCCTTGTCGAAGTCGAACGTCGCGGCCAGGAACACCCACTGGTCCCGAGGCAGCACCTCCCGCCAGGGCTTGTTCGCGGCGAACGTCTGGGAGGCGCTGCCGTCCACCCGCCGGGCGAGCGCCACGACCCTCATCTCGCCGTTCACCGTGATGAGCTCGAGCAGGGCCCGGACGTCGTGCCCCTGGGAGTTGCCGCTGAGCACCCCGGCCAGGCCGATCGCGTTGAAGAAGTCGGCCGGGTCCTCGGTGTTGGAGTTGGGCGCCGGGCCGTCGCCCAACATCTTGAACCAGCCCATGACGGTCGCGCCCTTGACGCCGTTGAACGCGCGCAGCGTCGGCACGCCGTCCGCGCCGTAGACGCCGGCCTTCCAGTCGTCGTTGCCGGTCGTGGCCGGATCGACCTGGCGGGTCTGCAGCGCGTACGTGCTGCCCCGGTAGGCCTGGTCGGCCACGCGCATGGCGGCGCCGCCGTTGACCAGCGTGATGTTCGTGCCGGACAGGCCCTGGTCCTGCTCCTGGGCCGGGTCGGCGGGCAGCGGGTGCTCGAAGTCGTACGCGGCCACCACGTGGTCGCGCAGGGTCGGCAGCACGTTCGGCGGGGTCCAGCCGGCCTTGGTGATCTTCCAGATCTTCCCGTTCGCCTTGGACAGCACGTAGAGCTCGCCCGCGCCGTCCCGGCCGAAGCGCAGGTCCACGCGGGTGCTCCCGGCCAGGTCCTGCATGGTCAGCTGCTTTCCGGACGCGTCCACCAGTCGCGGCTTGTGGATCGTGGCCCGGCGGCCGGTGCGCTCGTCCATCTCGGAGGCGACGGTGAAGAAGACCTGGCCGTCCACGATGTCGCCGAACAGGTACTTGCCGTACAGCAGGGGCAGCTTCTGCCCGCGGTAGACGAACCCGCCGGTGACGGCGTGGCCGCTGTCGGAGGTGCAGGAGTGTCCGGGCGGCGGGTCGTGGTCGTAGGCGGCCACCGGGTAGGTGTAGCCGTACTGCGCGTCGTCGTCCGGCAGCGTGTAGAGGTGGCAGCGGTCGGACTTGCTGAACACGAACGAGCCCTCGCGCTCGCTCCAGCCCAGGTTGTCGCCGGCGCCGACGTCGTAGATGGCCTCGATGGCGTGCTCGCCGATGTGGCCGAGGAACAGCCGGTTGCCGGCCTGCGTGTCCCAGCTGAAGCGGTGGGGGTCGCGCATGCCGTAGGCGTAGATCTCACCCAGCTTGCCGGACTGGCCGGCGAAGGGGTTCGAGGCGGGGACGCCGTACTTGCCGTTCGCGCTGTTCGTGCCCGTGGGGTCGATCCTGAGGATCTTGCCGAACGGGTTCGCCAGGTTCTGCGGGTCGTCGCTGGACACCCCGCGGCCGCCGTCACCCGAGGCGACGTAGAGCAGGCCGTAGTCCTTGCCCCCGCGGCGTGCGGCCGGGTTGAAGTCGATCTGCTGGATGCCGTGGATCTGGCCGTTGAAGCCGAGCCGCAGCACCTCCCTGTGGGTGCCGGAGAAGACGTTCGCCTTCGGGTCGGTGGCCGTCCACTCGGTGATGATGCCGTGGAACCTGGTGCCCGGTTGGGGCGTCATGTCGGGCGTCTTCGTGGTCAGCGCGGCGCCCCACTCGGTGTGGACCGTGTAGAACTTGCCGTTCGTCGCGAAGTCGGGGTGGAAGGCGGCGAAGCCGAACCCGCTGCCCAGGCCGCGCCCGGAGACGAAGTCGGGCGCGAAGGCCGCGCCGACGTCGAGGTATTCGCGCGGCTGCCCCTTGTCGAGGAAGTAGAGCTTGCCGTTGAGGTCGTTGACGAACAGGCGGCGCGAGCCGTCGGGGAGCTCGCCCAGGTAGTTGATCCTGGCCGTGCGGACCAGGCGCGGGTCAGTCGGCTCGGGAGTCGTCTCCGTCTTCGGGAACGAGGCGAACTCCTCCAGCGTCAGCGTCAGCCCCGAGGCGGTCGGCTTCTCGGGGATGGGGTCGTCGACGGGGGTCGGGTCGGCCTGCGCGGCTGCCGGCGGCGCGCATAACGCGGTCACCAGCACCGCGGCGATCAGGCACCGGAGGGTTTTCGGCATACCTGTTCACCACCAGGGGAGTCGGGGGGCTATTGATCGGCGCTGTCGCAGGCGGGGGTGCCCTTGACGGTCATGTCGCGCATCCTGCCGATGTTGTCGAAAGAGCCGAAGCCGACCCGGCCCGACGCGAACGTGCGGTCGGTGGCCGTGATCAGCGGCGTCGTGGCGCCGTCCATGTAGACCGCGATGCGGCCGGTCTCGGCGCAGTGGGTGACGCGGACGCGGTGCCACGCCGTGTCGGTGACCGCGGGCGGCGCGCCCACCTGGCCGTTCCACTGGTCGTCGATGCGCAGGCGGTCCGCGTTGTTGACGACGAAGATCCCGTTGTGCGGGTAGATGGTGTTGTCCTGCGAGAGGTGGACGTAGTAGAACTCCGTGTCCGACCGGTAGCCGAACACGATGATCACGTCGCGGTTGCTGACGCTGGTCGGGGTGTCCAGGCGGACCTGCGCGTCGATCCGCACCGAGCCGAACTCGGGGCCCGTCTTCAGCACCGCGTACTCGAAGGGCCGCCGCGGGCCCGGGCGCGCGACGCCGGCCTCGGCGAGGATCACCTGGTCGCCGGGGAACTGCCACTTGGCGGGCGTCACCGGCGCCCAGTTGCGCCCGTCGTTGACGTGCTTCACCTTGGCCTGGCCGGGGCCGCAGTCCGGTGCCACTGTGGCGGTGGCGGCCTGCGCGGGGATCGGTACGGCCAGCGCGAGCATGGCCGTCAGGAGGAGGGTGCGAAAGGCTGACATCCGGGATCCTCTCGCCGGGTGCGCTCTCGTAAGCGCTTCCGAAAGCGCTTTCTTTTGAACTTCGAGCGGATCTTAACCCGGGGGATCAGGCTGTCAAGGGGTCCGGTGAAGCGGTGTCAAGGCGGCGGTGGGGCCGTGGAGGCGCGTACGACCAGCTCGTGCGCGGTGCGGCGGCGGCGCGGGCGCGAGGCGGGCGGCTTGAGAACTAGCTCAAGCGCTTGCTTGCCCATCTCGACCATGGGCAGCCTGATCGTGGTGAGCGCCGGATACACGTCGCGCGCCACCGGCACGTCGTCGAAGCCGGCCACCGAGATCTCCCCGGGCACCCTGCGCCCGTTGTTGAGCAGCCACGACAGCGCGCCCACCGCCATCGGGTCGTTGAGCGCGACCACCGCCGTCAGGTCGGGGTGCGCCCGCATCAGCCGGGCCGTGGCTGCCGCGCCGCCCTCCCTGGTGAAGTCGCCGTGCACGACGGGGAACGAGCGCCAGTCGAGCCCGGCCGCGGCCAGCGCCGCCCGCAGCCCGGCCAGCCGGTCTTCCACCGTGGTCAGGTTGGCCGGGCCGCCGAGCACGCCGAGGCGGCGGTGGCCCAGGTCGAGCAGGTGGTGCATGAGCGTGGAGCCGCCGGCCGCGTTGTCGGGCAGCACGGCGTCCACCGGCAGGTGGTGGCGGCCGATGACGGCCACCCGGCCGCCCGCCGCCGTGAACGAGCGCACCTCGGTGGCGATGTCGGCCTCGGTCGCCGCATCGACGTAGCCGGACCCGGCCAGCACGATCGAGGTCACGCGGTGCGCGCGCAACGCCCGGACCCGGGACAACTCGGCACGCGGGTCGCGCTCGGTCTGGCTGATGAGCGCCATGTAGCCGCGGCTCTCGGTCTCGCGCAGCACGCCCCTGGCGATCTCGCCGAAGTAGGGGTCGCCGACGTCGTGCACGATCAGCCCGACCATGGACGCCTGCCCGCCGGCCAGGGCCCGCGCGTGGCTGTTGGGCACGTAGCCGACCTGGGACGCGACCGCCTGGACGTGGGCGGCGACCTCGGCGCTCACGCCGCTGCTGCCCGTCAGGGCCCGGGAGGCCGTGGCCAGCGAGACCCCCGCGGCCTTGGCCACGTCGACGAGGCGGGGTGGATGAGATCGCTCGGTCATGCGCTGAGAACCCCCCTTGTCCGGGGCCGGATCTCGTGTAATCGTAACCGAAAGCGCTTACGTAAGCGCTTTCGTGGCGCCTCTTCTGACGGGGGATTTCCTCGATGGCAAGAGTTCTCAAGAGCCTGACGATCACTTCGATGTGCGCTTTGGCCCTGACTGCCTGCGCCAAGACCGACGAGCCGGGGACGGCTCAGCCGGCGGGGCAGCAGCAGGGTCCGGTCAAGATCGGCATCTCCCTTCCGCTCACGGGCGACTTCGCCGAGCCCGGCAACGGCATCAAGGACGGCTACCAGGTCTGGGCCGACCGGGTGAACGCCAAGGGCGGCCTGCTGGGCAGGAAGGTCGAGCTGATCTTCCGCGACGACGCCTCCGACCCCAACCGGGTCAGCTCCGACTACGAGTCGCTCATCACCCAGGACAAGGTCAACCTGGTCTTCGGGCCGTTCTCGTCGCGGCTGGTGATCCCCGCGGCGAAGGTCGCGGAGTCGTACAACATGCTGTTCGTGGAGCCGGCCGGGGCCGCCAAGGAGGTCTTCGAGCAGGGCTTCAAGCGGCTGTTCTACGCGGCGCCGGCGATCGCGAGCGACCACTACAACTACCTGGCCGACTACATCATCAAGCTGCCGGCCGACAAGCGGCCGAAGACGGCGGCGTACGCGAGCCTGGACGACCCGTTCGCGCAGGGCACCGCGTACGGGCTGCGGGACAAGCTGGCCGCGGCCGGGATCAAGACGGTCGTGGACGAGGTCTACCCGCCCGAGACCACCGACTTCTCGCCCATCGCCGCCAAGATCGCCGCGGCGAAGCCGGACATCGTGGTGGGCGGCACGCAGTTCGAGGACTCCGTGGGCCTGGTGCGCGCGCTGCAGGAGCTGAAGGTACAGCCCAAGCTGGCGGCGTTCTCGACGGGGCCGACGGAGCCGGAGTTCCCCGCCGCGGTGAAGGGGGCGGCCGAGAGCATCATCTCGCCCGTCGGCTGGTCGGCCACGGCCACCTTCACCGGCAACCAGGAGATGATCAAACGCCACAAGGAGATGTTCAACGGCGAGGCGAACGAGGACACCGCCAACGGCTTCACCGTCGGCCAGGTCGTCGAGGCCGCCGTGAACGCCGCCAAGTGCGTCGACGCCACCAAGGAGTGCCAGGACAAGCTGGCCGACCACATCAGGCAGGGCACGTTCGACACGGTCGTGGGCAAGCTCTCCTTCGACGACCAGGGCAGGCCCGAGCAGGCGCACATGATCCAGCAGTACGTCGGCGGAAAGGTCGAGATCGTGCTCCCCGAGCAGGCCAAGACGGCCGACCTTGTCTACCCGAAGAAGCCATGGTGAGCCTGCTCCTGCAGGGGCTGGCCCTGGGCGTGCTGACCGGAGGCCTCTACGCGCTGCTGGCCTCCGGCCTGTCGCTGTACTTCGGGGTGATGCGGGTGGTCATGGTGGCCCATCCGGCGTTCCTGTTCCTGGCCGCCTATCTGACCTACACCGTGCACACGACGTTCGGCGTGGACCCGTTCCTGGCGCTGCCCGTCACCGTGCCGCTCTTCTTCGCGCTGGGCGTGGCGGTGCAGCGGCTGCTCGTCGCGCGGCTGGCGCCGGACAACCTGGCGATGATGTCGGTGCTGCTGACGTTCGGGATCGCGCTGGCGATCGAGGGGCTGCTCGGGACGATCTACACCGGGTCCTACAAGTCGGTCAGCATGGAGTACGCGACCAAGTCGCTGACGATCGGCGGCGTGCACCTCCCGTACGACAAGATCATCGCCTTCTTCGTCGCGGCGCTCACCCTCGCGGTGCTGTTCGCGGTGCTGGTCAAGAGCCGGTTCGGGCAGGCGCTGCGGGCCACCATCCAGCACCGGGAGGCGGCCCGGCTGGTCGGCGTCCAGACCGAGCGGGTCGCCGGGTACGGCTTCGGCGTCGGCCTCGCCACCGCGGCCGTCGGCGGCACCGTGCTCGCGCTCATCACGCCGTTCTTCCCCGCCTCGCACTGGGTGTGGATCGGCAAGCTCATGGCCATCATCGTGGTCGGAGGGCTGGGGAGCGTGATCGGCGCGGCGCTGGCGGCCGTCCTGCTCGGCGTGGTCGAGGGCCTCGTGCTGGTGACCGTGGACGCCACCTGGGCCACGATGATGTTCTACGTCTTCCTCTTCCTGACGCTGCTCGCGCGCCCCCAGGGGTTCTTCGGAGGCCGGCTTGCGCATCGCTTCTAGAGGGATCCCGCTGCTGGTCGCCTGCCTGGCGCTGGCCTATCCGTGGCTGGTCCCCAACTACTACCTCGTGTACGCGGGCGCGCTGACCGTCATGTACGCCGCCATGTCCACGTCCTGGAACCTGCTGGGCGGTTTCACCGGATACGTCTCCCTCGGCCACTCGGCGTTCTTCGGCCTCGGCGCGTACGGGACCGGCCTGCTGATCGTGCGCCTGGGCATGCCGTGGGTCGCGGCCCTGCTGGTGTCGGCCGTCGCCGTGACGGCGTTCGCCGTGTTCGTCGGCGTCGCGGCCGTGCGGGTGCGCGGCGCGTCGTTCGTGATCGTGTCGATCGCGCTCGTGTCGATGATGAACCTCGTCGTGCAGGGCTGGCGCTCGCTCACCGGCGGCTCCACCGGGCTGCAGGTCCCCTCGCCCTTCCCCGACCTGCACCGGGGGCAGACGCACATCGTGTTCTTCTACCTGTTCCTGGCGCTGCTCGGGCTCGCGCTGCTGTCCTGGTGGTACGTCTCGCGCTCCCGGTTCGGCGCCGGCCTGCGGGCGATCAGGGAGGACGAGGACAAGGCCGAGTCCCTGGGGGTGCCGACGGGGGCGTACAAGGTGACGGCCTTCGCCCTGTCGGCCCTGTTCGTGTCGCTCGCCGGAGGGCTCTACGCGGTCTGGTTCGGCAGCCTCGACCCGATCTTCGTCTTCTCCATCCTCATCGGGTCGTACATGGTGCTGATGAGCCTGCTCGGCGGGGTCAGGCACCTGTTCGGGCCGCTGCTCGGGGCGCTCATCGTGGCCCCGGCCGGCGAGTACTTCCTGATCGCGCTGGGTGAGACGCAGATCCACCTGACCGCGACGGGCCTGCTGCTCGTGCTGGTCGTGCTGTTCATGCCGGACGGCATCCTCGCCCGGCTCACCAGGAGGCGCGCCGGGCCCTCCATCCCGGACGAGACGGCCGAACAACGGCTCCAGAGGGCGGCCCGATGACTTCGCTGCGCACCGAGGGACTGACCAAGTCGTTCGGCGGGGTGCTCGCCGTGGACGGCGCGAGCGTCGAGCTCCAGGAGGGCAGGATCAACGGCCTGATCGGCCCCAACGGCTCCGGCAAGACCACGTTCTTCAACATCGTCACCGGCATGATCAAGCCGGACTCCGGCCGGGTGCTCTACCGCGACCGCGACATCACCCGCCACTCGCCGCACCGCGTCGCGCACGCCGGCATCGGCCGCACCTTCCAGCTCTGCCGCGTCTTCCCGCGCCTGACCGTGCTGGAGAACATGCTGGTCGCCGTCCGCCGCACCCGCCTGCGCGAGCTGCTGGCCGGGCTGCGGGACCAGGGCGAGGTCGAGCGGGCCCGGCACTGGCTGCGGCGCATGGGCATCGAGCACCTGGAGGACGCCGAGGCCCGCGACCTGTCCTACGGCCAGCAGAAGCTGCTGGAGCTGGCCGCCGTCCTCATGGCCGAGCCCGAGCTGGTGCTGCTGGACGAGCCGGCGGGCGGGGTCAACCCGGCGCTGATCGACCGGATCGTCTCGCTCGTACGCGACCTCAACGCGGAGGGCCGTACGTTCCTCGTCGTCGAGCACAACATGGACATGGTGATGGGCATGTGCGACCACGTGATCGTCTTCGACCGGGGAGCGCCGATCGCGGCGGGCCCGCCCGCCGAGGTGCGGGACGACCCGCGCGTGCTGGAGGCGTACCTCGGTGTCTGAGACCATCCTGGCGCTGGAAGACGTCGAGGCAGGCTACGGCAGGGCCGCGCCGGTGCTGCGCGGCCTGACCGTCACCGTGCGCGCCGGCGAGGTGGTCTGCCTGGTGGGGCCGAACGGCGCGGGCAAGTCCACCGCGCTCAAGGTCGCCAGCGGCCTGCTCGCGCCCCGGTCGGGGCGGGTCCTGCTGGCCGGCCAGGACGTGACGGGCCTGTCGCCGCAGCGCCTGCTCGGGCGCGGGCTCGCCCACGTGCTGCAGGGGCACAGCGTGTTCCGCGAGATGACCGTGGCCGAGAACGTGCGG
This sequence comes from Nonomuraea sp. NPDC051941, assembly GCF_044593615.1. Lineage (NCBI taxonomy): Bacteria > Bacillati > Actinomycetota > Actinomycetes > Streptosporangiales > Streptosporangiaceae > Nonomuraea > Nonomuraea sp. NPDC051941. The sequence continues at coordinate 520,539 of NZ_JBIUCF010000001.1, forward strand.
CTCGGCGGCTTCACCGTGCGCGACTCCGCGAAGCTCCAGGCCCGGATGGAGGCGGTCAAGGAGCTGTTCCCCGTGGTGGGCGAGCGGTGGGGGAGCATGGCCGGGCTGCTGTCGGGCGGGCAGCAGAAGCAGGTGGAGTTCGCGCGGGCGCTCATGCTGGAGCCCTCCGTGGTGCTGCTGGACGAGCCGTCGATGGGGCTCGACCCGCGTAACACGCAGGTGGTCTTCGACCAGATCGACCTGATGCGCCGTACGGGCGTCGCCGTGCTGCTGGTGGAGCAGAACGCGCGCCGGGCGCTGGAGATGGCCGACGTCGGCTGCGTGCTCGACCTCGGCCGTGTCCACATCTCCGGCCCCGCCCGCGAGCTGGCCGCCGACCCCCGGCTCGGCCGCCTCTATCTCGGCGGCGCCCCTGTCACCTAGCCCTGCGTGAGGAGGGTGCCCTCCACCCGGACGCGCTTCCTGAACACCCAGTACGTCCACCCCTGATACACCAGCACGAACGGGAGCGTGATCAGGCCGATCCAGCTCAGCATCGTCAGCGTGTACGGCCCGGAGGCCGCCTCCGCCAGCGTCAGGCCGGGGAACGGGCGCAGGCGCAGCTCCATGAAGACCGCCAGGGTCGACAGCACGATCGCCCCCGCCGTGGCCGCGAAGGCCCAGCCCTCGCGGCGGCGCCAGATCAGCGCCGTGGCGGCCGCCAGCGCCGCCATGGCGGCCAGCGCGGGGAACGTGCCCAGGCTCGACAGGGCGGCCACGGCCACCGGAACGGCCACGCCGCTGGCGGCCATCGCCACGATGCGGGCGCGGCGGCGTACCGGGCCGGTGGTCTTGAGCGCCAGGAAGACGGCGCCGTGCAGGGCGCACACCGCCAGCGAGAACGCGCCTCCGAGCAGGGCGGCCGGCACGCTGTCGAACACCAGGTCGGCGAAGACCGCCCCCCACAGGAACGCCGGGAGCGCGCTGCCCACCACGATGCCCAGGTCGCACCAGCGCGGGTCGTTCACCTTGCCGCGCCACTCCAGGCCGACGCCGCGCACGATCAGGCCGACCAGGACGAGCGTCACCGGCAGGTAGAACGAGCTGAACACCCCCGCGTACCAGGCGGGGAACGCGGCGAACATGGCGCCGACGGCGGTGATCAGCCACACCTCGTTGCCGTCCCACACCGGGCCGATGGTCTGCAGGCTCTGCCGCTGCTCGCCGGGGTTGCGGCTGACCAGCGGGGCCAGCATGCCGACGCCGAAGTCGAAGCCCTCCAGCACGAAGTAGCCCGTCCAGAGGAAGGCGATGATGACGAACCACAACTCGATCATTGTCTGCTCCCTCAGTACATCAGCGACGGCTCGCGCCGCTCGGCGGCGGCGGGGGTGGGCGCCTGCTCCTCGACGCCCTTGCGGACATGCCTGGTCAGCAGGACGACCTCGGCCACGGCGAGCGCGCCGTACAGGAGCGTGAAGATCGTCAGGGACGTGGCCACCTCGGCCAGGCTCACCCCCGGGGACACGCTGGAGGCGGTGAGCAGCTCGCCCGCGACCGTCCACGGCTGGCGGCCGATCTCGCTCAGCAGCCACCCGGCGATCACCGAGGCCAGCGGCAGCGGCACCGCCAGGAGCATCGCCCGCGACAGCCACCTCGGGAACTCACGCCTGCGCCGGGTCAGCCAGAGGCCCAGCACCGACAGGCCCACCGTGGCCATCCCGAACCCCATCATCACCCGGAACGACCAGAACACGACCGGCTCGTTCGGCCGGTAGTCGCCCGGGCCGAACTGCTGCTCGAAGCGGCGCTGCAGGTCCTCGGTGCCCTGGACGGTGGCGTTCGGGTCGTGGGCGGACAGGAAGCTGAGGACCTTGGGGATCTCGATGCCCGGGACGAGGGAGAACGCCGCGCCGGCCGTATCGCGCTCCAGGCCCTCGGCGGAGGCCAGCTTCATGGGCTGCTGCTCGTACATCAGCCTGGCCGACATGTCGCCGGTGCCCGCGACGACGGCGCCCGCGAGGGCCGTCATGACGAGGGCGGCGCGGGCCGCGCTGCGCCACATCGGGGCGCGCGTCCTGAGCAGCCAGTAGCCGCTCACGGCCAGCACGAATCCGCCCGCCACGATGAACGCCGCCCCGATCACGTGGGGCACCTGCGCCACCGCCGTGGAGTTGGTCAGCACGGCCCACAGGTCGGTCATCCTGGCCCTGCCGTCCACGACCTCGTAGCCGACGGGGTGCTTCATCCAGGCGTTGGCCGCGAGGATGAAATACGCCGACAAGTTGGACCCGATGGCGGCCGCCCAGATGCACGCCAGGTGCGCCTTCTTCGGCAGCCGGTCCCATCCGAAGATCCACAGCCCCAGGAACGTGGACTCCATGAAGAAGGCCAGCAGCGCCTCCATGGCCAGCGGCGCCCCGAAGACGTCGCCGACGAACGTTGAGTATTCACTCCAGTTCATCCCGAACTGGAACTCCTGCACGATGCCGGTGACCACGCCCATGGCGAAGTTGATCAGGAACAGCTTCCCGAAGAACTTCGTGAGCTTCAGGTAGTGCTCTTTCCCTGTCCGGTGCCAGGCCGTCTGCAGGCCCGCCACGAAGATCCCCAGACCGATGGTCAAGGGCACGAACAGAAAGTGGTACACGGTGGTCACCCCGAACTGCCACCGTGCCAGGTCAAGTGCGTCCATCTCCCCGCCGACTCCCTGAGCTCTACAGCGTGTAGTTTATCTACTTGAAGTAGTACTACAGCTCGTAGAGCAACGCGATGCGAGCTTGGTCACATCGCTCCCCGTTGGTTGTTGCCGCATCGAGGATCCCGTGCGGGCGGGCCCCGGCGCGTCCGCCGCCGGGGTGATTCGGGGGTACGCCTACCGGTCGACAGCCATGGCGGCCAGGTACGCCTGGAGGTTGCCCAGCTCGAATCCGCGGCGCTTGATCTTGTTGACCAGGATGCGGAAGTCCCCGGCCAGGTTGGGACGGAAATGGAGGAGCAGGATGTCGCCCGGGCGCAGGCGCTTGTCGGGCACCTGGTAGGCGATCTTGCCGCCCGGCTGGACGGTGGCCGTCCAGAGGAGGACCGCCTCGATGCCGCAGCTCTTGGCGGCCCTGAGCGTGTCGGTGTTGTAGTTGCCGAACGGGGGCCTGAACAGCGTGGGCCTGGCGCCTAGCTCCTTCCTGATGACCTGGGAGGAGCCGCAGATCTCGCGGCGCTGGGCGTCCTGGGAGAGCAGGCGGAGGTTGGGGTGGGTGAGGGTGTGGTTCTCGATGGCGACGTTGGCGTTGCGGAGCTGCCGGAAGTATCCCCATTTACCGGCACCTACGTATTTCCCTGGGCCGCCGGCCGGGTCCGGGGTGCCCTTGGCCTCCACGGCGTCGCGCATGGCGAAGGCGGTGATGGGGATGTGCTGGTCGCGTACCTGCTTGACGAAGCCCGGATCCTGCTCCCAGCCGTCGTCGATGGTCAGGAAGACGACCTTGCGCTTGGTGGGGATCGAGCTGATCACGGGCGGCAGGTCGCCGGCACGCTCGACCGGGCGCACCTCGCCCGTGCGCGGCTGCTCGCCCGGCGGGCCGTGCCGGGTGGCCTTGGGTCGTGCGGACGGGGAACTCGGGGCGGAGGTGGTGCCGGGCCGGCGGACGCTCGCGGTCCCGGCGGGGGTGCACGCGGCGAGGAGGGCCAGCACGCAGGCGACGGCGGCCGGACGGGGCATGATCTTCAACGCGCGCATGGGGCCCCATCTTGCCAGGCATGATCCTCAAGTCTTGTCTTCCTCTGGCAGGTGTTGCCCTTATCCACCTGGTCCCGGCTGCTTAGAGTGGCGACATGAAGGTGGCGGGTACTGCCGTGATCGGCGTTCAGAGGGATCGGGTGTGGGCTGCGCTCCAGGATCCGGCGGTGCTGGCGAGCACCATTCCGGGATGCGAGTGCCTTGAGGAGACCGGGCCGGACACGTACCGGATGACCGTGAACGCGGGCGTCGCGTCCATCAAGGGCGTCTACCAGGGGGAGGTGTCGCTCACCGACCCGCTGGCGCCCGAGAGCTTCACGCTCAAGGCGTGCGGGCAGGGGGCGCCCGGGACGGTGGACGCCACCGTCGTGGTGCGGCTGAGCGAGGTCGGCGACGGGACCCGGGTCGACTACGACGCCGACGCGGTGATCGGCGGGATGATCGGCGGGGTCGGGCAGCGCATGCTGGGGTCGGTGGCCAAGCGGACGGCGGGGGAGTTCTTCGCGGCCGTGGAGGATCACCTGTGCGCGGCGGCCGTCCCCGCCGGGGTGCAGGCGCCCGCCGAGGCGGAAGCGGTGAGCCCGGCGGGCGGCGCCGTGTACGGGCGGGTCCCCAGACCGCACACGCAGACGCGGCCGTGGGTGATGCTGGCGTCGTTCGGGATGGGGGCGGGCATCGCGCTCACGGGCGTCGCGGTGGGCTGGCTGATCGGACGAGCCTCCCGGCGCCCATGAGGGCTCTCGCGGAAAAGGATCTCCAGGCGTAGCGTGGCTGGTATGCGGCAGGCACACGCGGAAGACGCACGAACCGAAGCCAGGAGAGTCGTTCGCAACCTGCTGGGCGACGAGCGCCCCACAGCCGAGACCTTGATCGTCGACGTGCGCCCGGTGCTCGGGGACGAGCGGACCGGGCGGACGCTGGGGCTCGCGCTCGGAGCCTCGCTCACCCGGCGCTCGGCCGAGCTGGCCGCCATCGCCGCGCTGCTCGTGGGCACCCGCGAGCTGGGCGAGGAGTGGTGGAGCCGGCCCAGGGGCGGCAAGCTGCCGGCCCCCGACGAGGTGGTGCGCACGGCGGTCGCGATCGAGCCCTGGACCGATCTGACCGCGCTGGAGATGCTGGCCGCCTGGATCTCCGACGACGCCGCCGACCAGCTGTGGGGCCGGCCCGTCGCCGAGGTCGACCTCAACTCGTGGCATGCCGAGGACCGCTTCCGGCTGCCGCCCGGGGTGAAGCCCGGGCAGCGGCTGGTCGTTCACTTCGACGCCGGCGGGCGGCTCGACGCGGTCGTCACCCGCAGGCCCGACGAGGATCTCGGGTCCAACCTCGACTTCCACTCGCTGCGTTACTCCCGGCCCGCCGAGGCGCAGTGGAGCTGGGGAGTGGCGGCCGGGCTGGGGCCGCACCGGTTGCCCGGCGAGGACCCCGACCCGTACGCCCGCGAGGTCCCGGCCGCCGCCGGGGGAGTCCTGCGGGCCTGGGCGGTGCGGCACGGCGCCACCCGGGAGCAGCTCGGCGAGCGCTGGGAGACGGTCGGCGACGTGGTGGCCGCCATCGAACGCGTGGACTGGATGTGGCGGAGCGGGGAGTGGTTCGGGTGGTGGCGGGGCGCCTCGGCGCTCGTGGACGACTCGGCGTACCTTCCCTACCGCCTGGAGGAGCTGGCCGCCGGATAGCCGTCCGGCGAAAGGGTTGTGTGACAATCGAGGCGTGTCGCGACGTCGCCTCGGTTATCTGCTCAAGCACGCCAACCTGCGCCTGGGGGAGCTGACGGGGCCGGCGCTGGAGCCGTACGAGATCGACGGGCGGGAGTTCGGGGTCATGTCGGTGCTCCGCACGCCGGAGCCGCTCTCCCAGCTGGAGGCCGCCCAGCGGCTGGGCATCGACCGGACGACGATGGTCGCGCTGCTGGACGGCCTGGAGCGCAAGAAGCTCGTCGGGCGCCGGCCGCATCCCGCCGACCGGCGCAAGAACATGGTGGAGCTGACCGGCCACGGGCGCGAGGTCCTGGAGGCGGCCACCCGCGCCGTGGGCGTGGCGGAGGAGGAGTTCCTGGCAGACCTGCCGGAGGAGGATCGGCGGCTGTTCAGAGACCTGCTGGACCGCCTGGTGTGAGGACGCTCCGGTCCGCGCCCGCGCCCGCGCCCGCGCCCGTGCCCTCGCCCTCGCCGAGCCGGCCGGAGCGGTGGTGGCGGCGGCAGAGCACCTGGTAGCGCACCGGCGAGGCGTCGGTGTCGCCGATCACGACCTGCTCGCCCGTACGCGCCATGACCCCGCCCACCACCCTGGCGTTGAGCTGCCCGGGACGGCCGCACCAGCACAGCACCTCGACCTGCAGCCGGCACACCTCGTCCGCCAGCTCGAACAGCCGCTGCGCCGCCGGGAACATCACCGAGCGGAAGTCCGAGGCCAGCCCGAACGCGTAGACGTCCACGCAGTGCTCGTCCACCAGGTCCGCGAGCTGCTCGATCTGCGGGACGGTGTAGAAGCAGGCCTCGTCGCAGATGAGGAAGTCGATGCGGTCGTGGGAGGTGACCAATTCCACGATGTCGAGGGAGTCCTCCACCTCGATGGCCTCCAGGCCGAGGCCGATCCGGCTGGTGATCTTGGGGCCGCCGGAGCGGTCGTGCTTGGTCAGCACCAGGCCACGCCTACCCTGGCGTCCGTGGTTGTAATTCATCTGGAGTGCCAAGGTGGACTTCCCGCAGTCCATGGGGCCGAAGTAAAACTTGAGCACGGCATCCCGGGCGCCAGACGGCACGGCAGACAAGGCAGACAGTTCAGTCACGGGGGGCCAGCTTAGTGGCTTGGCTTGTTCCATGACCTCGTGGGACATTTCTCCTCTGGAGTTCGCAGGAGGAACAGTGGTCACCGAGCTGAGGAGCCATGCGTAGCGTGCGTATCGGAGTGGACACCGGAGGAACCTTCACCGACGTGGTCGCGGTGGACGAGGAGACCGGTGAGATCCTCACCACCAAGACCCCGTCGACGCCCGCCGACCCGGCGGACGGGTTCGTCGCGGGCATCGAGAAGCTCGGCGCGATCGACGTCGGGTCGATCGTCCACGGCACCACGGTGGCCACGAACCAACTGCTCGAGGACCGGATCTCCAACCTCGGGTTCATCACGACCGAGGGCTTCGAGTACGTCCTGGAGATCGCCAGGCAGAGCGTGCCCGACGGCTACGGCAACTCCTACTTCTGGGTCAAACCGCCCAGGATCGTTCCCGTGCACCTGGTGAAGACCGTCGGGGGGCGGCTCGACCACCTGGGGCAGGAGGTGTGGCCGTTCTCGGAGGAGCAGGCCGTGGAGGTGGCCCGCTGGTTCCGGGCCAAGGGGATCAACGCGATCGGCGTCTGCTTCCTGCACTCCTACGCCAACCCCGAGCACGAGCGCCGCATGCGCGAGGTGCTCTGGCGCGAGCATCCGGAGGCGGTGATCTCGCTGTCGAGCGACGTGCTGCGCGAGTACCGCGAGTACGAGCGCTCGGTCACCACGCTGGTGGACGCCGCCGTCAAGCCCGCCATGCGCGGCTACATCGCGAGCCTGTCCAACCGGCTCGGCAAGCCGTTCTCCGTCATGAAGTCCAACGGCGGCATCCTGTCGGCCCGCGAGGTCGTCAACCAGCCGATCACCACCGTCCTGTCGGGCCCGGCGGCGGGCGCGCTCGGCGCGGCGCTCATCGCCTCCACGGCGGGGCACCCGTCGGTGATCACGCTGGACGGCGGCGGCACCTCGACCGACGTGGCCGTGGTGATCGACGGCGAGCCCTCGATCACCACCGAGGGCTCTGTGGGCCGCTACCCGTGCAAGATCCCGATGATCGACATCATCACCGTCGGCGCGGGCGGCGGCTCGATCGCGTGGATCTCGCCCGAGGGCACGCTCAAGGTCGGCCCGAGGTCCGCGGGCGCCGACCCCGGCCCCATCTGCTACGGCAAGGGCGGGACGGAGGTGACGGTCACCGACGCGCACGTGTTCCTCGGCCGGATCCCGCCCCACCTGCTCGGCGGCGAGATCCCGCTGGACGCCGACGCCGCGCGCGGCGGCATCGAGGCGCTGGCCGACAAGCTCGGCCTCACTCCCGAGCGGACGGCGACGGGCATCCTGGAGATCAGCGCGTTCAACCAGAGCAACGCGATCAGGCAGCTCACCGTCAAGCGCGGGCTGGACGTGCGTGACTTCCCGCTGGTGACGTTCGGCGGGTCCGGGCCGCTGCTGGCGTGCCGGCTGATCGACATCCTCGGCCTGCCGGCCGTGATCGTCCCGCGCGATCCCGGGAACGTTTCAGCGTTCGGGTTGCTGACGGTGGACGTCAAGAACGACTACGTCCGTACGTACGTCACCCGCGACCTCTCGCTCGGCAAGGCCGTCGAGATCTTCCACGACCTGGAGCATCAGGCGGGCGAGGCGCTCGACCGGGAGGGCTTCGACGACCCGGTCTACCTGCGCAGCGCCGACCTGCGCTACTACGGCCAGGCGTACGAGGTGCGGGTGCCGGCCCCGGCGGGCGAGATCGACGAGGACTGGCAGGCCGAGGTGGTCGACCGCTTCCACGCGGCCCACGAGAAGCTGTACGGGTACGCGTACCGCGACGACCCGCGCCACGGCGTCGAATGGGTGAACCTGCGCGTCTCCGGCATCGGCCCCATCACCCGCCCGGCCATCCGCCGCCTGGACAAGGCCGGCGAGGGCGCCACCTCGGTGCGTCCCGTGCATTTCGACGAGACCCGCGACACCGCGATCCACCAGCGCTCCGCCCTCGGCCCCGGCGCCACGGTCATCGGGCCGGCCGTGATCGAGGAGTACGGCTCGACGATCCCGATCCACCCAGGCTTCACCGCGAAGGTGGACGAGTACGGAAATGTGGAGGTCCGCCGTGACTGATCCGATCTTGGTGGAGATCGTCGAGGGCACGCTGGCGTCCGTCGAGAAGGAGGTCGAGACGGCCATCGCCCGTACGGCCCGCTCGCCGATGATCCGCGACGCGCACGACTTCCGCGCGGGCATCCACGACGTACGGCTGCGCAAGCTCACCGGCCGCTCCTACAGCGCGCTCGTCCAGCCGGTGGTGCGCGACTTCCCGGTCGAGACGATGAAGCCCGGCGACGTCTACTTCCACAACGACGTCTACCTCTCCGAGGGCGGCATCGGCCACCTGCCCGACCTGTGCGTGACCGTGCCCGTCTTCCACGAGGGCGCCGTCGTGGCGTTCGTGCAGGCATTCGGCCACCACGACGACATCGGCGGGTCCGTGCCCGGCTCCATGCCCTCGCACGCCCGGTCGGTGTTCGAAGAGGGCCTGATGGTGCCGCCGATCAAGCTGTGGGACCAGGGCGTGCCGAACGAGGCCGCGCTGCGCATCATGACCCGCAACTCCCGCATGCCCGACTCGCTGGCCGGCGACCTCGACGCCGAGTGCTCGGCCTGCCTGATGGGGGCGCGGCGGCTGGGCGAGCTGTTCGACCGGTACGGCAGGCAGGCCGTCGAGGAGTGCTTCGACGCGATCATCTCCAAGACCACCGAGACGTTCCGCAGGGAGCTGCTGGCCAAGATCCCCGAAGGGACGTACGTGTGGGAGGACTACGCCGAGCACGACGGCGTGGACGAGCCCCGCCTGCACGCCCAGCGGATCACGCTCACGGTCGACCACGCCGCCGACTCCCCGCTCACGATCGACTTCACCGGCACGTCGCCGCAGGCCAAGGGGCCGATCAACCACGCGGGCGACTACGCCGACGGCGTGTTCCTGAAGAAGTGGCTGGCCCCGGTGCTGCGCAACCTGGCCGACACGCCCGAGCGGATGGCCGAGCTGGACGTCAACGAGGGCGTCGTGCCCCTCATCAAGATGATCTTCCCGGAGAAGGGCACCCTGCTCACCCCGGTCTTCCCGGCCCCCACGAACGCCCGCACGTTCGTCATCCTGCGCCTGCTCGGCGTGCTCGCCGGAGTGCTGGCCAAGGCCACGAACGGCCGCATGCCCGCCGACCAGGAGACCATCCGCTACACCGGCGTGTACGGCACGGACGCCGACGACCAGCCGTACCTGATGCGCGAGGTCCTGGGCGGCGGGTCGGGCGGCCGCTGGTACGCCGACGGCGAGGACACCATCCACGTGGTGCCCGACTCGCGCAACATCCCGGTGGAGTTCGCCGAGGCGCGCTGGCCGTTCCGGGTGGAGCGGCTGGCGCTGGCCTGCGACTCCGGCGGGCCCGGCATGTTCAGGGGCGGGCTGGGCTACGACAAGCACATCAGGATGCTCAGGGACGCCTCCTACATGTCGATCGCCGACCGCTCGATCCTGTCCTGCTGGGGCGTCAACGGCGGCCTCGCGGGGCGGCCGTTCCGGGTGGAGATCGCGGGCAAGGAGATGGAGGGCCTGGTCGACGACCATCCGGTGCAGGCCGGTGAGCTGATCCGTATCCGCACGACCGGGGGCGGCGGCTGGGGTTCCCCGTACGACCGCGACCCCCGGGCGGTGGCCGCCGACGTGCGGGACGGGAAGGTGTCGATCGCGGGCGCGCTGGGCGACTACGGCGTGGTGCTCGACGGCGACCGCATCGACGAGCAGGGCACCGCCGAGCTCCGCGCCCGACTGCGCCCTCCGGGCGACCGCTTCTTCGACCGTGGGCCCGGGTACGCGAAGCTGTCGGGCGGACGCGCGTACGCCGAGGTGGACGAGCTTTAGGGAGATACCGTCGTGCGCATTGTCCTGGCCGGGCTGGCCACCAGCCATCCGTACACCGACGCCCACACCCTGGCCCGCCACGCGGAGCTGGTGGTGTGGGAGCAGGACCCCGAGCGGCTGCGGCGCTTCACCGGCCAGCACCCGGCGGCGAAGGTGGCCGGCAGCCTCGGGGAGGCGCTGGCCACCGGGCCCGACGGCGTGGTGCTGACCGTCCCCAACCCGCAGGTGCCCGGGGCGCTGGCCCGGGTCCTGGAGACCGGCGCCCCCTGTTTCGTGAACAAGCCGGCCGCCGCCAGCCGGGTCCAGCTGGACGCGCTCGACCGGCTGGCGATCGGCGACCGGGTGCTGTCGAGCTCGGTGCTGAGGTTCGCCCCCGCGTTCGCCGGGGTCCGGGTCGATCCCGGCGAGGTGCTGGCCGTGCGGGCCACCGTACGGCATGACGTGGGGTTGTGGGCCGACGGCTACAACGCCTGGCAGGACACGCCCGGCGAGGGCGGCGGGACCATGGTGACCATGGGCATCCACGGCGTCGAGCTGCTGGTCGCCCTGCTGGGGCCGGACGTGCGGCTGGTGGGCGCCGCCGGGGCCAAGCGGCACTACCAGGGCCTGCGCTCCGAGGACACCGGCGTGATGGCGCTGCGGTGGGCGAGTGGCGTCACGGGGACGGTGGAGATCCTCGGCGTCTCCGAGGGTGAGGCCTACACCGTCACCGTGCACAGGCGCGACGGCTCCGAGTCGATCGTGATCGAGAGCGGCGACGACCCGGTCAAGGGGCTCGGGTACGAGGGGACGATCGACGCGTTCCTCTCCATGGTGCGCGGCGCGCCCAGCCCGGTGCCGTGGGAGCAGACCAGGGCGATCCTCGATGTGCTGGTCACAGCCCGTGAGGTCGCCTGACCCAGTTGTGCGTACCCGTTGACAGCCGAAGTCTGCGACAGTTACGGTCTGGACCGTAAATAACAGACGGAGGAGATACCCGCGTGCGCACGACAGCGGAACTCGAGGAGCGACTGGCCCGGCCCAGCGCCGGGCTGGTGGACGATCTCAGCGGGCTCGACGGCGACATCCTGATCCTCGGCGCCGGCGGCAAGCTGGGGCCGAGCCTGGTACGGCTGGCCCTCAACGCCACGAACGGGGACCGGCGGATCATCGCGGTCTCGCGCTTCTCCGAGCCGGGGCTCGCCGAGTCGCTGGCCGAGGACGGCGCGACGGTGGTGTCCGCCGACGTGGCCGACGAGCAGGCGCTGCGCGACCTGCCCGACGCCCCGAACGTGGTCTTCCTGGTCGGCGCCAAGTTCGGCACGCAGGGGCGCGAGCACGCCACCTGGTTCACCAACGCGTACCTGCCCGGGAGGGTCGCCGACCGCTTCCGGCACAGCCGGATCGCCGCCCTGTCCACCGGGAACGTCTACCCGCTCGTCCCCGTCACCGGCGGCGGCAGCACGGAGGACTCCCCGACGGGGCCCGTGGGCGACTACGCCATGAGCTGCCTGGGGCGCGAGCGGGTGCTGACGCACTTCTCCGAGACGTACGGCACGCCGCTGTCGCTCGTCCGCCTCAACTACGCGGTCGAGCTGCGCTACGGCGTGCTCATCGACCTGGCGCAGAAGATCCTCGTCGGAGAGCCCGTCGACCTGTCGACGGGCCAGGTGAACGTGGTCTGGCAGGGCTACGCGAACGAGGTCACGCTCCGGTCGCTGGCCCTGGCCTCCGCGCCGCCGTACGTCCTCAACGTGACCGGGCCCGAGCTGCTCTCCGTGCGGCGGATCGCCCTGGACCTCGGCGCGGCGCTGGGCAAGGAGCCCGTGTTCACCGGGGAGGAGGCGCCGACCGCGCTGCTGTCGAACGCGGGGCGCTGCCACCGCCTGTTCGGCTACCCCGAGCTCACGCCCGCCGAGCTCATCGAGCACACGGCGCGATGGGTGGCCGACGGCGGGCCGCTGCTCGGCAAACCCACCAAGTTCGAACGCCGTGACGGCCGTTTCTGACCGGCTCCGGCACCCTGCCCGCCACTCTGCCCGCCCACACCGACCAACACCAAGGGGGACCTCACGTGCTCAGCACGGCTCCACAGGCGCAGACGTCCGTTCGTGACCTGTTCAGGCGCGGCCTGGTGATCCCGGCGCACCCGCTCGCGCTCACCGAGGACAGGAAGCTGGACGAGCGCCGCCAGCGGGCGCTGACCCGCTACTACGTCGAGGCGGGCGCGGGCGGGCTGGCGGTGGGCGTGCACACGACGCAGTTCGCCATCCACGGCACCGGCCTGCTGCCGCCCGTGCTCGAACTGGCGGCCCGCACCGCCAAGGAGGTCGAACGCGAGGTGGTGCTGGTGGCCGGGGCGACCGGGCCCGCCGCCCAGGCGGTGGCCGAGGCGGAGCTGGCCAGGTCGCTCGGCTACCACATGGTGCTGCTGAGCCCCTACCGGGAGCTCGACGAGAACGCGCTCATCGAGCGGGCCAGGGCCGTGGGCGAGGTGCTGCCGGTGATCGGCTTCTACCTGCAGCCCGCGGTGGGCGGGCGCACCCTGTCCCGTGACTTCTGGACGCGGCTGGCCGCCGTGGAGTCCGTCGTCGGCATCAAGGTCGCGCCCTTCGACCGCTATCGCACCCTGGACGTGCTGCACGGCGTCGTACGGGCGGGGCGGGCCGGGGAGGTGGCGCTCTACACGGGCAACGACGACCACATCCTGGCCGACCTCATCACCTCGCACCGGGTGGTCGTGGACGGGCGCGAGGTGGAGGTCGAGTTCGTCGGCGGGCTGCTCGGGCAGTGGGCCGTGTGGGTGCGGCGGGCCGTGGAACTGCTGGAGGAGGCCAAGCTCGCCCGGGGCGGTGACGACGCGGTGGTACGGCGGCTGCTCACGCTGGACGGGCACCTGACGGATGCCAACGCGGCCATCTTCGACTCGGCGAACGGGTTCCACGGGTGCATTCCGGGCATCCACGAGGTGCTGCGGCGGCAGGGGCTCTTGGCGGGGCGGTGGTGCCTGGACCCGGCGGAGGAGCTTTCGCCGGGGCAGCTCGCGGAGATCGACCGGATCTGGGGCGCGTACCCGTGGCTCCGGGACGACGACTTCGTCTCGGCCGGGCTCGACCGCTGGCTCTCCTGACCCCATGCCCCTCCTCCCCACCACCCCCACACCCACCACCCCTGCGCCCGGGGTGCGGGGGTCAGAGGGTCAGGCGGTAGAGGGTCAGGGGGCGGCCGCTGGTGCCGCTGGTGAGGTTGCCGGTGCGCTCCGCCAGGCCCGCGAGCTCCAGCCGATGAAGCATGCGCCGGGCCGTGCGCTGCTGGACGGCCAGCCGTTCGGCGATCTCCCGGGTCGTCAGCGGCTCGTCCCCCGCCGCCGCCCGCGCCTCCAGGAGCTTCTCCAGCGTGGGCACCGACAGGCCGACGCGGCGGGCGATGACCGACAGGTTCTGCGCCCCCGTGGGCGCCGGGGTGACCGACTCCAGGACGATGTCCGTGTCCGCCCGCAGCGACAGGACCGCGGCCACCTCGCCGATCCGGCGGGCCCTGGCCAGGGCGCGGCGGGCCAGGCTCTCGGCCTCCGCCGCGCTGCGGCCCAGGCCGAAGCCGACGCGTACGACGTCGTTCTGGCCGGCCAGCCGCGCCAGCATGGGCAGCCCGGTGAAGCCGCCCGTGGCGTCGTGGAGCGGGCCGCGGGTCGTCACCAGCAGGTGCGTGCCGCCGCGGAAGGCCGCCAGGGTGCCGCCGAGCGCCGTGGCCTCGCGCAGCAGGCCCTCCTCGTTGGCCACCTCGACGAGCCCGATCGCGATCTGGGCGTCCTCCTGGGCCTGGCCCTCGGCGGTCAGCATGAGCTGGCGCAGCGCCACCCGTACCGAATGGACGGAGGGCACCAGGCGCAGCACGTGGCGCTCGTCGCGCAGGGCCTCGTGCACGGAGCTCAGGCAGGTGATCACCGCGTGCGCGGGCCCCTTCCGGTGGAAGGTGACGGCCTTCTTGGAGGTCATCTCCGGCCGGTACGGCAGCGTGCGCAGATCGCCGGTGGGCAGCCCGGCCTCGGCGAACGTGGTCTGGACGTCGGCGGCCGACAGCGTGTCGATCGACAGCCGGGTGATGTCCTGGCCTTCGTGCTGGAGGCGTACGAGGGCGCTGAGCAGCGTCGCGCCCGAGTAGTCGACGAACGCCGCCGGGCGGGTGAGCGCGTCGGCGTCACGCGAGAGCATGTAGGGCACTATGCCGGTGAACAGCCACCCCTCCACGGAGGAGGCGTGCGCCTCGACGATCGCGGGCGCCTGAGACTCGTGGTCGTAGTCGAGGCGCAGCGTGCTGACGCCCGGCTGCTCCTCGCAGACGGCCGCGACGTCGTCGACCAGGTCGTGCGGGCCGACGACCCCGATGACGATTCCCACCCACGCCTCCCTCTCGCTATTTTCGGTCAAGACCGCAATCATATCTTGTGAGGTGCCCGGTGAAGTTCCCGTCCATGGCAGAAGCGGACGGCCGTACGCTCGGCGACGAGGAGGTGGCCGCCGCCGAGCGGGTGATCCGCTCGGGCATGCTCAACTCCGTCTGGGGGACCGAGGCGCGGGCGCTGGAGCGTGAGATCGCCCGAGTCTACGGCTCCCGTCACGCGATCACCTGCAGCTCCGGCACCGCGGCCCTCCACCTGTCGGTCGTCGCGGCCGCGCCGGACCCCGGAGACGAGATCATCACGACCCCGATCACGGATTTCGGGACCGTGGCCCCCATCTTGGCGCAGAACGCCGTCCCTGTCTTCGCCGATGTGGATCCCTCCGACGGCAATCTCCATCCGGACGCGGTGGCCGCGCTCATCGGCCCCCGTACGAAGGCGATCATGGCGGTCCACCTGTTCGGCGCGCCGGCCAGGGTCGGCGAGCTGCGCGCGCTCGCCGACGAGCACGGCCTGACGCTGATCGAGGACTGCGCGCAGGCCTGGCTGACCGAGCTGCCCGGCGGCGGGCTCGCGGGCACGGCGGGCCAGGTCGGCTGCCTCAGCCTGCAGCAGTGGAAGCACATCACCTGCGGCGACGGCGGGGTGGCGATCACCGACGACGACGAGCTGGCCAGGCGGATGCGGCTGTTCTCGGACAAGGGGTGGGACCGCGCGGCCGGCCGGTCGCACGCCGCGTTCGGGATCAACTACCGCATGACCGAGCTCCAGGCCGCCGTGGCACGCGCTCAGCTCGCGAAACTCCCAAGCGTTGTCGCGGCCCGCCGCCGCACCGCCGGACAGCTCCTGGACGCGCTGAAGGGCCTCCCAGGGGTACGCCTGCCGCGTCCGGACGGCCACGCCTGGTGGTTGTTCCCGATCGTGTGCCCGGACGGCGACGCGCCCGAGCTGGCCGCCCACCTGGCCGCGGCCGGGATCCCCGCGCGGGCCGGCTACCTCGCCGAGCCGCTGAACAGGGCGCCCGTGTGGGACGCTGCCATCTACGGCTCCTCCCGCTATCCGCTCGAGGGCTACCGGCCCAACCCCTGCCCGCAGGCGGAGCTCATGGTGGACCGTACGCTGCTGGTCATCGACTGGAACGAGGCCTACACCCCCGAGCACGTCGAGCTGATCGCCCAGGAAGTCACGAAATTTCGGGCTCGACCGTAGTTACGTTCATGTATCAGGGATTGACCCGGTCAAGATGCGCTCATTAGGTTTCGGTCAGGACCGGTATTAGTTGAAAGGAAGCCGCCGATGAAGAAGGCAGCGGCAGTCGGCCTCGCGGCCGCCCTGAGCCTCGCGGCCGCCGGGTGCGGATCCAGCAGCGGCTCGGACAAGAGCACCGTGACCCTGTGGATGTATCCCGTCATCGGAGACCAGGCCAAGGCCCAGGCGTTCTGGGGCAAGGTGGAGAAGGACTTCGAGACCGCCAACCCCACGATCGACGTCAAGATCGACCAGCAGCCCTGGGAGGGCCGCCAGGAGAAGGTCACCACCGCACTGGTCTCGAAGAAGGGCTTCGACCTGGTGGTGCTCGGTCCCGACCAGATCCCCCAGTACGCCCAGCAGGGCACGGTCGAGGCGGTGGACGACATCGTCGCCCCGGCCAAGTCCTCCTACCTGCCCAACTCCCTGGCCGCCCTCACCGTCAACGGCAAGCTGTACGGCGTGCCGATCTACCAGACGATCACCGCGCCCATCTACAACAAGAAGCTGTTCGCCGACGCGGGCGTCGAGAAGGTGCCGGAGACGCTGGCGGAGCTGAAGGAGGCCGCGCCCAAGCTGGCCGCCAAGAAGGTCGCCGTACTGGACTACCCGGGCAAGCCCGACGTCAGCCTCAACCAGAGCTTCTACCCGATCCTGTGGGCCAACGGCGGCACGGTCTTCTCCGCCGACGGCAAGAGCGTCGCCTTCAACGGCCAGGAGGGCGTGGCCAGCCTGCAGTTCCTGCTCGACCTGAAGGCCGTGGGCGGCCTGCCGGAGAACACCGCGAGCAAGGCCAACGACATCGAGGGCGGCCCGCTGGCCGCCGGCAAGACCGCCATGTACCACGCGGCCACCGCGGGCATGGCCGACCAGCTCGGCGCCGCCATCGGCGCCGACAACGTCGGCATCGGCCTGCCGCTCGAAGGGACCAAGCGGGTCGCGTTCGGCATCCCCGGCGCCCTGGTGCTGGCCAAGCACTCCGAGAGCAAGGACGCCGCCAAGAAGTTCGCCACCTACCTGGCCTCGCCCGAGGTGTCCGGCGGGCTGGCCAAGGAGTCGGGCTTCTTCCCCGCCCGCACGGACGTGACCGTGCCCGACCAGTCGGCGGCCTCCAAGGAGTTCGCCAAGTCCCTGCAGTACGCCTTCCCCGGCGACACCCACCCCAAGGCCCGCCAGGTCATGGGCGTGCTCGCACCGCACATCCAGGCGGCGCTGCTCGGCAAGGAGGACGCCAAGACCGCGCTCGACGCGGCCGCCAAGGAGGCCAACCAGCTGCTCGGCACCGGCTGAGCCCCCGCACACCGCCAGAAAGGAAACTCCTGGTGCGTCATCGCCTGCGTGACCCGGTCACCGGCCTGCTGTTCGTGCTGCCCGTGCTCGTGCTGTTCCTGATCTTCCGGATCTTCCCGTCGCTCGGCGCGGCGGGGATGAGCCTGACGAACTGGAACATCGGCGGCGACTGGGAATTCATCGGCACGGACAACTACGCCCGGCTGCTCGACGACGTGAACTTCTGGTTGAGCCTGCGGGTCACGCTCGTGTACGTGGCGATCTACGTGCCGCTCACGCTGCTCGTGGCGCTCGGTACGGCGCTGCTGCTCAACCAGGTGGTGTTCATGCGCGGGCTGTTCCGCGGCATGCTGTTCCTGCCGTACGTGACCAGCTTCGTGCTGGCGGGCATCATCTGGCGCTGGATCTACGAGTTCGACGGGCTGATCAACGGCCTGCTGGCCAAGGCGGACCTCGGCCCGGTGGCGTTCCTGGAGCAGTCGGCCGTGATCCTGCCCGCGCTGGCCGTCGTGTCGGTGTGGAAGGGGTTCGGCTACTCGATGCTGATCCTGCTGGCCGGGCTGAAGTCGATCCCGTCCTCCTACCTGGAGGCGGCCACGGTGGACGGGGCGAGCGCGTGGCAGCGGTTCCGCAGGATCACGCTGCCGCTGCTCAAGCCCACGATCTTCTTCGTCGTGGTGATCGAGACGATCAGCGCCTTCCAGACGTTCGACACCGTGTACGTGATGACGGGCGGCGGCCCGGCCAGGGCCACCTACACGCTCATCTTCGGCATCTACGACCACGGCTTCCGATCGTTCGACTTCGGCTACGCCGCCACGTGGGGCATGGTGCTGTTCGCGATCGTGCTGATCGTGTCGCTGGTCCAGCGCCGCTTCCTGGATCGAGGAAACACTTGACATCCTCTCCCTCGTACACGTGGGAGAGTCCCACGGTCGCCCGTGAGAGTTCCTGTTTCACCGCCGGTTGCCCGTCTGGAAGGGACTTCCGTTGAGGTCTTACACCAGCTCCGCAGGCGTTTTAATTGTCCACCAGCCCGGCGGCCAAGATGTTTTTCGCCGCATTCACGTCCCGATCATGGGACGCGCCGCACGTGCACTCCCAAGCCCGCACGTTCAGTGGCATGGACGGTTGGATCATCCCGCACCCCGAACACAGCTTGGAAGAAGGAAACCACCGGTCGACAACCAGCAGGCGCCGCCCGTACCAAGCCGCCTTGTATTCCAGCATGCGGCGGAGCTCACGCCAGGCCGCCTCGGAGATAGCGCGCGCCAAGCGGTGGTTCTTCACCATGGTGCGGACGGTCAGATCTTCCACGGCGATCACTTGGTTTTCGCGAACAAGCCGTGTGCTGACCTTGTGCAGATGATCGCGGCGCCGATCGGCGATCCGGGCATACACCTTGGCGACCTCGAGCCTCGCCTTGGCCCGGTTGGCACTGCCCTTCTCCTTGCGACTCAGCGCCCGTTGCGCCCGGGCCAGCCTGCGCCGATCGGCCCGCTCGTACCTCGGATTCGCGATCTTCTCCCCGGTGGACAGGGTGGCCAGCGCTTTGAGTCCCGCATCCACCCCCACCATGCCCTGCACTGGTTCCAGCGGCGCGATCTCCTCCTCGACCAGCAGGGACACGAACCAACGACCTGCCGCGTCCCTGCTCACCGTCACCGTCGACGGCTGTGCACCCAGCGGCAGCGGACGCGACCACACGATGTCCAGCGGCTTATCGATCTTCGCCAGTGTGAGGCGGCCCTCACGCCAGCGGAAGGCCGACCGGGTGTACTCCGCGGACGCCTGCGACTTCTTTCGCGACTTGAACGCCGGGTATTTCGCGCGCTTGGCGAAGAAGTTTGCGAACGCCGCCTGCAGATGCCGAAGCGCTTGCTGCAACGGCACCGACGACACCTCCCTCAGGAAGTCGAACTCGGCGCTGCGTTTCCATGCTGTGAGCATCGCCGAGGACTCGGTGTAGCAGACCCGCCGCCCCTCGCGGGTATAAGCGCGAGTGCGCTCCTCCAAGGCCTTGTTGTAGACCAGGCGGACACAGCCGAAGGTCCGGGACAGCTCTGCGGCTTGTTCGGGAGTCGGGTAGAAGCGGTACTTGTAGGCCCGCTTCACGCTGTGTGCCACGATGTTCATCTTAGCGTAACCATGGCCAGGATTCGCTTGCTTGTTCCCATCCAGGGCGGCGTCGTGCCGCGTTTCCTCCCCCGTACGAAGGCGGGGAATTCCACGCTCAAGGAGCTTCGATGACGATCACCGCGTTCCGGCCCGTCACCGAGGTGCGGACGGCCCGCGCGGCCCGCCGCCGGTGGTGGCGGGGCAAGTGGCCGCTGGCCGCCCTGCTCGCGGTGCTGTCCGTGCTGACCGTCAGCCCGTTCGTGGCGATGTTCATCGTGGCGCTCTCGCCGGCGGGCCGGCCGACCGTGCCGGCCCGGTGGCCGGACTCGCTCACGCTCGACAACATCGCGCGGGTGCTGGAGTCGTCGGGGTTCGTCACGTGGACGATCAACTCGCTGATCTACGCCGTGGTCTCCGTGGTGATCATCCTGCTCACCTCGTCCATGGCCGGGTACGCGTTCGCCAAGAAGCGCTTCCCCGGCCGCGAGGCCATGTTCTGGACGTTCCTCGCCACCATGATGGTGCCGTTCCAGGCCACGCTCATCCCGACGTTCGTGCTGGTCAACAGCCTGGACGGGGTGGACACGTTCTGGGGCCTGATCGTGCCGACGCTGGCGAACTCGCAGGCCGTCTTCCTGATGCGGCAGTTCATCCTGGGGCTGCCGGACGAGCTGTTCGACGCGGCCAAGGTCGACGGGGCCTCCGAGTGGCGGGTCTACTGGACGATCGTGGTGCCGCTGACCAGGCCGATCCTGGCGACGCTGGGCGTGTTCGTGTTCCTGTGGCACTGGAACGACTTCCTGTGGCCGCTGGTCGTCGGCCAGAGCGACGCCACCCGTACGCTGACCGTCGGGCTGACCACGCTGCGGACCGAGGAGCTGCAGCTGTCGGTGCTCATGTCCTCGGCGGCCGTGTCGGTGGTGCCGTGCCTGCTGGTGTTCTTCCTGCTGCAGAGGTACCTGGTCAACAGCATCGCGATGACCGGCCTGAAATAGGGTCGTGCGGGTGGACATCGCTGTACGAAACCTTCGTGACCGGCTCCGCGGCGCGCTGATCCCCGCCGCGGCCACCCCCATGACCGCGTCCGGCGAGGTGGACCTCGACCTGGTCTCCCGCTACCTCGCCGGCCTGGTGGCCGACGGCGCCACCGGTCTGGCCGTGCTCGCCCACACGGGCCGCGGCCCGTACCTCGCCCCTGACGTCCGCGCCGCCGTCATCGAGCGCGCGGTCGCCTGCGCCGGTAGAGGGGGCGTCCCGGTGCTGGCCGGCGTGGGCGGCGGGGCGGAGGACCCGGCGGCGCAGGCGCGGGTGGCGGCCGAGCTGGGCGCGGACGGCGTGCTCGTCTTCCCGTCGGACGGTGACCGGGTGGCGCTGCACGAGGAGGTGTGGCGGGCGGCCCGGCTGCCGATGATCGCGTTCGACCTCTACACGCGCCCGTGCCCGGCCGGAACGCTGCGCGAGCTGCTGGCGCACCCCGGCGTGGCGGGGCTGAAGACGGCGCTGCTGTCGGACGCGATGGGCTGCCAGCGCGCCATCGCGCTGGCCAGGGAGGCTGACCGGCTGGCGATCACGGGGGAGGACCGCATGTTCGGCCCGTCCCTGCTGTGGGGGGCCGAGGCGGCCCTGGTCGGCATCGCCGCGGCGAGCGTCGGGGTGACCGCCGCGGTCCTGGAGGCGTTCGCGGGCAAGGACCTGCGCGCGTTCGAGGAGGCGTCCGGGCGGCTGGACCGGCTGGCGCAGGTCACGTTCACCGAGCCCATGGAGGGCTACGTGCAGCGCATGCTCTGGCTGGCCGCCGCCGAGGGCCGGGTGCCCGAGACGCATTCCCACGACCCGTACGGCCCGCCCCTCCCGGCGGAGGAGCGGGCCGTGATCGTGGCGATGAGCCAGGCGGCTCATTAGCGGCCCGCGATGGCCACCCGGACGAGGTTGCGGGCGCGCACCGCGTACAGGGCCCGGCGGGAGGGGTCGAGCGCCAGCTTGGGCTCGCCGCCGAACCACTGCCCGGCCAGCCCTTCCACGATGGCCTTCGACGTGAACGCGACCAGGTCGATCTTGTAGATCGAGCCGCCGTCCGTGCAGTACGCCACCCGGCCGGTGACGAACAGCTCGCCGCCCTTCGTCCCGACCTTGATCGTCCTGGTGACCTTCCCGCTCCGCAGGTCGAACTCGAACACCTCGCCCGTGCTCGCCATCCCGTACAGGGTGCCGTTCCTGCCGAGAGCGAGCGAGGAGATCATACGGGCGCCGGGGATCGGCTCCAGCTGCCAGAGCAGCTTGCGCGTGCGCAGGTCGAACGCGGCCAGGCGGGCGGTCGTCGTGACCGGCGGCAGGCCGAGGCCCTCCTGGATGAGGGTGCCCAGGTAGGCGACGCCGTGCCGGGCGACGACCGAGTAGACGGTCTGGCGCTCGACCACCGGCCGGTAGGTCTCGTACGTGCCCTTCCGGGGCGAGTACAGGGAGAGCGCGCCGTTCATGTGGCCGGGCTCCGGCTGGGTGGGCATCACGATCAGGCCCGTCGTGGCGTCGTAGGCGAGGTCGCGCGGGCGGTCCTGCTGGTTGCCGGTGCGGGCGATCAGGTCGGCCTCGGTCTTCCCGCGGCGGTGCGCGTACAGGGCCGCCTGGGTGTAGATGCCCAGGTACGTGGTGTCGCCGACGGTGAGCAGCGTCTTCGGCTCGCCCGAGATGCCCAGCCGGGTCACCTTGCCGGTCGCCAGGTCGTGGACGTCGGCGCCGCCCTTGCCGCCGACGTAGACGCGCCGGCCGTCGGAGTGCACGGACATCGGCTCCTCGGGTGCCGCCTTGAAGCCGCGCTGGACGAGGTTGACGTAGTCGAGCGAGCCGGTCGCCGGGTCGTAGACGAAGACCGCGCTGTCCTGGATGCCGTAGATCCGGCCCTCGTGGGCCAGGATGCGGTGGGTCAGGGCCTCGAAGTAGGGGACGCCGAGCACCTCCAGCTTCTCCGTGGCCAGGTGGTAGCGATAAAACGTGCCGGAGGGGCGGCCGGCGAAGTAGACGTACCCGTCGTGGATCAGGACCGCGACGATGTACTTCTCGCCGGCCGCGGTGGCCTTGACGACCTTGTAGTTCTGCGGCGCGGCCTTCTCCAGGACGAGCAGCTCGCCCAGCGAGTTCATGCCGCCGGCCAGGTGGGTCTCCGACATGCCCATGCTGGAGACCCAGTCGCGGTCGGCCACGGCGGACGGCAGGAGCTCGCGCTTCTCGCCGGTCCTGCGGTCGATCGCGATCAGGTGGGCGTTGGCGCCGATCCCGGCGTACACGTACGTGTCGTCGGCCTGGATGCTGCGGACGTACGCCTCGCCGGGGGCGGGCTGGCCCAGGTCGCGGCTGGTGCCGGTGGCCGGGTCGTACTCCCAGACGCGGCCGGGCTCCGACGTGCCGAGGTAGACCTTGCCGTCGGGGGAGGAGGCCATGGTCCAGATGTAGTGGTCGGGGTATTCGGCGACCTTGGTGACCTGGCCGGCGATCGTGTCGATCTTGTACAGGTCGGATCTCGCGTGGGTGCCGACGTAGACGTCGGTGCCGACCTTGCACATCGCCCAGATGCCCACGCCGGTCGGGATGTCGAAATGGGTCGTGACCGAATCCTGGCCGAGGTCGAACGCGCCGACCACGTTGGGCGACAGGCCGCGCGAGCCGGCGTAGAGCACGCCGCCGACGAACTCGCCGTTGCCCAGCGGGCTGGCGACGCTCGCCGGCCCCAGGTCGGTGAGGGTGCCCTCGGGCTGGGCTTTTTGGTGGGTCGCGGCGCGGGCCGGCGTGGTCGTGAACGTGGCGGCCGCCGTGGTCGCGGCGGCCGCCTGGAGGAAACGACGGCGGGGGATCATGCGCGGGCTCCCTTGGTGAAGTTTGGGCCGCACGCTATAACGGGCTAGGCCGTAATGTCCAGAGCGAAGAGCTCCGCGGCGTTGCGCCAGGCGATCCGCTCGGCGGTCTCACCCGTGAGCCCCGCCGCCGCGACCGCCCCGAACGCCGACGAGGGGTCGATCAGCGTCGCGTCGGTGCCGAACAGCAGCTGCGCCGGGTCCACGGCCGCCACCACCTCCGCGATGCGGCCGGCGGGGAAGTGCGACCAGCAGGGCTCCAGGTAGAGGCGGTCGCAGGCGTTCGCGGCCTCGACGGCGTACCGGAACCCGTCGGCTCCCATGTGCCCGGCGATCACCCGCAGGTCCGGGATGTCCGCGCAGACCTCCGCCAGGGCCAGCACGGACGTGCCCCAGGTGTGCACGAGCGCGGGCCGCCCGGTCGCGGCCACCAGCGTGAGCGCGTCGCGGAGCTGGGCGGAGCCGACCGGGGAACCCGTGTAGTCGGTGTGGATCTTGACGCCGACGAACCGGCCGCCCGGCAGGTACGCCGCCAGGTCCGCCTCCGCCTCGCGCAGCCGGCGCGGGTTGAGCGTGACGTAGCCGAGCAGGCGGTCCTGCGTCTCCAGGTAGGAGGCGAGGGCTCGGTTGCCGGCGGCGGCGTCGTAGATGACGGCCTCGGTGGCGGAGACGATCGCGCGGTCGATGCCGTAGCGGTCCATGGTGGCGAGGTTGGCCTCGGCCACGTCCATGGTGAAGAACCACGGGCCCCAGTGGGCGTGCACGTCGATGATCATGACTGTGGCCTCCTCAGGAGCCGTTCCGCGTTGCCGCCCGCCACGGCGGCGATCTCCTCCGGCTTCAGCCCGCTGGTGGCCAGGCGCAGGAGGGGTACGAGCGGCTCGTAGTGGGGGGCGCGCGAGCCGTACAGGAGGCGGTCGGCGCCGAGTTCGGCGGCGGCGAGCTCCAGCGCGTCGGGGGAGTTGAGCAGGCGGGTGGAGGTGTGGAAGCCGGGCTCGTCCGCGGCGGCCACCAGGAAGTCGCCCAGGTGGTAGAAGTGCGTGTCGAGGAAGACCACGTCGGCCCCGAGCCCCGCGAAGGGCTGCCAGAACCTGCGCACGTCACCGCCGGTGAGCACCACCAGGCCGAGCCGCGCAGCCCTGCGCGCGACGTGCCTGACGGACGGGAAGCCCGCCTCGACGCCCTGCTCGTCGGGGAACAGCCGGATGGCCCGGACGCCTCCGGCGGCCAGCCGCTCCAGCTCGCGCGCGGCGCCGATCGGGTCGCGCAGGTCCACGGCTCCGACGGGGACGACCTCCGGGGCCGCCCGCGCGATCAGCTCGTCGTTGCCCGAGCGAACATCAAACAGCGCGGCCCGCAGGCTCGCCACCGCCACGGCCCTGATCCGGTGCTCGCCCAGCAGCCGCAGCACCTGCTCCGGGGCGCCGGGCGGGCCGTCGCGGTCGGGGTAGGCCCCGAACAGCACGTCCACGTCCAGCGTCACCTCCAGCCCGCCGGCCAGGCGCCACGCGTCGAACGGAATACCGGACCCATCCTCAATCGCCATGGCGCACATCATGCCATTGACGAACTGTGCTTATAAAGTTACGGTCTGGCCCATAATTGCTCAGCAATGAACGCGAGGTGCGCCCATGCTCCGATCCCTCCTGGTAATTCTGTCGGCGCTCTTACCCGCGCTCCTCACCGGCCCGGTCGCGCGGGCGGCGACGGCCTGTGACACCCCGGCCGTGGAGCGATTCGGCCCGGCGTCGGTCACCGGCGCCATCGTGGGCGCCTCCGTGCTCGACGGGCACGCCTACGTGGTGACCCGCGGCCTGAAGCCCCCCGTGCTGGCCGACATCGACCTCGCCACCCGCAAGGTCGTCAGGAGCGTCACCCTGCCCGACGGCCCGGCCACCGGTGAGCCCGAGGGCGCCTGGGCCACGGCCGTGTCCGGTGGCAAGATCTACGTCGGCACCTACCCGGTGCCCGACCTCTACAGCTTCGACCCGGCCACGGGCGCCGTGGAGCGGCTGGCGTCGTTCGGGAAGAACGGCGGCTTCGTCTGGAGCCTCGCCGCCGCGCCCGACGGCACCCTCTACGTGGGCACCTACCCGGACGGCCGGGTCCGCGAGTACGTGCCGGGCACGGGCGCGGTGCGCGACTTCGGCGTGCTGGTCCAGGGCGAGCGGTACGTGCGCGCGGTCGCCGCCGACGCCACCTACGTGTACGCGGGGTTGCTCGACAAGGGTCGGCTCGTCCGGATCACCCGGGCGGACGGCACGGTGAAGGAGCTGGCCGCCGCCCCGACCGGCATCGGCGCCGTCGCCGTGCACGGCGACCGGGTGCTGGCCGCCGCCGGAGACACGCTGATCGACATCCGCTCGGACG
This sequence comes from Nonomuraea sp. NPDC051941, assembly GCF_044593615.1. NCBI lineage: Bacteria > Bacillati > Actinomycetota > Actinomycetes > Streptosporangiales > Streptosporangiaceae > Nonomuraea > Nonomuraea sp. NPDC051941. The sequence continues at coordinate 546,188 of NZ_JBIUCF010000001.1, forward strand.
GCACGGACGAGCGCCGGGCGACCCTGACCGGCGGCACGATCGATATGCTGACCGTGGCCGCAGATGACACCGTTTACGCCACTTCCCGGCCCGATGGCGCCGTCCACCGCTACCGCGTGGGCGAGACCGCGTTCACCAAGGTCGCCGAACCGCCGTCCCCTGGCGACGAGACCAGACGGCTGCAGCAGCTCGACGACAACACGATGCTCGGCTTCTCGGGCAGCGGCGGCATGTGGTGGCTGGACCTGCGCACCGGCAAGTCCGAGTTCGTCGACCTCATCGACGCCGGCCTGCCCAGCGGCCCGGAGCGGCCGCAGAGCATGCTCGTCGTGCCCAACCGCGCCGTCTACATCGGCGGCCACTTCTCCATGGAGGTACGCGACCTGCGCACGGGCGAGAAGCGCAGGTTCCGGATGCCCGGCGAGCCGAAGGACCTCGTGCGGAAGGGCAACAAGATCTACGCCGCCATCTACCCGAGCGGGCAGATCGTCTCCGTCGACCTGCGTACGGACCGCGTGCGCAGCCTCGGCTACCTGGGCCACGGCCAGCAGCGCCCCTGGGACATCGAGTACGACCCCGCCACCGACAAGCTGGTGGTCGCCAGCGCCCCGCTCGGCGCCAAGCTGAACGGCGCGCTGTCCGTGATCGACCCCAGGGACGGCCGCATCGACGTCTACGAGGGCGTCATCCCCGACCAGAGCCTCATGAGCCTGTCGGTCGATCCCCGGGGCGGCGTCGTCTACCTGGGCGGCGACGTGCTCGGCGGGGGCGGTACCCCGCCGGTGAAGACGTCCGCGTCCGTGGCCGCCTTCGACCTGCGCGCCCGCAAGGTGCTCTGGCAGGTGGACCCGATCCCGGGGCACCGCACGTTCCAGGACATCAAGGTGCACGACGGGCTGCTGTACGGCGTCTACAAGCGCGACTCGGGCACCTGGATCGCCATGGACCTGGCCACCAAGGCAGTGGTGCGGCAGGGCAAGCTCTCCGGGTACGGCGAGCTGACCGTGCACCGGGGCAGGGTGTTCGCGTCCACGTTCTTCGGCGGCGGGAACGCGTACGAGCTGGGCACCGAGGCCAAGTTGCTGGCCACCGGGCTCGGCGACGAGTGGTACACCAACCCGCAGCTGCACTTCGAGCCCGGCTCCTGGCGGGCCTGGGGGCTCGTGGGCCGCGACCTGGCCAGGATCCGGCTCGATCCGCGCTGCCCGTCCTTGACCGTCACTCCATAATCTCTGCTAGTTTCGGTCTGTGCCGAAATATGTGATCGATGCCCACCGGCTCATCGGTCCCGTGCCGTTCGACGACCTGCCGACGGACCCTCGGGACGAGATGGACCGGCTGGGCATCGGCCTGGCCTGCGTCACCCACACGCTCAGCCTCTACTCCGACCCAAAGGCGGGCAACGAGGCGCTGCTCGCGCTCGACGACCCCCGGCTCATCCCCGTCCCCGTCGTGGTGCCGGGGGCCGGGGAACCGGACGGGCCGGACGAGGTGGCGGCATGGGGCGTACGGATGATCAGGCTCTGCCCTGAACGCCACCGCTTCGACCTCACGGGACCGTGGGCCCTGCGGTGGCTGGCCGAGATCGGCCTGCCCGTCGCGATCGACCTCGATGAGACCTCGCCCGCCCAGCTCCGCCACCTCGCCGAGCGCCTGCCCAAGCTGCCCGTGCTCGTCCTCAACCCCGGCTACCGCCGGTTGCGCGCGCTGGCCGAGCTGATGGCCGAGGCGCCGAACGTGCGGGCCGAGATCGGCACCGTCAACACCCAGGGCGGCGTCGAGTGGCTGGCGGCGCTGTTCGGGGCGGGGCGGCTGGTGTTCGGCACGGGCGCGCCGGTGTCCGACGACTGCGGTCCCCGCTTCCTGCTCGACCACCTCGACCTGCCCCAGAAGGACATCGAGCGGATCGCCGCCGGCACGCTGGAGGAGCTGCTGTGATCCTCGACGCGCACGGCCACGTCGGCACCTGGCCCGACTTCCTCATCCCCCATCCCACCGCCGAACACCTCGTGGCCGCGATGGACCGGATCGGCGTCACCGCGATGGGCATCAGCCACCTGCTCGCGGTCGGCCCCGACGCCGTGCGCGGCAACGAGCTGGCCATGGAGATCGCCGGACGTTTCCCCGGGCGGTTCGGGGTGTGGCAGGTCTACAACCCGCACCACCGCACCCCGCTCGCCCGCGCCGGCGTGTGGGGGGTCAAGCTCCACCCCGACGTGCACCAGTGCCGCCTGGACGACCCCCTGTACGAGCCGGTCTGGCGGCTCGGCCTGCCGGTCCTGGCGCACGGCCAGACGGACTCGCCCTGGAGCGACCCCGCCCAGTTCGCCGCCGTCGCGGCCCGGCACCCGCACGTTCCGCTGATCATGGGGCACACCGGGCTCTGGGCGTACGGGTTCGGCCGCGCGGCCCGTCTCGTGGCCGACCTGCCGAACGTCTACCTGGAGACGTGCGGATCGAAGATGACCGGCCGGTGGATCGCCCGGCTGGCCGCCCTGGCGGGGGCCGAGCGGGTGCTGTTCGGCTCGGACGCCTGCTTCCTCGACCTGCGCACCGGCTACGGCCGCATCGCCCTGGCCCCGCTCACCGACACCGACCGCGCCCTCATCCAGGGCGCCAACCTGGCCCGCCTGCTCGGCCACTCGTGAAGGCCCGCCCGTAAAGGGCTCGCCCGTGAGGTCCACTCGTGAAGGTCCACTCGTGAAGGGACGTCTCCCCGTGACGCTCGCCATCCACGGCGGCACTCCTGTCCGCTCGGCCCCCTGGCCCGCCTGGCCGCCGCCCCTCGACCCCGCGCAGCGCGAGCTCGTCACCAAGGTGCTCGAGAGCGGCCTGTGGGGAGCCACGCAGGGCGGTTCCGTGGTGGCGGACCTGACCGGCGCGTTCGCCCGCCGCTCCGGTGTCCCGTACGGCGTCGCCGTGGGCAACGCCACGCTGGGCCTGTTCGCCGCGCTGCGCGGCCTCGGCGTGGGCAGGGGGGACGAGGTGATCGTCCCGGCGTACACGTTCGTGGCCTCGGCCACCGCCGTGTTGCTGGCCGGCGCCGTCCCCGTCGTCGCCGACGTGGACCCGGTGGACCTGCACCTGTCCCCGCGAGCCGTGCAGGACGCCGTGACCGGCAGGACCGCGGCGATCATGCCCGTGCACCTGGCGGGCAGCCCCGCCGACATGGACCCGCTCAACGACCTGGCCGCCCGGCACGGCCTCGCGGTCGTCGAGGACGCCGCCCAGGCGCACGGCGCCACGTACCGGGACCGTCCCGTGGGCGGTCTGGGCGACGCGGGGGTCTACAGCTTCCAGGCGAGCAAGGCGATGACCGCCGGCGAGGGCGGCCTGATCGTCTGCCGCGACCAGACCGTGCACGACCGCGTCTGGTCGGCCTGCAACGTCGGCCGCGCGCCTGGCGGCCGCTGGTACGGCCACCCGTCCGTCGGCTGGAACCTGCGCCTCACCGAGATCCAGGCGGCGCTCCTGCTGCCCTGGCTGGACCGCCTCGACGAGGAGATCGACCGCAGGAACGCCTTCTGCGCCGCCCTGGAGCGCGAGCTGGCCTACGTTCCCGAGGTGAGTGTGGTGCCGTCGCCGGAGGGCACGACCCGCGACTCGCGCCACCTGCTCATGCTGCGCCTCGACGCCGGGGTGGACCGGGAATTCGTGCTGGCCGCCATGGCCGCGGAGGGGGTGCCGCTCGACGCCGGCTACCCGCCGCTCGGCACGATGGAGGCCCTCACCGCCGAGGGCACCCGCGTCGAGCCGTGCCCGGGCGCCGAGGAGGCCGCCAGGACCGTGGTGTGGGTACGCCAGGCCATGCTCATGGACGCCCCCGAGGCGGCCGGCGACGTCGCCGAGGCCCTCGCGAAGGTGCTCGCCAATTAGTTCCTTGGCCGTAATTCGTCATTGACGGCGAAACTAGCCCCATCTTAAGTTTCGGCCATGACCTTAATTAAGCGCATGCTGGCATGCGGCATGGCGGCCACCCTCGCCGTGCTCGGCGCCGCCGCCCCCGCGGTCGCGGCGGCGCCCCGTGTGGAGGATCTCGGCGTCCCCCTCGAGGACGTGCTGCTGATCGGCGGCGTGGTGGCGCCGGGCCCCGGCGGCCGGACCGTGCTGTGGGGCGCCTCGTCGGGCACCCCCGCCCACCTCAACGCCGTCGATCCCGCCACCGGCGCCGAGGTGGCCAGGTACGACCTGCCGGGCGCCGGCGGCTCCTGGGCCGTGGAGGCGACCCCGGACGGCAGCGTGTACGCGGGCACGTACGGCGACGGCCGCCTCTACCGCTGGACGGACCAGGGCGGCGTCCAGGACCTCGGCCGCCCCCTGCCCTCGGAGAACTTCATCTGGTCCGTGGCCGCGGGCGAGGGCGCCACCGTCTACGGCGGCACCTCCCCGGGCGGCCGCCTGTTCGCCTACGACCCCGCGACCGGCGTGCGCGACTACGGCAAGCTCTCGCCCGCCCACGCCTACGTGCGCAGCGTCTCCTACGCCGACGGGAAGATCTACGCCGGCACCGAGGCCCCGGCCGCCGTCTTCGAGATCGACGCCGCCTCGGGCGCGACCAGGCAGCTCCCGACGCCCGACGGCCTCGACACGGCGGGCAAATGGGCGTACGACGTCAACGTCGCGGGCGGCTTCCTCTACGTCCGCTACGGCGGCGCGAGCCCGGGCCCGATGCACGTCTGGGACATCGGCGCCGGCAAGTGGACCGGCGCGCTCGACGCCGTACACGGCCTCGACGTCTCGCCCCCGGCCGCCGATGGCGCGGTCTACCTGGTCAAGAGCGGCGAGCTGGTCCGCTACGACCCCCGTACGCAGGCCACGACGCCGACCGGCCTGCCCTTCACCGGCCGGGTGGCCAACACGCGCGGCATCGGCTGGGCCGAGCTGGGCCTGCCGGACTATCCGGGGAAGAGCGTCGTCGGCCTGCTCTGGCGCGGGCTGATGTTCCGCTACAACCCGCAGACCGGCGCGAAGTCGTTCGTGCAGACGGCGGTCAGGGGCGAGCCCATCGACGTGACCGCGCTCGCGGAGGGCCCAGACCACCGCATGTACGCCGGCGGCTTCCTCAACGGCGGCTTCGCCGCCCTGGACCCGAAGACCATGAACAGGGAGTTCTACACGTTCTCGCAGAGCGAGGACATGATCGCGCACGACGGCAAGCTCTACGTCGGCGCCTATCCCGAGGCCAGGGTCTACGCCTACGACCCGGCGCTGCCGTGGAACAGCACCGAGTACTCGCCCAGCCCCGAGCCCGGCCCCGCGCCGAACCCGGCCCGGCTGTTCGACTTCGCCGCCGACAAGCAGATCAGGCCGCGGGCGCTGGTGTCGGCCGGCCGCTACCTCGCCGCGGGCACCATGCCCGACCTCGGCCAGCTCGGCGGCGTGCTCGCCGTGTGGGACCCGCGGACCGGGACGCTCAAGCACGCTCAGCGCAACGTCGTCCAGGACCAGAGCATCGTCTCGCTCGCCTACCGCGACGGCGTGCTCTACGGCGGCACGTCCATCTACAGCGGCCAGTCGGCGACGCCGCCGACGCAGCCGGAGGCCAAGCTGTTCGCGTGGTCGGTGAAGGCGAACCGGCTGCTGTGGGAGATCGTGCCCGCCGCGGGCAAGCCGGCCGTCCCGGCGCTGACGTTCGACGACCGGGGAAGGCTGTGGGGGATCGCGGGCGGCGAGGTGTTCGCGGTCGACACGAGCGCCCGCAAGGTGGTCTCGCGCGTCACTCTGTCGGACAGCAAGAGCGCGAGCGGGCAGCTCGCGTACAACCGGCGCGACCGCACCCTGTACGGCGCGCACGCCGGCCAGGACGTCTTCTCCCTCGACCCGCGGACCGGACGGCACGCGGTGCTGCGGCAGGGACCCGTGCACCAGCTCGCGGTGCACGGGTCCGGGGACGTCTACTTCGCCGAGGGGCCGCGCCTGTTCCGGCTGACCCGTCAGCAGACGCGGTAGGTGGAGAAGTTCTCGAAGCGTGAGAGGTAGAGGTGGCCGTCGGGGCCGAGGATCAGGTTCGAGATCGGGCGGGCGATGAGCGCGAGCGTCATCGTCCCCGGATCGATCCGGTACGCCTTGCCCTGCACCTTGCCCCACAGGTAGCCCTTGTGGAAGACGAGGTTGGTGTCCAGCCAGACCTGCGTGGCGCTGGACCAGGCGTAGGTCTGGTGCTTCACGCTCCTGACGGTCCGCCCGGTGGCCGGGTCCAGCTCGAACAGGGTGTCCGGGGTCAGCCCCCACAGCCGCCCGTCGCCGTCGAAGGCGATCGAGCCGAGCGCCAGGTCGCCGGGCACGGGGGTGGACTGCCACTTGAGCGAGTCCGTGGCGATGTCGTACGCGAACGCCACGGCGTCGCCCTGCGGCGTGCTGGTGCCGCCGAAGGCCGAGGTGGCGCCGTACACGACCCCGTCGCGGTAGGCCAGGCCGATGATGCTGTGGCCCGGGACGATGTCCCGCCTGATCACGGTGCGGCCGGTGGCGGGGTCGAGCAGGCCGAGCGCGCCGCCGTGGGTGCCGGCCTTGGGCACCGTGCCGAACGCCAGCCGGTCGCCCGCCGAGATCATCGCGAAGGGCCGGTCCTGCTCCTGGCCGCCGAGGTCCAGCAGCAGTTTGGGGGCGGTCCCGTCGAACTCGTAGATCCGGGCGCCGGGGTACACGCCGAGGTAGAGCTTGCCCTTGTGGGTGACGATGCCCTCGCTCTGGCCCACGTTCGGCCAGTTCTGGGCCTGGCCCGTGGCGGGGTCGTAGGCGGCCAGGCCGCCGGTGAAGAACCCGCCCGCGTAGACGCGGCCGTCGGGGCCCGTGCCGAGCGAGCGGATGCTGACGGGCTGGCCGGTCAGCGTGCCGTCGAGCAGCCGGCCCTGCCCGGTCCTGCGGTCGAACTGCCAGATGCGGCCGGTGGAGCTGGTGCCGACGAGGGTGTGGCCGAGCCAGCCGAGCGGGCGGGCGGCGCCCTCGCCGTACCCGGTGAAGCCCAGCCTGCTGATCTTCCGGGTCCTGAGGTCGTACTTCACGAGCTCGTCGTGCTGGAACAGGTAGAGGTCGTGGCCGCGCCTGCCGCCGCCGACGGTGAGGTTGTCGACGTCCGCCACGACGTCCTTCCACGCGCGCTTGCGCAGGTCGTACACGCCCATGGGGTTGGCACCGGTGGAGGTGACGAAGCGGACCAGCAGGTAGCGGCCGGCCACGTCCACGTCGTAGGCGTAGCCGCTGCCCTCGACGGGCGGGTCGATCACCCGCTCGACCGTGCCGGCGGGGGTGAGCACCGCGACCTTCATGCTGCGCGCGCCGACGCCGGCGTACACGGTGCCGTCCTCGCCGACGGCCAGGTCCCGGACGTACTGGTCGCCGGGGACCGGGCTGCCCAGGTCGGCGAAGGCGCCGGTCGCGGTGTCGTAGCGGAAGAGCTTGCCCGTGGGCGAGGTGCCGCCGTAGACGGCCGAGCCGTCGGGACTGGCGGCGACGGTCCAGACGAACGTCTCGGTCGCGATGGGGATGCCGAGCTCGCTCACCTGGTCGGTGGACGGGTTGTAGCGGAAGAGGCGGCCCATCGCCCCGGCGGTGGCGTTGTAGCTGCCGACGTAGACGGAGTGGTCGGGGGCGACGGTGACGGCCCAGGAGCCGAGCGCGAGCGGGAGCAGGCGTTCGGCGATCAGGCGGCCGTCGCGGGCGTCCCTGATCCCGAGCAGCGCCGGGCCCGAGGCGCTGGAGGTGACCGAGTAGACGCGCGGGCCCTGCGGGTGGCGGGCGTCCAGCGCGGTGCCGGCGGTGGTGGCGCCGGTCAGCGGGAGCGTGCCGAGGTTCTGGAAGCCGCACCCGGTGGGTGGGGCTGCGGTGGATTCGGCCTGGGCCGGAGTCGAGAGGGATAAGGCAACGAGGAGTGTTGCGAGGATGGTGCGCACGTACGACCTCCCAGAGCGATATAACGGGCTTGACCGTAATTGGCAGGAGGGTGCCGTGACAAGATGTCGGGATGGGACCGACGCGGATCATGGCGGTGCGGCACGGGGAGAGCGAGGCCAACCTCGCGCACCGGGAGGCCGGGTCGGCGCCCCTGGTCTACGAGCGCGGGGACGACGAGGTCACGCTGACGGACCTGGGCCGGGCGCAGGCCGCCGCGTTCGGACGGTCGCTGGCGGGCCTGCCCGCCGCCGAGACCCCCGAGGTGGTGTGGTGCTCGCCCTACCTGCGGGCGCTCGACACGTGGCGGGTGGCCCTGCGGGCGTGGGGCGCCGGCCCGCTCCCGCTCACCGTGGACGGGCGGCTCAGGGACCAGGAGGCGGGCGCGTTCGCGCGCTACAACCTGGCCGCGATCAAAGAGCGCTTCCCCGAGGAGATGGCGCGGCGGGAGGCCGAGGGCGCCTACGCCTTCCGGCCGCCCGGCGGCGAGTCGCTGGCCGACGTCGTGGTGCGGCTCCGTGATCTCCTCGCCGACCTGCGCGAACACGCGGCCGGGCGGCGGGTGCTGATCGTCGCCCACGACTCGGTGGTGCTGGGCCTGCGCCACGTCCTGGCGGGCGGCCCGGACGCGGACCTGGCCGCCGTCCTGGAGTTCGCGCCGGTGCTGAACGCCTCCGTCTCCGTGTGGGACGCCTCCGGGCTCGTCCGGTTCAACGACGTCGGCCACCTCTAGCCGGTCTCGGCGGCGTCGCCCGTCTCCGGTCGGTCTCGACGGCTCCCGCCACCTCTAGCCGGTCTCCGATCAGCCGGTCTCGGCGGCGTCGCCCGTCCCTGGCCGGTCCGGCCCGGTCTCGACGATCAGGTCGGCCCGGTCGCGCGTCCGGTCCTCGGCGAACCACTTCTCCTCGGCCGCGAACCACTCCAGCCACCGCGGCTCCAGCTCGGCCCCGTCCCGCTCCATGACCCGCGCGATGCGCAGCGCCCGCGGCGCGTCCATCCAGACGGTGAAGGCCAGCAGGCGGGCGATCGAGGCGCGGGCCGTGCCGACGCCCTCGATGACCAGGACCGGCGCGACCGGGACCGCCACGTGCTCGGCGTACTCGCCGCGCACCCAGTCGTACCTGCGGAAACCCCCGGGCTCGCCGTCCCGGAGCCGGACCAGCACCTGCGACTCCAGCGCGTGGAACCAGCCGCCGGGCCCCTCCTCCCACGGCACGGGGAAGTCGTCGCTGTGGATCACCTGGCAGCCGAGCGCCGCCCCCAGCCGCCCCGCGAACGTCGTCTTGCCCGCCCCCGCCGGCCCGTCCACGGCCACCAGCCGGACGGGGCCGCACGAGGGGCGCAGGGTCATGATGCGATCGGCCAGGTGGTTCACCGGACCCAGGGTAGAAGACGTGGTGTGGGCTACTGAGAGAATGTTCTTTCGCCCCGAATGCAAGCAGGAGGTTGATCTTGCTCGGACCCCTCGGTGATATCGTCGTGCTCGATCTGTCCAGGGCCCTGGCCGGGCCGCACGCGGCGCAGATGCTGGGTGACCTGGGCGCTCGGGTGATCAAGGTGGAGCATCCGGACGGGGGTGACGAGTCGCGCGGGTGGGGACCGCCGTTCGTCGGACCGGATCACGAAATTTCGACTTATTTCCTGGCGGCCAACCGCAACAAGCAGTCCATCGCCGTCGACCTCAAATCCGCCGACGGCAAGCGGCTCATCGAGCGCCTCGTCCGCCAGAGCGACGTCCTGATCGAGAACTTCCGCACCGGCGTGCTCGACCGCCTGGGCTTCTCCGTCGAGCGCCTCCACGAGCTCAACCCCCGCCTGGTCATCCTGTCGATCACCGGCTTCGGCCACGACGGCCCGGAGGGCGGACGGCCCGGCTACGACCAGATCGCCCAGGGCGAGGCCGGCCTGATGTCGCTGACCGGGCCGTCGCCCGACGAGCCCTACCGCGTCGGCGCCTCCATCGCCGACCTGCTCGCCGGCATCCACGGCGCGTACGGCGTCACCGGCGCCCTCTACGAGCGCGAGCGCACCGGCAAGGGCCGCGTCGTACGCACCTCGCTGCTGGCCGCGATCACCGGCGTCCACGCCTACCACGGCACCGCCTGGACGGTCGGCGGCAAGGTGCCGGCGGCCGGCGGCAACCACCACGCCTCCATCGCCCCCTACGGCGCCTTCCGCTGCGCCGACGGCATGCTGCAGATCGCCGCGGCCAACGACGGCCAGTGGAAGAAGGTCGCCACGCTCCTCGGTATCGACCCCGACGCCGCGAAGTACGCCACCAACAGGGACAGGTTCGCGCACCGGGACGAGCTGATCGCGGACATGGAGAAGGCCCTGGCGGCCCACGACCGCGCCCACTGGCTGGCCAGGCTGGGCGAGGAGGGCGTGCCCGCGGGCGCGATCAGGACGCTCGACGAGGTCTACGCCTGGGACCAGACCCGCTCGCAGGGGCTGGTCGTCGAGGTGGAGCACCCGGTGCTGGGCACGATCGAGCTGCCCGGGCCGCCGCTGCGCTTCGACGGTCTCGAGGGGTTCGAGCACACCGCGCCACCCGCCCTCGGCCAGGACGGCGACGCCGTGCTCGCCTGGCTCGAAGAGCGTGAACGATGATCCGCATTTCGCGGCACCGGACGATCGTTGCGATGGATCCGCAGCGAAAGCGAGGACATCCATCGCAACTCGCCGAGCGGAGCTCGGCCAGGAACAATTCGTGCGTCAACATTGCAAGGCTGGCCGACATTTAGGGAGCGATAGTGAGCCGTCCGGACGCGCGCACACTGATCGAAACGATCCTCGACCGGGGGTCGTGGAAGTCGTGGGACGCGCCGCCCGCGGACCCCGCGCCGCCCGGCTCCCCCTACGCCGACGAGCTGGCCGCGGCCCGCGCCAAGTCCGGCTACGACGAGTCCGTCATCACCGGCGAAGGGCTGCTCGGCGGCCGCAGGGTGGCCGTGGTGGCGTGCGAGTTCTCGTTCATGGCGGGCTCGATCGGGGTGGCGGCTGCCGAGCGGTTCACGGCCGCCGTCGAGCGGGCCACCCGCGAGCGGCTGCCGGTGCTGGCCGCGCCCGCGTCGGGCGGCACGCGGATGCAGGAGGGCGCGCTCGCGTTCGTCCAGATGGTGAAGATCACCACCGCGATCCAGCTGCACCGGAGCGAGGGCCTGCCCTACCTGGTCTACCTGCGGCACCCGACGACGGGCGGGGTGTTCGCGTCGTGGGGGTCGCTCGGGCATGTCACGGCGGCCGAGCCGGGTGCGCTGATCGGGTTCATGGGGCCGCGGGTGTTCGAGTCGCTGCACGGCTACCCGTTCCCCGAAGGCGTGCAGGTTGCCGAGAACCTCCACCGCAAGGGCCTGATCGACGCGGTGGTCGCGGCCGAGGAGGCGCGGGAGATCGCGATCAGGGCGCTCGGCGTGCTCGCCGACGACAGGTCGCGGGTGGAGGCGGGCACTCCTCCGGAGGAGGACCTGCGGCCCGTGGAGGCGTGGGAGGCGATCACCCGCTCGCGCCGCGACGACCGGCCCGGCGTGCGTACGCTGCTCAAGCTCGCCGCCACCGACGTGACCCCGCTCAGCGGCAGCGGGGAGGGTGAGAACGAGCCGGGGCTGCTGCTCGCGCTGGCCAGGTTCGGCACGGCGCCGGCGGTGGTGCTCGGCCAGGACCGGCGGGTCCAGCGGACCAACTCGCCCCTCGGCCCGGCCGGGCTCAGGGTGGCCCGGCGGGGCATGCGGCTGGCGGCCGAGCTGGGCCTGCCCCTGATCACCGTCGTCGACACGGCGGGCGCCGACCTGTCGAAGGCGGCCGAGGAGGGCGGGCTGGCCGCCGAGATCGCCCGCTGCCTGGCCGAGCTGGTCATGCTCGACGCGCCGACCGTGTGCCTGCTGCTCGGCGAGGGGGCGGGCGGGGCGGCGCTGGCGCTGCTGCCCGCCGACCGGGTGCTCTGCGCCCAGCACGCCTGGCTGTCGCCGCTGCCGCCGGAGGGCGCCTCGGCCATCCTCTACCGCTCGGTGGACTTCGCGCCCGAGATCGCCCAGGCCCAGCACATCCGCGCCACCGACCTGCGCCGCGACGGCATCGTGGACCGGGTCGTCCCGGAGGTGCCGGACGCCGCGTACGAGCCGCGGCAGTTCTGCGAGCGGGTGGGGCGGGCGCTGGAGTACGAGATCGCGAACCTGCTGGAGCTGAGCCCGGCGGACCGTTTCGCGGCCCGCCGGGCCCGCTACCGCAACCTCGGCTAGGAAGCAGCGCTTCGCTGCTTGGGCAGCTCGTACCTCCACAGCTCCTTGCCGCCGGCGTCGTAGCCCGTGAGGGCGACGGTCTCGCCGCCCTTGGGGGCTCCCTTGGGAACCGGGGCCGCGAACAGCGTCACGTTCTGCCCCCACGCGTCCGGGACGGCCTCGGCCGTCGCGGTGGCCCCGCCCTTCATGCGCAGCTCCACCTTGACCGTGCCCGCGGGCGCGTAGCCGTACCAGGCCTTTTCATTGCTGATCCATTGGACTGGTCGCGCGGCGTCGAGCACATCGCTCAGCCGCGCGCCGGGCAGCGGCCCGGGCAGCGGCGCGGCCTCGCCGTTCTCCCAGAAGGCCATGCAGCCCGGCACGAGGAGAGCCGTGATGCCCGCCGGCAGGGTCTGGCGGGCGGCCTCGGACCTCTCTGCCCGCTTCGTGCAGCTCTTGCTGTATTTCGGGACCTGCTGGTCCGGCTTGCCCTTCGCCTTCATGACGAAGCCCCCGACCTCGGTGCCGCGCGGGACGCTGACGTGCCAGACCGGGTACGGGGCGCCCGTGTCGCGCAGGAACGAGGCGCGCACCCGTCGCCCGTCGTAGAGCACCGCTTCGACGGACTCCCAGTCCGCGAGGGCCGGGCCGAAGTAGATGTCGGCGCCGGGGTCCGGCAGGTAGGTGGTCACCTCCTGGAAGGAGCGGGAGTTCCGCGGGAAGTCGACGAGACAGCTGCTCATACCCCTGTTGCTCGGCGCGGGGCCGCCGGTGAAGCAGAACTCGTTGGCTTCATCGGACCTCTTGGGGAACCAGACGCGTACCGGGCGGCCGGAGCCTTCGGTGCCCGGGAGGGTCATCACCTTACCGGCGACCTTGTCGGTCACGTCCGGCGCCGTCATGGCCGGTTCCTCGTTACTCCAGACCTGCTTGCCCGACGCGTCGTAGGCGGTGACGCGGCGACTTTCGGCCGGGTCGTCGGACGGGCTCATGGCGGCGAACACCGTGACGCCCAGGTTCCAGGGATCAGGCCTGGTCACGACGCTCGCCGTGCTCCCGCCGCCGAACGAGACCTCGATCCTGGCCACGTCCTTGCGGGCGAGGCCGATGATCATGTCCCGCCGACCGCTGACGGTCACCGCATGGTCTGTCGCCGGGGGCATCTGCGAGAGTTCGGCGCCGTGACGCGACCAATTCAGCCGCGTCCCCTCCTTCGTCCGGTACGGCTGGACGAAGATGCCCTGGGACAGCTCCATGGGGGCGCTCATGGGCTGCCCGTCCGGCAGGAACAGGCCGTCGCGGGACCACCACCCGAGGCCCTGGCCGTCGACGTCCGAGATCCGGATCTTGGACATGGGCTCCTGAGCCGGATACGTCACGGTCCACAGCCGGTACGGCGCACCGTCCAGGCTCCGCACTGTGCCCTGGAACTCCTGCCCGCCCTTCGTGACACCGGCCACCGCGCCCACGTCCTCGCGTGCCAGCCCCCAGTCCATCGCGGTCGCCGCGCCGTCCCGCAGCGTGCTGCCCACGTACCAGGCGTCCACGTCCTCCCACGCGACGGCGTCGGTGCAGGCTCCGTACGGCTCGCCGGCGGCCCGCTCGACGATGTAGCAGACCTCGGGATAGCCCAGCTTCCCTCTGGCGAACCAGATCCGCAGCGGCTTGCCCTCGGAGGGGTTGTCGACGGACGCCTCCTTGCCGAGGGGCGTGCGCTCCTTCATGAGCTGCTGGTAGATCCCGGTCGGGTCGATCGCGGTGTTCCTGCCCAGGCCCCCGTTGAGCAGCACAGGAACGAACACCGTCAGCAGCGCCACCGGCAGCGCGGCCAGCAGCCACCGGGCCGATCGGCGCCGCGGCCGGCGCTCCATGATGCGCGCCCAGGCGTGCGGGTCGGGCTCGTAGCTCCGGGCGCGGGCGTCGAACGCGGCTCGAAGGCGCTCTTCCAGGTCGTTCACGCGTCCTCCTCCTTCAGAGCCTTGCCCAGGGCCGCCAGGGCCCGGCTCGCGTGCGTCTTCACCGATCCGGGCGAGACGCCCATGGCGTCGGCGATCTCGCGTTCCGACAGGTCCAGCCAGTAGCGCAGGACGAGCGCCTCGCGCTGGCGGCGCGGCAGCCGGTCCACGGCGGCCAGCAGCTCGCGGTGCTCCTCGGAGGCGAGCACGGCGTGCTCGCTGCTGCGCGCCGGTTCGGGAGGGTCGGGGCGGCGCAGTCGTACGAGGCTGAGGTGGCGCAGGCGGTTGCGCGTCAGGTTGCAGACGGTGGAGCGCAGGTAGGCCAGGGCGGCCCCGTCGTCGCGCAACCGCCTTGTGTGCAGCCGGGCGAACGCCTCCTGGGCGATGTCCTCAGGGTCGTCCGCGCCGAGCAGCCCGGCCAGGCGTACCAGAGAGTGGTACTGGGCCGCGAACAGCTCGGCGAACGACGGCTGCGTCGTGGTCGCTGTTTCGGTCACCTCATAGAGACACCCGGAACGGTGGCAGGTTGACTAGGGGACCGGAATCCGTTCGACGCGGATCGAGAAGACCTCCTCGCGGGGCACCACGACCTCGTAGGCGCCGTGGTCGACCAGCCAGTAGCCCAGCGCCTCCGCCTTCATGCCGCTGTGCCCCGTGTAGGCGATGTGCAGCCCGTCGTCGTCCTCGTCGATCACGATGCACGGCTCGCCGCCGAACGCCCCCACCGTGCGGATCAGCACGAGCCACTCCACCTGCGACCTGGCCACCACCCTGCGCCAGTAGCCCGACGCGGGATCGAACCCGTCCAGCTCGACCTCGCTGAACAGCACCACCTGGTCGTTGTCGGGGCCCAGGGCGGCGGGCAGCGTGCGGCCGTCGAAGCGTGCCACGAAGCCGGACGCGACCGGCATGATCTCGTCGTCGCTCACGCGCCCTCCTTCGTCGGTCGCCTGAGCGAGAGTCGGCTGTGTTCGATGGGTCGCTCGCTACGCGCGCTCATGCGGCGGGCCGCCAAGTCAGGCCGTCGTACTCGGCGAAGGGCCGCTCGCCGTCGGCGGTGACGTGGACGATCTTCGTCCCGGCCGGGATCGGCATCGGAACGGTGTGGAACTGCGGCACCACGTGATCCGACGATGTGGTGAAACCGTTGCCGGCGAACGGCGGCGCGTCGCTCCAGTCGCCACCCATGTGGGGCCCGTACGGCACCGCGTACGTGTCGACGTCGCGCGCGTACCAGCGCATCACGTAGAGCTCGGGCACCTCGCCGAACAGCTCCGACCCGTCGAAGGACAGGTCGAGCCCGTGGTAGAGCGACTCAGGCGTGGTCAGCCTGACGCAGTCCTGCACGCGGTAGACGTAACCCGAGATCACCGTGCGTTTGCCCGACAGATATGGCACGAGCAGACGCGGCGGGACAACCTTCTGCATCTGCGTTCCGCTCACGGTACTACTTTACGATCGGTTGAACCTCAGAGAACCCGGTGTTGGAGGCACGGCAGGGTCGCCCTGGCGGCTGTTGTCCATTCGTGATCCACCCGCACGGTCTGCACGCCGGGCGCGGTGCCCAGATCGGCGCGGATCACGCCCAGGGGATCGACCAGCATGCTGCGGCCCACCCCGTAGCCGTCGGACGACTCGGCCGGGTTGGGCGCCTGGCCGACGGCGGCCGTCCACATCGTGTTCTCCAGCGCCCGGGCCCTGACCAGGGTGACCCAGTGGTCCTCCTTGAGCGGCCCGGAGCCCCACGCGGCGATCACCGCGAACAGCTCGGCGCCCTTGTCCACGAGCGCCCTGGCCAGCTCGGGGAAACGCACGTCGTAGCAGGTGACGAGGCCGACCTTGAGCCCCGCGAGCTCCACCACGGTCGGCTCCGCGCCGGGCGCGACCAGGTCGGACTCCTTCGCGCCGAACGAGTCGAACAGGTGGATCTTCCGGTACGCCGCCCGCACCGCGCCCTGCGCGTCGATGGCCACGGCCGTGTTGTGCACGCGGTCGTCGCCCGGCTCGAAGACCCCGGCGATCACCGCCAGCCCGTGCTTCCTGGCCGCCTCCGCCAGGCCCGACACGAACGGCCCGTCCAGCGGCTCGGCCAGGTCCGTGATCCGCCGCCCGTAGCGGGTGAGCGTGGCCTCGGGGAAGATCGCCAGGTCGGCCCCCTCGGCCCTGGCGAGCGCCTCCCGGGCACGTTTCAGGTTCGTGGCCGGGTCAGGAGACACCGGGATCTGGCAGAGGGCGATTTCGGTCACGGCCCGACTCTAACCGGTTGGGTACCACTCGAAACCAGGTCAGGCACCGCCAGATCCACTCAAGAGGCCCGTACCTGAACCTGGCCTGCCACCACCTGCTGAACAGCACCTGCGCCGCCACGGTCACCGCCGCCAGCGCCACCACCGACCAGCGCGTCGGGTCTGTGTCCAGCAGCGGGGTGGCCAGGACGATCACGACGGTGCCGCTGACGTAGTTGGTCAGCGCCATCCTGCCCAGCGGCTCCAGCACCGCCGACAACCACGGCCGCAGCGCCAGCAGCCCCAGCGAGTACGCCGCCGCGCCCGCCAGCGCCGCCGTGCTGTAGAGGATCCACCCGCCCTGGCTCGCCCAGGCGGCCGTCAGCAGCGCGCCGGCCAGCGCGGTGACCGCGAACGAGGGCAGCAGCAGCGACCTGGACGGGCTCAGCCGCCACAGCCCCATGCCGATCAGGAACAGGCCGGGGATCAGCCACGCCCCGCCGCCCACCTGGAGCCCCCACACCAGCACCGCCACCCCGAGCACCAGCACCGGCAGGCCGCCGGCCAGGAACGAGGCCGGCAGCAGCACCGCCGCGCCGTAGACGGCGTAGTAGGTCAGCACCTCGCCGTCGTAGAACGTGTGCTGGACCAGCCCGAGGCAGAACAGCCAGAACAGCCGGCTCAGCAGCGCCCAGCGGCTGTTTCCGCGCAGGAACAGCATGAAGCTGATGCCGAACAGCAGCGAGAAGATCGGGTAGAACCGGCTCTGGAACAGCGCCTCGATGACCCAGTCGACGCCGTTGCGCGGGTCCTTGGCGGTGTGCTGCCAGGTGTTGACCAGCATGATGCCGCCCACCGCGAAACCGCGGAGGGCGTCGAGCTCACGGATGCGCGTCACAGGAACCAGGCCAACCACCATACGAGGAATCCGGCGCCGACGGCGGCCGCCGCGATCTGCGGCCAGCGCCGGTCGCGCAGCAGCGCGGCGGCGGTCAGCGCGGCCGAGGCGGCGGCGATCCAGGTGTAGACGACGGCCGTGCCGGGCACGCCGACGGCGAGCGCGGTCTCGTTCCGGGTGACCAGGGCGTACACGGACTGCCCGACCAGCCCGGCGAAGGCCACGCCGGCCAGCCCGCCGAACGCCGCCAGCGCCCGGCCCCTCAGCGCGCCCGCGACCAGCTGGATCAGGCAGACGAGGGCGAACAGCGCGAAGGGCGCGGCCAGCCAGGGCGACTTCGAGATCTGGTACGGGGCGGCGGTCACGTGCAGGTCGCCCGGCTGCCCGGCGGCGTCGTCGACGCACGGCGAGGCCGCGCCGCCGGCCGGTGCGTCGAGGAACTCCACGATCTTGCGGCGGCCGCAGGGGCTGGTCAGGAAGACGGCGTGGGAGGCGCGGGGGAACTCCTCGAAGCGGGCGCCGGGGAGGGCCTCGGCCGCGGGCCTGGTGGTCCTGGTGGGGGTGGTGGGGTCGTACTGGCCGCCCACCACGTACACGGGGGCCTTGGTGGTGGCGTTGACGGGCTTGGACTTGGGGAGCTGCCACGCATCACACACCGCCTTGTCCCCATTTACGGTGAAAAGTCGGGATTTGGGGGTGTATGTGTTGAACGGGACCTCGTCCTGACACTGCACCGCGTGATACAGCCCGAACTCGTGCGACACCAGCCCTTCGCCCACCGCGTCGGCCAGCGCCCGCAGCAGCTCGTCGTGGCCCTTCGCGAGCGCGCCGACCATGGCGGGCGCGACCGCCGCGAAGTCCGCCTCGTGCAGCGCCTCCGCCATGATCGTGGCCACATCGTCGCCGCTGATCCGCGCCTCGAACGCCTTGCCGAGCAGCGGGTCGGTCGTCGCCACCTGCGCGGGCGTGGCGTTCAGGCGGGCCGTCATGGCCTCGAACGCGTCCTTCATGTTCAGCCGCGCCGCCGTGTCGGCCAGATTGCGGTCGGCGTCGTCGTACCAGTTGACGCTCTCCGGCAGGTACGAGTCCAGCACCACCGAACGCACGCCCTTGGGGTCCGCGGCGGCCACGTCCATCATGACCCTGGTGGAGTAGCTGACGCCGAACAGGTTCCAGGAGTCGTACCCGAGCTTCTCCCGTAACGCGACCACGTCGGCCGCGATCTCCTTCGTGTTGTATCCGCGCAGGTCGACACCCTGCTCCTGGAGCCTCTTGCGGCAGCGGACGGCCGCCGCGCCGACGTCGGCGGGGGGCCGCCTGAGCTGCCCGAGCAGCGCCTCGGCCGTCTCGGGGCACCCCAGGACCGGCTCGGAGTACTTGCTGCCGCGCTGCTCGATCGTCACCACGTCGCGATCGGGGAACATCTGGCTCAGGAACCCCGTCAGCTGCATGGACGCCGACCCCGGGCCCCCGCTCATGTACACCACGGGGTCGGGCCTGCGGTCCTTGGCGGTGGAGGCGTGGACCGCGTACCCCACCTTGATCTTCCGCTCCGGCGCGTCCCTGCGCTCGGGGACCTCGAGAAAACCGCACGTCGTACGGGGTGGCATGGCGACCGGGCAGGCGCTCGGGCCGACGTCCGACGGGGTCATGGCAGGGGGCGTCATTAAAGCGAGGGCTAGCACGACCCGAATGATCACGGGTCGAGACTACCGACAAGGCGCGGCGAACCGCCCATGCCCTTCGCGACATCAGGGGGCGGAATGATGAGCGGCTTTCCCGCCGGGCATAGCCTAAGTGCCGTGACCGAACCACTTGTTGCCAGGATGCGCGCCTTCGGCACGACGATTTTCGCGGAGATGAGCGCACTCGCCGCCGAGACCGGATCCATCAACCTCGGCCAGGGCTTCCCCGACACCGACGGGCCCGCGGCCATGCTCGACCGCGCGGTCCAGGCGATCACCTCGGGCGCCAACCAGTACCCGCCGGGTCCGGGGGTCCTGGAGCTACGCCGGGCGATCTCGGAACACCGCTCCGCCCACTACGACCTCTCCTACGATCCGGCGGGCGAGATCCTGGTTACGGTGGGGGCCACCGAGGCCATCGCGTCGGCCGTGCTCGCCCTCTGCGAACCGGGGGACGAGGTGATCGCCTTCGAGCCGTACTACGACTCGTACGCGGCCTCGATCGCGCTCGCCCAGGCCCGCCTGGTCGCCGTCACGATGCGCCCGGTGGACGGGCGCTTCACGTTCGACCCCGACGAGCTGCGCGCCGCCGTCACCCCGCGCACCCGCGTCATCCTCGTCAACTCACCGCACAACCCCACCGGCACCGTCTTCACCCGCGCCGAGCTCGAGGTCATCGCCGAGCTCTGCCAGGAGCGCGGGCTGATCGCGGTGACCGACGAGGTGTACGAGCACCTGACGTTCGACGGGGTCGAGCACATCCCGCTGGCCACGCTGCCCGGCATGCGCGAGCGCACGGTGATGATCTCGTCCGCGGGCAAGACGTTCTCGGTCACCGGCTGGAAGACCGGCTGGATCTGCGCCCCTCCCGCCCTGGTCACGGCGGTGCAGACGGTCAAGCAGTTCCTCACGTTCACGTCGAGCGCGCCGTGGCAGATGGCGGTGGCGTACGGGCTGCGGCACGAGCTCGAGTGGGTGTCCGCGCTGCGCGCCGGCCTCCAGGACAAGCGCGACCGCCTCATGGAGGGTCTCGCGGCCGCCGGCTTCTCCGTCCTGCGGCCCTCCGGCACGTACTTCGTCCAGACCGACATCCGCCCCCTGGGCTTCGCCGACGGCCTCGAACTCACCCGCCGCCTCCCGGACCTGGCCGGCGTGGTGGCCATCCCGACCCAGGTCTTCTACGACCACGCTGACCGGGGGCGGCACTTCGTCCGGTTCGCGTTCTGCAAGAAGGACGAGGTCATCGACGAGGCCGTGACCCGCCTCAAACGCCTCTCCACCTAACGGGAGTCATCGGGTCGGTGGCGAGGGGCGGAGGCCGTCGAAGACGATGGCGAGGGTCCTCGTCCGCAGGCCCTCGTCCCACCCGTTGTGCTGCGCCGCCAGACACGTGGCGCTCAACAGCGCCAGCAACTCCGCCATCCCCACATCCCCCCGAACCGCCCCGGCGCCCTGCGCCCGCACCAGCAGCGTCTCGATGGCCCCCCGGATGTCCGGCATCCCGGCCTTGGCGTCGATCCCCGCCGCCGCCAGGGCGTCCACGAGCACCTTCTTGACGGTCGAATCCTCCACGATCATCGTGAAGTACTCGAAGAACGCCTCCCCGGCGTCCGGGGCCGTGGCCAGCTCGTCGGCCAGCGCGGCCAGCCGCGCCATCCGGTCGACGACGATCGCCTGGTAGAGGTCCTCCTTGGCGGGGAACTGGCGGTAGATCGTCCCCACCCCTACTCCGGCCAGCGAGGCGATCTCGCGCATCGACGCGGACAGCCCGTCCCTGGCCAGCACCACTTCGGCGGCCTCCAGCACCCGGGCGCGATTGCGTCGCGCGTCCGCACGCATCACAGAGAGCCCCTTCCTCGTTGACAACCGGAACCGTTGTTCCGTATGGTCAACATCCGGAACAACCATTCCGATTCTAGGGGGAATCCCTTGGACTACCTGAATCTCGGCCGTTCCGGCCTGCGCGTCTCCAGGGCCTGCCTGGGCACCATGAACTTCGGCACCGAGTACGGCCTGGCCGCCAGTGACGAGGCCGAGGCGGGCCGGATCATCGACGCGTTCCTCGACGCGGGCGGCAACTTCATCGACACCGCCGACCTGTACCACCGGGGCGAGACCGAGGAGATCGTCGGCCGTGCGCTGAAGGGCAGGCGCGAGTGGGTCGTGCTGGCCACCAAGGGCGCCATGCCGGTGGGTACGGAAGGGCGCGGCCTGTCGCGGCGCCACCTCACCAGAGCCCTCGACGCCAGCCTGCGCCGGCTCGGCACCGACTATGTGGACCTCTACCAGTGCCACCAGTGGGACCCGGCGACGCCGATCGAGGAGACGATGGCCACGCTGGACGGGTTCGTCAGGGCGGGCAAGGTCCGCTACCTCGGCTGCTCCAACTTCACCGCGACCCAGCTCGTCGAGTCGCAGTGGGCCGCCGCCCGCGTGGGCGGCACGCCGTTCGTGAGCCTGCAGCCGCAGTACTCGCTCATCCAGCGGGTGATCGAGGCGGAGATCCTGCCGGCGTGCGAGCGGCACGGGATCGGCGCCGTCGTGTACGGGACGCTCGGCGGCGGCGTGCTGACCGGCCGCTACCGGCACGGCGAGGCCCCCGACCCCGACAGCCGCATGGGCAGGCTGCTCGGCCACTCCCTCCCCGGCGCGAACCGTTGGGCCCGATCGCTGCTCAACGACCGCAATCTGGACATCGCCGACGAACTCGTCAAGGTCGCGGCCGAACTCGGCGCCGCACCGGCAGCGGTGGCCCTGGCCTGGGTGGCGCGGCGGCCCGGGGTGACCTCGGTGCTGATCGGCCCGCGATCGGTGGAGCAGCTGCGGGAGAACCTGGCGGCGTTCGACCTCGACCTCCCGGACGGGGCGGCGGCCCGGCTGGACGAGATCTCCCACCACGACCTCGGCCCCATGGACGGCTCGTTCTTCCACCTCGTCCCCCGCTGATCCAGCCGCGCCCGCACCTGAGCAAACGGAGAGTAGTGAATGGTGAACTGATCGTGCTGGTATCGTCGTGATACCGCCCTCGACCTACGATGGGTGGCATGGCTATGACCCTTCGCCTGACCGACGATCAGACCGAGGCCCTCCGCAAGCGCGCCGAGTTCGAGGGGCGGAGCATGCAGCAGGTCGTTCTGGCCGCCGTCGACGAGTATCTGGCGCGGCACGCTGCGGACGAAGAGGTTCGGCGGCTCGGCGCGAAGTCCAGGGAGCGCTGGCGGTCAGTGCTTGATCGGCTCGGCGAATGACCCGCTATCTCACCTTGGAGCAGGTCCTCGCGCTCGCGGAAGCGGAGCTCGGCGGCGCTCTCGCGGTCAGAGACCTCGGCCTCCTCTCCTCGGCTGTGCATCGGCCGAGTTCCGCCATGTTCGGCCAGGAGGCCTATCCCGACCTGATCACGAAAGCCGCCGCGCTCCTGCACTCGCTCGCGATCAATCATCCGCTCATCGACGGCAACAAACGGTTGTCCTGGCTGGTGACGGACGTCTTCCTGCGGTTCAACGGAGTTGCGCTCGACACTGACGACGACTCCGCCTATGACCTGGTCGTCGCCGTCGCGGCCGGCAAGCTCACCGAGGTCGATGAGATCGCCGACGTCCTGCGTACGTTCACGATCCGGCCCTGACCGACAGCCTGCCCCGGGTCAGCGGCGGCTGGTCTCGTCGCGGGGCTCGTCCAACGGGGTGAGTGTGTCCGTGGCCGCCTCGTGCTCCATCCCGGTCGCCTGCAGCAGGTCCACGACCACCGAACGCAGCTGCGCGATGATCACGTGCGCCGAGAAGCCGAGCCCGTCGGGCCGCTCCCGCGCCGCCACCGCCAGCAGCGCCTGGCGCGCCAGCGTCGGCTCGCGGCCGGCGCCGAGCTCCAGCTGCAGCAGCAGCGCCGCCTCCGAGACCTCGCGCAGGGCCTCCGCCAGGGCGGTGGGCGGCGGGCTGGCCTCCCCGAGCGAGGCGAGGGTACGCCTGCTCAGCACCCGGGCGTTCCGCAGCGCCAGATCCACCGGCACGGCGGCGGTCTCGTAGCGCGCCAGCCTGGCCTTCCGGTGCCAGTGCAGCGGCGAGAGCATCGTGATCTCCTTGGCGGTCTCCAGCGCGTGCTCGAACTCCTCCACCGCCTCCTGCGTGTTCCGCGCCTCCTCCAGCGCCTCCGCCGCCAGCTCCACGTCCCGCTTCTCGATCGCCTCCGCCGCTCGTTCCAGCACCGTGGACAGCGCGTCGAGCACCCCGGACAGGTGCTTGGCCGCGATCGTGAACGGGCTGGCGGGCAGCAGCGCGACCGCCATGACCCCGACGATGCCCCCGGTGAGCGCGTCGGCCATCCGGTCCAGCCCGCCGGCCCCGTCGCCGGGCACCAGGGTGGCCACCAGCACGGCCGACGACCCGGCCTGCGCGACGAACAGCGCCCCGCTGTTCAGTAGCACCGCGACGGCCATCGCCAGCGCCACCACGAGCGCGAGCTGCCAGGCGCCCGAGCCGATCCAGGACACCAGCAGGTCGCCGATGCCCACCCCGAGGCTGACGCCGATCACCAGCTCGGCCACCCTGCGCAGCCGCTGCCCCAGCCCGACGCCCACGCAGATCAGCACCGAGATCGGCGCGAAGAACGGGCGGGGGTGGCCGAGCAGCTCCATGGCGATGATCCAGGCCAGTGCGGCGCCCACCGCGCACTGCGCGATGGAGGGGGCCATGAGGCCGAACGTGCCCAGTCGTTCCTTCACATGATCGCTGAGCCTGGTTCGCACCCCTCTACCTTAAGGCGGATCTCTATGACATTGAGGTCACGTTTGCCCCAGCTACGTCCTTTTCGTCGGGCGTTGTGGGGATTTTTCGGAGCTTGGGGGATCGCTCTCCGCGCCGGGGTCGGGCGAGTCGGTCGATCGGTCGTCGGGGTGGACGTCCAGCGGCGGCAGGGTCGCGACCGCCTCGTCCCGATCGATGCCGGTCGCCTGGAGGAGGTCCACGACGATGGACCTGAGCTGGGCGGTCATCACGTCCGCCGAGAAGCCCCACCGCTCCGCGCCCTGCCGCGAGGCCACCGACAGGATCGCCCGGCGCGCCCTTTCCGGCGAGCGACCGGCGGCGAGGTCGTCCCGCAGCATGAGCGTGGCGTCGGCCAGTTCGCGCAGCTCGCCCGGCAGCCGGGGCGGGAGGGCGCCGGGGCCGTCGAGTGCCACGATGGCCCGCCTGGCCAGCACTCTGGCGTTTCTGAGCGCGTGATCGAGTGGCACGGCCGCCTGCTCGTACCCGTCCAGGTAGGGGCGGCGGTGGCGGTGGAGCGGCGAGATGGTGGCGATCTCCTTGCTCGTCTCCAGCGCCTGCCTGAACTCCTCCACGTTCTTGTGGCTGCCGCGCGCCTCCTCCAGCGCGTCGGAGGCCACGCGCGCGTCGCGGTTCTCGATGGCCTCGGCGATCTGCCGCAACGCGTCGGCCAGCGCGCCGAACGTCCCCTTCGCGTGCCTCCTCGCCAGCGCCGCCGGGCTGGTGGGCAGCAGGGCGACGGCCGCGAGCCCCATGAGCCCGCCGACCAGGGCGTCGACCATCCTGTCGAACCCGCCGCTGCCGCTCGGCGGCAGGAGCGTGGCGACCAGCACGGCCGACGAGCCCGCCTGGAGGACGATCAGCGAACCGCTGTCGAGCAGCACCGCCACGGCCATGGCCAGCGCCACCACCAGCGCGATCTGCCAGGCGCCCGAACCGATCCGCGACACCAGCAGGTCGCCGACGCCGACGCCGAGGGTGACCCCGACGACCAGCTCCACCACCCGCCGCAGCCGCTGGCCCAGCGCCACGCCGATGCAGACCACGACGGCGATGGGCGCGAAGAACGGGCGGCTGTGGCCCAGCAGATTCTTGGCCACGAGCCAGGCGATCGCGGCTCCGATCGCGCACTGGCCGATCGTGGGGGCCATCAGCCTCAGTCTGCCCAGACGCTGATGTACGTGCATGTCAACCACGCCCCTACCCTGCCGTGCATACGTGACACCAGGGTTACGGCGTGATGAGATACGGCCCGTCAGCCGTCCAGAAAGGTGTCCACCGCCTGCAGGAACCGGCTGCGGGCCGTGGTGTGGATCAGATGCCCGACGTCGATCGTGACCAGCCGCGCCCCCGGGATCCGCGTCGCCACCTCCCCGGCGCCGACGGGGCTCTGCTCCCCGCCGCTCAACACCAGCGTCGGCGCCGTGATCTTGCCGAGCCCTTCCAGCCAGGCGGGATCGGGGCCGGCCAGCTGCCGTTCCGTGTCGTGCATCATGCGCCAGTCGAACCCGGTCGAATCGTCCTCGACGATCGGCGGGCGGTTCTTGAAGGGGAGCGGCGGCGGCGCGTCCTCCAGCACCAGCCGCTCGACCCGGTCCGGGTGGTTCATGGCCGCGTGGTACGCCACCACGCCTCCGAGCGAGTGCCCGACCAGCGTGGCGCGCCCGATGCCCAGGTGGTCGAGCAGCGCGACGACGTCCTCGGCCATCTCCGGCACCTCGTACGGGCCCTGGTAGTCGCTGACCCCGTGCCCGCGCAGGTCGGGGGCGATGACGTGGAAGCGCGCCGCGAAGTGCTGGGTGATGCCGTTCCAGTCGTTGTGGTTGGCGGTCCGGCCGTGGATGAGCAGGAGCGGGGGAGCGGTGGGGTCGCCTTCCTCCCGGTACACGAGCTTGATCCCGTTGACGTGTGCTTCGCGAATCACACCGGCGACCATATCGCCCGGCGTCCGGCGTGCTCCCCGGCCCGTGGCGCTGAGCGCACCTTGACATCGTCGGCGGGCTTCATGGGCAGACATTGACCATGAACCCCGCTGACCGGCTCGGATAGCGTCGCGAGGGCGGGGAGGACCGGTAACGGAGAAGGGGCGTCATATGCCGGACCCGATTGAAGTACGCAAGGTGCCGATCGAGAGCGTCACCGACGCCTCCGGTCTCGCCCGGCTCATCGCCGACGGGGTGATCGAGGCGCGCCGGGTGCTCGCCGTCGTCGGCAAGACCGAGGGCAACGGCGGCGTGAACGACTACACGCGCATCCTCGCCGACCGGGCCTTCCGCGAGGTGCTGGCGGAGCACGGGCATCCGGCGCCGGAGAGCGTGCCGCTGGTGTGGTCGGGCGGCACGGACGGGGTGCTCAGCCCGCACGCCACCATCTTCGCCACCACGGCCGACGCGCCCCCGTCCGACGAGCCGCGGCTGTCGGTGGGCGTGGCGATGAGCGAGGTGATCCTGCCCGAGGACATCGGCAGGCCCGCCATGGTGGAGAAGGTCGCGGCAGGCGTACGCGAGGCCATGAAGATCGCCGGCATCGACGACCCGCGCGACGTCCACTACGTACAGACCAAGACGCCGCTGCTCACCCTGGCCACCATCACCGACGCCAAGAGCCGCGGCCAGGACACCGCCATCGAGGAGACCGGCCCCTCCATGGACCTGTCCAACTCGACCACCGCCCTCGGCATCGCCGTCGCCCTCGGCGAGATCGACATGCCGAGCGCCGACCAGATCCACAAGGACCTGTCGCTGTACTCGTCCGTGGCCTCGTGCTCGTCCGGGGTGGAGCTGGACCGGGCGCAGATCGTGCTGGTGGGGAACGTGCGGGGGATCGGCGGCCGCTACCGCGTCGGTCACAGTGTCATGAAGGACGCCCTGGACGCCGACGGCATCTGGGAGGCCATCAGGGACTCGGGGCTGCCGCTGCCGGAGCGCCCGCATCCGTCGGATCTCGGGGGGCGGCTGGTGAACGTGTTCATGAAGTGCGAGGCCGACCCGTCGGGACGGGTTCGCGGTCGGCGCAACATCATGCTGGACGACTCGGACGTGCACTGGCACCGGCAGATCAAGGCGACGGTGGGCGGGGTGGCGGCCTCGGTCACGGGCGACCCGGCGGTGTTCGTCTCGGTGGCGGCCGTCCACCAGGGTCCCTCGGGCGGCGGCCCGGTCGCGGCCATCTCCGACCTGGGATAGCCGGCCACAGGGCCCTGGGGATCAGGGCCCTGGGGATCAGGGCAGGGCCGGGGAACCCGGGTTCAGGGCCAGGGGAGGGCGGTGAGCTCGGGCCATTCCTCGGTCCACCGGGCCACCTTGGCCTCGTACACGTGCCTGGGCGCTTGCCTGGGATTGGGTCGCAGCACCAGGCCGAACGCGTCGGCCACGCCATAGGGCGCGTAGACCTTCCACCGGCCCGACGGCGTGAGCCGCACGCCGAGGGAGCTGGTGGTGGAGGGAAAGGAGTCGATCGCGTCCTCGGCGCTCTCATAGGGCGGGCATGGCACGCCGAACCGCTCCTCGTACCACAGATGCACCCGGGCCTCGTTGCGGATCTCCACCGGCACGTCCCCGAACAGCTCGGCCCCCGCCCTGATCGCCCTGTCCTCGGCCTCCCAGGACAGGTCGGACGGATCGTAGTAGACCAGGTCGTAGTCCTTGATCCCGTGCTCGGGGTCACGGCCGGTGACGTGGTTCCAGATCGTCTGGACGACCGCGCCCGCCGCGACCCACCATCCGGGCAGGTCGAGCGCGCGAGCGCCGTGGAGCACGGTGGTCAGGGTGGGGTTGGCGCCGAGCACCGTCCGTAGGGCGGCGAGCTGCTCGTCCAGGGGAAGGCGTCCGATCCGCATCGCACCTGTCTACCAGCCGGAACCGACATCGTCGGTGGGTACGAGCATGTCGCCGGTGGGGGAGGGTGGGCCTTGTTCTAGCTATGTAGAGTACGAGATATGAAGAGAAGCCTGCGGATGACCATGCCGACCCAGGCTGTCCTCCGAGCCCTGCTCCGTGATCCCGGGCACGATCGCTACGGGCTCGAGGTGTGCGAGCTGGCGGAGCTGCCGAGCGGCACGGTTTACCCGATCCTGGCCAGACTGGAGCAGATCGGCTGGGTGGAGAGCCGGTGGGAGGACCCGGAGACGCACGTCGCGGAGGGACGTCCGCGCCGCCGCTACTACCGGATCACCGCGGACGGCGCGGAACAGGCGCGGGACGCCGTCGCGCGGGCGTACCGGTCGCGCAGGCAGCAGGTGCCCGGCTGGCTGAACCGCCCGGGCCCGGCCGGGGGCGGGTTATGAACGGCTCGCTTCGGCCACTGCTGGAGGCCGTCGGTGACACGCTGAACGGCGAGTGGCTGCGGATGGTCGAACAGGCCCACCTGACGGCGGCCCACTGGCATCGCGGTCAGCGTCGGCGCAGTGGCGAGCCCTACATCAGCCACCCGGTCGCCGTCGCCACGATACTGGCCGAGCTGGGCATGGACCACGAGGTGCTGTGCGCGGCCCTCCTGCACGACGTGCTGGAGGACACCGACTGCCCAGAGCAGGAACTGGTGCGCGAATTCGGCGAGCCGATCGTCCGCCTGGTACGCGACATGGCCGCGTTGCGGGATCCCCGGCAAGTGCGCGTGATCTGGGCGAGTGAGACGGGCGAGCGCGTGCTGATGCTCAAGCTGGCAGATCGGCTGCACAACCTGCGGACGCTGCGCTGGCTGCCCGAGGCGAGGCGCCGGCGGACAGCACAGCAGACGCTGGACATTTTCGCGCCGGTCGCCGGCAGGCTCGGTCTGGGCCGCCTCGAACAAGAGCTCGAACGGCTCGCCATCGCCAACCTCCCCGGCCGGGAAGGCATTCGGGCATCCTTCGGCGTCATCGCCGCGGGCGCGATCCTGCTTCCACGCGAATGGCGTGCCCGCTGGTTGGAGGAGTGGCTGGGTGAACTGCAGGCACTCCCGGACAGGTGGCCGAGGATACGGTTCGCCGTACAGGTGCTCGGCGGGATGCCGTGGCTGGCGATGACCCTGCGGCGGCGGGACAGCCGGGGCGGCCGCCACCGGCCGGGAGTGGACGCCGTGCGGGGCACCGGAGTACGGGCGCTGCTGGCCAGGCTCAGGGGCAGGGGCGGGCGCGGGTAGTCTCGGGGGTTGTGCCGAGCATCCCGCGACCTCTCGATCCCGACGACGACGGTGGCGCCGCGCCCGCCGTGGCCGCCGCCCTGGCCTCCTACCAGGCCGGCACCGCCGACGCCGCCGACGTGCTGAACGCCCTCAGCGGGGCCAGGCTGCTGGTGCCCGTCGTGGCGCTGCTGACCGAGAGCGAGGTCGGCGCGCACGGGCTGCGGCAGGAGAAGGAGAGCGAGATGGCGCTGCCCAAGCTCGTCGGGGCGGACGGCAGGGAGGCGGTGCTCGCGTTCACCGGCAGCCAGGCGCTGGCCCGATGGCGGCCCGACGCCCGGCCGATCCAGGCCACGGCGTTGCAGGTGTGCCGGGCGGCGGTGCAGGAGAAGGCGGCGGCGGTCGTGGTGGACGTGGCGGGGCCGGTGCAGTTCGTGATCGAGGGAGCGGTGCTGGAGGCGCTGGCGGCTGTCGAGTCGGGGACCGTCGATCGGCTCGACGGTGTGACCGTCGCCAAGGTGGAGCCCGTCCGGCGCCGCCGGTGGTTCTCCAGAAAGGGCTGATGACGTACGCCCCGCGGGGCCGGGTGCCGATCGGCGGAGCTGTGCCGGTCGTGGGGTCAGTCCGGCCGAGGCGGGCCGATGGCGTGTGCCGTGCCGGGCGCGTGTCGTCCGCTCGGGGAGGGCCGATGGCCGGGCGCATGCCGTCCGCCCGGGGAGGGTTGATGGGCGCGCGGCAAAGCCGGCAGGTGGATTGATAGGCCCCGCGTGGGCGGGGTGGCGCATTAAGGTCGGCTCGTGGTCGCACTCATGGCGCTCGCCGGGCTGATCTGCGGACGCCACATCCGCGGATTGGCCGACTCCTACGACGAGGGCCCGGTCCACTACGACCTGGGCGCGGTGATCCAGCGATCCGGCCCGGGCGTCGAGCTGGTGACCGCCGCCGTGGCCGCGCTGGTCGCCTGGCGGTTCGGGCTGCCGTACGTACCTTTTGCCCTCATCGGCACCGCGCTGGCGGTCGTCGACTGGCGTACGAGCCTGCTGCCCGACGCGATCACGCTCCCGGCGTACCCGATCATGGCCCTGGCCCTGGCGCCGACGGGAGCACTGCCCAGGGCGCTGGCCGGGGGGGTGGCGCTGACGGCCGTGTACGGGCTGCTCTGGTTCATCAGGCCGGAGGCGATGGGCCTGGGGGACGTCAAGCTGGCCGGGCTCATCGGCATGGCCGCCGCGGCGCTGAGCTGGCAGGCGTGGATCGTCGCGGCCTTCGGCGGCCAGCTGCTCGGCGCCCTCTACGGCCTGGCGCTCCTGCTGTCCAGGCGCGGGACGAGGCACACCCAGTTCCCGTTCGGGCCGTTCATGCTGCTGGGCGCGTTCACGACACTCTGTCTCGGCTGGTGAACGCGGGACATCTCACTAGGCAGCACATGGAAGACTTGTACGCATGTTGCGCTGGTTGACCGCCGGAGAGTCCCACGGCCCCGAACTCGTCGCCATCCTCGAAGGCCTGCCGGCCGGGGTGGAGGTGACCACGGCCGCCATCGACGAGGCCCTGCGCCGCCGCAGGCTCGGTTACGGCCGGGGTGCCCGGATGAAGTTCGAGCAGGACCAGGTGACGATCGTGGGCGGCGTCCGCCACGGCCGCACGATGGGCAGCCCGGTCGCGATCCGGATCGGAAACACCGAGTGGCCCAAGTGGGAGAAGGTCATGGCGGCCGACCCGGTCGACCCGGCCGAGCTGGAGGGCCTCGCGCGCAACGCGCCCCGGTCCCGTCCGCGCCCCGGCCACGCCGACCTGGCGGGCATGCAGAAGTACGGGTTCGACGACGCCAGGCAGGTGCTCGACCGGGCCAGCGCCCGCGAGACGGCCGCCCGCGTCGCGCTCGGCGAGGTCGCCAGGCGCTTCCTCAAGCAGGCGCTGGGCGTCGACATCGTCAGCCACGTCACCGAGATCGGCGGCGCGAAGAGCCCGGCGGAAACCCTGCCCGGCCCCGGCGAGCTGGCCAGGATCGACGAGGACCCGGTGCGCTGCTCCGACGCCGAGGGCAGCGCGGCCATGATCGCCGTGATCGACAAGGCCCACAAGGACGGCGACACGCTGGGCGGCGTCGTCGAGGTCCTCGCGTACGGCCTGCCGCCCGGCCTGGGCAGCTACACCCACTGGGACCGCAGGCTCGACTCCAGGCTCGCGGGCGCGCTCATGGGCATCCAGGCGAT
The DNA here is from genome assembly GCF_044593615.1 of Nonomuraea sp. NPDC051941. NCBI lineage: Bacteria > Bacillati > Actinomycetota > Actinomycetes > Streptosporangiales > Streptosporangiaceae > Nonomuraea > Nonomuraea sp. NPDC051941. The sequence goes on from NZ_JBIUCF010000001.1 coordinate 577,131, forward strand.
CAAGGGCGTGGCGGTCGGCGACGGCTTCGAGACCGCGCGCAGGCCCGGCTCCCAGGCCCACGACGAGATCGAATACACCGCCGAAGACGGCGTGCGCCGCATCACCAACCGCGCGGGCGGCGTCGAGGGCGGCATGACGAACGGCGAGATCCTGCGCGTCAGCGCCGCCATGAAGCCGATCTCCACCGTCCCCAGGGCGCTGGCCACGATCGACGTCAAGACCGGCGAGGCGGCCAAGGCCCACCATGAGCGCTCCGACGTGTGCGCCGTGCCGGCCGCCGGCATCGTGGCCGAGGCCATGGTCGCGCTGGTGCTGGCCGACGCGGCCCTCGAGAAGTTCGGTGGCGACTCCGTCGAGGAGGTCGCCCGCAACCTGTCCGGCTACCTGTCTTCGATGGTGATCAAATGAGCGGGGAGCGAACCCGACGCAGTGAGCGGAGTGGAGGCCCGACGGAGGAGGGACTCCGCGGAGCGAATGAGGAGTGGTGAGCGACCAAATGAGCAGGGTTGTATTGATCGGTCCCCCCGGGTCCGGTAAGACGACGCTCGGGCAGTTGCTCGCCGAGCGGCTCGGCGTCGGGTTCCGCGACACCGACGCCGACGTGGAGGCTGTCGCTGGCAAGCCCGTCTCCGACATCTTCGTCGAGGACGGCGAGGCCCGCTTCCGCGAGCTGGAGCACGAGGCCGTGCGCCGCGCCCTGGCCGAGCACGACGGGATCCTGTCGCTCGGCGGCGGCGCCGTGCTCAACGAGGAGACGCAGGCGCTGCTGGCGGGCCACCACGTCGTCTACCTGCAGGTGGGGCTGGCGGACGCGGTCCAGCGGGTGGGGCTCGCCTCGGCCCGGCCGTTGCTCGTGCTCAACCCGCGCAGCCAGCTGAAGAAGCTGATGGAGGAGCGGCGGCCGGTCTACGAGCGGCTGGCGGTGGCGACCGTGGTCACGGACAAGCGGGAGCCGGAGGAGCTCGCCGACGAGATCATCAAGGGGCTGCCCGCATGAGTGCCACGAGGATCCACGTACGCGGTGACAGCCCGTACGACGTGGTGGTCGGCACCGGGGTGCTGGCCGAGCTGACCACGCTGCTCAAGCCCGGCGTGCGCACGGTCGCCGTCATCCACCCGGAGACCCTGCCGGAGATCTCCGGCAGGGTCGGCGCGGTGCTGCGCGAGGCCGGCTACGAGGTCGTCGAGCTGCCCGTGCCCGACGGCGAGGCGGCCAAGACCGTCGAGGTGGCCGCCGGGCTCTGGTCGGCGCTCGGCCGCAGCGGCGTGACCCGCTCCGACGCCGTGGTGGGCGTGGGCGGGGGCGCGACGACCGACCTGGCGGGGTTCGTGGCGGGCACGTGGCTGCGCGGCGTACAGGTCGTGCTCGTGCCCACGACGCTGCTCGCCATGGTCGACGCGGCCGTCGGCGGCAAGAACGGCATCGACACGCCCGAGGGCAAGAACCTCGTGGGCACGTTCCTGCCGCCCGCCGGGGTGCTGTGCGAGCTGTCCACGCTGGCGAGCATGCCGAGGCGCGACTACGTGGCCGGCCTGGCCGAGATCATCAAGGGCGGGTTCATCGCCGACCCGGAGATCCTCAGGCTCGTCGAGGCCGACCCGGAGGCCGCCACGCGGCCCGACGGCCCCCACACCCGCGAGCTGATCGAGCGCAAGATCCAGGTCAAGGCCGACGTCGTGGGCGCCGACCTGCGTGAGGCGGGCCTGCGCGAGATCCTCAACTACGGCCACACCCTCGCCCACGCCATCGAACGCGAGGAGCACTACGCCATCCGCCACGGCGAGGCCGTCGCCATCGGCATGGTCTACGCGGCCGAGCTGTCGAAGCTCGCCGGCCGCGCCGACCTGGTCGAACGCACCAGATCCATCCTCACGAGCGTCGGCCTGCCCACCGCCTACCGCGCCGACGCCTGGAAGTCCCTGCGCGACCACATGCGGCTGGACAAGAAGAACCGCGGCGCCAAGCAGCGGTTCGTCGTGCTCGACGGCCTGGCCGAGCCGGGCCGGCTCGAAGGCCCCTCGGAAGAGCTGCTCGAAGCCGCCTACAAGGAGATCTCCGCATGATCCTCGTGCTCAACGGGCCCAACCTGGGCAGGCTCGGCACCCGCGAGCCCGACATCTACGGCGCCGAGACGTTCGAGGACCTCGCCACGCTCTGCCGCGACACCGGCAGGAAGCTCGGCGAGCACGTCGAGGTGCGCCAGACCAACGACGAGGCCGAGCTGATCGGCTGGATCCACGAGGCCGCCGACGGCCGCATCCCGGTCGTGCTCAACCCGGCCGCCTTCACCCACTACTCCTACGCCCTGCGCGACGCGATCGCCATGCGCACGGCACCGCTTGTCGAGGTTCACATCTCCAACCCGGCCGCCAGGGAAGAGTTTCGCCACAACTCCGTCGTGGCCGGGGTGGCGACGGGCACCATCGCGGGCTTCGGACTACAGTCATACGTCCTTGCGCTGCACGCTATCGCGGAGATGAACACCACCTCATGAGGCACTACAAGTCCTTCGTCGCTCTCGGCGACAGCTTCACAGAAGGACTGAACGACCCCGGTCATAACGGTCACTACCGTGGCTGGGCCGACCGGGTGGCCGAACGGCTCGCCGCCGACGAACCCGGCTTCCGCTACGCCAATCTGGCCGTGCGCGGGAAGCTGCTCGACCAGATCGTCGCCGAGCAGGTGCCGGTGGCGGTCGAGATGGCCCCCGACCTGGTCAGCCTCTGCGCCGGGGGCAACGACCTGCTCAGGCCGGGCACCGACCCCGACGTGATGGCGAAGAAGCTCGCCCGCGCCGTGCGCGACCTGCGGGCCGGGGGCTCGGACGTGTTGCTGTTCACGGGGGTGGACCCGCGCGACACGCCGCTGATGCGGCGGCTGCGCGGCCGCTTCGCGGTCTTCTACCTGCACGTGCGCTCCATCGCCGACCTCTACGGGTGCCGGCTGGTGGACCAGTGGTCGATGCAGGGGCTGCGCGACTGGCGGGCGTGGAGCGCGGACCGGCTGCACATGAACGAGGACGGGCACCGGCTGGTGGCGGCGCGGGTGCTGGACGTGCTGGGGGTGCCGTTCGAGGACTGGCGCAAGGACTGGCCGTCCCGCACGGTCGACCCCCGGGCGCGGCGGCGCGAGGACGCCCAATGGATCCGCGAGCACCTCGTCCCCTGGATGTCCCGCCGCCTCCGCGGCGTCTCCTCCGGCGACGGGCTCCCACCCAAGCGTCCCGACCTGACCCCTTTTTAAGTCTTTTACGGCTGCGCACGGGCAGGCCACCCGCCGTACTTCGGCTGACGGAGCGGCGAGCCTGGGGCGGAGAGCGGCAGCTTGCGTGACCAGCGGAGCCCCGTGCGAGCGCGACCATGAGCAGAGCCTTCCAGGGAACGGCCGCTGACCCTTCACCGGCTGAGCGCCGTTACGGTGCGCACGCTTGACCGGCTGGGTGCCGAGGAGCCGGACCGGCTCCGGGCTTCCCCCCTTCCCGCCGCCCGCGTTGCGCCGATCCCCACCGCATGGCTGCTCGCCGTACCGGCGCCGGCGCCCGCGTTCAGGCGGGCGGGGCGTTCAGGTGGAGGATTCGGAGGCCAGGCGCTTCAGGGCCGCCCGGGGGATGGCCGGGTCGGTGGTGCGCCAGAACGGGGGGAGGGAGCCCAGCAGGAAGCCGCTGTAGCGGGCCGTGGCGAGCCGGGGGTCCAGGACGGCGATGACGCCCTTGTCGTCCTGGGCGCGCAGGAGGCGGCCGGCGCCCTGGGCGAGGAGGAGGGCGGCGTGGTTGGCCGCGACCGCCATGAAGCCGTTGCCGCCCCTGGCCGCCACGTGGCGCTGCCGGGCCGACGTCAGCGGGTCGTCCGGGCGCGGGAACGGCACCCGGTCGATGATGACCAGCCGCAGCGAGGGCCCCGGGACGTCCACGCCCTGCCACAGCGACAGCGTGCCGAACAGGCAGGTGGGCTCGTCCTCGGCGAACTGCTTGACCAGCAGCATCGTCGAGTCGTCCCCCTGGCACAGCAGCGGCACGTCCAGCCGCTCGCGCAGCGCCTCCGTGGCGGCCTTGGCGGCGCGCATCGAGGAGAACAGGCCCAGCGTGCGCCCCCCGGCCGCCTCGATCAGCTCGACGATCTCGTCCAGGTACTGCTGCGGCAGCCCGTCGCGGCCGGGCTGGGGGAGATGCTTGGCGACGTACAGGATGCCCGCGCGGGGGTGGTCGAACGGCGAGCCGACGTCGATGCCCTGCCAGCCCTTGCCGTCGCCGAGCCCCCACTGCGCGGCCAGCGCGTCGAAGGTGCCGCCCAGGGCCAGGGTGGCGGAGGTGAGGATCACCGTGCGCTCGCCGAACAGCTTGTCGCGCAGCATGCCGCTCACCGTCAGGGGCGCGACCCGCAGCGTGGGCGGGCGCCGGTCGGTGCCCCCGTCGAGCCAGACCACCTCGGCGCGGTCGGACTCCGAGGCGTGACCGTACGCCTCCAGCATGCGCACCGCCGTGTCGTGCACCTCGTCCAGCATCGAGAACGCGGCCTTGCGCTGCCCCGCCTTGTCGGGGTCGTCCTTGTCGGCGCCGCGCGGCCCCATGGCCGTGACGCATCGCGCGGCCGAGTCGCGCACCAGCGCCAGCGTCAGGCCGAGCACCTGCGGCAGCTCGTCGATGCGCCCGGGCGGCGCGGCGGCCAGCAGCGCCTTGAGGTCCTCGCCCGCCTCCATGAGCTGGTCGGCGATCGCCTGCTCGATCAGCCTGCCCACCCGGCGCACCGCCAGCGCCACGGTCAGCTCCGACAGCTCGCCGGTCACCACCGAGGTCACCCGGTCGACCAGCTCGTGGGCCTCGTCCACGACCACGACCTCGTGCTCGGGCAGCACCGGCAGGTCGCCCATGGCGTCGATGGCCAGCAGCGCGTGGTTGGTCACCACGACGTCCACCTCGCCCGCCCGCGCCCTGGCCATCTCGGCGAAGCACTCGGCCCCGCTCGGGCAGCGGCTGGCACCGAGGCACTCCTGCGCGCTCACGGAGAACTGCCGCCACGCCTGCTCGCTCACCCCGGGCACGAGCTCGTCGCGGTCGCCGGTCTCGGTCTCGTCGGCCCACTCCTGGATGCGCTGCACCATGCGGCCGGTCGCGCTCACCTCGCGGGGGTCGAAGAGCTGGTCCTGCTCGTCCTCCTCGGGCCAGCCCGCCGTCGCCTTGTAGCGGCACAGGTAGTTGCGGCGGCCCTTCAGGATCGCGAACGTCGGCTCGTGCGGCAGCTCCTTGCCCAGCGTCTCGGCCAGCCGGGGCAGGTCGCGGTCGACGAGCTGGCGCTGCAGCGCGATCGTGGCCGTGGAGACCACGACGGGCGAGTCGCTGTCCATCGCGTGGCGGATCGACGGCACCAGGTACGCCAGCGACTTCCCGGTGCCCGTGCCGGCCTGGACCGCCAGGTGTTCCTCACCGTCGATGGCCTGTTGCACGGCCTGGACCATGGTCAACTGGCCCTGCCGTTCGCTCCCTCCGAGAGCGTTTACCGCGACCATGAGAAGTTCGTCCGCAGACGGGAGATGGGAGTCCGGCACGGCAGTAAACGCTACCCGCATTCCAGGGTCGCCGTGCCGAACGCGGTGTGATCGGCCAGATGCATCCCGGCGTTCCCGGACCCTCGCGTCGGCACCCGTGGCACACTGGGCGGTCGGGACTCCGGCGGGTCAGAGAAGGACTTCACGCGGAGTGACCAAAGGGGTTCCCGGTGTAGATGGGAAGGCCGGTTCAAGAGGGTTTTCCGGGGTTGAGTGGACGGGAAAAGGCTGGTTAAAGCAGTATGTCTGCCATGTCGGAAGTTGTCCCGTTGCCGTCGTTCGGCGAAGTGTTCTTCGATGCGCGAGGTCAGGAGCGGTGTCTCCGCGTCACGTGGCATGAGGGCACGCTGGTCCTGAGCCTCTGGCGCGGCGAGATGTGCACCGCGAGCTTCCGCATGCCGATGGAGGACGTCGGGCGCCTGCTCGACACTCTCGACGAGGGTTTCGCCGAGGCCACGGGCGAGCAGCCCGCCGTGCCCGCGCACGACCCGGGTACCGAGGTCATGCCCGGCACCGGGCAGTACCAGCGGCCGACCCCACCCGTCCAGCAGCCGCCGCAGGCGCAGCACCAGCCCGAGGAACGGCCCACGGCCGCCCTGTCGCCCAACGACGTCCTCGTGGCCAGGGGCGCCCCTCCGGCCCGCCAGGACAAGCTGGTCGCCTCGTACGGCGAGACCACGGCCCCCAGGGACACCATGCCCCCCGCGTACGGGGAGGCGCCCAGGGACGCCTACGGCGAGGCTCCGAGGGACGCCTACGGCGAGCGGGCCCCCTTCACCGGCCCCCAATACGTGGAGACGACGGCCCCGCAGCAGCGCTACACCGGAGACCCGCTCAGCGGCCCGCAGTACACCGGCGACCCCTTCAGCGGGCCCCAGTACACCGGCGATCCCCTCAGCGGCCCGCAGTACACCGGTGACGCCTACAGCGGCCCGCAGTACGCCGCCGAGCCGCAGCCGTACGGCGGCCCCGCCGCCCAGGCCGACCCCTTCATGGGTCCCCAGTACCTCGACAACGAGCCCGTCTACCAGATGCCCGGCGACCAGCGCCGCCCGGCGCCGCTGAGCACCGACCCGCTCGGCTTCCCCTCCCAGGCGGCCGCGCCCCACCAGCCGCCCCAGCACCAGCCGGCCCCTCCTCAGCAGCCCCAGCACCGGCCCGACCTCTATCAGAACGACCCGTACCAGAACGACCCCTACCCGGCCGATCCCTACGCCTACCAGCAGCAGCAACCACCGCCACCGCCACCGCCACCGCCGCAGGCCCCGGCCGCCGCGGGCCTGGGGACCCCCATGCACGGCATCCCGGGCGCGGGCCGGCGCCGTCCCGCCCCGCAGCCCGTCCGCGACGACTACGCCGCCTACCAGCAGAGTCCCGCGCCGAACCCGGTGGACCCGCTGATGTCCATGGGCCGCCAGGAGCACCAGCAGCCCGACGCGCTGTCCCGCCCGTACGTCGTGGACCCCATGTTCTCCACGGGCGAGCGCCTGCGGCCCGGGGAGCAGCCGGACTACCACGAGCGGAGCGACCGCAGGGAGTGGTGACACGCCGGGTCCGGGGGCCAGGTACGCTCCTCCCGTGAACCCGACCATGGGCCTGCAACTGCTGCTGGTGGCCGGCGGCGCGATCGGCGTCGCGGCCGTCGCCCGGCGCAAGGGCTGGCCCGCCCCCCTCCTGCTGGTGGCCGCCGGCCTGCTGGTGTCGCCGCTGGTGCCGGCGGTGCCGCTGCAGCCCGAGCTCGTGCTGTACGTGTTCCTGCCGCCGCTCCTCTACTCCGCCGCGTTCGACAGCTCCTACCTGCGCCTGCGTGACGTCAAGCGGGCCGTGGCCCTGCTGTCGATCGGGCTCGTGCTGTTCACCACCGCCGCCGTCGGGCTGGTCGTCCACCTGCTGCTGCCGCAGCTTCCGCTCGCGCTGGCGTTCGCGCTGGGCGCGATCATCGCGCCGCCCGACGCCGTGGCCGCCGTCGCGGTCGGCCGACGGCTGGGCCTGCCGCGCAGGGCGCTGACGATCCTGGTCGGCGAGAGCCTGTTCAACGACGCCACGGCGCTCACGCTCTACCGGGTCGCCGTCGGGGCCGCGCTGGGCGGCACTCTGGACATGTGGCACGGCCTCGGCGACTTCGCGCTCGCCGCGGCGGGCGGCGTGGCGATCGGGCTGGCGGTGGCGTTCGCGATGGCCTGGCTGTTCAGGCACACGCGCGACTCCCTGGTCGAGAACACGCTGATGCTGCTGATCCCGTTCGCCACCTACCTCGCGGCGGAGAGCGTGCATGCCTCGGGCGTGATCGCGGTCGTGATCGTCGGCCTCTATCTGGGCAACCGCATGCACCTGCAGGGGTTCGGCACCCGGCTGGTGTCCGACGCCGTGTGGAAGGTCACCGACTTCTTCCTGGAAGCGGTCGTGTTCGCCCTGATCGGGCTCCAGCTCACGACCGTTATCCAGGGCATCTCCGGCTACGACCCGTGGGCGGTCGCGGGCTACGCTGCCGCCGTGCTGGCGGTGACGATCGTCAGCCGGTTCGTGTGGCTGTTCGTGGTGACGCGCCTGATGAAGCTCCTGCGCAGGAGTAACGTGCCCACCGGCCCGCAGACGGTGATCCTCGGGTGGGCCGGCATGCGCGGCGTGGTGTCGCTGGCGGCGGCCTTCGCCCTCCCGCCGGACATCCCCGCGCGGGACCGCGCGATGCTGCTGTTCCTGACGTTCACCACCGTGATCGGCACGCTGCTCATCCAGGGCACCACGTTCCCCGCGCTGATCAGGCGGCTGCGCGTGTCGAGCGAGCAGGAGCAGTACGAAGATCGCCTGGCCGAGGCGGCGGCCCAGCAGGCCGCGCTGGAGGCCGGCCTGGAGGAGCTCACGCGGCTCATCGCCGAGCAGGGCGAGCCCGACGAGATCCAGAAGCAGGTCATCGACCAGCTCAGGGAGAAGTCCTGGCGCCGCTCGCTGAGCGCCTGGGAGCGGCTGGGCGGCGGCACGGGGCAGGGTGGCGCGGAGACCCCCAGCGCCCTCTACCGCCGCCTGCGCCGTGACATGCTCCAGGCAGAGCGGCAGGTCTTCGTCCGGCTGCGCGACGAACGCCGCCTCGACGACGAGGTGATGCGCGACGTGATGGCGCAGCTCGACTTCGAGGAGGCGATCCTGGAGCGCTAGCCGGGAAGAGCCGCGCCGCTCAGCCCATCGCGCTGTCGACGAAGCACCAGCGCCAGTCCTCACCGCGTTCGTAGGACTGGATCACCGGGTGGGCCGTCTCGTGGTAGTGCTGGGTGGCGTGCTTGGCCGGCGAGGAGTCGCAGCACCCGATGTGACCGCACTCCAGACAGCGCCGCAGGTGCACCCAGCGGCCCCCGACGGCGAGGCACTCCTCGCAGCCCTCCGGCGTCTTCGCGGCCGGATCGTCCGCCTGGGAAAGATGCTCGCAAATTGCCATAGGAGAAATCCTAGGACCAGCAGCACGATCAAATTTCGCCCGCCCCTCTTGTCGGCCGCCGGGCAAGCGTGGACATTGTGCTCATCAGGGAGTGACATACGCCACACCATCCCGAGGAGTCGGGTGTGCTGGAGGTCCGCAACCTCGAAGTCGTCTACGACGACGTGATGCTCGTGCTGCGCGGCGTGAGCCTCAGCGTGCCGCCTGGGGCGATCGTGGCGCTGCTCGGCGCGAACGGCGCGGGCAAGACGACCTTGCTCCGTGCCGTGTCCGGGCTGCTCGACGTGCACGACGGCGAGATCACCAAGGGCAGCGTGACGCTGGAGGGCGAGCCCATCCACCACCTCAGACCCGCCCAGATCGTGCGGCGCGGGGTCAGCCAGGTGATGGAGGGCCGCCGTATCCTCGCCGAGCTGACCGTCGAGGAGAACCTCAAGGTCGGCGGCCACACGGCGGCCGAGTCCCACCTGGACCGCGTCTACGGCCTGTTCCCGCTGCTGCGGGAGCGGCGCAGGAGCGTGTCCGGCTACCTGTCGGGCGGCGAGCAGCAGATGCTGGCCGTCGGCCGCGCCCTCATGGCCGGGCCGAAGTACCTGCTGCTGGACGAGCCCAGCCTGGGCCTGGCGCCGTCGCTGGTCGCCCAGGTGCGCGACCTCATCGTGGAGATCAACCGCCAGGGCACCACGGTCCTGCTGGTCGAGCAGAACGCCACGATGGCCCTGTCCATCGCCTCCCACGGCTACGTCATGGAGACCGGCAAGATCGTGATGGACAAGCCGTCCGGCGAACTGCTCGCCGACGACGACATCAAGGAGTTCTACCTGGGGGCCGTCAGGTCCTTCCGCGAGGTCAAGCACTACAAGCGGAGGAAACGATGGCTCTCCTGACGTTCGAGGACGTGCACCTGAGCTTCGCCGGCGTCAAGGCCGTCGACGGCGTCTCGTTCGAGGTCCGGCAGGCCGAGCTGCTGGCGATCATCGGGCCGAACGGCGCGGGCAAGACCTCGATCTTCAACGTGCTCTCGGGGGTCTACCGGCCCCAGCGCGGCCGGGTCACGTTCCTGGGCGAGGACCTGCTGCCGAAACGGCCGCACGAGATCGCCGCCATGGGCCTGGCCAGGACGTTCCAGAACGTCGAGCTGTTCCACAACCTGACCGTCCTGGACAACCTCATGCTCGGCCGCCACCACCACTTCCGCTACGGAGCCCTGGCCGCGCTGCTCTGGTACGGGCGGGCCAGGCGCGCGGAGCTGGCCGCCCGCGCCCAGGTCGAGGACATCATCGACTTCCTCGAACTCGAGGCCTGGCGGCGCCATCCCGTGCGGCTGCTGCCGTACGGGATCCAGAAGCGGGTCGAGCTGGGCCGGGCGCTGGCCATGGAGCCCCGGCTGCTCCTGCTGGACGAGCCGGTGGCCGGCATGAACCTGGAGGAGACCGAGGACATGGCCAGGTTCGTGCTGGACATCCGGGACGAGCTGGGCATCCCGGTCGTCCTCGTGGACCACGACATGGGGCTGGTGATGGACCTGGCCGACCGGGTGCTCGTGCTCGACTTCGGCCGCCCGGTCGCGCTCGGCACCCCGGCCGAGGTCCAGCAGGACCCCAAGGTCATCGAGGCGTACCTGGGAGGAGCCGCATGAGCATCGTCACCAGGGTGCGGGACCGTGCCCGCAGCACCCCCGGCGCGGTCGCCATGCGGCACAAGGACCTGGGCATCTGGCGGGAGGTCACCTGGGCCGCGTACTGGACCCAGGTGGAGCTCGTCGCGCACGCCCTGCTCGCCCTCGGCGTCGAGCCCGGGGATCGCGTCGCCGTCCACTCCGAGAACCGCCCCGAATGGCTCTACGGCGATCTCGGCACGGTCGCCGTCCGGGGCGTCACCGTCGGCCTCTACCCCACGAACCCGCCCGTCGAGGTCGCCTACCTCCTCGCGGACTCCGGCGCGAAGATCCTCATCGCCGAGGACCAGGAGCAGGTGGACAAGGCGCTCAAGGTCCTCGACGAGTGCCCCGAGCTGCGGCGCATCGTCTACCTGGAACCGCGCGGCATCCGCGGCCGCTACGACGACGACGTCCTGATGTCCTGGCCCGAACTGCTCGCCCTCGGGGCCGAGCACCGCGCCGGGCACCCGGACGCCGTGGAGCGCCGCATGGCCGAGGCCGAGCCCGGCGACGTGATGACGCTCATCTACACCTCGGGCACCACGGGCCCGCCCAAGGGCGTCATGCTCACGATCGGGAACGTGGAGTTCGCCGTCAGCACGCTCGTCCTGGGCGGCGGCTTCACCTCCCCACCGCCCTCCGAACGCGACCTGGCGCTGTCCTACCTGCCGCTGTGCCACGTGGCCGAGCGGGCGTTCACCGTGTGGTTCAACTCGGCCGCCGGCGTGCAGGTGAACTTCGCCGAGTCCATCGACACCGTGCAGGCCAACCTGCGGGAGGTGCAGCCGACGATCCTGTTCGGGGTGCCGCGGATCTGGGAGAAGGTCCTGGCCCAGGTCGACATCCGGCTGGAGTCGGCCTCGCCGGTCAAGCGGGCGGTGACCCGGTTCTGGCTGCGGGTGGCCGACCGGATCGGTGACGCGCTGGTGCGCACGGGCGGCCGGCACACCTTCGGGACGCGGCTGGCGTACGGGGTGGGCTGGGTGTTCTGCTACCGCTCGCTGCGCGAGCGGCTCGGGATGCGGCGAGTCAGGTACGCGGCCTCGGGGGCCGCGCCGATCGCGCCCGGCGTGCTCAAGTTCTACATGGGGATCGGCATCCCCATGCACGAGGTGTACGGGATGAGCGAGAACACCGCCATCGCCACCGCCAACCGGCCCGGCAGGGTGCGCCTGGGCACGGTCGGCGAGCCGCACCCCGGCGCCGAGCTGAGGATCGACGAGGCCACCGGCGAGATCATGACCCGGCATCCGGGGAACTTCGCCGGCTACTGGCGCAACCCGCGGGCCACGGCCGACGTGCTGGACGAGGACGGGTGGCTGCACACCGGGGACGTGGGCGAGTTCGTCGAGGGCACGCACGTGCGGATCATCGACAGGATGAAGGACATCATCATCACGGCCGGTGGCAAGAACGTCGCGCCCAGCGAGATCGAGAACGCGCTGAAGGCGTCGCCGTACCTGAAGGAAGCCATCGTGATCGGGGACCGGCGGCCGTACCTGGTGGCGCTCATCGGGATCGAGCCGGACACGGTGGGGGAGTGGGCGCGGCGGCGCGGGCTGCCGTACACGACCTATCGGGATCTGTCGGAGAAACCGGAGACGCGGGAGCTGGTCCGGGGGATCGTGGACGAGGTGAACACCCGCTTCGCCCGGGTCGAGCAGGTGCGGCGGTTCACGTTCCTGCCCAAGGAGCTCGACCACGAGGACGGGGAGCTGACCGCCACCCAGAAGGTCAAGCGCGCCGCCGTCGCCAAGCTCTTCGAGGACCTGGTGGAAGGGATGTACGCCCGGTGAAGGGGCTGCTCGAGACCGTGATCAGGGGCCTGGGGAGCGGCTCGGTGTACGCGCTGCTCGCGCTCGGGTTCGTGATCATCTACAAGGCCACGCGGGTGATCAGCTTCGCGCAGCCCGCGCTGATGCTGGCCGGGGCCGTCGCGGTGAGCTACCTGGCCGAGGTGACCGGCTTCTACGCCGCCGTCCTGCTGTCGGCGCTGCTCATCGCCCTGGTGGCGCTCGGGATCGAGCGGGTCGCGATCAGGCCCATGGTGGGGCGGCCGGTGTTCGTCGTGGCGATCATCACGCTCGGCATCGACGTGGTGGTGCGGGTGGTGGTGAACGGCTTCATCGGCCGGGACGTGCGGCAGGTCGGGGACCCGTGGGGGTTCACGCAGGTGTCGCTCGGGTCGCTGGTCGTGCAGCGGCGCTGGCTGGCCATGCTGCTGGTTACGGCGGTGCTGGTGGCGCTGCTGTTCGCGTTCTTCCGTTACACGAGGTACGGGCTGGCGATGCGGGCGGCGGCGTTCGACCAGGAGACCGCCCTGGCGCAGGGGGTCTCGGTGGGGGCCGTGTTCGCGCTGTCGTGGGCGCTGGCCGGGTTCCTGGCGGCCGTGGCCGGGATGTTCGTCGGGACCGGGCAGGGGATCGAGCAGCTCACCTGGGTGGTCGCGTTGAAGGCGCTGCCGGCGATCATCGTGGGCGGGCTCGACTCGCTCGGCGGCGCGGTCGTGGGCGGGCTGGTGGTCGGGGTCGTGGAGTCGCTGTTCCAGTCGTACCAGGGGGAGTTCGCGCCCTGGCTGGGGCAGAACTTCGCGGTCGTGTCGCCGTATGTGGTGATGTTGATCGTCCTGCTGGTCAGGCCCTATGGCCTGTTCGGGACCCGGGAGGTCGAGCGGGTATGACCGGCACGCGATCCGCGGCGCGCTCCGCCGTTCCTGACATACCGACCGGACGGTCTCGCCGGGTGCGCGGGCGGCCGCTGCTCTACACCTCCTACGCCCAGGACATGGCGCTGCTCGACACCCCGGCGAAGCGGGTGTGGACGGGGCTGCTGGTGCTGCTGGCGTTCGGGCTGGCGGTGCTGCTGCAGGACCGGTCGCTGGAGGTGCTGGCGGGAGCGTACGCGCTGGCCATCGGCGCCATCGGCCTCAACATCGTCACCGGCTACGCCGGGCAGGTCTCGCTCGGCCACGCGTTCTTCGTCGCCATCGGCGCCTACACCGCCGCCGCCGTGTCCGGCCCCGTGGACGGCGAGCGCATCGGCTTCGGCCTCGCGGAGATCTGGATCTGGCTGCCCGCGGCCGGACTCGTCGCCGCCGTGGCCGGGGTGCTGGTCGCGCCCCTGGCCACCCGCCTGCGCGGCCTCTACCTGGCCGTCGTCACGCTCGGGCTGGTGTTCCTCGGCGAGCACGTCTTCAAGGAGTGGCAGGACCTCACCGGCGGGCCCGGGGTCGGGCGCGAGGCGGCGGTCCCGCAACTCTTCGGCGTGCGCCTCGACCAGGACGGGCCGCTCGGCACCAGGGAGCAGTCGCTGTACGTGCTCATGCTGGCGCTGCTCGTCGTCTTCGCCCTGGCGGCCCGCAACCTGGCCCGCTCGCGCGTCGGCCGCGCCTTCGCCGCCATCCGCGACCGGGACATCGCGGCCGAGGTCATCGGGGTGCCGCTCACCCGCTACAAGGTCCTGGCCTTCGGCATCTCGTCGTTCTACGCGGGCTGCGCCGGGGGCCTGCTGTACACGATCTCCGGCTATGTCGAGCCCGGGTCGTTCAGCCTGCTGCTGTCGGTGCAGTTCATCGCGATGGTGCTGATCGGCGGCGTGGCCACCGTGTCGGGGTCGATCGCGGGGGCGCTGTTCATCTCGCTGCTGCAGCCGCTGACCAGGGCGCTGCCGGCGCTGGTGCCGTTCGTGAGCGCGGACACCACGCTGACGCCGAACGTGTTCCAGGTCGAGACCGTGCTGTACGGGCTGCTCATCGTGGTGTTCCTGATCTTCGAGCCACGGGGCCTGTTCGGCCTGTGGGTTCGGGTCCGCAACTACTGGAAGTCCTGGCCTTTCTCCTACTAGAAGGTGATTTTTCATGAAGAGTCGCTATGCAGCGGGATTTATCGCGATAGTGGCCCTTCTGTCCGCGTGCGGCGTCTTCCGGGGGGACGACGAGGGCAGCAAGGGCGGCGCCCAGGCTCCAGGTGTCACCACCGCACCCTGTCCCACCGCGGTGGACGCCAAGAAGGGCTGCATCTACCTCGGTACGATCTCCGACCTGACCTCCGGCCCCTTCGCCGCGCTGGCCGTGCCGATCACCGACGCCCAGAAGGCGTTCTGGGCCCGCGTCAACAAGGCCGGCGGCATCGGCGGCAAGTACGAGGTCGACGTCACCAAGTACGTACGGGACAACAAGTACAACCCGGAGGTGCACCGCCAGGTCTACAACGAGATCAAGGACCACGTGCTCGCGCTGGCCCAGACGCTCGGCTCGCCCACGACCGCGGCCATCCTCGGCGACCTCAAGGCCAACAGCGTCGTCGCCGCTCCCGCCTCGTGGACCTCGGCCTGGGAGTTCGAGGACGTCATGATCGAGAGCGGCTCCAACTACTGCGTCGAGGCCATGAACTCCGTGGACTACGCGATGGACACGTACAAGCCGAAGTCGGTCATGGCCGTCCACCTGGCCGGCGACTACGGCGCGGACGCCGCCGCCGGCGCCAAGATCGCCGCCGAGCGCAACGGCCTGAAGTTCACCAACGTCGAGACCCCCTCGGGCGCCACCGAGCAGGGCCGGGCCATCACCGAGATCACCAAGAACAAGCCCGACCTGGTCATCCTCACCACCGGCCCGGCCGACGCCGCCACGATCATCGGCCAGGCGGCCGCGGCCGGCTACAAGGGCCGCTTCATCGGCACCGGCCCCACCTGGAACCCGGCCCTGCTGAAGTCCCCCGCCGCCCCCGCCCTCAAGGCCCTGTACGAGCAGTCGGCCCCGGGCAAGCCGTGGGGCGCCGACACCCCGGGGCACAAGGCGATGCGCGACGCCCTGCCCGGCGTGACGCCCAACGACGGGTACACCTCGGGATGGGCCTGGGCGTACCCGATGAAGGCGGCCCTGGACGCGATGGTGGCCGGCGGGGACGTGAGCCGCAAGGGGTTGCTGGCGGCCGTCAAGACGCTGAGGACGGTGGACTACGAGGGCATGCTCCCGCCGGAGGCGGGCAACTACGCGGACGCGTCGAGCGCCGCGGTGTTCAGGCAGACGCTGATCAACAAGGTCGACGAGCAGGCGCCAACGGGCGTGACGATCGTCAAGGACTTCTTCACGGGGCCGACGGCGCAGGGGTACACCTTCGACGGTCCTTGCTACAACAAGCTCTAGCGAACGCGAAGGGCGGACTCGTGTGTTTCACGAGTCCGCCCTTTCACAGTGGGTCAGGCGCTAGTTGACGCTGACCTTGCGCTGGATGTCGATGAGGATGTTCATCATCTCGTTCTGGTTGCCCTGCAGATTGTTGATCTTGCCGTCCATGGTCTCGAACCGGGCGTCGATCTCCTCGAACTTCGTGTCGATCTTGGCGTCGAGTGCGGTGACCCGCTCGTCGAGGACGGTGACCTTGGTGTCGAGGGCGGTGACCTTGGAGTCCAGGGCGGTCACCTTCGCGTCGAGGATCTTGACGTGGTTGGCCACGCCGTTGATCCGCTCGGTGAGCTGCTGCCCGAGCTCCGCCTGGTCCGCCCGGAGCCGGATGAACTCGTTGTCCAACTCGGTGCCGAGGTTGCAGCAGAGTTCCTTGAAGCTCATGTTGATCTCCCTTACCTTGGAGGTAAGGGACCGGGGATTGTAGGGATCTCCGGTCCCGCTTCTTTGCCAAGAGGATACCCCGAGGATCGGCGATGAGAAGCGGAATCGAATGAAGATTCCCCTGGTCAGGTGGCAAGTGGCGCTTTAAGTCCGGAATTATCCCCCCGAATTGGAAAGAATTATTTTCAGGTTAAGCGCGGGTGCGAATGGGGTATCGAAATCGCCGCCCCCGCCGGTCGTCAGAGCTTGCCGAGGCCGCGGGCCAGGATGGTGGCTGTGCGGGCGATCGCCGTGTCATCGCCGGTCTCGCCCGCCGCGCGGTTCGTGTAAATGGCCATGATGATGGGAGACGCGCCCTTCTTGGGCCAGATGACCGCGATGTCGTTCCCTCCGCCGAAAGCCGAGTTGGTGCCGGTCTTGTCGCCGATCGTCCAGGTCTTCGGCAGGCCGGCGCGGATGCGGGCGTCACCGGTCTTGGTCGCGATCATCCAGGCGTTGAGCTGCTCCCGGTCCTTGGCGGTGAGCGCGTTCCCGGCCGTGACCGCGCGCAGGTCGCGGGCGATGGACGCGGGCGTCGTGGTGTCGCGCCTCTCCTTGGGCGTCCAGTCGTTCAGCTCGGTCTCCCAGCGGTCCAGGCGGGAGATCGGGTCCTTCAGCGTGCGGAAATACTGCGTCAGGCCCGCCGGCCCGCCGATCTGCTTGAGCACCATGTTGCCCGCGGTGTTGTCGCTCAGGGTGATGGTCGCCTCGCACAGCTGGTTGACGGTCAGGCCGTCCTCCACGTGCTTCTCGGTGGTGGGGGAGTTCGGCTTGAGGTCGTCGGCCGTCCAGCGCACGACCTTCTCCATCAGCCCGGGGTCGGAGGTGCGCGCCTTGTGCAGCACGGCCGCGCAGGCCATCGCCTTGAACGTGGACAGCAGCGGGAACCGCTCGTTCGACCGGTAGCCGATCGTCCTGCCGGTGGCGGTGTCGATGGCGTACGCGCCGATGCGCCCCTTGAACGACGCCTCCAGCGCGCGCAGCTCCTTGCGGGCCTGGGCCTCGCCCGAGAGCGCCTGCACCGAGCTCGTGGCCGAGGCCGCGCCCGCCGGGAGGGCCCCGCCCGTCAGGAAGGAGATGGTCAACGTGGCTGCTGCCGTGAAGCGGCGGTTTCGCATGCTTGGTCCTTACGGTCGTCCGTCAATGGGCAAGGAGCAAAGCAGATGCGATCACCACGTGTCTAATAGCGATATCGCGAAGAAGTCGATATCGGTTCACGCATGAGGGCAGGTCAGAGCCATGATTCCGGCGACGATCAGCCCGGCGGCGTGCACGCACAACGCGGGCACGACCCCGGCCACCCCGCCGAGCACCCCCGCCAGCCCCATGCCGCCCAGCGCGGTGGCGGCGTGGGCGCTGCCCAGGACGCCGAACACGCCTCCCCGCCGGTCGTCGCCGGCGACGTTCTGGGCCAGCGTGACGAAACCCGCCGTCGCGGCCGCCGCGGGCACCCCGGCCAGCCCGATCAGCACCAGCGCCGGCCACAGCGCGGGCACGGCCAGCGGGTAGGTGAACAGGGCCAGGTCCACCAGCCCGAAGACGACCGTCGCCCCGCCCAGCAGCACCCGCGGGTCGGCGCGCCCCGGACGGAGCGCCACGACGAGCCCGCCCAGGATCCCGCCGACCGCCTGCACCGACAGGAACAGCCCGTAGGCGTCGCCCGCGCCGCCGAGCACGTCGCTCACGAAGGGCGCGGCGAGCGTGGCGAAGATCCCCTCGCCCAGCCCCGTGATCATCATGTACGCCACCAGCAGGCGGACGCCCCCGTCCCCCATGGCCAGGCGGAGCCCGGCGACCCACTGCCCGCCCATCGTCGCCGTCCTCGCCGGGCGTCCGGGCGGCCGGAGGGTGGCCTGCAGGGCAGCGGAGACCAGGAAACTGGCCACGTCGATCAGCACGACCGCGGCGAGCCCTCCGGCGCTGACGGCGAGCCCGCCCAGCATCGCGCCCAGCAGGCGGGCGGCCTGGCCGGTCTGGCCGTGCAGGGCGTTGGCCCGTACGAGCTGCGACTCCGCCACGATCTGCGGCACGAGGGCCTTCTGCGCGGGAGCGAGCACGGTGCTCAGGACGCCGGTCCACAGCGCGACGGCGTACACGATCCACACCTGGTCCGGCCCGCGTACGGCCAGCAGCGGCAGCAGGCCGAGCGCGAGCAGCACGTCGGTGACGACCAGCACCCGGCGGCGATCCCACCGGTCGGCCAGCACCCCGGCCAGTGACCCGAGCACGACGTCGGGCAACCGCGAGACCAGCAGCATGATCGCGGTGGACAGGGTGGAGCCGGTGAGGCGGTAGACGTGGAACGCCAGCCCGGTGCTGATCACCCAGTCGCCGGTCTGCGAGATCAGCCCGGCGAGGAGCAGGCGCCGGTAGTCCCGGTTACCGGCCAACAGCGCGCGAACCCCGCCCCCCTCGTCGCGGGTGCCGTCCGATGCACGGACCCCGCCGGCGGGGCGGGGCTCAGTCACCGGAGCCCGTGGGTGGCAGGGGGACGACCAGTTGCGTCACCAGCACGGGCCGGGCGCCGGCGGGACGGGCCGAGGGGTCGTCGACGCGGGCCATCAGCGGCCCGAGCAGCTTCGCCACCGCCGCGCCCAGCGCCGTCACCTCCTCCGCCGTGGCGTAGAGGTACAGGTTCCCCAGACCGCCCACCCCCCGCCACGGTTCGGGCTCGTCCCCGCGATGCTGCTGCCACTCGGCCAGGCGTGACAGCGCGCGCTCGGCGATCACCTGCTCCAGCAGGTTCCGGGCGGCCGCCTGCTCCGGCCCGGCCGCGTCGTCGTCCCACTCCTGGAGGGTCTCGGTCGCCTTCCACGGCCGCTCGCGCTCGTCGCGCGCCGCCGCCTGCTCCACGAAGCCGTACTTGGCCAGCTGCCGCAGATGGTACGAGGCCAGCGCCTGGCTGATGCCCACCTCCCGCGCGGCGTCGGCGGCGGTCATCGCGCCCGCCCTCAGCAGCAGCTCGTGCAGCGCCAGCCGCACCGGGTGCGCGAACGCCCGCATCGCGGCCGGGTCGCTGAGCCGTCGCCGCGAGGATTCCAAAGACATGCTTGGAATCTTGGGCGCCCGTCGCCGGAGATGTCAAGGGAACCTTTGGAATGCGTTGGGTAGGGTCGAGGTATGCGACTCCTCAAGAGCCGATTCGTGCCCCTGGCCGCCTTCGCCGTCTGTGTCTTCGCCGCCGGATGCGGTGAGGTCAACAGCACCATCGACAAGGCCCAAGCGTGCCTCGAAGCCCCGAAGATCGTCGCCGACCTGGGTGCCCAGCTCAAGACGCTCGCCGACGATCCCAAGGCCATGGACAAGGCCCTCGACGACGCCGCCACCAAGCTCAACGACGTGGCCGACAAGGCCGCCAACACCACGATCAAGGAAGCCTCCGACGACCTGGCCAAGACGCTGAGCGGCAT
This sequence comes from Nonomuraea sp. NPDC051941, assembly GCF_044593615.1. Classification (NCBI taxonomy): domain Bacteria; kingdom Bacillati; phylum Actinomycetota; class Actinomycetes; order Streptosporangiales; family Streptosporangiaceae; genus Nonomuraea; species Nonomuraea sp. NPDC051941. The sequence continues at coordinate 596,782 of NZ_JBIUCF010000001.1, forward strand.
CAACGTCACCAACGTCAACGACGCCGTGGACGCCACCCAGAAGGTCCTCACCGAGAGCGCGGCCTATGCCGAGAAGGTGGCCAAGGCCTGTACTGGCTGAATCCCAACTTCTCTAGGGGAAATGGGGACGAATTACCGTTTTTCCCATGGAACCCGACCCGCGTTTCACCTTGGCCAATGAACGAACCTTCCTCACCTGGCTGAGCACGGCGCTGGCGCTCAGTGCGGGTGGGGTGGCGATGGCGGCGGTGCCCGAGCACGTGTTCGTGCCGTGGATCCGTACCGCGCTGGCCGTGGTGCTGGTGACGCTCTCCGCGCTCGCGGCGGGCATGGCGTATCCGCGCTGGCGCAACATCCAGCGCGCCCTGCGGCAGCAGGCGCCGCTGCCGCCCCCCGCGCTGGCGGCGGTCTTCGGGTACGGCGTGGCGGCCGTGGCCGTGATCGCCCTCGTGCTGATCATCCTGGCCGCCTGAGCCCGAGGTCGGATCAGGTGACCCCGGAGAAGGAGATCTGGGACGAGGGGCTGCAGAGCGAGCGCACCCGGCTGGCCTGGGTGCGCACGGCCGTGGCGCTGGCCACCGGCGGGCTCGGCGCGGCCGGGCTGTCCCTCAGGCACGGCCTGCCCGTGCCCTCGGTGGTGGTGTTCGCGCTGGCCGCGCTCTGCGGCGCCGTGCTGCTGATCAGGACCGGGGCGCGGTTCCGCCGCGTGCAGGAGGCCCTGCACGGCGGCAAGCCGCTGAACCCGGGGCTCGACGTGCTGTTCGCCTGGCTCGGCACCATGTGCGTGGTGGCCGGCGCCATCGTCTTTGTTCTGGCGATTCGGTAAGCGCGGTTGCCAGATCCGGAGAAGGAGGCACACACTCGGAGGTGAGGGGGTGACCTCGTTGGAAGAAGAACACAGGATCGTGCCTTTCGAGTGCCGCGGTTGCTGGCACGTATGGGAAGAGGAGTACCTCGTCAGGCACATCGACGACCGTCACGGAAACGAGCGGGAGATCTGGTTGCACGGCGGGCTCCCCGTGCTGCCGCCGTCACCAGGGGGCGTCATGTGCCCGAGGTGCGGCTGTCAGCAGGCCACGACCTTCCCGGACGGTTACCTGTCCCGACATCCGGAGCTGATCCCGCCCGCGGAGCCCCCCGCGCCGGACGCGACTCCGCTGCTCAGCCCGGTTCGGAAGTCCATCTACGAACGACTAACCTGACACTTGGTGAGCATTCCATAGCGGAAAGTGTCATAAAGCCCGTCTTGCGGGCGCGCGAAGTCAAGCGGACACTCGGGATCGACGGCGATCAGAAGCCGGGGGGTGGTCCCAGTGACCGAAGGATTCGACACCCGCGAGACGTGGCCTTTCGAATGCCTTCGTTGCTTACATGTCTGGGAAGAGAACTTCGTCGTCAGACATCTCACAGACGTGCACGGCAACGAGGTGGACCTCTGGCTCAGCGCGGGAGTGACCGTGCCGCCGCCCTGGTCGGGCACCTGCTGCCCGCTCTGCGGCGCGTACCACGTGACCTCGTTCCCCAGGGGGTATCTGGCGCGGCATCCCGAACTCGTGCCCGCCCCCGATCCGGAGCCCGAGCCGGTGTTCGCCGCGGCGACGCCGGAGCCGGGCAGGGTGTCCGCGCCGCGGACCCACCTGCCCGGCAGGCTGCTGATCGCCCTCGGGGTGCCCCTGGCGCTGTTCGTCGGGTACGAGCTGTACGCGAACGCCGTGGCCATGGCGCACCACTAGGGAGCTAGCTGAGGCTCTCCAGCCACGCCTGGTGCAGCCCGGCGTACCGGCCCGAGGCCGCGATGAGCCGGTCCGGCGGACCGTCCTCGACGATCTCGCCCCGGTCCATCACCAGCACCCGGTCGGCGATCTCCACCGTCGAGAGCCGGTGCGCGATGATCAGTGCCGTCCGGTCGGCCAGGATCGTGCGCAGCGCGCGCTGCACCAGCCGCTCGCTCGGCACGTCGAGGCTGGAGGTGGCCTCGTCGAGGATCAGCACGGCGGGATCGGCGAGGAACGCCCTGGCGAACGCGACGAGCTGGCGCTGCCCGGCGGACATCCGGCCGCCGCGCTTGCCCACCTCGGTGTCGTAGCCGTCGGGCAGGCTCGAGACGAACTCGTGGGCCCCGATGGCCTTGGCCGCCTCGCGCACCTCCCGGTCGGTGGCGTCGGGCCGGCCGAACCTGATGTTGTCGGCGACCGTACCGCTGAACAGGAAGTTCTCCTGCGTCACCATGACCACGGCCGCGCGCAGCGCCGGCTCGTCCAGCGTGCGCAGATCGACGCCGTCGAGCAGCACGCGGCCGTCGGTGGGGTCGTAGAAGCGGGAGATCAGCTTGGCCAGCGTCGTCTTCCCCGCACCCGTCGCCCCGACCAGCGCCACGGTCTGCCCGGCCGGGACCGTCAGGTCGAGCCGGGGCAGGATCGGCATCTCCTCGACGTAGGCGAACCTGACGCCCTCGAAGCGCACCTTGCCGCGCGCCCTGCCGTCCGGCAGCCTGGCCGGCTCGCGCGGCTCGGGTACGGAGGGCTCCTCCTCCAGCACGCCCGACAGCTTCTCCAGCGCCGCGCCGGCCGACTGCAGGGTGTTGTAGAACTGGCTGACCTCCTGCATCGGCTCGTAGAACTGGCGCAGGTAGAGCAGGAAGGCGGCCAGCACGCCGACCTTGACCTCGCCCTGCAGCGCCAGCCAGCCGCCGTACAGCAGCACGCCGCCGATCGTCAGGTTGCCGATCAGCTTGATCCCGGTCATGAACGTCGCGCCGAGCTGCATGCTGCGCGCGTTCGCGCCCCGGTAGTCGTCGTTGAGCTGCTCGAAGATCTCCTGGTTGCGCGGCTCCCTGCGGAAGGCCTGCACCGCGCGGATGCCGGTCATCGACTCCACGAAGTGCACGATCACCAGCGCCACCGTCTCCCGCGTACGGCGGTAGACGATCGCCGACTGCCGCCGGAACCACCGGGTGAACAGCAGCAGGAACGGCAGCGGGACGAGCGCCAGCAGGCCCAGGTGCACGTCCAGCACCAGCAGCAGCACGGCCGTGCCCGCCATGGTCAGCACGGCCTTGACCAGCGCGTCGAACCCCGACTGGAGCAGCTCCGCGATGGCCTCGACGTCCGAGGTCAGCCGCGAGATGACCCGCCCGGAGGTGTACTGCTCGTGGAAGCTCAGCGACAGGCGCTGGAAGTGGTCGAACACCCTCCTGCGCAGTTCGAGCAGGGTGCCCTGGCCGATCTGGCCGGACAGCGTCAGGAACGCCCGGCGCGTGAGCGCCTGCGTGATCGCCGCGGCCAGGATCACCCCGACCACGGTCAGCAGGACCGCGGGGCCGGCCCCGCTCGTGATCGGCGGGATGCCCTCGTCGATCCCGATGGAGACCAGGAAGGGGATCGAGAGCCCGGCCCCGTTGGAGACGACGACGATCGCGACGAGCAGCCCGATCTTCTTCCGGTACGGCCTGAGCAGCGCGCCGAGCAGCCGCCGGGAGCGCTCCCGGAGCAGGACGGACACCTTCTCCGGCAGCTCGTCCTGGTCCTCGGAGGACACGCCCCGCCAGGACGCCGTGGTGGTCGTGGTCATCGCAGCGCTCCTTCCGCGGCGTCGTCGAAGTCGGCGTCCTGGGCCAGCAGCTCGCGGTATTCGGGCACCTGGGCCAGCAGTTCGTGGTGCTGCCCGACGTGCGTGATCGTGCCGCCCCGCAGCAGCGCCACCTTGTCGGCCAGCAGCACGGTCGAGGCGCGGTGGGCGACCACGATGCCGGTCGCGTCACGCAGCACGTGCCGCAGCGCCTCCTCCACGAGCGCCTCGGTCTCCACGTCGAGCGCGGAGAGGGTGTCGTCGAGCACGAGGATCCGCGGATGGCTCAGCACGGCCCGCGCCAGGGCCAGGCGCTGCCGCTGGCCGCCGGACAGGGACAGGCCCTGCTCGCCGATGCGGGTGTCGAGGCCCCACGGCAGGTCGTACACGAACATGGCCTGCGCGGTCTGGATGGCCTCGGCCAGCTCCTCGTCGGTGGCGTCGAGCCGGCCGAGCGTGAGGTTCTCCCGCACGCTCATCGAGAACAGCGTCGGCTCCTCGAACGCCGTGGCCACCACCGAGCGGAGGCTGGTCAGCTCCAGGTCGCGCACGTCGTACCCGTCGATCGTGACGCGGCCCTCGGTGGGGTCGATCAGCCGCGGCACCAGGGCGGTCAGCGTGGTCTTGCCGGAGCCGGTCGCGCCCACGACGGCCACCGTCTCACCGGGGCGCACGTCCAGCCAGACGTCACGCAGCACCGGCTCCTCGGAGTCGTGGAAGCGGAACCCGACGCCCTCGAAGCGCAGGTGGCCGCGGGGCCCGTCGATGGTCCGCGTGCCGCCCTCGATGGCGGGCACCGTGTCCATGACCTCCATGAGGCGGTCGGCGGAGGTCATGGCCTCCTGGGCCATGGCGAGGATGTAGCCCAGGCTCGCGATCGGCCAGACGAGCTGGAGCATCAGCGTGGTGAACGCGACCAGCGCGCCCAGCGTCAGCGAGCCCGTGCCGACGGCCAGCGCGCCCAGCAGCAGCACCAGGGCCAGCGTGATGTTGGGGATGATCTCGAGGAAGGCGAAGAACTTGGCCAGCAGCCGGGCCTTGTCCATGGAGGTGCCGTAGACCTTGAGCGCGCCCTCGTCGTAGCGGTCGAAGACGTAGTGGCGGCGGCCGAAGGCCTTGATCGTGCGGATGCCGAGGGCGGACTCCTCGACGAGCGTGGCGAGGTCGCCCTGCTCGTCCTGCACCTGGCGGGAGGTCTTGATGTAGCGCTTCTCGAACCGCAGCGACAGCCACACGATCGGCACGGCCGAGGCCAGCACCAGCAGCCCGAGCGGCCAGTACTTGTTCAGCAGCAGCACGGTCACCGTGATCAGCTGCAGGATGTTCATGACCAGGAAGAGCATGCCGAAGCCGAGGAAGCGCCGGATGGTCGACAGGTCGGTCGTGGCCCGGGATAACAGCTGGCCGGACTGCCAGTCGCCGTGGAAGCCCATGGGCAGCCGCTGCAGGTGCTCGTAGAGGTCGTCGCGGATCGCGGTCTCCAGGCCGAGCACCGGCTTCACCTGGGCCCACCGCCGCAGCAGGATCAGCAGGGCCTCGACGACGCCGACGCCGATCGCGAGCAGCCCGAGGGGGAGCAGCGCGCCGGAGTCCCCGTGGGCCACGGGACCGTCGATGACCTTCTCGCTGATGAGCGGGAGCGCGATGCCGGCCGCGATGCCGACGATCGCCGCCAGCCAGATGAACACCAATCTGACGACGTAGGGGCGGAGGTAGGACTTCATCCGCCACAGGGAGTTGGAGGAGAGCAGGGGACGTTGAGGTATGTGCGTATCGGGAGGCATCCCTTCTAGGCTAATACGAGGGTTCAACCGATTTTCAGTAGCCCGAAGAGTGCGGTTCTTGTACGTGACGTGCGGAAACAGTGAAAGATCTTGCACATTCGGCTGACCGTTACTTTTGTTGTGATCTGTTGGGGTATGTTCTTGGCCCTGCTCGGCGGCCGTCTAGGATGGGGAACTCATGATCGCTGAATCGGAGATGCCGCACCTGCGCCGCTGCGTCGAGCTGGCCGCGCGGGCGCTGGAGGTGGGCGACGAGCCGTTCGGGTCGGTGCTGGTCTCCGGCGACGGGGCCGTGCTGGCGGAGGACCACAACCGGGTGGCCTCCGGCGACAACACGCAGCATCCGGAGTTCGCGCTGGCCCGCTGGTCGGCGGCGCACCTGACACCAGAGGAGCGGGCGGCCGCCACCGTCTACACCTCCGGCGAGCACTGCCCGATGTGCGCCGCCGCCCACGCGTGGGTCGGGCTGGGCCGCATCGTGTACGTGGCCTCGTCGGAGCAGCTCGCCGCGTGGCTGTCGGAGCTCGGCGTCCCGCAGCCGCCCGTACGCACGCTCCCGGTCAACGAGGTCGCGCCCGGGGTGGTGGTCGAGGGTCCGGTGCCGGAGCTGGCCGAGGAGGTCCACGAGCTGCATCGCCGTTTCCACGGCTGAGCAAATATGCCGTTTTACCTGGGATTTGTACTCTCCGTGACAGAGTACGACCATGGTGTTGGGCCGCTCGATCAGGGCCCGGATGACCATCGTGACGGTGGTGGTCTTCGGGGCCGTCGTCCTTCTGGGGATCCTGGCGATCTCGCTGACCTACCCCGTGCGGGCGCGGGCGGACCTCGTCCGGCAGGCTGACGACGCCAGCCGGCACCTGGCCGTGACCATCACCGGGCACCGGTTCAACGGCCCGATCCCGCCGCGGAAGGGTGTCTACCTCTTCCAGGTCGTGAACGCCTCCGGCCAGGTCCTGGCCGCCAGCACCGGGCTCGCCGGCCAGCCGCCGGTCACCCGGGCCTGGCCCACGGGAGGCGATCTGCGGATCCAGACCCGGGTGTGTCCCGGCAGGTGCATGGTCGTCGTGGGGACGAGCAACCCCGCCAGCGCGTACGGGTCCGTCGTCGCCTTCGCCGCCCTGCGTGAGCCGTTCCTGCTGGGCTCGCCGTTCCTGCCCCTGGTTCTGGCCGCCTTCGGGGTGGTGCTGGTGGCGCTGACGGGATGGGGCGCCTGGTACGGGGTCGGCCGGGTGCTGGCCCCCGTGGAGCGGATCAGGGCCGGGCTGGCCCGCATCAGCGCCCAGGACCTGAGCCGGCGCGTCGACGTGCCCGACACGCAGGACGAGGTCGCCGAGTTGGCCGCCACGGTCAACGAGACCCTGGAGCGGCTGGAGGGCGCCGTGGCCCGGCACCGGCGCTTCGTCTCCGACGCCTCCCACGAGCTGCGGACGCCGATCACCGGGCTCCTGGTGCGGCTGGAGGCGGGGCTCGCGGACCCGCACGAAGGCGATTGGCGGGCGGCGATCAAGGACGCCGAGCGGCTGTCGGACATCGTCCACGACCTGCTCCTGATGGCCCGGCTGGATGCGGGGGTGCAGCCCGAGCAGGAGCGGATCGAGCTGGGGAAGCTGGTCGAGGAGGAGGTCGCGCGACACCCCTGCCGGCTGCCGCTGACCATGGACGTGGAGCCCGGGCTCTTCGTCCGCGGCAACCGGCTCCGGCTCGCCCGGCTGCTGACGAACCTGCTGTCCAACGCCGACCGCTACGGGGAATCCCGGGTGTGGATCTCCGTGCGGGGGTGGGCGGACCAGGCCGTGGTGGAGGTGCTGGACGACGGGCCGGGGATCCCGGCGGAGATGCGGGACCAGGTGTTCGAGCGGTTCACCCGCCTCGATCACACCCGGTCGCGGGACACCGGGGGCACCGGGCTGGGGCTGCCGATCGCCCGCGACATCGCCAAGGCCCACGGCGGGACGCTGGAGATCGGGGACGGTCCCGGGGCCCGGATGATCCTGCGCCTGCCGCAGAGCCTGCCCGCCCCCGACGCGACGCGACTCTAGGACTTGCCGAGCTCGACGGTCTCGGCCACCTCGGCGTGCCGCTCGGCCTCCTCCTGGGTGAACCGCTCCGCGTCGAGCCTGTCGGCGATGTCCTCGTCCTGGCGCATCAGGGCGTCCAGGGACTGGCCCGCCATCTCCAGCACGCCCATCTCCGCGTACGCCTGCCGCAGCCGCGGGCTCCACAGCCCGATGTCCTTGACGCACGGAACGATCCGGCTGAACAGCAGCGACCTGAACAGCCGCAGGTATTCGGAGTGGTCGGTGGCCTCCATGGCCTCGTCGACCTCGGCCTTCGACAGGCCCAGGTTCTCCCAGGTCTCCCGTCCGCGCAGCCGGTCGCGCATGAGGTAGCAGCCCTCGATGACGAAGTCCTCGCGCTCGCGCAGCTCGCTCTCCGACAGGTTCCGGTAGTGGTCGCGCAGCGCCATCCGGCCGAAGGCCACGTGCCTGGCCTCGTCCTGCATCACGTACGCGAGGATCTGCCTGGGCAGCGGCTTGGTCGTGATGTCGCGCATCACCCCGAACGCCGCCAGCGCCAATCCCTCGATGAGCACCTGCATGCCGAGGTAGGGCATGTCCCAGCGGGAGTCGCTCAGCGTGCTGTCGAGCAGGGCCTTGAGGTGCTCGTTGATCGGGTACGCCAGGCCCACCTTCTCCTGGAGGAAGCGCGCGTAGGTCTCGGCGTGGCGCGCCTCGTCCATCGTCTGGGTGGCGGCGTAGAACTTCGAGTCGAGGTCGGGGACCGACTCCACGATCTTGGCCGAGCAGATCATCGCGCCCTGCTCGCCGTGCAGGAACTGGGAGAACTGCCACGCCGCGCCGTGCCGCCGCACCTCGTTACGGGTCTGCTCGCTCATCCGCTCCCAGAGCGGGGTGCCGTGGATCGCGATGGTCTGGTCGGGGACGCCCAGGACGTCGTACGGATCGACCTCGAGGTCCCAGTCGATGCGCTTGGTCGAGTCCCACTGCTTGTCCTTGCCCTTCTGGTACAGGGCCAGCATGCGATCCCGGCCGTCGTCGTACTCCCAGGTGAATCGGCTCGCCCCGGCCATCTCGACGTTCCACGTGGAGAGCTCGGCGGGGATGGTGTAGAGGTCGTGGGTCGACATGGAACCTCCCAAGGGGGTTACGTACACCGTACGTACGTCCGCCTTCCGAGAGTTCCACGTACACCGTACGTACGTCAATAGAATGAGGTATGCCTACGGAGCCCCTCTCGCGAGGCCGCATCGTCGCCACGGCCATCGACCTCATCGAGCGCGAGGGCGCCGACGCGGTCTCCATGCGGCGCATCGCGGCCGAGCTCGGCGTCGGTGTGATGTCCCTCTACAACCACGTGCCCAACAAGGACGCCCTGCTCAACGGGGTGGCCGAGGCGGTGCTGAGCGAGATCGAGTTCACCGATGACCCCGGCGCGCACTGGACCGAGCGGGTGCGCATGCAGGCTCGGGCGTTCCGCCAGATCGCCCACGACCACCCGCGCTCGACCATGGTGGTCGTCAGCCGCCAGCTCCACTCCACGGCCGGGCTGCTGCCGGTCGAGCGGGCGCTGGCCACGCTGCGCGGCGCCGGGTTCGACGGGGCGGACGCGGTCAGGATGCTGCGGATGTTCATCGCGTACATCGTGGGCTCGCTGCTGCGGGAGGTGGGGGTGACGCCCACGTTCGCGCCCGTCCACAGCCGGCTCGTCAAGGCCGAGGGCGTCGATCCCGCGCTGTTCCCCGAGGTCCACTCACTGGCGCCGCTGCTGGATCAGTGCGATCACGAGGCGGAGTTCGAGTTCGGGCTGGAGCTGCTCATCCAGGCGATCGAGGTGCACGTGGCGCGCAGGGAGGGCACCCGGTGAGCCCCGGGTGCCCTCTCCCGCCGTCGGCTAGTACCAGTTGTGCGATCTCCAATGTCCCCAGGCGCCGCACGGCCTGCCGTACCTCCCCTTGATGTAGGACAGTCCCCACCGGATCTGCGTCTCCGGGTTGGACTTCCAGTCGCGGCCGGCACCGCGCATCTTGCCCGCGGGCAGTGCCTGCGGGATGCCGTACGCGCCGGACGAGCGGTTGAGTGCGTGATGGTTCCAGTTGCTCTCCCTGGTCCAGAGACTGTCCAGGCAGCGGAACTCCTGCAGGTTCCACGACCGCTGGACCACCTGGCCCAGTGCGATCCTCTTGTTCTTGTTGGGCGTCGCCACCGCCACCTTGGGCTGCGCCTTCGTCGTCCAGGTCCCGATCCGCACCACGGGCGGGCGGTCGGCCCAGGCCGCGGGTGCCCCGATCGCGGTGAACGCGGTGAGCGCGGTGACGCTGATGAGCGCGCGTTTGCTGTCCAAATCGATCCTTGCTGTCGGGTCGCGTGCGGACAGGCGCACTTGCATCGGGCGCCCCTGCCGATCCGCGTCCGTGGCTCGGACGCGGAGGGTCCGCGCGGCCCTCCGGGAATCTGGCACCGCCCGATCCCGCTGGGCGGCCCGAAAGGCGCCGCGACGTGTCCTCTAGCACGATTCCTATTACGTTCGGTCACCGCGGGTCGTCCATCTCGACACGCGGTGGAGAGGTGTTTGCGCGAGCGTTGCGGATAAAAGTCCCTCTCGCAGGCCCGGCCTTGCCCGCCCCGCCGTCCGGCTGAACGGGCCTTGCCGCAAACCGCGACCAACTATGGGGTTTGACCGGGCGGGAGCCGCGGGTAAGCACGGCCTCCCACGACGGGGGATCGGCGGTGGGGTGCCGCCGATCCCCGTCGGGTCGTTACCGCTGGGCCGGTGACGTGGTCACGTACCGGGCCGTGTTCGCCTCGGCGTCCGTGTGCGACCGCTGGAAGCCCGCCTTCTCCAGGACCCTGATCGAGGCCGGGTTCGACAGTTCGACGCCGGCGCACACCGTGTGCACGCCCGGCGCCGTGAGGGCGAACTCCGTCAGCGCGCGCGCCGCCTCGGGAGCGTAGCCGCGGCCCCGGCGGGAGGCCACGATGCCGTACCCGATCTCCAGGGTGCCGTCGGCGGGCGGCCAGAACAGGCCGATGGAGCCGACCACGAGACCGCCGTCGCGCTCGATGATCTGGCGGTGGCCGTACTCGTCCAGCCACGCGGGGTGCTCGGCGAACAGGCCGGCGATGACGTGGTCACCCTCGGCGGGGAAGTCGTCGGCCCAGTGCGCGGACCGGGTGCCGTGCAGGACGGCGTCGGCTTCCCCGGAGGTCCAGGAACGCAGGACGAGGCGGTCGGTGGTCAGGTCGGTGCCGGCCACCGAGAAGAAAGAAGACACTTGTGACTCCAGGTCGTTGATACGACCGGACCGCGCTCTAGGCTCGCGCGGGCCGGAGAAGGGCACGCTGATGACGACTGCCGGCAGCCATATTCATCAACCTCCTTCGCTCCGGAGCGATCATGCGCCTCTCGCGCCGCCGCGAGCTTAGCAGCCCCGCGACGGGGGAGGGCGCGAGACCGAATCACGTTCCGGAGGCGTAGGGTGCGGTTCATGAGCCTCACTGACATCCAGCTCCACACCCTCGACGACGCCCCCACCACCTTCGGAGAGCTGGCGGCCGGCAAGGCCGTCCTCGTCGTCAACGTGGCCTCGCGATGCGGCCTCACCCCGCAGTACGGCGCCCTGGTCAAGCTTCAGGAGCAGTACGGCCCGCGCGGCTTCACGGTGGTCGGCATGCCCTGCAACCAGTTCGCCGGCCAGGAGCCGGGCACGGCCGAGGAGATCCAGGCGTTCTGCTCGGCGACGTACGGCGTGGACTTCCCGCTCCTGGAGAAGGCCGACGTCAACGGCCCCGACCGGCACCCGCTCTACGAGGAGCTGACGCGCACCGCCGACGAGCAGGGCGAGGCGGGCGACGTGCAGTGGAACTTCGAGAAGTTCCTGGTGGACCGGGAGGGCGCCGTCGTGGCCCGCTTCCGCCCCCGCACCACCCCGGACGACCCCGCGGTCACGTCCGCCATCGAGAAGCTCCTCTGAGCGGAAAATCCTTCGACGCCTCGCGAGCGGTCGGCGAGGATGATCGGATGACGTCCGAGACGAGGGTCGCCGTGGTGACCGGCGTGAGCAGGCGGATCGGGATCGGCTACGCCATCGCGCGCGAGCTGCTGGCGACGGGCGCGAAGGTGCTGGTGCAGTCGTGGACCCCGCACGACGCCGAGCAGCCGTGGGGCAGCGATCCCGCGGGCATGGACGGCGTGCTGGAGTCGCTGGGCGGCGTCGGCGACCGGCTGCACCACGTGGAGGCCGATTTCGCGGACCCGGCGGCGCCGGCGTGGGTGATGGAGCAGGCGGTCGGCAGGTTCGGGCACGTGGACGTGCTCGTGGCCAACCACGCCCGCAGCAACCGGCAGTCGCTGGCGGAGCTGACGGCCGCCGAGCTGGACCTGTCGTGGGCGGTGAACGCCCGGGCCAGCGCGCTGCTGACGCAGGCGTTCGCGGCCCAGCACGACGACCGGCGGTCCGGCGGCAGGGTGATCATGTTCACCTCGGGCCAGCATCTGGCGCCGATGCCGGACGAGCTGCCGTACGCGATCAGCAAGGGCGCGATCCACCAGATGACGGCCAGCCTGGCCGACGCGCTCGCCGACCGGGGCATCACCGTCAACACCGTCAATCCGGGGCCGGTCGACACGGGCTGGGCCGGCCCCGAGCTCGCCCGGCACGTCGGCCGCTCGCTCCCGGCCGGGCGCTGGGGGCGGCCGGAGGAGGTGGCCCGGGTGGTGCGCTGGCTCGCCTCGGACGAGGCCGCCTGGATCACCGGGCAGGTGATCAACTCCGAGGGAGGATTCCGCCGCTGGGTTCCGTAATCGTGTGATTCCGCTCCGTGACGGGTAGGGTCCAGGCGTTGGCCTGACGTCCCGCAGGGAGCACGCGATGACGATCAATCCGTACGCCGGCTCGCCCTTCAGCTATGCCACCGAGCCGGCCGTGGGACCGTACTCGATCGTGGAGCTGATGCCCGGCGTCCGGAACCTGCTGGACTACACCGGGCTCCAGCCGGGCGAGCGCGTGCTGCTGCTCATGGAGCACACCGTCGACCCGGTCGTCGTCCAGGCCATCGCGGCGGCCGCGGCCTACCGGGACGCCGATGTGCGCATCCTGTCCGTGCCGCCGTTCAGCCCCGGCGGGTGGGACAGGGAAGCGTCGCTGCACATCGAGACGGCCGCCTTCCGCGAGGCCGACCTGGTGATCAGCGGCACCTGGTGGGGCGAGGTGCACACGGCGCCGCTCTTCTTCGACCAGATCAAGTCACGCTCCTCCCGCTTCCTGTCCCTGCACATGACGGCCACCGCGGGGGCGTTGCTCACCGGCGGGCGGCTGCCCGCCGAGGTCTTCTACGCGCTGCTGCGCCGGACGCTGGGGCAGATGTCGGGCGCCCGCTCGATCCGGGTGACGTCCGCGCGGGGGACGGACGTGACGTTCTCCGGGCTGGCGTTCGACCCGGACCCCGGCGCGATGCGGCCCGGGGACTGGCGGCCCTTCCCGTACGGGGGCGCCAACTTCTGGCCGGCGGACACCGAGGGCGTCCTCATGATCGAGGACAGCACGGTCACCGGCGTGCCGGAGGAGCCCCTGCGCATCACCCTGGAGGGCAACCTCGTACGCAAGATCGAGGGCGGGGTCGCGGCCGAGCAGCTGCGGCGTTACGCGCCCGGTGGCTTCTACATGCGCCACGGCCTGATCGGGCTCAACCCGAAGGTGCGGGTGGCCGGGGGGAACCAGTTCGAGCGGGAGAAGCACGCCGGGGCCTTCTACTGCGGCATCGACGGACTGACCGACGGGGAGCCGGTCACGACGGGCCCGGGTTTCGCGCACTGCGACTGCCAGGTCGACCGGCCCACCGTGCTGGTGGACGGGGAGCTCTTCATCGAGAACGGCCGCCTGCTGATGCTGGACGAGCCGGAGATCAGGGAGGTCGCGGCGCGGTTCGGCCCGCCGGACGTGATCCTCGACGACAACCCGATCATGATCCTGCCCCGCCGCTACACGGGAGGTGGAGCCCGCTAGCGGTGGGGGCCGCAGCTGCCCCGGATGATGAGCTCCGTCGGCAGGACCACGCTGCGCGGCTTCCTGCCGCCCGCCCGGAGCACCAGCTCCGCCGCCCGGTAGCCCATGTCGCGGCCCGGCTGGGCGATCACCGTCAGGGGCGGGGAGCACAGCTCGGCCCAGGGCACGTCGTCGTACATCACCAGCGACACGTCCCTGGGCACCCGCAGGTCCAGCTCCCTGGCCGCGAGCACCGCCGCCTCACCCAGCACGTTGCCCCCGGCGACCACGGCCGACAGGTCGGGGCGGCTCTGGAAGAGGCCCGAGGCGGCGGCGTAGGCGGAGTCGCGGCTGCCGGTGCCGAACACGACGAGTTCCTCGTCCACCGGCGCCCCCACGGCCTCCCTGAAAGCGTTCACCCGGCTCTCCTGGCCGGGGCCGCCGAGGAAGGCGATGCGCTTGTGGCCCAGGCCGCGCAGGTAGCGCACGGCCGTGCGGATGCCGGCCCGGTCGTCGGCCACCACTGCGGGGATGTCCAGCGGGCGGGCCGGTGCGGCGGCGGAGAGGCCGTCCAGGGCCATGAGGTCGGCCACGGCCGCCGCCCGCACGTCCTCCGGGGACGACTGGAGCGGGAGGCGGTCGGCGAAGACCACCGTCATGCCCGCGCGGAGCGCCGGGGACCAGGTGTCCGCGTCGCCCGACGGAACGGCGATCAGGCGGTCCACGCTCTGCTCCAGGAGCATGCCGACCAGGTCGGCCTCCTGCTCGGGGTCGCCGCCCGTGGAGCCGATCACGACGGGCTCGCCGGCCGAGCGGGCGCAGGCGAGCACGCCCTCGGAAAGCTGGCCGTAGAAGGTGTCGGTCAGGTCGGGGACGAGCAGGCCGATGCCGCCCGTGCGGCGTTGGCGCAGGTTGCGGCCCAGGGCGCTCGGGCGGTAGTCGAGCTGGGCGGCGACGGCCAGGACGCGCTCCCTGGTCGCCGCACTGGCCGAGCCGCCCGACAGTACTCTGGACACGGTAGCGACGCCCACACCGGCCGCCTCGGCCACATCCTTGATCGTCGCCCGCTTCTCCATGGAAACGATTCCATCATGGTTTCCGGAAAACGGGAAGACACGCGTTCCCACAAGGGCTGGTCACGCGGTAACCCTTGACACCGATGTCCGTTTCGGGTGAGATGCTTGAAAACGTATCCACGTGAGTGGGTCACGGTAACAACGTCCGGGCCACCGCCCTGGAGCGCGAAGGAATGTCATGGCATCCATCGTTCTGACGAACGTCGACAAGGTCTACGCCGGTGGCGTGAAGGCCGTGAACGGGCTCAACCTTGAGATCAAGGACGGCGAGTTCATGGTGCTCGTGGGCCCATCCGGTTGCGGTAAGTCGACCGCACTCCGGATGATCGCGGGCCTCGAGGACATCAGCGGCGGCGAGATCGCCATCGGCGAGAAGGTGGTCAACCACCTCCCGCCCAAGGACCGCGACATCGCGATGGTCTTCCAGAACTACGCGCTCTACCCCCACATGACGGTCGAGGAGAACCTCGCCTTCGGCCTCAAGCTCCGCAAGATGCCCAAGGCGGAGATCCAGAAGCGGGTCAACGAGGCCGCCAAGATGCTCGGCCTCGAGACGTACCTCAAGCGCAAGCCGGCCGCCCTCTCCGGTGGTCAGCGCCAGCGTGTCGCCATGGGCCGCGCCATCGTGCGTGAGCCGCAGGCCTTCCTCATGGACGAGCCGCTGTCCAACCTGGACGCCAAGCTCCGCGTCTCCATGCGCGCCTCGCTCAACCAGATGCACGAGCGCCTCGGCGTCACCACCGTGTACGTCACCCACGACCAGGTCGAGGCCATGACCCTCGGCGACCGCGTCTGCGTCCTGCGCGACGGCCTGCTCCAGCAGGTCGACACCCCGCAGAACCTGTTCGACAAGCCGGTCAACCTGTTCGTCGCCGGCTTCATGGGCTCGCCCTCGATGAACTTCGCCACCGCCGAGCTCGTCCGCGACGGCGGCGACGCCGCCGTCTCCTTCGCCGGCATCAAGCTGCCGATCCCCGACTCGACCTTCACCGACAAGCCGGGCCTCGACCAGTACGTCGGCAAGAAGATCATCCTCGGCATCCGCCCCTCCGACTTCGAGGACGCGGCCTCGGCCGGCAACCACGCCAACGGCTGGGCCACGCTGCCGGTCAAGGCGGAGGTCACCGAGGAGCTGGGCTCCGAGATCAACGTGCTGTTCCTGATCGACGCCCCGCCGGTCGAGCACAAGGACACCGTCGCCGCCGCCGACGCGGGTGACGACGAAGAGGCCGCGCTGCCGCTGTCGGGCGACAAGTCCCTGTGGACCGCCCGCGTCAACGCCCGCAGCCACGCCCGTCCCGGCCAGAACATCGACCTGGTCCTCGACACGCACAACCTGCACTTCTTCGACCCCGAGAGCGGCCTGTCGATCGGCCACGAGGCCAACCGCTAGCCGACTCCTGCATTCCCGGCCGTGAGCCTCGCTCACGACCGCTCGGGCCCCCACCGCGACCCCCTCCCGCGGCGGGGGCCCGTTCCATTGGATCCGGTACAGGGTCAGCGGCCGATGCTCGACGAGACGCGGGCCTGCAGGCCGCGCGGCACGAGTCTGCCGATCGCGACGATGGCCTTGTAACGCAGGTCCGGCACGCTCACCCGCTTGCCCAGCGCCAGGTCGCGCATGGTCTCCCGCACCACGTCGTCGGCCTTCAGCCACAGGAACCCGGGGATCCCCGAGGTGTCCATCGAGGCCCGCTGGTGGAACTCGGTCCGCACGAAACCGGGGCAGAGCGCCATGATCTTGATGCGCGGGTTGCGCACGTCGCTCGCGGCGGACTCGCTGAAGTTCACCACCCACGCCTTGGACGCGCTGTACGTGCCCCGCGGGAAGAACGCCGCCACCGAGGCCACGTTGACGATCGCGCCCCGGTCGCGCTCCCGCATGCCGGGCAGCGCGGCCAGCGTCAGCCTCAGCACGGCCTCGCAGTGCACCTTGAGCATGCGCACCTCGTCCTCGACCGGCACCTCCAGGAACCGGCCCGGGTGGCCGAACCCGGCGTTGTTGACCAGCAGGTCGACGCCGCCGGCGACCCGGGACTCCACCCTGGCCAGCCCTTCCTCGGTGGCGAGGTCGGCGGACAGCACCTCGACGCCGACGCCGTACCTGAGCTTGAGCTGGTCGGCGCTCTCGGAGAGCCGTCGCTCGTCGCGGGACACCAGGACGAGCGAGAAGCCGTCGGCGGCCAGGCGC
The DNA here is from genome assembly GCF_044593615.1 of Nonomuraea sp. NPDC051941. Lineage (NCBI taxonomy): Bacteria > Bacillati > Actinomycetota > Actinomycetes > Streptosporangiales > Streptosporangiaceae > Nonomuraea > Nonomuraea sp. NPDC051941. Next base: position 613,405 of record NZ_JBIUCF010000001.1, read on the forward strand.
CGGGCGAAGGCGGCGCCGAGACCGGAGGTCGCGCCGGTGATCAATGCGGTAGGCATACCTGAACCCTAATGCCGTGCGAGGATGGGCCTCGTGCGACTCGTGGCGGCCTCGACGGCCCTCGTCCTCGTGACCCTCACCGCGTGCGCGCAGGAGCCCGCGCCGGCCCCGCTCGACCCCGTGGAGAGCGCCGCCCCGACGCCGGAGCCCACCGTTACGGAGCCCCTGGAGCACGGAGAGTTACGCTTCAAGCAGATCGCCAAGCTGGAGCAGCCGGTGGCGTTCGCCGTGCGCAAGGGCGACGACCGTCTCTACGTCGCCGAGCAGACCGGCAGGCTGCGCACCTCCGACGGAGACGTCGTGATCGACCTGTCCCGCGAGGTGAGCGGCGGCAACGAGCAGGGCCTGCTCGGCGTCGCGTTCCACCCCTCCGGCCGCTGGGTCTACCTCGACTGGACCGACGCGCGGGGCGACACCCACGTCACCGAATGGGCCTTCGACGGCTCCAGGGCCACGGCCAGGCGCGACGTGCTCACCCAGGACCAGCCCTACCCCAACCACAACGGCGGCCAGCTCGCCTTCGGCCCCGACGGCCACCTTTACATCGCGCTCGGCGACGGCGGCAGCGCCGGCGACCCCCAGGGCAACGGCCAGGACCTGACGACCCTGCTCGGCAAGATCCTGCGCATCGACCCGCGCGGCGGCCGGCCATACAAGATCCCGGAGGACAACCCGTTCGCCGACAAGAAAGGCGCAAAGCCCGAAATATGGGCTTATGGGCTTCGCAATCCCTGGCGGTTCGGCTTCGACCGGGGCACGGGAGGCCTGTGGATCGGCGACGTCGGGCAGAACGCCTGGGAGGAGGTCGACCACCAGCCGGCCGGGTCGCGGGGCGGCGAGAACTACGGCTGGAACACCCGCGAGGGCAAGAGCCGCTTCCGGGGCGCGAAGGGTCGCGACATGGTCGACCCGGTGATCACGTATCCCCTGGGCGAGGGTGGAAACTGCTCCGTCATCGCCGGATACGTCTACCGCGGCGAGAAGATCCCCTGGCTCCGGGGCCGGTTCCTGTACGGAGACTTCTGCGCCGGATGGATCAAGGCCGCACCGGCCGATGGGCCGACCGATGGGGCCGAGGTCGGGAAGGTCGAGCAGCTCTCGTCGTTCGGCGAGGGGCACGACGGCGAGCTGTACGCGCTCAGCCTGCGTGGTCCGATCTACCGGATCGAGCCTGCCTGACCCGCTCGATCAGCCCCTCGACCTGGTCGTTCAGCTTGCTGCCCCGGGTCCAGCCCGCGTAGAGGGTGAGGAAGACGACCACCTCGCGCAACTCGGTCTCGGTGAGCTCGCACGAGCGCAGCGCGGTGTCGAGCTGGACGTCCGTCTGCTCGTGGAGCCCCTGGCCGACGAGCAGCCCGAGAAGGAGCAGGCGCCGCTCCCGCACCGACAGGACCGTCCTCGACCAGACCTCGGCGAACTGTCGTTCCGCCGTCATGCCGAAGGAGTCGACGGTCTCCATTGCGGGTTCTGACATTGTGCGCTCCCGGGGCGGTCGGAAGGGATCCTCATATCTTTCGCTACTTCCCCAGATGAACCAATGGGGGTTGCATGAACGTTGTAGCCACCTGAACCGCCCCACGGGTGACCCGCCACGGAGCGCTACGGACCGTGCACAATGCCTTAATTGATCTGTAACAAGTAAAGCCAAGGCACGGCCAAGATTTGGTCAAGATTTTTCCCTCCGCTTCGCGCTCATTGTGTCGGAAAGCGGGCACAACAACTCCGTTGGTCCGTAAAGCGGAGGTAAGCCCTGGTGAAAAAGGCACGGGGTTTGATCGCGGTCACAGTCGCGATCCTGATGCTGTCCGCGTGCGCCGGACAGCCCGAATTCCATTACGTACGCGACTCGGCGGGCACGACCTACTTCAAGGTGCCGTCCTCGTTCACGCAGCTCAACGCCGACCCCATTGAGCTGTACCTGTCCGGAGACCAGCCGAACTCGGTGGCGGCCCTCCTCCGGGCCCAGCGGGTGTGGTCCACCGCCTTCGACCAGTCCGCGGAGCCGTCCGTCAACCACCTGCTGGGCTCGACGGAGCCCTTCGTCTACGCCACCGTGCACCAGCTCACGGAGGAGCAGCGGGACGCCATCTCACTGAACCGGCTGCGCGACTTCGTGCTGCCGGTGACCTCGCAGATGCGCGAGCTCTACGCGCAGCAGGCCATGGCGACAGGCCAGCCGTCGATGTTCAAGAACTTCGCGCTCCTCAACGACGAGGTCATGACGATGGACAACGGCGCGAGGGGAGTCCGGGTCCGCTTCGAATACCAGATCGGCGAGGACGTCCAGACGTTCGACCAGACCGCCATCCTCGACGAGAAGGGCGCCACGGTCTCCGTCATGCTCATCGGCTGCCAATCCGTCTGTTTCCGGAAGCGCGCCGCCGAGTTCGACAAGATCGAGAGTACGTTCAAGCTGCTCCGGCTGCCTGGATGAGGGAGCACCATTGACCACGACCAATCACCATGAAGGGCTGCGTGCCCCCGGCAGCGGGCCCTCCGACCCCGAATCCGTGACCAGAAAGAAGATGCAGTTCTGGGACCGGAGCAAATTCCTCATCGCCCTGGTGGTGGCCTTCCTCATCCTCACGTGGAAGGTGATGGCCGACTGGCAGGGCGTCGTCGCGTTCCCCGAGGCGGCCCAGAAGATCGCGTACGAATACCCATGGATCTTCTGGCTGCTCGGCGTGGAGGTCGTGCGGCAACTCCACTTCCTGGTCAGCGAGCACTGGTCGGCCTACCACCGCTTCTGGAGCCACCGGGTGTTCGGCGGGTTCGAGCGCTGGACGCACCGGCGGTTCGACGACTGGACGAGGTACCGGCTCTCGCGGGCGCTCAAGGTCACCTTCTTCGTGGTGCTGACGGCCCTGGTGCTGGGGGCGGTGCTGGACGTCAGCCCGTTCGTGGCGGTGATGCAGGCGCCGGCGCTGCTCTGGAACGCGATGCCGTTCCTGATCCAGATCGTCTTCCTGTTCTTCGTGGTCATCATCCAGTTCGTGGGCCTGTTCTGGTTCCTGTCCCGGGGCGGCGTGGAGACGTACTTCCCCGACGACATCAAGACCCGCTTCCACGACGTGTGGGGGCAGGACCACGTGGTCGAGCGCGTCCGGGAGAACATCGTCTTCCTCGAGCGCCCCGACGAGATCGAGCGGCGCGGCGGGTACGTCCCCAGCGGCCTGCTGCTGTGGGGGCCGCCGGGCACCGGCAAGACCCTCATGGCCGAGGCCGTCGCGGGTGAGACCGGCAAGCCGTACGTGTTCGTGGATCCGGGCGCGTTCACGAACATGTTCATGGGCGTCGGCATCCTCAAGGTCAAGGGGCTGTTCAGGAAGCTGCGCAAGCTGGCGCTCCGGTACGGCGGCGTGATCGTCTTCTTCGACGAGGCCGACTCGCTCGGCAAGCGCGGCCGCCTCGCCCAGCAGGGCCCGCCCGGGCAGGGCGGCTTCTCCGGCCTGTCCGGCGTCAACGGCTGCCACGGGCTCAACTACCTGTCCGAGGAGACCCGCCAGGTGCTGGCCTTCCGGGCCGGGCGCGAGTCGCCCGACGAGCCGGGGCGGCGCAACCGCTTCTTCATGGGCGGCGGCATGAACGGTTCGGGCGACCCGGGCACGCTGCAGGCGCTGCTCACCGAGCTGTCCGGGCTCAAGAAGCCGCGCGGGTTCTTCAACCGGCTCGTCCGCCGGCTGCTCGGCATGCGGCCCAAGCCGCCGCCCAAGTACCGCATCCTCGTCATGATGGCCACGAACCGGCCCGACGCGCTCGACGAGGCGCTGCTGCGGCCGGGCCGCATCGACCGCATCTACAAGGTCGGCTACCCGTCCAAGGCCGGGCGGGTCCGCACGTACCAGGGCTATTTCGACAAGGTGTGGCACGAGCTCACCCCCGAGCAGATCGACAAGCTGGCCACGATCACCCCGTACGCCACCGGCGCCACGATCAAGGACCTGGTCAACGAGTCGCTGATCACCGCCATCAGGGACAGCCGCGAGGTCATCACCTGGTCGGACGTGCTGCGGGCCAAGCGGCTCAAGCAGCTCGGCCCGCCCGAGGACGTCGAGTACATCGAGCGCGAGCGGCACGCCGTGGCCGTGCACGAGGCCTGCCACGCCGTCGTGGCGTACGTGACCCGCTTCCACCTCGAGATCGACATCGCCACCATCGAGAAGGGCGCCGACTACCTGGGCATGGTCGCCTCGATCAAGCCCGAGGACCAGTTCACCCGGTGGAAGTCCGAGCACGAGGCCGACATCATGGTCTCCCTGGCCTCGCTGGCCGGCGAGCGGATGTTCTTCGGGGAGGACAACTCCTCCGGGGTCTCCGGCGACCTGTACTCGGCCACGTACCTGACCGCCATGATGGAGTCGTACTGGGGGATGGGCTCCGGCGTCACCTCGCTGCCGGCCCTCCAGGAGCTGGAGATCATGGGCGGCAAGGCCATGCGCAAGGCCCGTCCGGGTGCCGGCGGCACGATCGGCATCACCGAGAGGGAGCCCGCCAGGAACCAGCCCGACCTGACCCCCGACGTGCTGGGGGAGCGGATCGAGTTCAACCTGGTGCGGATGCTGGAGAAGACCGAGGAGCTGCTGCAGGAGCACCGCAGGGAGGTCCTCTGCGTGGCGCACGCGCTGGAGACGCACAAGACGCTCAACGGCGACGACGTGGTGGCCATCATCCGCCGGGAGCCCGGGCCGCTCATCGACGGCACGATCTACGCCTCCGACGAGCTCTGCCAGGAGCTGGAGGACTACCACCGCGACGCGGCCAGGGCCCACAAGGAGCACAGCCACATCGAGCGGGACCTTCCCGGGCCCGTGGAGGAGCCGGTCGAGCTGCAGCCGGTCGCCTACGGCGGTCCCGGCGTGCCGGCCGTCCAGCCGGCGTCCCCGGCGGCGCAGTCCTCGGTGATCCAGGCTCCGCCCCTCATCACGCACGAGGTGAACGGAGAGGCGGCCGAGCGCCCCGAGTTCGTGCCGTGGGCGGCGGCCTCGCCGCCTCCCACGCCCGTGCCCGTCGTGGTGGGGACACCGACCGCCGCCGCGGTCCCGCCTCCGGCGCCGCGGCGCGCTGGCCGGGTCTGGCTGGTCGTCGCCAGCCTGCTCGGGCTCGTGGCGCTGTCCATCATCGCGGCGCTCGCGGTGACAGGCGCGGTGGCGGGCGTCGGCACGAACGCGGCCACCTCGACCGTGGCCTCGCCGGGGTTGCTGCTCCTGCTGTTCGTCGTGGTGGTCGCGGTGATCGTGGGCGCCGGGCTCGCGCTCGTCGCGATCAAGGGGGTACGCGCCGCGCAGGCCAAGGCCGAACGCGAACGCGACCAGGCCCACGCCCGCGCACAGCTCCTGGCGGCGGCGATGGATCCCGACACGGCGATGCGGCTGCTCGGCTACGACGGGAACGGGACGGAGGGCCGTACCTGACACGACGTCTCTGACCGCATGGCGTGGCGCCCTCGGCGCCACGCCATCTTTTACCTTTGGGTTGCCTGATTAACACGGCGTTCACATTCGGGCAAAAAACGGGAAACGGCCGTCCGTAAGACTCGGCGTGGCTGTGAACACCGTGAAGAAAAGGACCGCCGTGAGCTACAAGGCTGAGTACATCTGGATCGACGGCACCGAGCCCACGGCTCTGCTGCGCTCGAAGACGAGGATCCTCGCCGACGGGGCCGAGCCGCCGGTCTGGGGCTTCGACGGCTCCAGCACCAACCAGGCCGAGGGCCACTCGTCGGACCGCGTGCTCCGCCCGGTGTTCGTCTGCCCCGACCCGATTCGCGGCGGTGACAACGTCCTGGTCCTCTCCGAGGTCGAGGAGATCAACGGCGACGCGCACGTCAGCAACACCCGCGCCGTGCTCCGTCCGATCGCCGAGAAGTACGCCGCTCAGGAGTCCTGGTTCGGCATCGAGCAGGAGTACACCTTCTTCAAGGGCAGCCGCCCGCTGGGCTTCCCCGAGGGCGGCTTCCCCGCCCCGCAGGGCCCGTACTACTGCGGTGTCGGCGCCGACGCCATCTTCGGCCGCGAGATCGTCGAGCTCCACCTCGACCGCTGCCTCGCCGCCGGTCTGGCGATCTCCGGCATCAACGCCGAGGTCATGCCCGGCCAGTGGGAGTTCCAGGTGGGCCCGGCGGGCCCGCTCGAGGTCGCCGACCACCTGTGGGTGGCCCGCTGGCTGCTCTACCGGACCGCCGAGGAGTTCGGCGTCGAGGCCACCCTCGACGCCAAGCCCGCCCGCGGCGACTGGAACGGCGCCGGCGCGCACACCAACTTCTCGACCAAGGCCATGCGCGAGGGCTACGACGCCATCATCACCGCCTGCGAGGCGCTCGGTGAGGGCGACAAGCCGATGGAGCACATCACGCAGTACGGCGCGGGCGTCGAGAGCCGCCTGACCGGCGCCCACGAGACCGCCCCGTGGAACAAGTACAGCTACGGCGTGTCCAACCGCGGCGCGTCCGTGCGCATCCCGTGGCAGGTCGAGGTGGAGAAGAAGGGCTACATCGAGGACCGTCGCCCGAACGCCAACGTCGACCCGTACGTGGTCACCCGCCTGCTGGTGAACACCTGCTGCTCGGCCCTGGCGAAGGCCGGCCAGGTCTGACCCGCCCGCAAGCGACGAAGAACGGGCCCCTCGTCTCCGAGGGGCCCGTTCTCGCGTTTGATCACGGCAGGCGGAAGGCCAGGTCGGGCTCGATCTCGGCGACGTCCATCTGGGCCTTCTGCAGGCGGCCCGAATGGTCCCAGTTCATCGCCTGCCAGCGGGTGAACTGGTCGAGCACCCACATGCCGGACTGGCGGCTGCCGTTGCCGGACTTGCCGTTGCCGCCGAACGGGAGGTGGGCCTCGGCGCCCGAGGTCGAGTTGTTGACGCTGACCATGCCCGCCGAGATGCCCTCGCGGAAGCGGAAGGCGTGCTGCGGGTCGGTGGTGTAGATGGAGCTCGACAGGCCGTAGCCGGGCAGGTTGGCCAGCTCGATGGCCTCGTCGAGGGTGCTGAAGGTGGTCACGCCGACGATCGGGCCGAACGTCTCCTCCAGGAACAGGCGGTCGGTGGGCCGGACGCCGTCGACGACCACCGGGTGATAGTAGAGGCCCCTACCGCCGTCGAAGTCACGGCGCGGGTTGTCCCCCGTAATTTTCCCGATATTTCCGGACACGACCTGGTGGTGGGGTTGGATCCAGGTCAGGTACTCCTCGTACCTATCTGCGAACTTCTGGTCGAGCAGCGGGCCCGCCAGCACGTCCTCCTCGGGATCGCCGATCCTGGCCTCGCCCACGGCCCGCGCGAACCGCTCCACGAACTCGTCGTGCACGCTCTCGTGCACGATCACCGTGCCCAGGCTGGTGCAGCGCTGACCGGCCGTACCGAAACCGGAGAACAGCGCGCCCTCCACGGCCAGGTCGAGGTCGGCGTCCGGCATGATCACCATCGGGTTCTTGCCGCCCAGCTCCAGGCAGGCCGACTGCAGGTGCCGCCCGGTCAGCTCGCCGATCTTCCGGCCCACCTCGCTGGAGCCGGTGAACCCGACCTTCTGCACGCTCCCCTCGCTGAGCGCCTGCTCCAGGCCCTCGTACGTCGCGCCGCCGTCGGCGAACACGATGTTCAGCACGCCGTCGGGCAGCCCGGCGGCCACGAAGAGCTGGTACATGGCGTGCGCGGAGGCGGCGGCGTACTCGGCGGGCTTCCAGACGACGGCGTTGCCGCAGAGCAGCGCCGGGACCAGGTACCACGAGGGGACGGCGACCGGGAAGTTGCCCGCGGTGACGACCGCCGCCACGCCGATCGGGTTGCGGAACGTGAACAGGTTCTTGGCCGGCATCTCCGACGGGACCGTCTGCCCGTACAGCCTGCGGCCCTCGCCCAGGAAGAAGTCGCACGTGTCGACGATCTCCCGCACCTCGCCGAGGGCCTCGGCGTACGGCTTGCCGATCTCCTCCGTCACCAGGTGGGCCAGCCGCTCGGCGTTGGCCTCGACCAGCCGGCCGATGGAGGCGATCACCCGGCCGCGCACCGGCGCCGGCACCTTGGCCCACTCGCGCTGGGCCTCCTTGGCGGTGCGGCAGGCGGCCGCGAACGTGCCGGCGTCGGCCAGCCCGACGTGGGCCACGACCTCGCCAGGGCGCGCCGGGTTGGTCGACGGGTACGTGGTGGCGCTTCCCGTCTCCTTGCCACCCACGATGGAAACGATCTGACGGCTCACCGGTGTCCTCCTCGTAGTTCCTTCGGTCAGACAATCATCTCGCCGGAAAAAACCCAACCTGGAAAGAACCCAAGAGGTCAGCCGCTCTCCTGGGCGAGTTTGCGCAGCTCCGGTCCGAACCTCGGGTGCGCGAGCGCGGCGGCGAACTGGGCCTTGAGGTAGTTGAGCGGCGAGCCCGTGTCCCACCAGGTGCCGTCGATCACCTGCCCGTACACCGGGTGGTCCGCGGCGTGCCGGTGCAGGGCGTCGGTGAGGTAGATCTCGCCCTGCGGGTTCTCCTGCCACCTGCGCGTCTGCTCGTGGAGCTCCTCGATGACGCCCGGGGTGACGACATATCCGCCGATGGCGGCGTACCGGGAGGGGGCCTGCTCGGGGGACGGCTTCTCCACCAGCCCGGAGATGAGCAGGCGGCCGCCGCCGAGGTCCTCCTTGACGATCGGCACGCCGTACCGCGAGGCGTCCTCGACGGCCATCGGCATCAGGGCCAGCACGGGGGCGTGGGTGGCGTCGTACGCGGCCTTGAGCTGCTTGGCCCTGGGCACCTCGGCCACGAACACGTCGTCGGCCCACAGCACCATGAACGGCTCGTCGCCGATGACGCGGGCGGCGTTGAGCACGGGCGTGCCGTTGCCGTAGGGGCCGTTCTGGTACAGGTACGTGATGTGGGCCAGCGACGACAGCTCCGCCACCGCGTCGGCCAGATCGTCCTTGCCCGCGGCGCGGAGCTGGAGCTCGAGGTCGGCGTCGGGGGCGAAGTGCCGCTGGATGAGGTCCTTGCGGGACGAGGTGACGATGGTGATCTCGTCGATGCCGGAGTCCACGAGCTCCCGGATGGTGTGCTCGATGACGGGCTTGTCGCCGATCGGCAGCATCTCCTTGGGCAGCGCCCTGGTCAGCGGCAGCAGCCGCGAGCCGAGGCCGGCCACGGGGATGACGGCTTTGTGGACCATGCGTCTCTCCTTGTTGAAGCGCTCCCCACGGCTTATGCCGGGAGATTCCAGCCAGTCCGGGACTTGCCGTAGCGAAGTCCTGCACTGCTGTTGCTTGACGGTTCGCCTTCCGGCCCACGCGGCTGCGTGGTTTGCGCGCCCCAACCCGCGCTGCCGGTCTGGCCTGCGCGAGCTCCGCCCTCCCAGCGGTGAGTATGTTCTTGGCGGCGTTCACGTCCGCATGGTCACGGTGCCCGCACGAGGCGCAGACGAAGACCGCTTGGCTCTTGCGGGACTTCGCTTCCACATGCTTGCACTCATGGCACGTGATGGACGTGTTCACCGGGTTTACAGTAATCACAGAGGTGCCCGTGTACCGGGCCTTGGACCGGACGGCTAGTTCGATCCGATGCCACCCCTTATCCAAGATGGCCCGGTTCAGTCCGGACTTGGCAGCGGCCTTGTTGGGCAGGAACGCCCCCGGCCGTTCCGGGTCCGGCTTAGGCGCAACTGTCGCGGTCATGTTCTTGGTCTTGAGCGCCTCGAACACGATCAGGTCGTGGTCGAGGGTCAGCATATGGGCGGTCTTGGTGGCGAAGTCTGCCCTCCGCCTGCGGATCTTCGCGGCGAACGCCTCCACCCGGCGCGCGGCGCGACGGCGGCGATTGGACCCCTTGCGGGTGCGGGCCCAGTCCCGCTGCAGCTTGGCGGCGTGCTCTATCTCGCGGCCAGTCGCGAACACCTTGTGATGAAACCGCCCCTGGCTGGTGGTCACGATCTTCGCTACGCCGCGGTCCACCCCGATGGCGGTCTCGGGTATGGCGTGCCGGACGGGAGTTTGGATACCGTCGTCGACCAGGAAGCTGACGAACCACCGCTGGCCCTCACACAGCACGGTAGCGTTCTTGACCGCCCCGCCCAGCGGCCGGGTCCACCGCAAGCGAACCCAGCCCAGCTTGGGCAGCTTGACACGTGCCCAGCGCCGGTTGAGCCGCTCCACCGTGATCTTTCCGCCCTCAGGGAACCGGAACGACGGGCGGGTACGCGTTTTGGACTTCCAGTGCACCCTCCAAGTCCCATGCCGAGTACATGCGGCATCCAGGTCGATGAGCGTCTGTTGCAGGCAGTGGCCAGGAACCTCGGCCAACCATTCCAGCTCCGGCTCGCGCTTGGCCTCCACAAGCTGGCGGGCCTGCTCGTGGTAGCCGATGAACGCCTCCCGCCGCCGGTAGGTACGACGCTGCTCCAAGGCGGTGTTCCACACCGCCCGGCAGGCCCCGCTGATCCGCTCGGCGAAGGCGGCTTGCTCGGGGGTCAGGTCCAGGAGGTATTTGCGGCCGGTCAGCATGGGTCTACCTCGACCAGCAGGTGAACATGGTCGGGCACGACGTCGAATTCCACCAGCCATGCCCCCTTCTCCTCGATCACCTCACGAATAGCTGCTTGAACCGCTCCTCGACCCGGCCGTCCAGTACGCGGCGTCGGTACTTGGGGCGCCACGCCACATGGAACGCGCACTGAAAGGCGATCTTGCTGTTGATCCGCAGCGTCACAGCCACGCGGATCAGTATCTGGCACTGGACTCTCTACCGTATGAAGTTTCGAAAGAAGGGCCTACCCCATGGCGCAAATCAGGGGGCAGCGCTCTAGATCTTCGATCGGCCGCAGTGACGTGCGAAAACGCGGCTAGGCCGTGAAGTCGGCGAAATCGAAGCCGGGGGACACGACGCAGCTCACCAGTACCGCCTCGTCGGAGGCCGGGCGGGCCGACTGCCACACGCCGCCGGGCACGATCGCCTGGGGCACCTGACCCTTCTCCACGTCGGCCCCCAGCGTGACCACGGAGTCGCCGATCGTCAGGCTCAGCGGGCCGCCGCGGTGCCACAGCCAGACCTCGTCCGACCTGACCACGTGCGGCACCGACTCCTCGCCCGGCTGCAGCAGGAAGTAGATGCCCGTGGCGCTGGCCCGTGGCCCGGGGTAGCCGTCCGGGTGGAAGGTCACGGACGATCTCCACGTCTCCCGGAACCAGCCGCCTTCGGGGTGGGGGAGCAGGTCGAGGGCCGCGGCGACAGGCGGGCGCTCGACGAACGCCACGGGGGCGCCCGTCACGTCCCTGCGCAGGAAGAGGTTCCCGTCCAGGACGAGTTGCCCGTCGAGCGGGCTGGCCAGGGCCGCCGCCTCGTCGGGCACCTGGATGGACGGGCCGTCGGGGTAGGTTCGCAGCTCCACCTAGGAGAGTTTATGCCGATAAATCGGGACAAGATGGGTGGTTCATTCCCGGTCGATGGGCATCTCGCGGACGGGGCGCGAAATGTCGGTGGAGGTGGCTAGTCTGCGGCAGGTGATCGAACGGTGGAGCCGTGATCAGGTGCTCGCCCTGGCCCCGGACGCGGCGTCGCGGTCGGCCGCGCAGAAGGTCGCGGCGCCCGGGAAATGGTCGGCGTGCGGCACGACGGGCACGGTCGTGTACGGCGAGTGCGAGGGCAGCGGCGCCAGGCCCTACCTCGCCTGCGTCGATCTGACCGAGCCCGCCTACCGGTGCAGTTGCCCGAGCCGGAAGTTCCCGTGCAAGCACGCGCTCGGGCTGCTGCTCATGTGGGCGGCCGACGGGGTGCCCGTCGAGCAGGGCGCGCCGCAGTGGGTGACCGAGTGGGTGGAGGCGCGGGCCGAGCGCGCCGCCAAGGAAGCGGCCAAGATCGAGGAGGCGCGGGCGAAGAAGGCCGCCGAGGTGTCCTCGGGGGAGGCCGACGGTGGAGCTCCCGACGGTGGGGCGCACGGCGGTGGGGCGCACGGCGCCGGGCGGTCCGGTGGATCGTCGCGGTCGGGCGCGGAGTCCGTCCGCCACGGGCGCGTCGCCGCCGGGCTGAGCGAGCTGGAGCGGTGGCTCGACGACCAGGTGCGGCAGGGGCTGGCGGGGGCCGCCGAGCACGAATGGGAGGGGCTGGCCAAGCGGCTCATCGACGCCCAGGCGCCCGGCGTGGCGGGGGTCGTCTCCAGGCTGGTCCGGGTCCGGGCGGACGACGACTGGCCGGGGCGGCTGCTGGAGGAATACGCGCTGATCCACCTGCTCGCCGTCGCCTACCGCCGGCGGGCGGAGCTGCCCGGGGCGCTGGCCGAGACCGTGCTGAGCCGGGTCGGTTTTCCGGTCCCCAAGGAGGAGGTGCTGGCCGGGGCCGCGGTGCGCGATCAGTGGGACGTGCTGGGCCGGCGGGACGAGGAGCAGGACCGGCTGACCTCCCGGCGCGTCTGGCTGCGGGGGCGGCGCAGCGGGCGGGCGGCTCTGGTGCTCTCGTTCGCGCCGCAGGGGCAGCCGCTGGACGCCTCCCTGGTCACGGGGACGACGATCGAGGCCGATCTCACGTACTACCCGGGCGCCGCCCCCTTGCGCGCGCTGGTCGCCACCCGGCACGACCCCGGCGCGACCGACACCATGCGATACGGCCCCGGTGCGGGCGACGAAGCCCGATACGGCTCCGGCGTGGACGACGCGGCACGGTACGGCTCTCACGCGGACGATGGCGCCCGATATGGCTCCGGCGCGGGTGGCGCGGTCGCGGGGACGCCGCCCGGGGTGTCGCCGGAGCAGGCGCTCGACGAGGTGGCCGGGGTGCTGGGCGAGGATCCCTGGACCGAGTCGTGGCCGCTCGTGCTGGCCGGGGTGGTCCCGGGGCGCGACTCGATCGGCGGCCTGCCGCTGCATCGCGCGGCCCGCGACCCGTGGCGGCTGATCGCCGTCTCCGGAGGGCGTCCGGTCACGGTGGCCGTCGAATGGACGCCGCGCGGGCTGCGGCCCCTGACCACCTGGGACGACGAAGGAACGGCGGTGATCCTGTGACCGGCTGGGAGGAGCTGGCCTCGACGGCGCTCGTGGGGACCGATCGCAGGCCGTACCAGGGCGATCTGCTCGATGCCGCCGCTGTGGAAGTGGCGCGGCGAAGGGCTGGCCGCAAGACCAGCGCGGCCGAGCAACGGGAGCAGACGGCCGGCGCGGCTGAGCAGCGGGAACAGGTGCCCAGCAGAGCCGAGCAGCGGGAGCAGGCGGTCGGGCAGAGGGACGGGTCTTCCGCAGCGTCCCCCGAAACCCAGGCTGCCCCTGCCGAGGAGCGGGTGGCTGTGGGGAGGCGGGCGGCGGAGCGGCTGGTGCGGATCATGGGTGGCGAGCACGAGCGGCTGCTGCCCGAATGGCTGGCCGCGGCCGCCGCCACCGGCCGGAGGGTGCCGCCGTACGTGCTGCCCGAGCTCCTGGAGAAAGGACGGCGGGATCGCTCGATCCGGGTGCACCTGGGGGTCCTGGCCGGGCAGCGGGGCCGGTGGCTGGCCGGGCTCAATCCCGCCTGGGACTACCTCCTCGAGGAGCCGACCGGGGAGACGTGGGAGCTGGGCGGCGCCGCGGATCGGCGGGCGCACCTGCGCACGCTCAGGACGGCCGATCCCGAGCAGGCCAGGCGGCTGCTGGAGAGCACGTGGGAGCGCGAGACGCCCGACGACCGGGCCGAGTTCGTGGAGGTGCTGGCCGACGGGCTGAGCATGGAGGACGAGCCGTTCCTGGAGAGCGCGCTCGACGACCGCCGCCGGGAGGTGCGTCAGGCCGCCGCCAACCTCCTCACCCGCCTGTCCGGTTCGCGCATGTCCCAGCGCATGGCCGGAAGGGCGCGGGCCTGCGTGACCATCTCCCGGAAGGTCATCGCCGTCGACGCCCCCCACGACTGCGACAAGGCCATGGAACGCGACGGCATCCGTCCCAAACCGCCCAGGGGCATCGGCGAGCGGGCCTGGTGGCTGCAGCAGATCCTCGCCCGAGCCCCGCTGTCGATCTGGGGTCACCCGCCCGCGGCGCTGCTCACGATGAAGATCCCCGACTGGGACGCCGAGGTGAAGGCCGCCTGGGTGCGCGCCGCCGTGCTGCAGAAGGATCCGGAGTGGGCGCGGGCCATGTTCGGCTGGGACCCGATCGCCGACCTCCTGGAGTCCCTGCCGCCCGACGAGCAGCAGGAACTTGCCGCCGATTTCGTGAAAAAGCATGATCTGGACAGTCAGTTGATCATGGTGTTGGGCGGAGTGTCGTCCCACTGGCGCGAGGGCCTGGCCACGGCCGTCCTCCGCAAGATCGTGAAGGTGGCCACCACGCAGCCGTGGAACCTCGGCGAGCTGGTCAAGCTGGCCGGCGAGCGCATCGACCCGGCCCTGTTCCCGCTGGCGCTGAGCTACTCGCCCGTGGAGTCCGTCCAGCAGGTGGCCGCCCTGCTGCGTTTCCGTGCCGACATGTACAAGGAGCTTCACCCATGACTGTTCTGCGTCCGCACGCGGAAGACCAGTACGCCGAGGAGCTGGCCTTCCTGGCCAAGGACGACGACCGGCCCAGGCCGCCCGGCTGGAAGCTCTCCCCATGGGCCGTGACCACGTACATCCTGGGCGACGGAGACCGCATCACCCCCAAATACGTGGGCGCGCGCCGCATCGTCGAGGTGGCCGTCGCCACGCTGGCCACCGACCGCGCGCTGCTGCTGCTCGGCGTGCCCGGCACCGCGAAGACCTGGCTGTCCGAACACCTGGCCGCCGCCATCAGCGGCGACTCCACGCTGCTCGTGCAGGGCACCGCGGGCACCGCCGAGGAGGCCATCCGCTACGGCTGGAACTACGCCAGGCTGCTGGCCGAGGGCCCCTCGATCGAGGCGCTGACCCCGTCGCCCGTGATGCGCGCGATGGCCGAGGGCCGGGTCGCCCGCGTCGAGGAGCTCACCCGCATGCCGTCCGACGTGCAGGACGCCCTGATCACCGTGCTGTCGGAGAAGACGCTGCCGATCCCCGAGCTCAACCGCGAGGTCCAGGCCGAGCGCGGCTTCAACGTGATCGCCACGGCCAACGACCGCGACCGGGGCGTCAACGAGCTGTCCAGCGCCCTGCGCCGCCGGTTCAACACGGTCGTGCTGCCGGTCCCGGCCACCGCCGAGGAGGAGGTCGACATCGTCGCGCGCCGCGTCACCCAGCTCGGCCGCGCCCTGGAGCTGCCGGAGACGACGACCGGGCTGGCCGAGATCCGGCGGGTGGTGACGGTGTTCCGCGAGCTGCGCACGGGCGTCACCGAGGACGGGCGCACCAAGGTCAAGTCGCCCAGCGGCACCCTGTCCACGGCCGAGGCCATCTCGGTGCTCACCAGCGGCATCGCCCTGGCGGCCCACTTCGGCGACGGCGTGCTGCGGCCCTCCGACGTGGCGGCCGGGATCGTGGGAGCCGTGGTCCAGGAGCCGGTCTCCGACCGGGTGGTGTGGCGCGAATACCTCGAGACGGTGGTGCGCGAGCGTTCCGACTGGCGCGACTTCTACCGCGCCTGCCGCGAGGTGTCATGAGCGAGCGCAGCGAGCGACCCGTTGGACACAGTCGCGAAGTGCGCATGCGGCCGACGAAGGAGGACGCATGAGCGCCCTCCCGGTTCCCGGCGGCGCGGGCGGGCCGATCGTCTCGGTGCTCGGCGTGCGGCACCACGGGCCGGGCTCCGCGCGGGCCGTGCGGCAGGAGCTCGAACGCCTGCGCCCCGATGCCATCCTCATCGAGGGCCCGCCCGAGGCCGACCCGCTCGTCACGCTCGCGCCCGAGCTGGAGCCGCCCGTCGCGCTGCTGGCCCACGTGCCGGGGGCGCCGGCGCGCGCCGCGTTCTGGCCGTTCGCCGCGTTCTCGCCCGAATGGCAGGCCATCCTGTACGGCGCCGCGGCCGGCGTCCCGGTGCGCTTCTGCGACCTCCCTGCGGCCCATTCGCTGGCCGAGGACGAAGATCGGGGCCAGACCGAGGATGGGGACCGGGGCGAGACCGGGGACGACGACCGGGGCGAAACGTCCGGCCTGCGGGCCGACCCCATCGGCTCGCTCGCCGCGGCCGCCGGATACGACGACCCCGAACGCTGGTGGGAGGACGTCGTCGAGCACCGCGGCGACACGCCCTTCGAGGTGATCGCCGAGGCCATGGCCGCCGTACGCGAGGGCTACGAGCCGGACGAGCGGGAGGCCAGGCGCGAGGCGTACATGCGCAAGACCCTCCGCGCGGCCCTCAAGGAGGGTCACGGGCGGATCGCGGTGATCTGCGGGGCCTGGCACGTCCCGGCGCTGACCGGCCCGCTCCCGCCCGCCGCCAGGGACAACGCCGTCCTGCGCGGGCTGCCCAAGGTGAAGGCCGAGCTGACGTGGGTGCCGTGGACGTACGGGCGGCTGGCCTCGTGGAGCGGCTACGGCGCGGGGATCACCTCGCCCGGCTGGTACCACCACCTGTTCGGCGCGCCCGACCGGCCCGTGGAGCGGTGGCTGGCCGAGGCCGCCGCGGTGCTGCGCGACGAAGGGCTGGCCGTGTCGTCCGCGCACGTCATCGAGTCCGTACGCCTCGCGCACACCCTGGCCACCCTGCGCGGCAGGCCCCTGGCCGGGCTCGGCGAGGTCACCGAGGCGGCCAGGGCCGTGCTGTGCGAGGGCGACGACCTGGCCGTCGAGCTGATCCAGCGGCGCATGGTCGTCGGCGACCGGCTCGGTCAGGTCACCGACGGCACCCCGATGGTGCCGCTCCAGCGGGACCTGCGCGATCAGCAGCGGCGGCTGCGGCTCAGGCCGGAGGCGCTCGACCGAGAGATCGACCTCGACCTGCGCAAGCCGCTCGACCTCGACCGCAGCCACCTGCTCCACCGGCTCGGGCTGCTCGGCGTCGACTGGGGCGCGCTGGGCGAGTCGCGCGGGAAGGGCACGTTCAGGGAGACGTGGACGCTGCGGTGGCGGCCCGAGCACGACCTGGCGCTCATCGAGCAGGCCGCGCTGGGCACCACCGTGGCCGGGGCGGCGGCGCAGCGGGCCAGGGACCTGGCCGCGACGGCCCGGACGGCCCTGGCGGACCTGACCTCGCTGGTCGAGCAGTGCCTGCTGGCCGACCTGCCGCAGGCGCTGCCCGAGGTGCTGGCGGCGCTGTCGGCCAGGGCGGCGCTGGACACCGACGTGACGGACCTGATGGCGGCGCTGCCCGCGATGGTGCGCGCCCACCGCTACGGCGACGTGCGCGGCACCTCGGCCGAGGGGCTGGCGGTGATCGTCCGTTCGATGCTGGAGCGGATCTGTGTCGGGCTGCCGGTCGCGGTGACGGGGCTGGACGAGGACGCGGCGGCCGGCCTGCTCAAACACGTGGACGCCGTACACGCTGCCGTCGCGCTCCTCGAGACGGACGACACCGGCGATGAGGTGTCGCCGCGGAGCCGGTGGCTGGTCACCCTGCGGGGCGTCAGCGACCGGCAGGACCTGCACGGGCTCATCGAGGGGCGGCTCACCAGGATCCTGCTGGACGCGGGGGAGCTCGACGACGCGGGCGACCGCATGGCCAGGGCGATGTCCAGGGGGCAGGTCCCGGTCAGGGCGGCGGCGTGGGTCGAGGGGTTCCTGGCGGGCGGCGGGCTGCTGCTGGTGCACGATCCGCGGCTGCTGAGCCTGGTGGACGGGTGGCTCACGGGGCTGTCCGGCGATCAGTTCACCGACGTGCTGCCGCTGCTGCGCCGTACGTTCGGCGGGTTCGCCGCGCCCGAGCGCAGGGCGATCGGGGAGCGCGTCCGCTCGGCCGGGAGCGGCGCGCGGGAAGGGCAGCGGCAGGACGTGGACGAGCGGCGCGCGGCGGCGGCCGTGGCGACCGTGCTCGCGATCCTCGGAAAGGACGACGGATGACCGACGACGAGCGCCTGCGCAGGTGGCGGCTGGTGCTGGGCGGCGGCGACGCCGACGGCACCGGGCTCGGGCTGGAGGGCCTGGACGCGCGGATGGACGCCGCGCTGTCGGCCGTCTACGACCAGGGCGGCAGGGAGGGCGGGCTCGGCGCATCCGCGCCCCGGGTGGCCCGCTGGCTCGGCGACATCCGCTCGTACTTCCCCTCCACGGTCGTCCAGGTCATGCAGAAGGACGCCATCGAGAAGCTCAACCTCACCAGGCTCCTCCTGGAGCCCGAGATGCTGGAGGCGGTCGAGCCGGACGTGCACCTCGTCGGCACGCTGCTCGCGCTCAACCGCGTCATGCCCGACCAGGCCCGCGAGTCGGCCAGGGCCGTGGTGCGCAAGGTGGTGGACGAGCTCGAACGCAGGCTGGCCCAGAAGACCAGGGCCGCCGTGACCGGCGCGCTCGACCGTTCGGCCAGGACACATCGCCCCAAACGGGTGGCCGACATCGACTGGGATCGGACGATCAGGGCCAATCTCAAGAACTACCTGCCGGAGAAGAACACCGTCGTCCCCTCGCGGCTCGTCGGCTACGCCCGCAGGCAGCGGTCGGTGCAGCGCGAGGTGGTGCTCTGCATCGACCAGAGCGGGTCGATGGCGGCCTCGGTGGTCTATTCGAGCGTGTTCGGGGCGGTGCTGGCCTCGACGCGGTCGCTCAAGACGTCCCTGGTGGTGTTCGACACGGCGGTGGTGGACCTCACCGACCAGCTGCACGATCCGGTGGAGCTGCTGTTCGGCACCCAGCTCGGGGGCGGCACCGACATCAACCGGGCCATCGCCTACTGCCAGGGCCTCATCACGCGCCCCACCGATTCGATCTTCATCCTGATCAGCGATCTCTACGAGGGCGGCGTCAGGGAGGAGATGCTGCGCCGGGTGGCCGCGATGACGCAGGCCGGCGTCCAGGTGATCGTGCTGCTGGCGCTCTCCGACGAGGGCGCGCCGTTCTACGACCACGAGAACGCCGCCGCGCTGGCCGCGATGGGCGTGCCCGCCTTCGCGTGCACGCCCGACGCCTTCCCCGACCTGATGGCGGCCGCGATCGAGCGGCGCGACATCGCGCAGTGGGCCGAGCGTCACCTCGCGGTGTGAGCCGTCAAGCGGCCGGTTCACCGTGCGCCCCGCCACGGGCGTCAGTGGCCGGACTCGCCCGGCCTGGCCTTGCGGGGCAGTAGGTAGGACAGGGCGAACGTCAGGACCAGCAGCCCGACCTCGACCCACACGGTGACCTGCATCGACGAGCCGAAGCTCCACTGGCGCGCCAGCAGGTTGAAGAACAGCGTCCCCAGCACGGCGGTGCCGAGCGCGCCGCCGAGCTGCTGGATCGCGGTCAGGGTGCCGGAGGCCGACCCCGACTCGTGCGGCTCGACGCCGGCCAGCACGATGTCGAAGAACGGCGCCATGGTCAGGCCCATCCCGATGCCGACGAAGGCGAGGCTGGGAGCGAGCTGCCAGCCGCTGACGTCGACTCCGGCCAGGTGGATGGTCAGGGCGAGCGCGGCCGCGCCCGCGGCCATGACGGCGGTGCCGATCTGCAGCAGGCCGCGGCCCAGCTTCTCCTGCAGGCCGGACATCGCCAGCCCGAAGCCGACGACGCCGCCGAGCGCCTGCGGCAGCCCGGTGAGACCGGCCTCGAGCGGCGTGAAGCCGAGGCCGAGCTGGGTGTAGAGGTTGAAGACGAGGCCGAGGCCCATCATGCCGGAGAAGAAGGCCAGGCCGGCGACCAGACCGCCGGTGAAGGCGCGCTTGCGGAAGAGCCCGGGCGTGACCAGCGGGTCCTTGCCGGACCTGGCGCGGCGGGACTCGTACCGGGCGAAGATCGCGAACATCACGATCGAGGCCGCCATGGACACGAACGTCCACACGGGCCAGCCCAGCTCGCGGCCCTGGATGAGCGGGTAGATCAGCAGGAACGAGGCCAGGGAGACGAGGAAGACGCCGACGAGGTCGAGCCTGGTGGCGTTCGAGAGACGGTACTCGGGCAGGAAACGCATGCCGGCCAGGGCGGCGGCCAGGCCGAGCGGCAGGTTGATCAGGAAGATCATGCGCCAGCCCGTGCCGAAGAAGTCGGCGTCGACCAGCCAGCCGGCCAGCACGGGACCGCCCACGGACGAGATCGTCATGACCGGGCCGAACATGCCGAAAGCCTTGCCCAGGTCCTGCGGCGGGAACATCTCCTTGATCAGCCCCAGGCCCTGCGGGAGCATGACGGCCCCGAACAGGCCCTGCAGCACCCGGCTCCCGATCAGCATCTCCGGGCTCATCGCGACCCCGCACAGCAGCGAGGCGGCGGTGAAGCCCAGCGCGCCGATCACGAACATGCGCTTCCTGCCGAACAGGTCGCCGAGGCGCCCGCCGGTGATCAGGCCGACGGCCATGGCCAGGGTGTATCCGGCGCCGAGCCACTGCACGATGCTGTCGCTGCCGCCCAGCTCCTTCTGGATCGTGGGGGCGGCGATCGTGGTGACGAGCGCGTCGAGCAGATCCATGACCTCGGCGGCCAGGATCACGAACAGTGCGACCCAGCGCCAGCGGTAGGGCTGGGTCTCGGTCGTCGCCGCTGAGGCGGTGACTGTCATGGGGGGCTCCTTAAAACGGTGTTCTATTAACGAACGCTGTTCGCTTCGAACACTGTTTTAGTGGCGAACACCGTTCGTGTCAAGTACAGTGTTCGTATGGCAACCGAGGACGTCCCGCTTCCCCCGTGGCGCAAGTCGCGCAAGCCGGCCCAGCTCAGGCGGCAGCTCAGCCAGGACCTGATCGTCGAGGCCGGGCT
This sequence comes from Nonomuraea sp. NPDC051941, assembly GCF_044593615.1. Lineage (NCBI taxonomy): Bacteria > Bacillati > Actinomycetota > Actinomycetes > Streptosporangiales > Streptosporangiaceae > Nonomuraea > Nonomuraea sp. NPDC051941. The sequence goes on from NZ_JBIUCF010000001.1 coordinate 634,087, forward strand.
GCGGATCGTCGACGCCGAAGGGTTCGACGCGCTGAGCATGAGACGCGTGGCCCAGGAGTTCGACACGGGCCCCGCCTCCCTCTATGCGCACGTGGCGAACAAGGACGAGCTGCTGGAGCTGATCTACAACCGGGTGCTCGGCGAGATCCGGCTGCCCGAGCGCGATCCGGGCCGCTGGAAGGAGCAGCTGCGGGAGTACATGCTGGAGGTGCACCGGGTGCTGTCGAAGCACAGCGACCTGGCCCGGGTGGCGCTGGCCAACATCCCCACGGGGGAGAACTCGATCCGCATGGGCGAGTTCGTCTTCGGGCTGCTGATCGAGGCCGGCATGTCGCCGAGGGACGCGTCCCTGTCGATGGACCGCATCTCCCTGTACATCGTCGGCGACGCGTACGAGGGCTCCGTCCACTTCGCCAGGATGCGCGCGGCCGGCATGACCGACCCGCAGGAGTACTTCGAGTCCTTCATCGGCCAGATCGCCGGCTACTACCGGGCGCTGCCGGCGGCGCGGTTCCCGCACATCACCAAGTTCGTGGACGACCTGGTCGCCGACGACGGCGAGCAGCGCTTCCGGTACGGTCTCGAGCTGCTCCTCGACGGCATCGAGGCCCGGATGCCCCGCACGCCCTAGGCCCAATTGCCGAGGGCGGCCTAGGACCCCCGCCGGAGGTGCTGACGTGGGGGTCAGCCATACCTTGCCCGGTATGACGATGACGGTTGAGAGATCCGCGGCGGGCGTGGTGTCGCCGCAGTACCGGGCGATCAGCATCGGGCTGGTCGCGCTGGTCATGCTGGTGGCCTTCGAGGCGATGGCGGTGGCCACGGCGATGCCCGTGGTGGCCCGCGAGCTGGGCGGGATGCACCTGTACAACCTGGCCTTCAGCGCCACCCTGGCGGCCAGCGTGATCGCGACGGTCCTGGGCGGGCGGTGGAGCGACGTGCGCGGGCCGCTGCAGCCGATCGCGGCCGGCGTGGCGGGCTTCGTGGCCGGGCTGCTGCTGGCCGGGTTCGCGCCGAACATGGAGGTGTTCGTCGCGGGCCGGTTCGTGCAGGGCCTCGGGGCGGGATTGATCCAGGTATCGCTGTACGTGCTGGTCGCCCGGGTCTATCCGGGAGCCATGCATCCCAAGGTGTTCGCCCTGTTCTCGGCGGCCTGGGTGGTGCCGTCCATGGTCGGCCCGGCCATCGCCGGGTTCGTGGCGCAGAACATCGACTGGCGGTGGATCTTCATCGGCGTCTCCTTGATCGTCATCCCGTCGGCGCTGCTGCTCTGGCGCGGCACCGCGGGGCGTGAGGTGAGCGACGGCATCGCCGCGCCCGCCCCCGGCCTCGGCCGCAAGCTCGTCTGGGCCACGCTGACCGCCGTGGCCGCCGCCCTGATCCAGTACGGCAGCGCGCTCGGGCTCGCCGGCCTGCCCCTGCTCCTCGCCGGGATCGTCCTGCTGGCCGTGGCCCTGCCCAGGCTGCTGCTGCCCGGCTCGCTCAGGGCCGCCCCCGGCCTGCCGACCGCGCCCGTGCTGCGCGGCCTGGCCTTCGGCTCGCTGACGGCCGCCGAGGTGCTGATCCCGCTCATGCTGATCAACGAGCGCGGCCTGACCCCCACCGGCGCGGGCCTCGTGCTCACCGTCGGCGCCCTGGGCTGGTCCACCGGCTCCTGGATCAAGGGCCGCGGCACGATCAGCCACCTGACCGCCATCCGCGGTGGCGCCGCCATGATCACCGTCGGCATCGCGCTGGTGACGCTCGTGCTCATCGACTCCCTGCCGCTCGCGCTCGCGTTCGTGGCCATGGCGATCGCCGGGCTCGGCATCGGCGCGCTGCACCCGACGGTGTCCGTACTGGTGCTGGAGATGTCCAAGGAGGGCGAGGAGGGCCAGAACAGCGCGGCGGTCGGCGTGGGCGAGTCGGTCTTCACCGTGGTGGCCGTCGCGATCAGCGGCGCCCTGTTCACCGCCACCGCCGAGAACTACGCGATCGGCCTGTCCTTCACCGCCGTGCTCGCGGCCGTGGCCTTTCTGCTGGCCCCCCGTTTTGCCCAGTCCCGTACAGCAGGCACTATGGAGGGAGCCGCGTCATAAAAGGGGGATACATGCCGCGAGTGCGGGAGCTTGAGGTCTTCCGGCTTGTCCTGCCGTTCGGCAGGAAGTCGGAGACCCTGCTCGTGAAACTCACCGACCACGGCGGCATGACCGGCTGGGGCGAGTCGATCGCCCCCCAGCCGAAGACGTGGTCCAGGCTGGAGGAGACGCTGGCCGCCCTGCTCATCGGCGTCGACTGGGAGCACCCCGACACGGTGTCGAGCGGCGACCCGGCGGTCGACATGGCCTGCTGGGACCTGTGGACCAGGATGCGCGGGGTGCCGCTCGCCGAGGCGATCGGCGGCACCCGCACCTCGCTCATGGCCACCGTCCGGCTGGCCCCCGACCCGTCCGTGGAGAGCCTCGTGGCCCGGGTCAACCAGCAGATCTGCGCCGGGTACGGCCACGTCACGCTGGACATCAGGCCCGGCTGGGACGTCGAGCCCGTGCGGGCGGTGCGCCAGACGTACCCCGCGCTGACCCTGGCCGTCGACTGCGGCAACGCCTACACCGACCTCGGCCAGCTCGTCGCCCTCGACTCCTACGGGCTGGAGGTCATCGAGCGGCCCTTCGCCGTCGGCGACGTCTACGCGCACGCCTCGCTCCAGGACCAGATCTCCGCCTCGGTCGCGGTCGAGGTCGCCTCCACCGCCCAGCTGGACGACTACCTGACCGTGCGGGCCGCCAGGGTGCTGCTGCTGCGGCCGAACGCGTTCCCCTCGCTGACGGAGGCGCGCCGGGCGCACGACCGGGCCGCGGCGGCGGGCCTGGACATCCAGTGCGCGGGCGGCCAGGGCGCGGGGCTGGCCAGGGCGGCGACGGTGGCGGTCGCGAGCCTGCCGGGCTGCACGCTGCCGTGCGACGTGACGCAGCCGCCGCGCCAGAACCAGATCGTCACGCCGATCGTGGGCGCCAACGCCGGCGTCATCGCGGTCCCGCTCACCCAGTCGGGGCTGGGGCACGACATCGACGAGGCACGGGTGCGAAGGCTGGCGAAGGACACTTTCCACGCGTAAGGGTCCTACCCGATCATTAGGCCGTGCGACTGACGCGGTGGCGGATGTTATGGATCCTGCTGACAAAGAATTTCCTGTCGTGCTTCCTTCCTGAATGGGCGAAGCTCCTCATCGGCCTGGCGGCGATCCTCGGCGCCGGCGTCGCGGGCACGCTCCTCAGCCTGGCGGACGGAAGCATCGTGGGAGTGCTCCTCGTGAGCCTCGGTCTCGGGGCCTGCGCGGTCGCCTTCGCCACGGACCGATGGCGGCGCCGGTTCCGGTGGCGCTGTCCCGCGCTGCCGCTGGACGACCAGCCGCGGCTGCGCGAGCTGGTCGCGGACGCGGCGCGGCTCGCGGGCTTCGACGCCGTGCCCGACGTGCACGTGTCCGCCTGGGCCGAGGTGCGGGCGAGTCGGACCAGGCGGGGCAAGCCGATCCTGCTGGTGGGGCTGCCGTTGCTGCTGGCGGCGGATGAGGCGGAGCTGCACACGCTCATGGTCGGGGAACTGCTCGCCGCCAGGCGGTGGAGCTGGCACGAGCGCTGGGCCGTCCACCTGTTCGTGGCACACCATCCGGACTGGTCCTGGCTGGGTGAGGAGACCGTGTCGCTGCGAGAGGCGCTCTGGGCCGAGACCCGCTCCATCGTAGGGAGCGAGCGCTTCGCCGCCGGTATGCGGGCCGAGCGGCTGCTGTCAGGCGCCTTCGGCTGGCACACGACCCGTTACGTCGCGCCGTTCTCGGGCAGCGGCGGCGCCGCGGACGTCTACGAGAGCTTCCTGTGGAAGATCCAGAGGGACGGGCTGCTGACCCGCGTCCGGCCCGCGCCCGCTCTTCCCGGCATGGCTGAGGTGATCGACTGGGACACCGCTCAGCCGATCGGCGACGGGGTGGCGCTCATGCCGGTGCCTTCGGGCGTGATGGCGACGGTGCCCCCCAAGCTGGCCACCAGGCTCGGGAAGGTCGTCTCGCACAAGCTGATCGGCCGGGGCGGGTTCGCGCTGGGCATGAGGCCGTTCCGCATGGCGGACCTCCCCGTGGAGGCCTGGGCGCGGGTCGGCGCGCACCAGCGCGAGGTCGTGCTCGAGGCGGCGGCCAAGCTGCTCGGCCGTCAGGCCACCAACCTGGACGTCGTCGAGCTCGTCGTCGCCGGGCGCGCAAATGAGCTTGAATGGTGGCATAAGGAGCAGCCCTGCCCGCATCCCACACCGGGCGTCTGCGTGCTGCTCCCGCTGTTCGACGTGGCGCTGCGGCGCAAGGGATATGTGCACGAGCACACCTTCGCCCAGCGCGAGCTGGTCGGTCCCCTCGGGGACCGGGTCGGCCTGGTGGAACTGGCCGCCAAGGCGGAGCGTGGCGAGCCGTACGGGATCTTGCTGGGAGGACTGATGACGGGACGGGACGCGGACGCCGATGCCAGCAGGCTGGCCGCCGAGTCGCTCGCGCACGGCGACCCGACCGGCTGGTTCGAGCGGCTCTACGCCGAGTCGGCCAGTGGTGACGCGATCGTGCCGTGGGACTCGCGGTCCCCGCACTTCCTGCTGACGGAGTGGGCCCACCCCGGCCACGGGCGGGCGCTGGTCGTGGGCGCGGGGCTGGGTGACGACGCCGAGCATCTGGCGGGCCTCGGCTACGAGACGGTGGCGTTCGACGTGAGCGAGTCGGCCGTCCGGCTCGCCCAGGAGCGCTTCCCCGGGAGCGAGGTGCGTTACCAGGTCGCCGACCTGCTGGCGCCGCCCCCGGAGTGGCGGCACGCGTTCGACCTGGTGGTCGAGATCATGACCGTGCAGGCCCTGCCGGAGCCTCTGCACGGCAGGGCCATCGCCGCGGTCGCGGAGTTCGTCCGGCCCGGCGGCACGCTGCTGGTGATCGCGTCGGGCCGGGAGGAGGGCGGGCCGGTGTTCGCGCCGCCGTGGCCGCTGACCCCGTCCGAGATCGGGGCCTTCGCGACCGGCGGGCTGGAGAGCGGGAAGGTCGAGGACCTGCGTGACGGCGAGCGTCACCGCTGGCGGGCGGCCTTCCACCGGCCCGCGTGATCAGACGAGGTTGCCCAGGGGGTCGCTCAGGATGGCGTTCAGCGTCGAGACGTAGCCGTTCGCCAGGGCGAGGGAGTTGACGATGCGCTGGCTGACGGTGGGGTACCCGCCGCTCGGGATGAGGCTGGCCGAGCCTAGGGTGACGGCCGAGCCGAGAGCGGTGAACAGGGCGGCGGTGGCGAGCAGGTGAGCGCGTCGGCGCATGCGGACCTCCTGAGTGATGGTTCGAACATCGCTCAGGAGATCACGGCAGGTCGGGGGAGGGCCGCGCCGCCACAGGGGCAAGAGCGGATCTTTACGGTTCGGGCCGCGGCGGAAGACCGATGGGCTCGACCCGCTTCAGGATCACCGCGTACGTGAAGGCGCCCAGCAGGGCCACGCACGAGATCACCGTCAGGGGGACGGCGAAGGACGACGTCCTGTCCGCCAGGAAGCCGACCATGATGGGGCTGATGATGCCGGCGAAGTTCGAGGCGAAGTTCTGGATGCCGCCGATCGAGGCCACGTACCGGTCGGCCGGGGCGACGTCGGCGGGCAGCGCCCAGATGTTGGAGGCGGCGAACGTCGAGCCGGCGTAGGCGACCGAGAGCAGGGCCAGCGCCATCCACGCCTCCGGCACCCAGACCGCGACGCCGATCACCGTCGAGACCAGGAACCCGCCCGCGATGAACGTCTTCCTGACCCGCGTGAGCGAGTCGCCCCTGGCGATGCGGCGGTCGGACAGCCAGCCGCCCAGCCACTCGGCGCCGATCGCCACCAGGCCGGGCAGCGCGCCGAACAGGCCGAGCTTCAGCAGGCTGAAGTCGCGCTCCTCCACCAGATAGGTCGGGAAGAACGTGAGGAAGAAGTAGACGACCATGTTGAGGCAGAAGAAGCCCAGCATCATCGCCCAGATCGTGCGGTAGCGGAACAGGTCGCGCCAGCGCATCCTGGCCGCGTCCCCGTCGTCGTCGCCCTCGAAGCGGGCCCCGCCCTCGCGCAGGTACGCCAGCTCCTCCTCCGTGATCTTCGGGTGGTCCTGCGGATCCCGATACGTCCGCCACCATCCGACGGCCCACGCCAGCCCGATCACCCCGATGATCGCGAACGTCCACCGCCACCCCAGCCACGCGATCAGCCCCGTGACCACCGGCAGCGCGATGACGCCTCCGACGCGCGAGCCGGAGTCCCAGATCCCGGTGGCCAGCGCCCGCTCGTGCCGGGGGAACCACCGGGCCACGACCTTGGCGCTGGTCGTGGCGGCCGGGCTCTCGCCGATGCCGAGCAGCAGCCGTACGCCGAACAGCGCCGCGAAGCTGCCGGCCAGCGCCGTCAGCGAGGTGAACAGCGACCACCACACGGAGGCGAACGTGAACGTCCTGCGCGGGCCGTACCGGTCCACGAACCAGCCGGCGGCGAGCTGGAAGAAGTCGTACGACCAGAAGAAGGCCGCCAGGATCATGCCCTCCTCGGTCTTGGAGAGCTTGAACGTCTCGCCCATGAACGGCAGGGCCACACCCAGGCTCGCGCGGTCCAGGTAGTTGATGACGAGTCCGGCGAAGACGTAGCTGATCATGTACCAGCGCAATCGGCCGCGGACAGTGGTTCGGAGGGTTGTGGCCATCGCGATCCTCAGTAATATTTCCTATTGGATATTTCCGCTATGTTGCATACATCGCACGATGCCCGTCAAGACCCGTCAAGAACTCGGACCGGAGCGTGAAGGTTGGCCAGTGAGCTCGAAAAGCGCCTGATGGGCCGCGTGCCGGCGGCCCGGCGGAGCGTTCTCACCGAGGACGTCCACGAGCGCGTCAAGGGCCTGATCATGAACGGCGACCTGGAGCCCGGCGTCCGCGTCAACATCTACGCCCTCGCCAGGCTGCTCGAGGTCTCCCAGACGCCGGTGCGCGAGGTGCTGTCCGCGCTGGAGTCCGAGGGTCTGCTGACCAAGGAGGCGCTGCGCGGCTACTCCGTGGCGCCCCTGCTCACGCCCGGCCAGATCGCCGACCTCTACCAGCTCAGGCTGCTCCTGGAGCCGTGGGCGGCCGGGCGCGCGGCCGAGCTGGTGACGGCCGAGGCGGGGGAGCGCGTGCGGGCCGAGCTGGCCAGCGTCCCGAAGGCGCCCCAGGGCACCAGGTACGAGGACTACCACGGCCTGGCCGACCACGACGCCCGCTTCCACGACCTGATCGCCGAGCTCTCGGGCAGCGGCGCGTTGCGGGAGTCCCTCCGGCGTACCCACGGCCACCTGCACCTGTTCCGCATCGAGTACGCGGGCCGGCGCGACGGCGACCCCACGCTGGCCGAGCACGCCCGCATCGCCGAGGCCGTCGTGGCGGGCAGGGCGGAGGCCGCCTCCGAGGCCATGCGGGCCCACCTCGCCGCCGCCCGCGACCGTTTCCTCCAGATGGGACCCTGACCTGACCTGGTGCGCGTGGCGGCCTCGGTGGTGGCTTCAGCCGCCGTTCGCGCGCATGCTCTTCGCCGCGCGGGCGGCGGCGCGGCGGATGCCCGCGTACCCCGTGCAGCGGCACAGGTTGGAGGCCAGCACCGCGTCGAGCCGCCGCTCGTCCCGGTCCAGCTCCGGCTCCTCGGCCAGCGCGCCCGCGAGCAGCATGAGGAAGCCGGGGGTGCAGAAGCCGCACTGCAGCGCGTGCTCGGCCGCGAACGCCTCCTGCAGCGGGTGCAGCTCGTCGCCGTCGGCCAGCCCCTCGACGGTGCGGATGTCGGTGCCCTCCACCTGTACGGCCAAGGTCAGGCAGGAGCGGATGGCCGTGCCGTCCACCAGCACGGTGCACGAGCCGCACACCCCGTGCTCGCACCCCAACGTGGTCCCGGTGAGGCCCAGCCGGTCGCGCAGCGCGTCCGCCAGGCTGGTCCGCGGCTCCACGTCGATCTGGTGGGTCCGGCCGTTGACCGTGAGGCGGACGTTCATGGGGTCCCCGCGTGGTGGACGGCTCGGGCGAGGCAGCGCCGTACGAGCGTGGACAGCGTGTGCCTGAGGTAGGCCACCGGCGCGTGCGGCGCTCCGGGCGGGTCCGCCTCGGCGGCGGCCAGCGCTCCGGCCTCCGCGAACAGCTCCTGCTCCGGCCGCTCGCCCGTCATCAGCCGCTCGGCCCCGACGGCGCGGAGGGGGACGTCCGCCGCGTTCGCGAGCCCGATGCGGACCCACGCGACGCGGCCCTCGGCCAGCCGCAGCATCACCAGGGCCGCGGCCAGCGCGAAGCCGCTGTGGGTGCGGCGGTGCTCGGTGAAGGCCGCGACGGCCCCGGCCGGCGGGCGCGGCAGCAGGACGCCGGTGACCAGCTCCTCCGGCAGGCAGGCGGTCACGAACGCGCCGCGGAACCATGAGCCGGCGGGCACCGTACGCGGTCCCGCGGGGCCGTTCACCTCGATCCCGGCGTCCATGGCCATGGCCAGCGCGCACCACTCCGACGCCGGATGCGCCCAGGCCAGGCTGCCCGCGAAGGTGCCGCGGGCGCGGATGGGCGGGTGGCCGACGTACGGCGCCACCTGGCGGAACAGCTCGGCCAGCGGGTCGTCGAACCGGGCGCGCTCCAGCTGGGCGTGCCGGACCAGCGCGCCGACGTGCACGGAGCCGTTCTCGACCGTGACCTGCGAGAGCCCGGGGATGCGGTTGACGTCCACCACCAGGGCCGGGCGCGTGGTCCGGTAGCGCAGCTCGATGAGCAGGCTCTGGCCGCCGGCCAGCACGCGGCTCTCCGGCCCGTGCTCGGCCAGCACGGCCACCGCCTCCGGTACGGAGGCAGGCGCGACGTAGTCGAATTGTGCCGGTTTCATGTCCCCCATCCCGGGCATCCGATATCGACGTTGGTACCGAAAGCGGGGGTGTCCAAACATTGCGGTACATCGGGATGCCGCTCGCGCGGCGGGAGGATCGCGACCTGGTCACCGGACGGGCGCGCCGGGTCGCCGATCTGGAGATCCCGGGCACGCTGGAGCTCGCGTTCGCCCGCGGCCCGGTGCCGCACGCGGTGATCCGCGGGGTCGACGTCGCCGCCGCGCTCAAGGAGGAGGGGGTGGCGGGCGCGTGGTCGGCTGCCGACCTGCCGTACCTCGCCGCCCGGGCGGTGCCCGGCGAGGAGGGCATGCCGCCATGGCCGCTGCTCGCCACGGGTCGCGTCCGCTATCCGGGGGAGGCGCTCGCGGTGGTCGCGGCCGGCACGCGCGCCCAGGCTGAGGACGGCGCCGAAGCCGTCCGGCTGAACCTCGAGCTCCTGCCCTTCACCCGCACCGGCGCCCCCGGCGATCCTTTGGCGGCGGAGGCGCCCCGGCTGTTCGACGACCGCGACAACCTGGCCGCCGAACGCACCTTCGGCCGCCCGGCCGACGACGTGTTCGCCACCGCCCCGGTCGTCGTCGAAGCCGCCTACCGCGAGCAGCTCCTGCTCCCCACATCCCTGGAGCCACGGGCGATCCTGGTGGACCCGGGACGCGCGGACCGCCTCACCGTGTGGGTCTCCCACCAGGCCCAGCACCGGCTGCGCGACGCGCTCGCCGCGGCGCTCGGGTACGACCGGGAGCGGATCCGGGTGATCGTCCCTGCCACCGGCGGGGCGTTCGGCGCCAAGAGCCAGACCTACCCGGAGTATCTGGTCGCCGCCCTGCTCGCCGTCCACCTCGGCCGCCCGGTCCGCTGGTGCGAGGACCGCGCCGAGGCCATGCTGGCGGGCCCGCGCGGCCGTGGCCAGCATCAGCGGGTACGGCTGGCGGCCGACGAGGACGGCACCTTCCTCGCGTACGAACTGCTCATCGACGCCGACATCGGCGCGTACCCGCACATCGGCGCCTTCGTCCCCATGATGACCGGAGCGATGAGCACCGGCGCCTATCGCACGCCCCGGGTGCACACGCGCGTCAGGTGCGTGCTCACCAACACCGCCCCGACGACCTCCTACCGCGGCGCCGGCCGCCCCGAGGCCGCCTACGCCCTCGAACGCACCGTGGACCGGCTCGCCCGCCGGCTCGGCCTGGACCCTGCCGAGCTGCGCCGCCGCAACTTCATCCGCCCCGACCAGTACCCGTACCTGACGCCGACCGGCCGCACCTACGACTCGGGCGACCACACCGCCGCCCTCGACCGGGCCCTGGCCGCCGTCGGCTACGACGAGGTCCGCGCCGAGCAGGCCCGCCGCCGCGAGGACGGCGGACGGCCGCTCGGGGTGGGGATCGCCACGTACGTCGAACGCTCGGGAGGACCGCCGGACAGCGACGAGTTCGGGAGCGTGGAGGCGTGCCCGGACGGGACGTTCATCGCCCGCGTCGGATCGACGTCCACCGGTCAGGGCCATTTCACCGCGTTCGCCCAGGTGGTGGCCTCGGTCCTGGACGTGGAGGTGGGCCGGGTCCGCGTCGTCGAGGGCGACACCGGCGAGGTCCCCTACGGCTTCGCCACCTTCGGCAGCCGGTCCATGCAGGTGGGCGGCGCGGCCCTGTGGTGCGCCGCCGAAGCCCTCGTGGCCGCCGCCCGCCGCCGCTGCGCCGAACTCCTGGGGGTGGGGGAGGAGGACGTCTCGTACAACGCGGGCCGCCTGATGGTGGGCGGCGACCCCCACACCGGCCTCCAGAGCGACACCGAGGAGGGCCCAGCGCCCCTCGCCGAGCCCGGCCCCCTCCCGGGCCCGCCCGTCGCCGAGCCCGGCCCTCTCCCGCGCCTACCCACCGGCGAGACGGCGGGCCTGCCCAACGTCGAGGTCGGCCCCCTTCCCGGGCTGCCCATCGGCGAACTGGTCGCCCGCACCGGCCCCCTGCGCGCCGACGAGATCGTCGCCCCACCCCAGGCCTTCCCGTACGGCGCCCACGTCGCCGTGGTCGAGGTGGACCCTGACCTGGGCACCGTCCACGTACGCCAGTTGGTGGCCGTGGACGACTACGGGGTGGTCGTCAACCCCATGATCGTCACCGGCCAGGGCCACGGCTCCATCGCCCAGGGCCTCGGCCAGGCCCTCTACGAGCAGGCGGTCATCGGCGAGGACGGCCTGCCCTACGCCTCGACCCTCCTGGACTACCTCCTGCCCACCGCCGCCGACATGCCCCCGGTCACCCTCCTGGAGACCGTCACCCCCAACCCCAACACCCCCTTGGGCGCCAAGGGCGCGGGGGAGGCCGGCTGCATCGGCATCCCCCCGGCCATCGTCAACGCCGTCTGCGACGCCCTCGACATCGACCACATCGACATGCCCCTGACCCCCGCCGCGGTATGGGCGGCCACCACCGAAACCCGGTAGGCGAGCCGGAACCACCCGCGTGGTTCGCCGACGCGTCTAGGGCGTGGCGAGTGCCGCTTCGATATCGGGGACGCGCTCGTGCAGCCACTCCCCGCCGCACTCGTACTCCCACATGAGAGCCAGCAGCGTGTAGAGCAGCCGGTGGTTCGCCAGGTGCGACGGCGCGTCGTCCGGAATGCCCGCGGGGAAGTACGCCTCGAGCATCGCGCGCTGCAAGCCGGGCTCGCGGAAGTCCATCCTCGCCAGGTCCAGCCATGGGCCGGCCGCACCGCAGTCCGCCCAGTCGATGATCCCCTCGACCCGGGACCCGGCCGACAGGACATGCCGCGGGTGGAAATCACCGTGCACGTACACGCAGGGCTGATCCCACCGACGTTCGTCCAGGAGGAGATCCCGGCATCGAGCATGGAGCGTCGGGGTCAGGATTCCGGCATCGGCGACAGGGCCGAGCCGATCCGCCAGCCCCGCGACCTGATCAGCCCATGTTGCCGCACCGGCGCATGGTGGCGAGCCGGACGCCTCCTTGAAAAAGCCCGCACCCCGCACAGGAAGTGAGTGCACGGCCCGCAGCACCGCGGCGACCGTGTTGGCCGCGAACCCGGACAGCGGCTCATACCCCGTCACGTGTTGGGACAGCAGGCACTCGATCGCCTCTGCGTCGATGCGCTCGGCATCGCTCACCACTGTCGGAGTCCGCAGGTCACAAGATTCGCGCGGACCGAACACCGCCCGTCCAGAAGTGCGTCCGCTCGTCACGCGACGGATCGCAAGAAGGCCAGCGTGCGGGAAAGCAGCAGCGCGGCGGCGTCCGGGTCGTAGGAGGGCAGCGTGCGGTCGGCGAAGTAGTGCTGGTCGCCGGGATAGAGGAACAGCCGACCTTGCCCGGCCGACTCGACCACCTCCCGAGCGAAACCGATGTCGCCCTCGCCGACGAAGACGGGATCGGCATCCATGCCATGCACCTGGACCGGCACGCCGTCCGGCCAGGCGTCGCCGAACTCCGAGAGCGGTGCACAGGCGTAGTACAGCAGCGCGCCCCGCGCGCCCGATCGTGTCTGCGCCAGCTTCTGCGCACAGAGCACACCGACCGAGAAGCCGGCGTAGACCAGGTCGGAGGGCAGGTTCTCGACCCCTTGGGTACCACGCTCGATCACCGCACCGAAGCCGAACTGCTGGACGTAACCCATCCCCTCCTCGATGCTGCCGAACGTGTGGCCCTCGAAGAGGTCGGGGGTGTGGACGATGTGCCCGGCCTGGCGGAGTTCATCGGCGAACGCGGTGATGCCCGGAGTGAGCCCCAAAATGTGATGGAACAGAACAACGGTTGCCATATCCATGCAGCATATTCGGAGGTCCTCGCCCGCTGTTGTGGGAATGCGCTGGTCTGGCTGACGGTTATCGAGTCCACGCTGATGGTTTTCGCATTTCCCGCGCTGCTCGTGGCGCTGACGGGCAAGTGGCCTGGACGCCGGTTCACCCAGACCGTGATCGCGTTTTCGAGAAGATGCCCTCGGGTGGCCTGGAGCTGCCGTCCATCTGGCTCGGCTTCGCGCTCATGGCCGCCGCCTATGCCCTGCGCCGAGCCGCCTGCCAAGAAGAGGAGATGAGCATCACAGTGATCGAGCCCATGTCGACAGTCAGCGACACCACTTCACCATGATGAGGCAAGGATTGCCCGGCCACAGGTCGTCCGTCTCCTCCAGCGGCGCGGGCTCATCCATGTTCGGAGGATCGCATCCGAACTTCTACCGATGCGGGTCGATTTTCGGGATGCGCCGCGCCGACCTCCGTTGAGCCGCAGCGCTCATAGTCAACTTTGGTGAACAGCCATCGATGACTTTCGCGGGCAGACCCCGGCCACCGGCGACTCCTAACGTTCTGCGCATGCTCAACACACTCATGGCGCTTGCCGTCCTCACGACGCCGGTCAGCGTCGCGACGCCGCAGCCGTCCCTGCCGTGGAGCTCCTGCCCGGTCGCGAACGCGCCCGAGCTCCAGTGCGCGGACCTGTCCGTCGCCCTGTCGCCCAAGAGCGACCGCACGATCACCCTGAAGGTGGCCCGCCTGCCCGCCACCGGCGCGAAGAAGGGGTCCGTGCTGGTCAACTTCGGCGGCCCCCAGGGGTACCAGATCGCGTTGCTGGGCTCGCGTACGCAGATCTTCGACAAGATCCGTACGTCGATGGACGTCGTGACCTGGGACCCGCGCGGTTATCCCGGACTCAGCGGCGCGGTGCTCCAGTGCGACTGGGGCTTCGTGCGCACCCCGGCGTTCCCCGCCGACCAGGCCGGGTTCGACCAGCTCGTCGCGGCGAACAAGGCCAGGGGCGACAAGTGCCGTACCACCGACCCCGAGCTCTTCGACCACATGGACGCGGCCTCCGACGCCCGCGACGCCGACGCCATCCGCAAGGCGCTCGGCGAGGACAAGATGAACTTCCTCGGGCTGTCGTACGGCAGCACGATCGCGCAGTCCTACGCCCGGCTGTTCCCGCAGCGCGTACGCACGATGTACCTCGACGGCGCCGGCAACCACAGCCTGCATGACTGGGACCGGGAACTCGACTCGATCGCCCGCGACAACGAGCGCTTCATGGACCGGTTCTTCGCCTGGGCGCCCGCGGGGACGGAGAAGCGCTGGCGGGCGCTGATCGCCAAGGCGGACCGCGAGCCGATCCCCGCCCCGAAAGCCGACGCCCGCTACGACGGCACGCAGTTGCGCTCGCTCGCGTTCCTCAAGCTCCGGCCCGGCCCCACCCGATGGGGTGACGTCGTGGCGGCCATCACGGCGGCCGAGGCCGGCGACGCGTCAGGCTTCGCGCTGTCGAGCCGCCAGCCGTATCCGGGCCTGTCCGGCGGCGGGGTCAAGGAGTGCCTGGACTTCCCGCGCCCGGCCACCCAGCGGGACGTCGCGCGCACGGTCAAGCGGCTGCGCGCCATCGCGCCCAATACCGGCGCCGCTTTCCCCTTGGCCTGGCACCTGCCGCTCACCTGCGCCGGCTGGCCGACCCTGGTGACCAACCCGCCCACGCCGATGCCCCGTACGCTGCCGCCGCTCCTGGGCGCGGGCACCTGGCAGGACTACGGGTCCACCCGCCGAGTGGTCGAGCAGATCCCCGGCAGCCGCACCATCGAACACGACGGCCCCGGCCACAACCTCTTCGGCGCGATGGCCAACCCCTGCGTCATCGACCTCGTCAGCAAGTACGTCACCGAACGCCGGCTGCCGTCCCGGGGGACCACGTGCCCGTGAAGCGACGCAAAGGGAGACGCTGGTGGATCGCGGGCACCGCCGTCGCGGTCCTCCTCACCGCCGCCGTGGTGGTGACGGCGATCGCCTTCCCGTCCGTCGCGGCCACCACCTGCCCCGGCTGTTACGGCCTGGAACGGCTCCAGCCCGGCGTGTACGCCGAACCCGGCCTGCCGCCGGACCGGCGCCGGCACGTGAGCGAGGTCGTCGAGCAGGCGAACCAGCGGGTACGTGACTACTTCGGCGGACGGAAGAGCGCTCCGGACCTTCTCGTGTGCCTGTCCGACGACTGCTACCGCAGGATCGGCGGCGGCCGCGAACGCGGCATCGCCGTGCTCAACCGGTCGGTGATGCTGTCCCCGCGCGGGGTCGATCCCGTGATCGCCTCGCACGAGATGACCCACGTGGAGCTGCACGCCCGTCTCAACGGTGCCGACGTTCCGCAGTGGTTCGACGAGGGTCTCGCCGTCCTGGTCAGCGACGACGCCCGCTACCTCGCGCCGACCGGCGACCGGTGCCTGGCCGACTCCCGTCAGCCCCTCCCGGTCACGCTGGACGAGTGGCTGCGGGCGGCATCGGCGGATCCCCAGATGTACGCCAAGGCCGCCTGCCAGGTGAGTCGCTGGGCGGGAACGAACGGCGGGAAGGAGGCCGTACGAACTCTCGTCGAACGGCTGTCAGCCGGACAGGCCTTCCCCGACCTCCGGATACCGGCCTGACGAGCGCCTGGCCCTTCACCGTCGAAGATCAGGGAAGGCGAGCGAGCAGCTCGCGCCCGGAATCCCATCGGCCCAGCCCGCTCGCGGAGTTGATGTGGCCCGCCGAGCCGACGCTGACATGGTGGAGTCGCCAGCCGGCGGCCAGCCGCGACGCGACCTCTGGGGAGCAGTAGGGGTCGTCGTCGCTGGAGACGACCAGGCCGGGCACGTGAAGAGGGGTCGCGTCCACCGCGGTGAAGGTGGGGGCCTCGGCAGGGAAGTTCGGGCCGGTGTTGTCCGGCGGGGCCACGAGGAACACTCCGCGGATGTCCGGCTGACGCAGGGCGACCCAGCGGGCGGCGGCAAGGCATCCCAGGCTGTGCGCGACGAGCACCACGTCGGCCGATGGGCGCTCGTCCACGGCCCGATCGATGGCGTGACACCAGTCGTCCAGATCCGGTTCGTCCCAGGAGGAGGGGGAGATCCGTGCAGCGGCGGCTCCCCACTCCGCCTGCCAGACGGTCTGCCAGTGGTCCGCGTCGGAGCCGTTGATCCCAGGGACGATCACATAGCGCATGGCTTGTCATTCCTTCGTCGTTCGCGGCGTTCGTCCGCGTCCAGGGCGTCAGTATGTGCGAACGGTCGAGTAGAGTCGCCTACCGCTGATGGATGGAAGGTCGATGACGGGCGAGACGACGGTTTCATTGGATTCGGTCGACCATGCGATCCTGGACATCCTGCAGTCCGATGGGCGGCTCGGTGTCACCGAGATCGGCCGGCGGGTCAACCTCTCGCAGCCGGCCGTGTCGGCGCGCATCAAGCGCCTGGAACAGTCAGGTGTCATCACCGGCTACCGCGCCGTGGTCGACCCCGCCCGCCTCGGCCTGAGCATCCACGCGGTGATCCGGCTGCGCACCACCCATGCCCGCATCTCCGCGTGCCTCGACCACTTCGCGCGGTTGCCCGAGGTCACGGACGTCCATCGGCTCACCGGTGAGGATTGCTTCCTGATCGACGTGCACGCCTCCAGCGCCGGGCGCCTTGAGACGATCGTCGACGGCATCGCCCGCTTCGGGCCCGTCACGACGTCGCTGGTGCTGCGGACCTACGAAACGAAGGCGATCACGCCGCCCCGCCCGGCCTGAGCGGCCGAGGCGACGGTGATCCGGGCCGGGGTCAGCCTGGGGAGTACGGGGGCTGCGACTGCGGTCGCAGGCGGAGATCATCACGAATGCGGACGAGGACGGCTGCCCGCGTCGCCAGGATGGAGATCGTTTCCACGACCCCCACCGAAGGAGAAGCATGCCGCCAGCGAACGGCACCCGCATGGCGGTCGCCGCCCTCGCCGTAGCCGGCCTGCTGTCACCCGTCCCGGCCGCCGCCCAGGCACAGCAGCAAGAGCCCGCCGGATCGCGGCAGGCACAGCAGCAAGAGCCCGCCGATCCGCGGCCGGCGCGGCGCGAAGAGCCCGCCGGGCTGCGGGAGGCGCTCGACGCGACCGTGGCCGCCGGCGCCCCCGGCGTGCTGGCCCGCATCGACGACGACCGCGGCACCTGGATCGGCACCGGCGGCACCGCCGACCTGGACACCCGCGAGCCGATGCCGAGCGAGGCGCGGTTCCGGGTCGCCAGCGTGACCAAGAGCATGGTCGCCGCGGTCGTCCTGCAACTGGTCCAGGAGGGCAGGCTGAGCCTGGACGAGCCGATCGGCAAGCGGCTGCCCGGCCAGATCGACGGCGGCGACCGGATCACCGTGCGGGAGCTGCTGAACCACACCGGCGGCCTGGCCACCTACGACCACGCCGCCGAGTTCGCCGACCCCGAGCAGTACGGCAAGCGGACCTACACCCCGCGGCAGCTCATCGACGAGGCCGAGCGGCTGCCCCGGCCCGAGCGGGGCCGCTTCTCCTACTCCAACACCGGCTACATCCTGCTCGGTCTGCTCGTGGAGCAGGTGACGGGCCACAAGCTGAGCGCCGAGCTGGACCGGAGGATCTTCCGCCCGGCCGGCATGACGCGCTCCTACCTGCCCACGACCTGGGACGGCATCCGCGGCCCGCACGCCACCGGCTACCACCTGCCCACGGGCGCCGACCCCGGCCTGCCGGGCTCGCTGCGGCCCATCACGCGGCTGAACCCGTCCTTCGCCTGGGCCGCGTACGGAGTGGTGTCCGACGCCCGCGACCTGAACCGCTTCTACCAGGCGCTCTTCGGCGGCCGCCTCGTCGGCCCGAAGCTGCTGACGCAGATGCGCACCGGCGTCACCACGCCACAGGCCCCGGTCTTCCCCCGGTACGGGCTCGGGCTGGAGTCGGTGGGACTCACCTGCGGTGAGACGTGGGGCGCGACCGGCTCCATCCCCGGCTACCAGACCTTCAGCTTCGCCGACGCCACGGGCGAACGCCGGATGACGCTGTCGGTCAACGTGCAACGCAACGACCGGGCGGTCGCGCGGATGCTGCTGGCCGCCGTGGACGCGCTCAACCGCTACTTCTGCGGTGAGCCGTACAAGCTGCCGGGCTGATCGATCCGCACGTCTGGAGGTCGGCCACCGCGGACGGGGGAGGGTTCTCCTTCAGGCCAGGGCGGCCTCCAGCAGGAGGGTGCCGGCGCCCAGCAGGGCCGCGTCCCGGCCGCCCCGGGCCGGGGCTATCTCCAGGTCGCGCGTCGCCAGCGGCAGGCAGCGTTCCCACACCGCCGCCCTGATCGAGGTGATCAGCGGCTCCGCCGCCGACAGGCTGCCGCCCACCGCCACCACGTCCGGGTTGAAGAAGTTCACCAGCACCGTCAGGACCTCGCCGATGCGGCGGCCCGCGGTGCGGGCCAGGCTCGTGGCCTCCGGGATGGCGTCGTTGACCAGGGTGACGATGTCCGCCGTGCGGGTCACCTCGATGCCGGACTCGCGCAGGGCCGCCATCAGGGCGGCGCCGCTCGCGTACGCCTCCAGGCAGTCCGGATGCCCGCAGGCGCACACGACGGAGGAGTCCGAGCGCACCCGCACGTGGCTGATGTCGCCGGCCGCGCCCCTGCCCCGGTGCAGGTGGCCGTTGACGATGACGCCGCAGCCGATGCCGGTGCCGGCCTTGACGATCATGAGGTTCTGGCTGCCGGGCCACCAGCGCGCCTCGCCCGCGGCCATCAGGTTGGCGTCGTTCTCGACGAGGATCGGCAGGTCGTAGCGGGCGGCCAGGTGGTCGGCCACCGGGAACTCGTTCCAGCCGGGCATGCGCGAGGGCGTCACCACGCGCAGGCTCGACGGGTCCACCGGGCCCGGGATGCCGGTGCCCACCCCCCGCAGGGGGACCGACGGGGGCACGTGGGCGGCCAGCAGCTCGTCGAACGCGTCCGCGATGTGGTCCAGGGTGACCTGCGGGCCGTCGGCGATCTCGCAGCCGCGTTCCTCGATCACGAGCGGCGTGCCGCTGAGGTCCAGCAGGCCGAGGCGTACGTGGTGGGCGCCCAGGTCGGCGACGGCCAGCACGCCGGCGCCGGGGGAGAGCCGCAGCCGGCGCGGACGGCGGCCACCGCGCGAGGTGCCCGAGCCCTCCTCGGCCAGCAGGCCCGCGTCGATGAGCTCCTCCACGCGCAGCGACACGCTGGACGCCGCCAGGCCCGATAAGCGCGCGAGGTCGGCGCGTGACTCGGCCTTGCCGGTGGCGACGAGTCTCAGCAGGTCGCCCTGTGCCCCCTGCACGGGCAGCCGCTGCTTCATGTGAGATACCTACCATGTTCAGACTTAGGCCGACAACGTATTGACTTGCTACGAAATCTCCCACTACGGTCCGGCCTATCTTCGAAATCGAAGGAAGTGACCGTTCATGAAGAGGTTTGTCGCCCTCGTCGCCGTCTCGCTGTTAGGGCTGGCGGCCTGTGGTGAGTCGAGTAGTCCCGCCGTGCCCGGAGCGCCGTCCGAGAAGGGCAGCGACGTCCTGGCCAAGGCGCCCGTCGCGGCGGCGGCCGACATCCTGCCCGGCTCCACCATGGAGAAGATCAAACAGCGCGGCGAGCTCCTCGTGGGCGGCTCGCTGGACGCGCCCCTGCTCTCCCAGCAGAACCCCGCCACCGGCGAGGTCGAGGGGTTCGACGCGGACATGGGCAAGGCGCTGGCCAAGTACATCCTGGGCGAGCCCAAGGTGAAGATCGTCAACTCGGCGTCGGAGACCCGGGAGGCGTTGCTGGCCAACGGGACCGTGGACGTCGTCTTCCAGACGTACACGATCACCGAGGAGCGGGCGAAGCAGGTGGCGTTCGCGGGCCCGTACTACACCTCGGGGCTGACGATCGCGGTGAAGAAGGGTGCGACGGGCATCGCCAAGCCGGAGGACCTGAACGGCAAGAAGGTCCTGGCGGGCGCGAACACCCCGGCCATCCCCGCGATCAAGAAGCTGGCGCCGCAGGCGGAGATCATCACCTTCGGCAGCGACCCGGAGTGCGTCCAGGCGCTCAAGCAGGACCGGGGCGTGGCCTACGTGCAGGATGAGACGATCCTCATCGCGGACGCCAAGAAGGACCCGTCGATCGAGATCGTGACCAAGCCGTTCACCGTGGACCCGTACGGGATCGGGCTCAAGCACGGTGACGACCAGTTCAAGAAGTTCGTCAACGACTGGTTGAAGAAGACCCAGGACACCGGGGTCTGGCAGGACATCTGGAAGAAGTCCATCGGCACCGTGGTGACCGGCGACGCTCCCCAGCCGCCGCAGATCGGCTCCGTGCCGGGGTCCTGATGTCCGTTCTCCTCGATCACCTGCCCGAGCTGTGGCAGGGGCTGATCGTGACGTTCCAGCTCACCGCCGCGTCCTTCGCGGGCGCGGCGGTGCTGGGGGCACTGGTGTGCGCGCTGCGCGTCAGCCCGGTGCGGGTGCTGCGCGCCATCGGCACCGGGTACGTGGAGTCCTTCCAGAACCTGCCGCTCCTCGTCCTGCTCGTCCTGGCCTTCTTCGGCCTGCCGGAGATCGGCGTCAAGGCCGAGCCGCTGGTCACCGCCATCGTGGTCATCGCCGTGTACGAGGCCGCGTACGTCGGCGAGGCCCTGCGCTCCGGCGTGAACTCGGTGGGCAGGGGGCAGGGCGAGGCGGCCCGGGCGATCGGGCTGACGTTCGGCCAGTCGCTCAGGCACGTGGTCCTGCCGCAGGCGCTGCGCACGGTCGTCCAGCCGCTCGGCAACATCTTCATCGCCACCACGATGAACACCGCCCTGGCCGCAGCCGTCGGCGTCGTGGACCTGACGGCCGCCGCCAACCGGGTGAACCTCGTCGAGGCGCAGCCCATCCCGATCTTCGTCGGCGCGGGCCTGGCGTACGCGCTGATCGCCGCGGCGGTGGGATTCGCCACCGGCCGGCTCGAACGCAAGCTGGTGATCCTGCGGTGAGCGTCCTCTTCGACGAGCCCGGCCCCAAGGCGCGCAGGCGCATCCGCGTCGCGACCGTGCTCGGCGTCCTGGCCGCCGTCGCGCTCGCCGTCCTGGCCGTGCGGCAGTTCGCGGCGAACGGGCAACTCGACGCCGCCCGCTGGCAGCCGTACGCGACCTGGCCGATGTGGCGCTACCTCCTGACGGGACTGTGGTCCACGTTCCTGGCGGCGATCGTGTCGGCGGCGCTGTCCATGGCGTTCGGCCTGGTCCTGGCCCTGGGGCGGCTCTCGCACCGCCGGTGGATCCGAGTCCCGGCCGCCGCCTACGTCGAGGTCGTCAGGGTCGTGCCGGCGCTGCTGCTGGTGTACGTGGTGCTGTTCGCGCTGCCGCGCTACGGCCTGGACCTGCCGCTGTTCTGGAAGCTGGTCGTGCCCCTGACGGCCTCGAACGCGGCCGCCTTCGCCGAGATCTTCCGCGCCGGCATCAACTCCGTCGAACGCGGCCAGACCGAGGCGGGCCTGGCCGTCGGCCTCACGCCGCTCCAGACCATGCGCCTCGTCGTGCTGCCCCAGGCGGCCCGCCGCGTGCTGCCGTCGATCATCAGCCAGTCCGTCGGCCTGCTCAAGGACACCTCGCTGGGCTTCGTCGTCAGCTACGGCGAGCTGCTCTACAGCGGCAAGGTGCTGGCGGCCTATAACGGCCTGCTCATCCAGACGTATCTGGTCGTCGCATTGGTCTATCTTGCGGTCAACGTGTCCCTGTCCAAGCTGGCCCGCACCCTGGAAGCGCGCCAGCCCGTCTCTTTCAGGAGGAGAGCCGCTCGTGCCTGACTACGCCGTGCTCGCCGAGGTGATCCGTTCCGGATTCGTGGAGAGCGTCCATTACGGCAGCGCCGTCGGCCTGGATCCGTCCGGGCGTGCCGAGGTGGCCCTCGGAAAGGTGGACGCGCCGGTGCTGCCGCGCTCGTCCGCCAAGCCGTTCCAGGCGCTGGCCTGCCTCACCGCCGGCGCGGCGCTGGCGGGGCCGCGGCTGGCCATCGCGGCGGGCAGCCACACGGGCGAGGACTTCCACGTGGAGCTGGTCCGCGAGATCCTCGACGACTACGGCCTGGACTTCGGCGCGCTGGCGTGCCCGCCGTCGTGGCCGGAGGACGCCCCCACCATGTACGGGCTCATCAGGCAGGGCGCCGACCAGTCCCGCGAGCGCATGAACTGCTCCGGCAAGCACGCCGCCATGCTCGCCGCCGCCGTGGCCAACGACTGGGACGTGCCCGGCTACCTGTCGGCCGGCCATCCCCTGCAGCTCCAGGTCCGTTCGGTCACCGAGGAGCTGGCGGGGGAGAAGACCGCGCACGTGGCGGTGGACGGCTGCGGCGCGCCGCTGTTCGGCCTGTCGCTGACCGGGCTGGCGCGGGCCGTGCAGGGCCTGGTGCTGGCCGCGCCGGGCAGCGCGCCCCACCAGGTCGCCGACGCCATGCGCGCGCACCCCGAGTACGTGGGCGGGACCGGGCACCAGAACACCGAGCTGATGCGGGCGCTGCCCGGCGCCGTGGCCAAGGGCGGCGCGGAGGGCGTGCTGGTGGTGGCCCTGGAGTCGGGCCACTCGGTGGCGGTCAAGGTCATCGACGGCAGCCCGCGCGCCACCACGGCCGTCGCCCTGGCGGTCCTGCGGCGCATGGGCTGCGACGTCTCGACGGCGGCGGCGTTCGAGCAGGTGGACGTGCTGGGCGGCGGGGCCCCCGTGGGCCGGATCGTCGCCCGCGGGTAAGTCGCGGAAGGTCAGAGCATCGCGGGAGGTCAGAGCGAGCCGTCGCAGCCGTCCGTGATGCCCTTCGCCGGGCTCTGGCCGGCCTTCTTGGCGGCCGCCGTCTTCTTGGGAGAAGGGCCGGCGGAGGCGGTGGCGGCGACGGGCGGCTTGGTCTCGCCCGAGTCCCGCATCGCCTTCGCCGCGATGGTGCGGATCCTCTCCCAGTCGGGATAGCCGGTGTTGATCAGCGGCGGCACGAACTGCACGCTCGTCACCTTGGCGTTCTTGACCTTCAGCGCCAGCGGCACCAGGTTCTTGAGCATCCCCCGCGGGATGTCGGTCCTGATCAGCTCCTTGGTGGCCAGCGCGATCCGGTTGAAGCGGGCCAGCACGGTCGCCGGGTCCGCCTGGGTGAGCAGCGCGCCGAGCACGCAGCGCTGGCGGCGCATGCGGGTGTAGTCGTCGCTGAACGTGCGCGAGCGGGCGTACCACATGGCGTCGGCGCCCTTGAGCTTGCGCGTGCCGGCCTTGACCAGGCCCTCGTTGTACTTGCCGAACACCACGTCCTGCTCGACGGTGATCGTGATGCCGCCGATGGCGTCGATGAGGCGGGCGAAGCCCCACATGTTGACCAGGGCGTACCAGTCGACCTTGACCCCGAGGGTGTAGCCGATCGTGTCCATCAGCACCCTGGGACCCTGGCGCTGCTTGCCGCCGAAGATCTCCGGGTGCGCGTCGGCGTACTCCCAGACGCTGTTGAGCAGGTCGCTGCGCCCGCCGCCGGGGTCGGGCGGGAGGCGGAAGCCGTTGGGGAAGTGCTGGGCCATCGGCGTGCCGGGGCGGAAACGCACGTTCTCCAGGTTGCGCGGCAGGCTGAACAGCACGGTGTTGCCGGTCTTCACGTCGACGCTGGCCAGGTTCATGCTGTCGGTGCGGACGCCGATCCGGTTGTCGTCGGCGTCGCCGCCCAGGAGCAGGATGTTGACCCGCTGCCGCCCCGCCCACGGGTCCTCCGGCCGCTCCGCGGCGGCGGCGTCGGACGGCGGGGCGTCGGACGGGGTCTCCTGGAAGATGTCGTTGACCGTGCTCTGCAAGGTCCACACGTACTGCGTGACCACGCCGAACGGGAGCACCACGGCGACGGCGAGGAGCCCCGCCAGCGTCCCGGTGACGATCTGCCCGCCTTGTGGCAGCCGCCCCGGCCGCAGCACGATGAACGAGTGCACGATCACGGCGAACCAGGTCACGCCCAGCACGGCGGCGCTCACGATGATCGTCGTCATCCGCTCGATGAGCGTACCCACCAGGTTGTCGGTCGTCAGCGCGAACGCGACCAGCGCCAGGAGGCCGACGACATAGCAGGAGATCAGGGCGAGGCCGGTTTTGCGCCAACCGGCGCGCAGATGGGCCGCCCCGGGCGCCAGCGCCGCCAGCGCCAGCCATCCGAGAACCGCTCCGGCGCTCGAGGGTTCCTTTGCCTGCCGCACGCCTTCCCCGTTTCCCCGAAATACAACAATAGGCCTCTTACAGAGGCGGCAGCCTACGCACCTAATACGAAATATGTCTTTATCGGAGGATGAACATCAGTAGCCGAACAGACTTCACCGAAATCGCGTACGAAGTCGCCGACCGGATCGCCACCGTCACATTGAACCGCCCGGAGCGGCTGAACGCCTTCACCTTTGCGATGCGCGGAGAGTTGATCGAGGCGTTCGACCGCGCGGACGCCGACGACGGGGTGCGCGCGGTGGTGGTCACCGGGGCGGGCCGCGCTTTCTGCGCCGGGGCGGACCTGAGCGGCGGCGGGGACACCTTCGCGCACGGCGCGGACGGCGCCCGCGGTGAGCTGGTGGACGGGGTGCCGCGCGACGGCGGCGGCACGGTCGCGCTCAGGATCGCCCGCTCGCTCAAGCCGGTCATCGCCGCGATCAACGGCCCCGCCGTGGGCGTCGGGCTGACGATGACGCTGCCCATGGACGTCCGGCTGGCCTCGGCGCAGGCCCGGTTCGGGTTCGTGTTCGCGCGGCGCGGCATCGTCACCGAGGCCGCGTCGAGCTGGTTCCTGCCCAGGATCGCCGGCATCGCCCAGGCCATGGAATGGGCCGCGACCGGCCGGATCTTCCCCGCCTCCGAGGCGCTCGAAGGGCGGCTGGTCTCGCGGGTGTATCCGCCCGAGGAGCTGCTGCCGGCGGCGTACGCGCTGGCCCGCGAGATCGCCGACAACACCTCGGCCGTCTCCGTGGCCGCCATCCGCAGGCTGATGTGGTCGGGCCTGTCGGCGTCCTCGCCGTGGGAGGCGCACGCGGCCGACTCGCGCGTCATGGCCGAGCTGGGCGGCGCGCCCGACACGGTCGAGGGGGTGACGGCGTTCCTGGAGAAGCGCCCGGCGGACTTCCCGATGCGGGTGAGCGAGGATCTGCCGCCCGGTGTCCCGTCATGGCCGGACAATCCTTATGGTGTCTAGCATGTACGAGATCACCGTGCTGCAGCTGCCGGACGACTTCGAGGGCGAGGTCGTCGCGACGCTGGTCTCCAGGAAGGCGGGATCCCGCAGGGCGGTGCTCTACCTGCACGGGTTCACCGACTACTTCTTCCAGGACCACCTCGCCGACCACTACATCCAGCGCGGCATCGACTTCTACGCTCTCGACCTGCGCAAATACGGGCGTTCGCTGCTGCCCCACCAGACCAGGGGCCTGATCAGGAGCGTCACCGACTACTTCCCCGAGATCGACGAGGCCGTCCGCATCGTCAGGCAGGACCACGACGAGCTGACGATCAACGCCCACTCGACCGGCGGCCTGGTCGCCTCACTGTGGGCCGACCGGGTCCGCGGGCGGGGGCTGGTGCAGGGGATGGTGCTCAACAGCCCGTTCTTCGACCTGAACGTGCCCGCCCCGCTGCGCATGGCAGCCGACCTGTTCAAGACGCCCCTCTCGTACACGCGGTGGGCGCTCCCGCTGGGGGTCAGCACCGTCTACGGGCAGACGCTGCACCGCAGCGAGGGCGGCGAGTGGGACTACGACCTGGAGCTCAAGCCGCTGGGCGGCTTCTCCGTGCACGCCATGTGGCTGGCCGCCATCCGCCGGGCGCAGCGGCGGCTGCAGGCGGGGCTCGCGGTGGACGTGCCGGTCCTCGTGCTGGCCTCCACCAACGGGCTGCGGGTAAGCGACCTCGTCCCGGAGGCCCGCTCGGCGGACATCGTGCTCGATCCCCAGCACATCGCCCGCTGGGCCACCTCGCTCGGCCCGCACGTCACGTGCGTGCGCATCCCGGACGGCCTGCACGACCTGGTGCTGTCGGCGGAGCCGGCGCGCAAGCAGGTCTTCGCCGAGCTGGACCGCTGGATGGATGCGTACGTCTACCAGGGGAAAGAGAACAGCCCGTAGTAGGCCGCCGCCACCAGCAGCAGCCCCGTGCCGCCCAGCACGCCGGCGACCGCCACGTGCTGCCAGCGGCCGGGCCGCATGCCCTCGCGCAGCGCCGACACGAACGCCGCCACCGCCGTCACCTCCTGGATCAGCATGAGCGCCGCGAGCAGCCGCACGATGAGCCAGCCGGCCAGCACGGCCGGCCAGGCGCCCGCCTGGTTGACCGAGAACAGCACCAGCAAGGTGATGAACGCGATCACCGAGGCCAGCAGGCCCAGGCCCGTCCAGACCATCCGGCTGAGCCGGCGTCTGATCGGGGGCCACAGCCTGGCGTTCGTCTCGGCGGGGACCTGGGGACGGCCGCGCAGGCGTACGACCATGGCCGCGACGGGGCCCGCCACGTAGCCGACGGCGGCCAGGCAGATCGTCAGCCCGAGCATCGTGCCGCCCGCGTACCAGGGGGCGGCCGGCACGTCGCTGGCCTCGAACCGCTGCACCGGCGTGGCGCCCGCCAT
Organism: Nonomuraea sp. NPDC051941; assembly: GCF_044593615.1. Taxonomy (NCBI): domain Bacteria; kingdom Bacillati; phylum Actinomycetota; class Actinomycetes; order Streptosporangiales; family Streptosporangiaceae; genus Nonomuraea; species Nonomuraea sp. NPDC051941. Next base: position 660,351 of record NZ_JBIUCF010000001.1, read on the forward strand.
GTGCAGGGCGGGCCGCGCGGTGCCGGGCAGGCCGGTGATCCAGTTGGCCAACGTTTCCAGGTAGCCCTTGGTGAAGGGGCCGCCGTTCACCCGCATGGCGTGGTCGCCCTTGGCCATGAAGCGGATCGTGTAGTCGTCGTTGCCCGCTTTGTTCATGCCCTTGACGAGCGCCTGGGTGGACTCGACGAACGGGATCGAGGGGTCGGTGGTGCCGTAGAAGGCCAGGACCGGCTGTTTGATCCCGCTTAATGCCGGCAGCGCGTCATATCTGAGGAAGTTGAAGCCGACCCCGCCCATGGCCCTGGTCAGCAGGTCGCGGGCGCCGATCGGGGCCCGCAGCCGGAGCAGCTGCTCGTTCAGCGCCCAGGCGACCTGGCGCAGCGGGGAGACGTTCGGGGACGACACCAGGATCACGAACCCCACCGCCGTGCTCTTCGCCGCGGCGATCGGCACCACCCAGCCGCCCTCGCTGACCCCCCACAGGCCGATGCGGGCCGGGTCGACCTCGGGACGCGTGCGCAGGAGCTCCACCATGCGCAGGGCGTCGTCGGCGAGCAGCGAGAAGTCCCGCTGGCGGAAGTTGTAGCCGACCGTGCGCTTGTCGAACGCGATCGTCACCACGCCCGCCTTGGCCAGGAACTCCGCCTGCGGCGTGAACTCCGTCCGCGACCCGTTGCCCGACCCCGACACGAACACCATCGCCGGGTGCCGCCCGGGCGTCACCGGCAACCGGAGCGTTCCGTCCAGGCGTTGACCCTCCGCCGAGACGGAGATCTCCTCCCTGCGGACGGGATCGACCGCCACCACCGGCCGCAGCTCGCTCGTGGGCTGCGCCGGGATCGTCTGGAAGGCTGGATCCACCTTGAGCGGCGGCGGATCGAACGCGGGCGGCAGCACGTATCCGACCGTCGCGAGAGCCACCAGCACCAGACCGGCGGCGACGCTCAAGGTGCCACGGCCAGTGCGCATCGGCCTCCCCATGTGCGTTGGTTTGCCCGCCGATCTTCTAGCCTACTCCCGGCCCGCGGGACAGATGAGGCCGCATTTGTCGGTGAGAGCTGTTAGCTTCCTGCGACATGCGGATCCTGCACACCTCAGACTGGCATCTGGGGCGCTCGTTCCATCGCGAGAGCCTGCTCTCGGCGCAGGAGGCGTTCGTCGACCACCTGGTGGAGACGGTCCGGGCGGAGCGGGTCGACGTGGTGGCGGTCGCGGGCGACGTCTACGACCGCGCGCTGCCGCCGGTCGACGCGGTCGCGCTCCTGGACTCGGCGCTCGGGCGGCTGCGCGCGGCGGGGGCGCGGGTGGTGCTGATCAGCGGCAACCACGACTCGGCGCTGCGGCTGCGCTTCGGCTCGGGCCTCTTCGAGGCCGCCGGGGTGCACGTACGCACCTCGCCCGACCTTTCCTGGGAGCCGGTGCTGATCGACGACGTGGCCTTCTACGGCATCCCCTACCTGGAGCCCGAGCTGGTCCGCCACGCATGGGAGCTGCCCGACCGGAGCCACACGGCCGCCCTCACGTACGCGATGGACCGCGTCAGGGCCGACGCCGCCCGCCACCGCGCCTCGGTGGTGCTGTCGCACTGCTTCGTCGTCGGGGGCCAGGCCAGCGACAGCGAGCGCGACATCAGCGTGGGCGGGGTGGCCCACGTGCCGCTGTCGGCCTTCGACGGGGTGTCCTATGTCGCGCTGGGCCACCTCCACGGGCGGCAGCGCATGTCGGAGACGGTGCGTTACTCGGGGTCGCCGCTGGCCTACTCGTTCTCGGAGGTCGGCCACGTCAAGGGCTCGTGGCTGGTCACGCTCGGCCCGGGGACGGACGCGGCGGCCGACTTCGTGCCGGCGCCGGTGCCGCGGCCCGTGGGGCGGCTGCGGGGCGACCTGGAGGAGCTGCTGACCTCTGCCCGGCACACCCCGTACGAGGACCACTGGCTGCACGTCACCCTCACCGACGCCGTCCGCCCCAAATCGGCCATGGACCGGCTCCGCGCCCGCTTCCCCCACACCCTCGCCCTCTCCTTCGACCCGGTCGGCGCCGCGCCCGCCGCCCAGCCCGTACGGCTGAGCGGGCGGCCGGAGGCGGAGGTGGCCCTCGATTTCGTCAGGGAAGTACGCGGCGAGCCTGCCGCACGTGACGAGGAAGACCTGCTAAGACAGGCCATCGAGGCGTCGAGGGTGAAGGAGACGATGGCGTAGATGCGGCCGCACCGGCTCTCGCTGACGGCGTTCGGGTCGTTCCCGGGCACCGAGACGGTCGACTTCGACGCGCTGGCCGAGGCGGGCCTGTTCCTGATCCAGGGGCCCACGGGGGCGGGCAAGACCACCATCCTCGACGCGCTCTGCTTCGGCCTCTACGGTCAGGTGCCCGACCCGCAGCGCAACGACGCCCGCAGCCTGCGCTGCGACCACGCCCCGCCGTCGGCCGGGCCCTCGGTCACGCTGGAGGTCACCATCCGCGGGCGGTTACTCCGCATCCAGCGCTCGCCGTCCTGGCAGCGGCCCAAGCTGCGCGGGACGGGGTTCACCGAGGAGAAGCCCAAGGTCGTCGTCTCGGAGTGGCGCGGGTCGGAGTGGCAGGGCCTGACCACCCGGCTGGACGAGGCGGGCGACCTGATCGGCGGGCTGCTGGGCATGAACGCCGCCCAGTTCTGCCAGGTGGCGATGTTGCCTCAGGGCAATTTCGCCAAGTTCCTGCGGGCCGAGGGGGAGGAGCGCCGCAGGCTGCTGGAGCGGCTGTTCTCGGTCAAGGTCTTCACCCAGGCGGAGTCGTGGCTGGCCGAGCACCGCAAGCTGGCCTTCCGGGAGGCGCAGGAGCTCCGGCAGGAGGTCGACTTCGCCGTCCAGCGGGTCGAGGAGGCGGCGGGCGACGACCTGGACGAGGCCTTCGAGCCCGAGGATGATCCCCTGCGATGGGCGGGGGGGCTGCTCGACGCCGCGCGGGCCGTCGTGGGCCGGGCGGGCGAGGAGCACGAGACGGCCGGGCAGGCCGCGCGTTCGGCGCGGCTGCGGTTCGAGCAGGCCGCCGCGCTGGCCGACCGGCAGCGCCGGCACGCCGAGGCGCTCACCATGCGCCGCACCCTTGACGAGCGGGCGGACGAACGGGCCGACCTGCAGGCCATCCTCGACGACGCGGCCAGGGCCGATCGGGTGCTGCCTCTGATCACGGCGGTCAGGCAGCGTTCGGAGGCCGCCGCCAAGGCACGCGCCCTCGCCGCCGATGCCCTCGCCCGGGCCCGCCCCCTGCTCGCCCGGCAGGCGGCCGACGCCACCGGCCACTCACCGGGCGGCTCGGCTGTCGTCGGGCCCGTGCCGGGCGGGTGGCCGACGGGTGAGCCGTCGGCGGCCGAGCTGGCCGCGCTGGAGCGGGAGCGGCAGGCCGAGATCGCGCGGCTGTCGGAGCTGCTCGCCGAGGAGGCCCGGCTGTCGGTGGTCCGGCGTGACCTGCTGCGCGTGGAAGAGGAGCTGGCCGAGCTGGTCGGCGCCGACGAGGCCGTCAGCGCGCGGCTGGCCGCCCTGCCCGCCCTCCTCGAGCGGGCCGAGGGCAGGCTGGCCGAGGCGCGCATGGACGCCGCCAGGATCCCGGCCGCGCAGGCCGTACGCGACGCCGCCGCCCACCTGATCGAGATCGACGACGAGCTGGCCAGGCTGGCGGCCGAGCTCGACGCGCTGGCGCAGCGCGAGGCCGAGGTGTCCGCCGCCGAGGCCGAGCTGCCCGAGCGGATCGCCGACGCCGCCGCGGCCCTCGCCGACGTGCAGACGCAGGCGGCGGCCATCCCCGCGGCGTCTGCGGGCCTCGACGCCGCCAGGGCCGCGCTGGAGGCCACCCACCGCCGCGAAGCCCTCGCCGCTGAGCTGGAGGCGGCCGCCGCCGCCCACCAGGCGCTCGTGGACCACGCCCAGGCGCTCCGCGAACGCTGGCTCGACCTGCGCCAGGCGCGCATCGACGGCATGGCGGCGGAGCTGGCCCGTGACCTGTCCGACGGCCGGCCCTGCGCGGTCTGCGGCTCCGACCACCACCCCGATCCCGCCTCCCCGGTCCCCAGCGCGCCGTCGGCCGACGACGAGCACGAGGCCGAGAGCGCCCACGAAGCCGCCCTGTCCCAGCGCGAGGCCGCCGAACGCGCCCTGGCCTCCCTGGAGTCCCGGCACGCCGACGCGGTCGAGGCCACCGGGGGTCTGGACGTCGATACGGCCGAGGCGCAGGTGCTGGGGGCGGAGCAGGAGCTGGCCCGCCTCGAGGCGGTGGCCGACCGCGAGCCCGCCCTGGCCGCGGCGCTCGAACGCGTCGAGATCGAGCGCGAACGGGTCAGGGACCAGGCCAGGGAGATCGCCGAGACCCTCGCCGGCCACCGCGCCCACCACACCCACCTGGAGTCCGAACGCACCCGCCTCCTCCAGACGACCCTGCCCACCGCAGACCCGGACCCGGAGTCCGCACGTCTGGACGGGCGGGGTGTGCTGGCGCGGGCCGAGGGGGAGTTGCGCAGGCTGCGGGCGTCGGCGGACGGGGAGCCGGTGCTGGCCCGGGAGGCGGCGGCGCTCGGCCGGGAGCGCCTGGAGCTGGAGGAGGAGAGGCGCCGGGTCGAGGCGCGGCTGGCCTCGTACCGCACCCGTCATGAGGAGCTGAGCGGCGACGCCGGACGGCTCGGCGCCCGGCTGGACGCGGCGCGGGGCGAGGATCCCACCCTGACCGCGCGCCTGTCGAGGCTGCACGACGAGGCTGGGCTGCTGCGGGAGGCCCTGGAGGCCACGCAGGCGGCGGTGGCGTCCATCGACGAGCTGGGCAGGGCCCGGCGGGCCGCGGAGGAGGCGGCGGCCGAGGCCGGGTTCGCGGACGTGCCGGAGGCGGATGCGGCGTTCCGGAGTCCCGTGGAGCGGGAGCGGCGGGCGGAGGCGCTGCGGCGGCTGGACGACGAGCACGCCGCCGTCACGAGCGTCCTGGCCGACCCCGAGCTGGTCGCGGCAGCCGCCGCGCCCGCGCCCGACCTGGCCTCGATCGGGAGCGAGCGCGACCGGCTGGAGGAGGCGCACACGAGGCTGTCCAGCGCGCGCGACCGGGCCGTGGCCAGGGCGGAGCGGCTGGCCCAGCTGCACGGCGAGCTGTCCGATCGCATCGAGCGCTGGCGCCCGGCGGCCGAGCGGCACCGGCTGGCCGAGCGCATGGCGGCGCTGGCCAGCGGCACGTCCGGCGACAACCAGTGGAGCATGAGCCTGTCGTCGTATGTGCTGGGGGAGCGGCTACGGCAGGTGGTGGACGCCGCGAACGAACGGCTCGACCACATGTCGGCAGGCCGCTACCTGCTGCGCCACGACCTGCGCAAGACGGCCGGGTCCCGGGGGCGCTCCGGGGGCGGGCTGGGGCTGCGGGTGGCCGACGGGTGGACCGGCGTCGACCGAGACCCGGCCACGCTGTCCGGCGGTGAAAGCTTCATCACGTCACTGGCGCTGGCGCTGGGGCTCGCGGACGTCGTCACGGCCGAGGCCGGGGGCACCGAGCTGGGCACGCTCTTCGTGGACGAGGGCTTCGGCACCCTCGACGAGGACACCCTCGACGGCGTGCTGGACATCCTCGACGGGCTGCGCGACGGCGGGCGGGCCGTGGGCATCGTCAGCCACGTCGCCGAGCTGCGGTCGAGGATCACGGCGCAGCTCAAGGTCACCAAGACCCGCGCCGGATCCACCGTGTCGCTGACAGGGGTGGGCTGAGCGGCGACGGCCGAGCGATCTCGCGTAGATTGCTCGCACGAACCCCATGAAGGAGTGGAACCCATGCGCGTCGTCGTCACCGGAGCCCATGGCAAGGTCGGCCGGGCGGCCGTCAAGGCGCTGGCCGAGGCCGGTCACGAGGTGACCGGCGTGGATCTCACGCGCCCGATCTGGGAGCGGCACGAGCCCGGCGAACCCGCCTACAAGCAGGCCGAGCTGACCGACGCCGGGCAGGCGTACGCCGTGGTCCACGGGGCCGACGCGGTCGTGCACGCCGCCGCCATCCCCGACCCCACCGCCAACGCGCCGCACGTGGTCTTCCAGAACAACCTGATGGCCACGTTCAACATGATCGAGGCGGCGATCCGCCTCGGCGTCCCCCGGTTCGTGAACATCTCCAGCGAGACCGTCCCCGGCTACTTCTTCGCCGACCGGCCCTTCCTGCCCGACTACGCGCCGGTGGACGAGGAGCACCCGGCCCGGCCGCAGGACCCGTACGCGCTGTCCAAGCACTTCGGCGAGCAGCTCATGGACGCCGCGGTGCGCCGCTCCGACATCAGGTGCATCTCGCTGCGGCCGAGCTGGGTGCAGCACGAGGGCAACTACGAGCGCAACATCGGACCGCAGGTCCGCGACGCCGCCTTGATCGGCGCCGGGTTGTGGAGCTACACCGACGTGTACGACCTCGCGGACGCGATCGTCCTGGCCGTCGAGTCCGACCTGCCCGGGCACGAGGTGTTCTACATCGCCGCGCCCGACAACGCGGGCGGGCACGATTTCGCCGTCAAGCTGCGGGAGCACTACGGCGACCGGATCGAGCTGCGGCCGATCTCCCGCCCGGACTCCTCGGGCATCTCGTGCGACAAGGCCCACCGCCTGCTGGGCTGGACCCCGAAGCGGTCGTGGCGCGACTACCTGGACGAGAACGGCCGTACCCGCCAGGGGTGACGACTCAGCGTTCGAGTGAGGTGATCAGCTCCGGCAGCGTGGCCGGGTCGTGGAACAGGGTGGCGCCCAGACCGGCGAGGCGGTCGCCGGGGATGAGGCCGCCGGCGAAGGCCAGGCAGCGCATGCCCGCGCGCATCGCCGCGGTCACCCCGAACGGGCTGTCCTCCACCACCACGCACCGCTCCGGCTCGGCCCCCAGCGTGGCCGCCGCGTGCAGGAACAGGTCCGGCTCCGGCTTGCCCCTGGCGACGTCCTCGGCGCTGAACACCCGCCCGTCGAACCGCCCGGCCAGCCCCACGAGCTCGAGGCTGTGGCGGATCACGCTGTGCCGGCCGTTCGAGGCCACGCAGCTCGGCACGGTGAGCCGGTCGAGCGCCTCCTCGATGCCTCGGACCGTGCGCAGCTCGGCCTTGACCGCCGCCATGTACTCGGCTCTGAGCTGATCGCGCCAGCCCGGCGGGGTCTCGCCCACCTGCTCTTCCCAGTAGTCGTTCGTGCAGCCCACGAACCGCTCGATGTACTCCGTCTCGTCAATCGACCAGCCCAGGCGGCGCAGCGCCGCCGTGCCCACGCGTACGGAGATCGGCTCGCTGTCCACGAGCGTTCCGTCGCAGTCGAAGATGACAAGATCGACAGCCAAAATCCGTTCCCTTCAGAGGTGTCTTTCCGCTGGTGATAGCTTCTTCGTATCGCTTCACAAGACGCTATTCCGCATAGTGAGACAAATGTGACAACGTCCCCCCAAATCGCCGCACCCAGCCGGTCAAGGATCGCGGCCGCCAGCCTCGTCGGCACGGCGATCGAATTCTATGATTTCTACATTTATGGCACCGCGGCGGCCCTGGTGCTCGACACCGCGTTCTTCCCCGGCATGGATCCGGTGGCGGGCAACCTGGCGGCGTTCTCGACCTTCGCGGTGGCGTTCCTGTCGCGCCCGCTCGGCTCGGCCCTGTTCGGGCACTGGGGCGACCGGGTCGGCCGCAAGTCCATGCTCGTGGTGTCGCTGCTGGTGATGGGGCTCTCCACGGTCGCCATCGGGCTGCTGCCCGGCTACGCGGCCATCGGCGTGATCGCGCCTGTGCTGCTGGTGCTGCTGAGGTTCACGCAGGGCATCGGGCTTGGGGGCGAATGGGGCGGGGCGGCGCTGCTGGCCACCGAGCACGCGCCGCCCGGCAGGCGCGGGCTGTACGCGATGTTCCCGCAGCTCGGCCCGTCGGCCGGGTTCATCGTGGCGAACGGGCTGTTCCTCGTGCTGGGGGAGACGCTCAGCGATGAGCAGTTCGGGGCGTGGGGGTGGCGGCTGCCGTTCGTGGCGAGCCTGCTGCTGGTGATCGTCGGCCTGTACGTACGGCTCAAGATCTCCGAGACGCCGGTCTTCCAGGCGGCCATGGACCAGCACCGGATCGCCAAGGTGCCGATCGTGGCCCTCCTGCGGCAGCAGTGGCGGCGCGTGCTCCTCGGCGCCGGCGCCATGACCGTCGCCTACACGCTCTTCTACACCGCCACCACCTACTGCCTGGCGTACGGCACCACCGCGCTCAAGATCCCGAAGACCACCATGCTCGGCCTGACCATGGTCGGGGTCGTGTTCATGGCCGCGGGCACGGTGGTCTCCGCGATGGTCTCCGACCGGCTGGGCCGCCGCCGCACCCTGCTCACCGGGACGGGCGTGGCCGTCGTGTGGGGGCTGGTGATGTTCCCGCTGATGGAGACCGGGTCCGTGTTCCTGGTGGGCGTGGCGCTGGCGGGGGCGCTCGGCCTGATGGGGCTGGTCTTCGGGCCGATGGGCGCGTACCTGCCGGAGCTCTTCAAGACCCAGTACCGCTACAGCGGCGCCTCGGTGGCCTACAGCCTGGGCGGCGTGCTCGGCGGCGCGGTGCCCCCGCTGGTCGCCACGAGCCTGCAGGCCGGCGGGGTGGGCGTGATGGGCGTCGGCGCGTACGTCTCGGCGATGGCCCTGCTGAGCCTGCTCTGCCTGCTCGCCCTCCCCGAGACGGGCGAGGACAGCCTCCAGTAGTGCTTTGTCAGGTCGGCGCGTCGTGGGCGGTGAGCGCTGCGGCAGCCAAGGCGACGGCTATGCCGGCGGCGGTTCCGGGCGGCCGTTGGCGACCCAGGTGGGGTGGAAGCGGCGGAAGATGATGCTCATGTTCTTGTCGCTGCCCGAACTGTTCTGCTCGCCCCACTCGATGGCCGCGCCGACCTGATTGTCGGCGGTCTGCAGCATGCTGGAGTAGCCCCCTTCGACCCCGTTCACGTTCGGCCTGCCGTCCCGTCCCTTCGGCTGGGGCGCGGGAAAGTCGCCGAGCAGGCGGGTGTACGGCCAGCCGACGCCGTCGTCGTAGCTCATCCAGACGCGCATGGGGGTCCGGCTACGGGAGTCGCCGCCCGGGTGGGGGCCGAGGAACAGGATCCGGTTCGGCGACCCGGCGAAGCGCAGCGTCGAGGCCTGGCAGTCGGGATCGGGCAGGACACGGCCGTCCGGCTCGAGGTGATCGGCGTAGCCGGAGAAGCGGCTGTCGAGGGTGCCGGTGGCGACCAGTCGCTTGAGCAGCGGCGGATCGCCGGCGTTGGCGAACCTGGCACGATCGTTGCGATACAGGTCGCCGCTGAACCGCTGCAGGATCGTGGCCTCGTCGGTCTTGGTGACGTCGGTGTTCGTCAACTCCTGGTAGTGCCAGTCAGTATCCCCTGGCCGCTTGTAGATGTTGCGCCACTTGGCCGGGATGACCAGCGTTCCGTCGGTCATCTTGATGCCGGCGCCGGGGCCGATCGAGTCGTTGAACCATCTCCTGTTCAACGGATCGCTCGGGTCCTTGTGCGGTTTGAGCGTGTCGGTCTTGTCGATGAGGGTCCAGCCGCCGGTGGGCAGGCCGTTGGCGTCGGTGGCTGACGAGGCCACCCACACCGCGCGGTCGTCCCAGCTGTCGAAGTCGCCGACGCTCGTCCAACTGGCCGCCATCCGGTTGAAGAACAGGTAGACGGTCTGCCCGTCGAAGACCGCGGTGGGGTTGCCGACGGCGTCCGGCCACCCGGTGGCCACCGCCTTGATCCCGGACCAGGTGCCGGGTTTGCCGGAGTCCCTGGAGGTCTTGTAGATGAGGTCGATGTTGCCGTAATCGTCGTTGTCGCCGACCCGGCCTTCGGCGAAGGCGATGACCGTGTTCCCCTTGGTACGGATCACGGCCGGCGCGCGGAAGGAGTGGTAGTCGACCCGGTAGGCGCCGTTGACGTAGGCCTCGTTGCCTCCGTCGAAGAGCACTTCCGCGGAGGGCGTGGACGCCGCATCGGCCGGAGTCGCTACGAGGAGGCTCGCGGCGACCAGCGCGATGGCCGCGAGCGATCGGACACATAAAGGTCTCACCGTGCGAAAAGTACAACTACCTGTTGATCGTGGGAAGTCCGGGACAGAAGAGGTCAACAACTAGGTGTGCGGCGCGGCAGTACTCCCGCACGCTCGGAAAGATGACGAACTGCCGGGTCGGGGTGTGAGCTCGCCGTTCGTCTTCCTGCGCGTGCGCCCGGCTAGGGGTTGTCGTAGCCGGGGAACAGCAGGGACAGCTCCCGCGGGTACGCGGCGATCAGGCGCAGCTCGTCGTCCGTGAGCGGGCGGCCGGTCATGGCGTTGCAGAGCTGCACCAGCCGGAACGCCAGGTCCTCCTCGCGGACCTCCACGCCCAGCCCGTCCATGACGTGCCGGAAACCGGCCTTGCCGCCGTACTCACCGGTCAGCACCACCCGGCCGTCCCGCGCGTGCCAGTCCTGCGGGAACGGGCCCAGTGTGGCCTCGTCGTACAGCTCGTAGTGGCCGTGGTCCTTGAGCGCGCCGTCGGCGTGGATGCCGCTCTCGTGCGCGAACGCGTTGCGTCCCACCCCGACCTGGTTGTACGGCAGCGGCTGCCCGAACGCGTAACCGGCCCACAGGCCGAACCTGCGCGCCCATGACAGGTCGAGGGCGTCGCCGATCTCCGCGTCGAGCCCGAAGCCGTGCCGGAAGGCCAGGACGGTCGAGAGCAGGTCGGCGTTGCCGGAGCGCTCGCCGATGCCGTTCACGCACGTGTTGATCCACGCGTCCTGCCCGGCGTCGAGGTCGCCGAGGGCGCCCGAGACGGAGTTGGCCACGGCCATGCCCAGGTCGTTGTGGCAGTGGGTCTCGACCGGCATCGCGGTGGCGGCGGCCAGCTTGGCGAGGCGCTCGCGGATCCTGTCGGGCGTGTCGCCGCCGATCGTGTCGCAGTAACGCACCCGGTCGGCGCCCGCCTCCTTGGCCGCCAGCGCGAACTCCAGCAGGAACCCGTCGTCCGTCCTCGAACCGTCCTCGGCGTTGACCCCCACCGTCTCGGCGCCCGCGGCCTTGGCCGTGCGCACCGCGGCCGTCATCTCCCTGACGATCGCGCCCCTGTCCAGCCGTCCCCGGAACTTGTTCTGGATCATGTAGTCGGACGTCGAGATGGACAGGTTGTAGTGCCTGAGCCCGAGCGGGGCCGCCTTCTCGACGTCCTGCGGCACACCTCGGCACCAGCCCGACAGCCGCAACCCGCCGAACGCCCCCGCCTCGGCCAGCGCCACCTGCGCCTTGACGTACGGGACCTCGTGGAACAGGAAGGGGAACCCGATCTCGGACTGCGCCACGCCGAGCTTGGCCAGATAGAAGTTGACCATGGTCTTGCCGAACTTCGACAGGCCGGTGCGCGCGGTCTGCACGCCGTCCCGGTTGGTCACATCGAGGAAGTGAACTTTTGGCATGCCTTCACGTTGACATGCTCTTTCAACGTGTATCAATATTGATTTTCATCAACCATCCTGTTGGGGTTCGGAGGGACTCGCCGACGTGGATTGGATCGACGCGGCCACGGCGTCCGAGCGTCTCGGCGTCAAACCGGCCACTTTGTACGCGTACGTGAGCCGGGGGGTGCTGCAGCGGCGGCACAGTGACGACGGGCGGCGCAGCCTCTTCTCGGCGGAGGAGATCGAGCGCCTCGCCCGCCGCGGCCGTCCCCGGAGCCAGCCGCCGGAGCTCGTCATCGAGTCGGCCATCACGGCCCTGGGCGTGGACCGGCCCCACTACCGGGGCCTCGACGCGCTGGGGCTGGCGCTCACCAGCGACTTCGAAACGGTCGCTGCCTGGCTCTGGACCGCCGACCCCGCCCTCTGGCACTCCCCACCCCCTCCCACCCCCACCACCCCAGCACCCCCACACCCGCCCACCACCCCAGCACCCCCACACCCGCCCACCACCCCGCCACACCTGCACCCGCCCACCACACCAGCGCACCCACATTCGCCCACCACACCGGCGGACCCACGCCCGTCTGCCACCCCCGCCCGCCAAACGGACCCGCGCTCGCCCGCAGCCCCCGCCCGTCAAAGGGACCCGCACCCGTCCGCCACGTCGGCGGACGCACCTCCGCCCGCTCTCCCCGCCCGCCAAGGGCACCCGCACCCCTCCACCACTCAAGGGGACCCGCGTCCGTCCGATCACCAAGGGGACCCGCGTCGCGTGGCGGGACCTGCCGCCTCGGGCCCTCATGCGGCCCCCCACCCCACCACAGGGCCGAGCGCCCAAGGGGTGCGGATCCGATGGCCGGAGCCGTGGCGGTGCGAGGACGATGCGCTGCGGGCGGCCGTGACCGCCCAGCGCGGCCTCCCCGATGACCTCCTGCCCCTGGACCGGCTGCAGGTGATCACCACGGTCCTGGGTGCCTCCGACTCCCTGCGCTACCAGCTCGACCCCGCCTCCGTAGCCGCGACCGGCCGCCGCATGATCGCGGGCCTGGTCGACGCGCTCCCGCAGCTCAGCGAGCCCCAAGGCGACTCGATCGCCGAGCGGCTCTGGTCCCGCCTGTGCCCCCACCCCGCCACCCCCGGCCTCCTGAACGCCGTCCAGGCCGCCCTGGTCCTGCTCGCCGACCACGAGCTCGCCGCCTCCACCCTGGCCGCCAGGGTCGCCGCCTCCGCCAAGGCCGACCCGTACGCCGTCGTGCTGACCGGGCTCGGCGTGCTGGGCGGCCCACTGCACGGCGGCGCGTCGTACGGCGCCGAACGCCTGCTCGCCGAGGTCGCCGAGCCGCACCAGGCCGCCCGGGCGATCGCCGAGCGGGTACGCCGAGGCGAGCGCATCCCCGGCTTCGGCCACAGCGTCTACAAGAACGGCGACGCGCGCGGCGCCCTCCTGCTCGACCTGGTCAAGGAGGCGGCGCCGGGGCACGACCGGATCGCCGCCGGGACGTCCGTCCTGGAGGAGATGCGCAGGCGCCGCCTCCCGGAGCGCAACGTCGACTTCGCCCTCGCCATCCTCACCGCCGTCAGCGGCATGGTGAGCGGCGCGGGCGAGGCCATCTTCGCGGTGGCCAGGGCGGCGGGGTGGCTGGCGCACGCGATGGAGGAGTACGACCGAGGCGCCCTCCTCCGCCTGCGCGCCTCCTACACGGGCCAGCCCGTCAAGTGACCGCCCTCGGGCCCGCCCGTAAGGTGGGCTCCCTCGGGCTCGCCCGTCAGGTGGGCACCATCCGGCCCGCCCGTCAGATGAGCGCCTTCAGGGCCGCCCGTCAGGTGGGCTCCCTCGGGCCGCCCGTCAAGTGAGCGCCGCCGCCGTCCTGTCGACGTAGGCGGCCAGGGCGCGCACCCGGTCGGCGTGCTGGTCGTGCCCGACGATCACCGGCGGCTCGTTGTACGGCATCGCGTCCGACGACCGCCGCAGCTTGATGTACTGCCCGCAGGCGTCGATCGCATACGGCTCCATGTCGTCCTGCAGCGCCCCGATCACCGTGATCCCGTACGTCTCCCCGATCCGCCTGAAGAGCGCGACCGCCTCCCGGCGGTGCTCCTTGCCCAGGTTGCGGCCCAGTTCGTCGAGCACCAGGCACAGGTGACCGCCCCCGGACGAGGCGATGGCCGCCGCGCACACCAGCTTGACGGCCTTCTCGTCCATGAGCGCGGTGTTGGCCCGCCGGTTGTACGGCACGAACCCCTGTCCCTCGCCGCGCCGCCACTTCGGCGTCACCCGCCACTGCCAGCGCTGCTCGGGATCGGCCGGCGCGGGCGGCACCGGGAACTCCAGCGTCGCCCCGTAACCCCCGTACGACGTGTCGAGCTTCTCGAACTCCTCGGCCACCCGCGTGAGCCGCGCCTTGATCGCCGCCGTCAGCGCCGCCCGGTGCACGGCCGTCGACTGCGCCGCCTCCTCGGCGCCCCTGGCCGCCGCCGAAAGGTCACGCTGCCGGGTGACGACCTGCGCCTCGATCTGGCGGCGCTGGTGCCGTTCGTACTCCTCCTGGCCCCGCAGGTAGGAGGCCAGCGCCCCGCACACCGCCGCGAACGTCGCCTGCTCCCGCGCCGTGCTCCCGCCCCGCTCGCTCAGCAGGAACCGCAGCTCCTCGGGAATCTCGGCGTCCTCCTCCGGGAACGTGTCGCGCAAGGCCTGGTCGAAGTGGCGTTCGGCGACCCGCCACCACTCCTCGGCCGCACGCGGCCGCTCCTCCTCGGGCAGCGCGTTCAGCCATTCGCGGGCCGTCTCGACCGTGCCGCCCCAGTCGGCGGCCAGCGCGTCGAGCTTGAGCGCCTCGCGTTCGGCGCCGACCTTGGTCTCCTGGTCGCGTGCCTGCGTTCGCTCGGCCTCGTGCCGGTGCCGCCGCCCCTCCAGGCGTTCGATCTCCATGTCCCTGGTCCTGGCCCGGAAGTCCAGCGCACCGGCATGCCGCTCGGCCTCGGCCACCTTCGGCGCCAGCTCCCCGATCGCCGCGTTCAGCTCGGTCAGCCTGGCCCGCCGCTCGCCCAGCTTCTCCTCCAGCTCGGCCAGGCGCACCCCGGCCCTGGCCCCTTCCAGCCGGCGCTGCGCCTCCGCGACGTCCTCTTCTCCGTCACGTACGGCCTGCGCCGCCGTCTCCTGGACGTCCTTGGCCCGGTTGAGCCGCAGCTCGGCGGCCTTGATCCGAGCCTCACGCCCGGTCGCCACCCCGTCGAACGCCCCCACGACGCTCACCCCGGCCGAGCTGACCAGCACGGACCCGGGCAACTCGGCCAGGGCGGCAGCGGCGGCGTCGAGCTGCGCGGCATCCACGATCACCGCATGCTCGTTCGGCCACCCCCGCAAATCCCCCAACGCGACCCCGGCCAACCGTCCACCGGTACCACTCATCGCGCCGTCGCCGGGCGCCTTCCCGTAGCGTGCTTTGAGGGCGGCGCCGAGAGCGTCGGCATCGCCCGACCCAGCAGCAGCCCCGGTCGCCCCAGCGGCGGCCGAGGTCGCTCCGGGGGTGGCCGAGGTCGCTCCGGTCGTTCCGCGTAGTGCCCGGCCTCCGCCGGCGGACGGTGCCGGGGGTGTGTGGGCGGCGTCGCGGGCCTGCTCGGCCACGTCGAGCGCGTCCAGCAGGCCGGTCGCGCCGATGCCCGCCGCCGCCAGGGTGTTGAGCTGGGCCGCCGCCGGACCGCCCTCGGCGTCGTCCAGCGCCGCCTGCGCGGAGGACACCTCCCGGTCGGCCACCCCGAGCGCTTTGAGCGCCTCGTTCAGCCGCAGCCGGACCTCCCGCAGCTCCCGCTCGGCCGTGGGCACGTCACGCCCGTCCGCGAACCTGCGCGTCTCCTCCAACGCCGGGATCAGACCGCGCAGCTCGTCGGCAGAGTTCTCGGCCACCGCGCGGTCGGCGTCCAGCTTGGCCGCCCGCGCCTGCTGCGCCGCCAGCTCCTTGCGGGCCTGCGAGACCTGCCTGTCGAGGGTGTCCTCCCGCAGCGTGCCGATCTCCGCCTTGACCATGGCGATCGCCTCGGCCGCCGCCTCACCGGTCGCGTGGTGCCGTTCCAGGTCGGCGGCCAGCGCCTCGTCCTTGCCCGCCGCGTCGGCCAGCTTGCGCGCCTGCCTGCCGCGCCAGCACCGCAGCGCGTCCGCCAGCCGGATCCTCGCCTGATCACGCCGGTCGAACGTGGTCACCAGCGCCTTCGACTCCATCTCGAACTCCGCCAGCCGTTCGGCCGCCTGCGCGGCGCGCACCCGCTTGGCGTGCTCGTCGCGGCGGGCCTCCCGCTCCTGCTCCAGCTCGGCGTCGAGGCCGGTGAGGGCCGCGATGGCCTCGAAGACGCGTTCGGGCGAGATCTCGTTGAGCGGCTGGGAGAGCAGGTTCGTGGCCACCTTGCTGCGTACGGAGGTGGACAGGAACGACACACACCTGACCCGGTCGCCGTAGAGCACCTTGGTGAGGTCGCGCGCCACCACGTCGCGCCGCCCGGCCGACTTCGGCAGCGTCGCCCAGATCTCGTCGGCGCGTGCCACCCGCTCGGCCTCGGACGGGGAGGCCGCCAGATGCACCCCTTCCCGCCACCGGATCTCCAGGTGCGGCGCCTCCTGGTTGACCTTGAGCCACACGGTGAGCGCCCCGCCCGAGGTGTCGGGCACCTCGAACAGCTCACCGCTCAGCTCATCCCCGGCCACCTGACTCTCGAGCGCGAACTCGCCACCCCCTGAAACGGCTGCGCCACCCGTGGCCGCTCCGTCGCCTGCCGCACCGGTCGGGGTCGCGCCACCCTGGGTCGTGGTGCCGGCTCGGGCCCGGTCCGACGAGTCACCGTCCTCCGCACCAGCCGGAACGGCGCCCGCCGCCTCCGCCGCGTCGTACGGGGCGAAGCCGTCCATGCCGGGCGGGCCGAAGACGCCCACGATGTAGCCGTGGTCGGCGCTCGCCCACTGGCGGGATCCGGCGCCGCTGGCCAGCTCGGCGTTGAAGAGCAGCTCCGACACCGCCTTGGCGCCCGAGGCGAAGCGCCACTGCTCGTCCCCGAGCAACGCCGTGATCGAGGCGATGAACGATGACTTGCCCGCGCCGTTGGAGTCCTTGGGCCCGGCGCCCGCCACGACGATGAGCGTGCCGGGGACGGTGGGCACCGGATGGGTCGAGAGCCGCGAAATGTTGACCGCCTGCACAGCGATCAGCACCCGGTCTCCGACGACGTTCTCCACCTGCGACACCTGTTACCCCCGTAGTCCTTCCATCAGTCATGACGCTGAATCTGTGTGCCGTCGCGGTCACTTCGCCGATCTTCGGGCTCGTACGGCGGACGCCAGCGGCGTGTTGGGCCCGGCCGCCAGGATCAGCTCCTCCTGCAACCGCCGCCGGGCCGCCGGAGTGAGCCGGTGGAACTGCGGCCCCGGCACGTAACCGCCCGCCTCCTCACCGGCCTTGACCTGCCCTATCAGTCCCGCGTGCCGCAATGCCCGCAGCGCCGCCTCCAGCTCGCCGATCGGCAGCTGGGTGTGGCGGCGCAGCTCGTCCACCGGCGTGGGGTGCGGCGACAACCACGAGTCCTCGGGCAACAGCCCTTCGGCCCTCGGGATGGCGACGGAGTGCACCAGGACGAGCGTCAGCACGGCCCGCTCGCTCACCCCGAGCCGCGGCCCCGCCGGGACAGTGGCCCGGACGCTGGGAGCCACCGCCCGCACGGCCACCGGATCGCCACCGCCCGCCCGATCACGGCCCTCGCCCACATCCCCGGCCACGGCCGCGCCCGCCTCCCCGACGACGGCCGCGCTCGCTTCTCCGGGGATGGCCGTGCCTGCGGGACTCTCCACCGGAGCCGAGCCGCCACCGGCAGAAGCCCCGTGCGCGGCTCCGCCCGGGACCTCATGCGCGACCTCGCGCCGGGCCCCGCGTGGGGTCGCGTGCGTCGCCTCGGGCGGGACCTCCTGCGTGGCTTCGCGCCCGCCGTCGGCCGTGGTCGTGCGTGACGACTCGTGCGTGTCCTGGTGCGGGGTCTCGGTTGCGGAGGTCGTGAGGGTGGCGGCTCGGGTGTCGTCGTAGCCGGAGGTCCAGCGGTCGCGGTGCTGGATCAGCGTACGGCCGCGCCTGGCCAGCATCTCGCTCACCGTATGGCGCAGCGCAGGGTCACGCAGGGCGGCGAAGCGGACCTCCTGCACCGGCTCGGCGGCGTGCTCCACCACCATGAACGCCGCCACCAGCTCCGCCCGCCGCCGCTCGTCATAAGCCCCCAGCAGGTCGTCGAACTCCGCGGACCCGCCCTCGACCCGCCCCCCGAGCCCCGCCTCCGGGTCGGGGACGGGTTCGGCCGGGTGGGCGGCGGCCACGCTGTCGGCGTCGCCGACCACGGTGAGCTCGGGGCGTTCGGGCTCGGGCAGGCGGCGGACCAGCTCCTGCAACTGCGCGTGCGACTCGACCGGCCACAGCGCACAGCGCGGGCCGAGGGTGACCACGCCGTCGTCCACGACGACCCACGCCGAGTCGTGCAGGCGCCGCATCGCGCCGATCGCCCAATTGCGCATCAGGTCGTCGGTGCGGCCGATCAGCGCCCGGTACGTGTCGAGCACCAGCTCCATGGGCGCGGGCTCGCCCGGCCACGGGTCCACGGACAGGTCGGTCCAGCAGCACTTGAGCACCGCCGCCAGCACTCGCCTGGTCTCGCCGGACCGCTCCACCGGAACGGGCGACACCTGGTACTCCTCCAGCAGCGACGGCGTCACGCCGTCGGGCCACACCGGCAGAGCCTGCCCGGTGGAGTCGGGCCGCGTCAGCCGCGCCATGCCCGGCGGCGCGGGCTCCCCGGCCGCCAGCCACAGCGGTCCACCCGAGCGCACCCGCACATGCGCAGCAGGCCCGTCAAGGGCACGCGCCCGAGCCCGCGTCCTCGCGACGCCCTTCGAACGAGCCCCCGCACGGGCGCCGTCGTGCCCGCGCGCCGACGTGCCCGCCTCCGTGGTGGTCGCATCCGGACGGTCGGCTTCAGGGTGGTTCGGGGTGGGCATCAGGTGCGCTCCAAGTAGCCCTGGGAGAGCCAGGCCGGCTCGCGGTCCGGATCGATCGAGATCCCGTCGGACCACCTCAGCCGGTAAGGCAGCTCAGGCCGCAGGTCCACGGTCGTCAGGTCGGCCAGCACGCGACGCGCCGAGGGCCAGTCGGAGCCCAGCACGTCGGCCAGCGCCACCCGAGGGGCGTCGCCCAGCAGCGACTCCGCCACCTCCCGCAGCCGCTCCATGGCCGCGCTGAGCGAGGTGTCGAGCGAGTCGCCGGGACCGGGGTCGGGGAGGTTGGAGCGCGGGGGAGTGGGCTGGGCGGGAGCGGGGCGCGGGGCCTCGTCCACGGCGCGGGCGATGGCGGCCGGATCGTGCCACGGCGCGGGCACGTCGAACACGAACCCGTCGAGCACCGCCGCCAGCTGCTCCCGCGACGCGGTCTGCGAGAAGGTGCGCCACGTCTCGGTGGGCAGCAACGTCAGGTTGCGGGTGGTGCCCGCCGAGTCGGCCAGGCGTCCGGCGGCGCGGCGGGAGGCGTCGCTGTAGGCGTAGATGGCCGCCCGCAGGTCGGTGCAGACCCGGTCGAGCTCCGGCCATCGGGTCAGGATGGTGCCGTGCAGCCCCTGCGCGCGCCGGGCGATCTCCTCGGTGCCCCACAGCTTGGGCGCCTGCTCGCGCAACTCCTCGATGGTGCCCGTGGTGAGCGTGATCAGCTCCAGCGCCCACAGCCGGAACGCCCGCGCCAGGTTGACCGCGCTCTGCCTGGCCTCCTCCATCGTCGTGCGGGGGTCGGCGACGTTGAGGTCTTCGAGCGCCAGCAGCCGGTGCATCTCCGACTGCCCGCCGTCGGACATCATCCGCCGGATGAACATCAGCCCGACCACGCTCGTGAACGAGGCCCGGTAACGCAGCTGGTTGGGCTTGGGGAACACCTCGCGGATGGCCCCGAGCCCCTTGAGCACCCGCAGCCGGTTGTCGCACTGGTCGCCCGGATAGGCCCGGCACACGAAGCGCATCTGCTCGTGCGTCATCCACTCCTCGCCCGCCTCCGCGAACGCCGAGAACAGCGTCTCGGCGATGTCGACCAGGGCAGGGTCGTCGACGACCGCGCCGCTGTCGCGCGCCAGCGCGGCGAACATCCGGCGGTAGGTCGACAGGACCGCCTCGTCGGTGAGGACGGCGTCGAGGGTCAGGGGCTGTTCGGACACGGGCACTAAGGTACGGCTTCGCGCCGACAGTCTCGGCACACCACAACCACCTCACGAGCCTTACCAGCCGGTACATACGCACAAGCGACCGGTGAGCGCTAGTGTGATGCCCGATAATACGGGGGCAAACGCTCTGTAATCGTACATACGGGGTGAGTTACGCGTGCAGTTGCGCATGCTCCGAGGTGACCGAAGCACGGCCGTGATCGCCGGGGTGGCCGCCGTGGTCCTGGTGGCCGCGGCGGCGTGGTTCGGTGTGGGCGTGTCCAGCGCCAACCCGAAGCTGGCCGATGTCGGCGCCTGGCTCTGGACCCGCGCCAAGGGCAAGATCGTGCACGTCAACGGCCTGTCCGGCGAGGTCGACGGCTACCTCGGCGACAAGGCCGGCCGGCAGCTGCGCGTCGTGCAGGACGGCGGCAACGTGCTGCTCGTCGACGACGCCACCGGTTACGTCAGCCGCGTCGAGCCCAGCCAGCTCACGGTCTCCCAGACCCGCGACCTCGGCGCGGCCGGCCTGCAGATCGCGGTGTCCGGCGACACCGGGTACGCGGTGGACCCGGCCTCCGGCAAGGTCCAGCGGATCGACCCGGCCACGCTCAACTCCGTCGGCGCCCCGATCACCCTCCCCGGCCCGCTCGGCGCGGCCCGCATCGACGGCGGCGGCCGCCTGTGGGTCCCCGTGACCGCGAAGGGCCAGGTCGTACCGGTGTCGAACGGCGCCGCGGCGAGCCCGCTCAAGGTCGGCGAGCCGGGCGAGGAGCTGGCGATCACGATCGCCGGCGGCCTGCCCGTCGTGGTCAACAGCCGGGCCGCCACCGCCACGGTCATCGGCGCGGACGGCGGGGTCGGCGAGATCACCCTGCCCAAGGGCGTGGCCCAGGCCGCCAAGGGCGGCGCGCTCACCCCGGCCACGACGGAAGGCCCGCTGGTCCCGATCCTCACGCCCGGCGGCTCGGGGCTGCTCGTCGTGATCGACACCTCGTCCAACTCGGTGCTGAGCACCAAGTTCGAGTCGCAGGACCCCGCCAAGCTCGGGGTGCCGCAGGTGCTCGGCAGCAAGGTGTACGTGCCGGACCAGGGCAAGGGCTCCCTCATCGTCTGGGACAGCGCGGCCGGCGGCCGGCCCACCACGCTCCAGGTGGCCCAGGCGCCGGGCCCGGTGGACGTGTTCGTCAAGGACGGCCTGCTCTGGGCCAACGACGAGAACGGCGACAAGGCGGTCGTCATCGACCCCGAGGGCCGCAAGCACGACGTCGACAAGGACGACTCCGACGTACCGGGACCGACCAGCACGCCCAAGCCCAAGCAGACGCCGCGCCCGGACCCGTCCAAGACGGACGCCCGGCCCGACCCCGTACCCACGAGGACGGAGCCGCGCCCCACGGAGACCCGTGAGGCCGAGCCGACCCGCGAGGCCGAGCCCACGCCGACCCCGAGCCGCGAGCCCACCAGGTCGCCCACGCCGACCCCGTCGCCCAGCGCGCCGTCCGCGCCCGGCGCGGTCAGCGCCAGGTCCGGGCCCGGCAAGGTGACGGTGACCTTCACCCCGGCCACCGGCGGCAAGGTCGAGCGGTACACCCTGAAGACCTCGTCCGGCGCCGGCCGGTCCGTGCCGCAGTCGGTGGACGCGAACGGGCCGTTCCAGTTCGAGTTCACGGGCGGGGACTGCGCGAACGAGTACACGTTCGTGGTGGTCGCGCACTGGGCGGGCGGCGAGGTCGAGTCCCAGCCCAGCGCCGGGGCCAAGCCCTGCGTGGCGCCCGGCTCGCCGACCGGCTTCGCCGCCAAGGCCAAGAACCGGGGCGCCGAGCTGAGCTGGAGCGCCCCCGAGAACGCCGACGACGGCGTCACCTACGAGCTGACCGGCGCGGCCACCAACAACGGCATCAAGGGCACGTCGTTCACGGTGGACGGGCTGAAGAACAACCAGAAGCACGCGTTCAAGCTCAAGGCCAAGAACGCGGCGGGGGAGAGCCCGGACGTGGCCACGACCGAGGTGGACCTGGCCTACCCGAGGCAGCAGTACAAGAACAAGAACAACGCCCAGACCAACACGCTGATCCGGCCCACTCCCGCCAAGAACGGCGACGACAACGTCGGAAAGATCCCGAAGGACCAGTACATCACGGTGACCGTGATCTGCCAGGTCAAGGGCCAGTCTGTCACCGAGTCGCAAGACGGCAGCACCAGTGACATTTGGAACAAAGTTGAAACGCAGTACGGGAACGGGTGGCTCAGCGACACTCTGGTGGCGACTCCGGACGGCGGCTTCCCCGAGGGGCCGCTCTTCGAGTGCACCGACTGAGGAGGGGGGCTCAGTTGACCCAGTACAACTATCAGGACCAGTTCGAGCAGACCGTGCAGCCGTACCAGCAGCAGGGGCTGGAGCAGTCCTACCAGCAGCAGCCGCAGCAGAGCGCGCAGCTGGCCGGGCAGTTCGCGCAGCGCTTCCAGCTGCTCGCCGGCAACATCGAGCGCATCATCCGGGGCAAGCACGAGGCGATCGAGCTGGCGCTGATCAGCCTGTTCTCGGAGGGGCACCTGCTCGTCGAGGACGTGCCCGGCACCGGCAAGACCACGCTGGCCAGGTCGCTCGCGGCCAGCGTGGACGCCGAGTGGCGGCGCATCCAGTTCACGCCTGACCTGCTGCCCAGCGACATCACCGGCGTGTCGATCTTCAACCAGGCGCACCAGAAGTTCGAGTTCCACCACGGGCCCGTCTTCGCGAACATCGTGCTCGCCGACGAGATCAACCGCGCCTCGCCGAAGACCCAGGCCGCGCTGCTGGAGGTCATGGAGGAGCGCCGGGTCACGGTGGACGCCGAGCCGCATCCGGTGCCCAGGCCGTTCATGGTGGTGGCCACGCAGAACCCGGTCGACATGGACGGCACGTACCCGCTGCCCGAGGCCCAGCTCGACCGCTTCCTGATGAAGATCTCCGTCGGCTACCCCGACCACGTCTCCGAGGTGGAGGTGCTCAAGGGCATGCCGACGGGGCCGCAGGTCGAGCGGCTGCCGGTGGTGGCGCGGTCGTCGGACGTGGCCGGGATGATCGACTTCGCCTCCCGGATCCACGTGGCCGATGCCGTGTACGACTACATCGTCGCGCTGTGCTCGGCCACCCGTACCAGCCCTCACCTGCGGCTCGGGGCCAGCCCCCGGGGCAGCCTGGCGTTGCTGCGCGCGTCCCGGGTCAAGGCCGCCGCGGCCGGCCGGCACTACGTCGTGCCGGAGGACGTGAAGGCGCTGGCCGCGCCCGTGCTGGCGCACCGGCTGATCCTCACGCCCGAGGCCGAGCTGCGCGAGGTCACCGCCGCGGCCGCGCTCGGCGAGATCCTCGCCGGGATGCCGGTGCCGCAGGCGGCGTAGGTGCCCACCCCGCCACCGGCTCCCTGGCAGCGGCTCACCGCGGTGCTGACCCCGCTGGGCTGGGGAACCCTCGCCGGGTCCCTCGCGCTGTACGCGGCGGGGTTCGCGCTCGGTTACCCCGAGCCCGTCGTGCTCGCCACCGGCGGCCTGCTCGCGCTGGCCGCCGCGCTCGCGTGGACCGCCCCCAGGCCCAGGCTGGAGGTGCGGCGCGAGGTCACGCCCCTGAAGGTGCCGCGTGGGGAGGCCGCCGTCGCGGTCCTGAACGTGACCAACCTCGGCCGCCGGGGCCTGTCCGGCCTGCGTGCCCAGGACCGGATCGGCGCGGCGGAGCACACCGTCGACGTGCCCAGGCTGCCGAAAGGGGCCGTCCGCACGGTGTCGTACCCGCTGCCGACGGACGCCCGCGGCGAGATCCCGGTGGGGCCGCTGCTGCTCGTCCGGGCCGACCCGTTCGGGCTCACGCGCCGCGTCAGAGCGTACGGCTCGCCCGTCACCCTCCTGGTACGGCCCCGCACGGTCGCCCTGCCCGTCCCCCCGTCCGGCCGGGCCCACCACCTGGAGGGCCCCACCAGCGACAACGCCCCCAGCGGCACGGTCACCTTCCACACCCTGCGCGAGTACGTCGTCGGTGACGACCTGCGCCACGTCCACTGGCGGTCGAGCGCCCGCACCGGGACGCTCATGGTCCGCCAGCTCATCGACGCCAGCCTCCCCACCACCACCGTCGTCCTGGACACCCGCGACCTCACGGAGCTGGCCGTGGACGCCGCCGCCTCGGTCGCGCTCGCCGCCGCCACGGCGGGCTTCCCGGTACGCCTCGTCACCGGCGACGGGCCCGTACCGGACGCCAAGGACCCCGAGACGGTGCTGGACCGCCTGGCCCTGGTGTCGACGGGTACGGGCGGCGTCTCGGAGCCGACGCGCCTGGCCCGGGGCGGCGGCTCGCTGGTCCTGGTCACCTCGGACCCGGCGGAGGCGGGGCGCGTCGCGGGGGTGCGCCGCCGCTTCGACCGCGTCATCTGCGTCTACGTCGGCCCCGGGGCGGTCGCGGTACCCGGGGTGGCAGTCCTGCCGATCGGCTCCCTGGACGCGCTCCCGCTCGCGTGGGGATCCCGATGACCACCCAGGCCCCCAGGCGCGGCCGCCGGCACGGGCGCGCGCCGGACGCGGCGACGCCTGGCGAGGCGGCCGGAGGCCGGACGGGCAGCGTGCCGTCCGGGGGCGTGGCGGGTGGGGCGTTGTGGCGGCGGATGGCGGGGGCGGCGCTGGTCGCGGCCGTCGCCGGGGTGGCGGGGTGGGGGTTCCATCGGGTGTTCCCCGGCACCGAGCTGCTGACCGCCGTGATCCCCGCGGCCATCGCCCCCGCCGTCGTCGCCGCGATCCTCGGCCGTCGTCCCCTCTGGCTGGCCCTGCTCCTGGACGTCGTCCTCTGGTTCGCCGGCACCGTCCTCCTCTACGAGGCCGCCAACCCAGGTGTGTTCGCCGACGTGGCGAACTCCTGGCACGCCCTGCTCACCACCCTCCTCCCCGCCCAGCCCGAGCCGCACCTCCTCGTCCTCGTCCACACCCTCGTCTGGGCGGCCGCCGTCATCGGCGCCGAGACGCTGGCCCGCACCCGCACCAGGATCGCCGCCGCCGTCCCGGCGCTGGTCGTCTACGGCACGGCGCTCGTGCTGGGCGTGGACGGCGAGGGCTCGAACGTCCCCGTGGCGGGCGCGCTGTTCGTGCTGATCGCCGCGCTGGCCCTGCTGCGCGACGACCGTTCCCCGCTCTGGCTCCTGGCCGGGTTGCCGGCCGCCACCGCGCTGGCCGCGCTGGCGCTGGTCGTGGGCCCGCTGCTGCCCATCGCCGCGCAGCCGTACAACCCGCGGCAGGACGCCGACCTCCCTCCGCCGCGGCGCGTCGACAGCGTCAGCCCGCTGGACCGGGTCTCGGCGTGGCTGCAGATCCCCGACAGGGAGCTGTTCACCGTCAAGGCCGACAAACCGCTCAACTGGCGGCTGGCCGTGCTCGACCGGTACGACGGCGTCCGATGGACCTCCGGGGCCCGGTTCCAGCCCACCGGTGGCCGGGTGCCCGAAGCGGACTGGACGGGCAAGGCGGACGTCGTCCATCAGAAGGTGACGTTCGACGGGCTCCCGGGCACCTGGCTGCCCGCGGCCGAACGGCCGGAGCGGGTCGAGGGCGTGCGGGGGCTGGTGGTGGACCCCGAGAGCGGCGCGCTGCTGGCCGGTGCCAAGCCCGCCAAGGGGTTCAGCTACGAGGTGACCTCGAAGGTGCCCCGGCCGTCCAAACAGGAGCTGCTCGACGCCACGCCCGCCGACGACCCGGGGCTGACCGCGTTCCCGGCCGGGCCGCAGCAGCGGCTGTTCCGCAAGCTCGCCCAGGAGGCCACCAAGGGCGCGACCACGCCGATCACGCGGGCGTACCGGCTGCAGAAGTACCTGCGCACCAACGCCAGTTACGACGTCACCGCGCCGCCGGGGCACTCGCTCAAGGGGCTGGAGTTCTTCCTGCAGACCACGCACCGGGGGACGTCGGAGCAGTTCGCGACCACGTTCGCGCTCATGGCCAGGACGCTCGGGCTGCCGTCGCGGGTGGTGGTGGGGTTCAGGCCGGGCCAGACGTCCGGCGGGATTTATCACGTTAAATCTGGCCATGTGATGGTGTGGGCGGAGATCAAGTTCGACCGGCTGGGCTGGCGTCCGTTCTACCCCACACCGGGCCGCAGCGGCGCCAAGGACGACCATGATGTCGTGTCCTCGGCCATCGAGGAGAGCGAGGAGCTGGAGGGCGAGTTCACCCAGGGCGGGAGCGACCGGCCCAAGACCTCCCGGCCGCAGGCCACGGGCAACGGTCAGGAGCCGTCGAACGGCCCGGCGGTCTGGCTGATCGCGTCGGTGGCGGGCGGGGCGCTGCTGGTGGCGTACGCCGGGGTGGTGGTGGCCCTGCCGTGGTGGCGCAGGCGCAAGCGCCGCCGGGCCGAGGGGCCCGAGCAGCGGGTGCTCGGCGCGTGGCGGCAGACCTGCGACGACCTGGGGCTGAGGGGCCGGTACGCTCTGACGGCGGCGGACGTCGTCGCCGGGCAGGCGGGCTCGGGTGATATTTCCACGCACATCCAGCCATTGGCTGAAATTTCGAACTTCGTCCGGTACGCCCCCGACGCCGTCACCGAGGACGCCGCCACCGCGGCCTGGCAGCGCAGCGACGCCATCCGCAGAGCCGTACGCGCCAGAACCCCCCTGACCACCCGCCTGCGCAATCGCCTCCTGCTGAGATGACGGTGAACATGAGAAGCGTGGAGTCCCAGCTCCTGCATCGCCCCCCGGGCCTGGCGGCCGGCGAGATCGTCAGACATCTGGCGGCGATGCAGGCCCAGGACGTCCCCTCCGCCCTGCTCGCCTTCCGCGCCCGCTCCGCCACCCTCACCAGGCAGGACGTCGAGGCCGCGGTGACCTCCCGCGAGATCGTCAGAACCTGGGGCCCGCGCGGCACCCTCCATTTCGCGCACGCCGACGACCTGCCCTGGCTGCACGCCCTCACCGCCCGCGCCACGAACACTCTGCGCCGCCTCCACGAGGAAGGCGTCACCGGCGACGACCTGCTCGGGCTCATCGCCGGCGCCCTCGAAGGCCAGGGCCCGCTCACCAAGGCCGACCTGGAGGAGCGCCTGGCGGGCCGGGCCACCGGCCAGGGGGTCGTGCACCTGGTGGGGCTGGCCGCGCACCACGGCCTGGCCGTGCTGGGCCCGCTCCGCGCGGGCAAGCCCACGTACGTGCACGCCGCCGACTGGCTGGGCGCCCCCATCACCCCCGAGCCCGACCGGGACCGCGCGCTCAAGGAGCTGGGCACCCGTTACCGCCGCGCCCACCGGCCCGCCGAGCCCGAGGACCTGGCCGCCTGGTCGGGCCTGCCGCTCGGCGAGGCCCGCACGGCCTGGCGCCTGAGCGCCGCCCCTCCGCCGCCCGCCCGCACGGAGGAGGAGCCGGTGGCCCGCCTCGCGCCCGCCTTCGACGAGTACCTGATGGGCTGGCGCAGCCGCGACCCGATCCTGGCCGCCGAGCACGCCAGGAAGGTGTTCCCGGGGGGAGGCATCCTGCGGCCGGTCGTGCTGGTGGGCGGGGTGATCAGGGGCGTGTGGGGGCGCAAGGGCGCGCGGGCGAGCGTCGAGCCGTTCGACGAGCTGCCGGACGGCCTGCTCGACGCCGAGATCGCGGACGTCCGCCGTTTTCTGGAATGAGAGCGTGAAAGCAAACCGGTGCATCGGGTGATAAGAGATGACCACTGATTCACCGGAAGGCAGCGCATGACGGGGGAGACCATCGCGACGCCGGCGGCATGGACGGCTCGCGCGCACGTCCACGGGGGGACGCGCAGCTCGCCGCCGAACGTTCTCGACGACACCGACGGTTTCGCCGCGGTGTTCGGCGCCCACTTCGGCGAGATCCACACCTACGTCGCCCAGCGGCTCGGCCCCGACCACGCCGAGGACGTCGTGGCCGAGACGTTCCTCACCGCGTTCCGCAAGCGGGCGCAGTACGACCCGGCCCGCGCGAACGTGCGCGCCTGGCTGTACGGCATCGCCACGAACCTCATCGGCAAGCACCGCCGCCTCGAGGCCCGCACCCTGCGCGCGCTCGGCCGCTGCGCCCCCGACCCCGAGTCCCCCGGGCACGAGGACTCGGTCGCCCGCCGCGTCAGCGCCCAGAGCCTGCGGCCCGAGCTGGCCGCCGCCCTGGCCGAGCTCGACCGCCGCGACCGCGACGTCCTGCTGCTCGTCGCGCTCGCCGGGCTGAGCCACGACGAGATCGCCACCGCGCTCGGCATCCCGTACGGCACTGTCGGGTCCCGCCTGAACCGGGCCAGGAAGAAGCTGCGCGCCCTGCTCGGCGAGATCGAGGTGTTCGTCCGTGGATGAGATGGAGCACATCAAGGACCTGTACGGCCGGCCGCAGTCCGATCCGGACGCCCAGGCCAGGGTGTGGCGGCGGGTGACGGTGGCACGCAGGCGCAGGCGGCTGTCGTGGCTGGTGCTCCCCGCCGTGGCGATGGCCCTGGCGGCGGCGTTCGTGATCTATCAACCGGCCCCCACCGGACGATCCGTGCTGCTGGCGGCGGCCGGCACCGCCGCCTCGGGCCACGTTCCGGACGGGACGTACTGGCACATCAAGAAGGTCCGGGACGGGTCCCAGGTGGTCGGGCTCTGGGCGGCCAGGGACGGCCGGGCGTGGACCCTGGAACAGGGCCGGATCACGCAGGTCAAGGGACGGTCGCCGTTCAGCATGGCGGGGCGTGACCTGACGTTCCAGCAGATCGAGAGCCTTCCCACGGACCCGGACGCGCTCAGGGAGCGGGTCGCGGGCATGCTGCCGTCCAAGGGCCTGCTCGCCGACGCGCTCAGCGGCCTGCTGTGGACCAAGCCGTCCCCGCCCGCCGTGCGCGCCGCCGCCTACCGCGCGCTCGCCGACCTGCCCGAGGTCCGTTACCTGGGCGAGCGCGACCGCGGTGAGGCGTTCTCGTACACGCTGCCCGACGGCACCCAGCGGACGCTCGTCATCGACCCGGCGACCTCGCAGGTGCTCTCCCGCACCGACAACGGGCCGTCCCCGGGCACAGAGCGCGTGATCGAGGCAGGCTGGACCGACCGGGGTCCCCGCTAGAGCATTCCGACGCCGGCGCGTGGGTTTCGCGCGCCCTGAAACAGGAGTCCCGACGTGTTCTGGCGTGCGATCTCGGGCAAAGCCATCTGCCTGAGCGACCAGTTTCCCTTGATCAAGGTGGAGGAGGTGATGCGCGGGCAGGTCACGTTCGTCGGCCTGCCGCCGGTCGAGCTGGGTACGGAGGTCGACTGGACCGCGAACCCGCACGGCAACCGCTCCTGGGCGCTGAACCTGCACACGCTGCGCTGGATGGGCCGGCTGGTCGCCGAGTACGAGCGCTCGGGCGAGCCCGCGTACCTCGACCGCGCGAGCAGCCTGGCCGAGCACTGGATCCGCGAGAACCCGCACGGCGGCCGCGGGGTCAGCCCGTGGGCGTGGGCCGAGCACGCGGTCGCGTTACGCGCCCCCGCGCTCGTGTGCCTCAGCGAGCACGTGCGGAGCCGGGCACTGTGGAACAGCCTCGCCGAGCACGGGGAGATCCTGGCCGACTCGTCGCTCTACCGCGCGGGCCACAACCACGGCCTGGACCAGGACATCGGGCTGCTCGTCGTCGGCTGCCGGCTCGGCCGGGCACGCTGGCGCGATCTGGCCATCCGCAGGATGACCGCCTCCGCCGAGCTGGCCATCGACGCTCAGGGGGTGCTGCAGGAGCAGGCCCCCCGCTACGGCCTGTACGTGCACCGGCGGCTCGGCACGGCGCTGCGGGCGATCGGCGAGAGCGGCGCCGCACCGCCCCAGCGGCTCATCGCCCGGCGGGCCGCGCTGGAGGCGTACGTCGCGCACGCCACCCAGCCCGACGGCCGCCTCGCCCCGATCGGCGACAGCCCGGCCGACACCCGCGCCGACGGCTTCCCGCACGAGGGGCCGGTGGTGCGGGTGTTCGACGGCGGGTACGTCTTCGGCAGGACCGCCTGGGACGACCCGCGGTCCGCCTTCTACTCGATCAGGTTCGGGCCCGGGCGGCGGCTGCACGGGCACGAGGACCACCTCGGCGTCACCTACAGCGCCCAGGGCCGCCGGATCCTCGTCGAGGCCGGGTTCCACTCCTACGAGCGCACTGGATACGTGGAGTGGACGCGCTCGCCCGAGGCGCACAACGTGCCCGTCGTGGCCGGGACCTTCCGTCCGGGGACGGCCACGCGGCTCGTCGGATCGTCCGTCGAGCCGTCGCGCCAGTCCTTCGAGCTGGCCGACGACGCCTACGGGGTGACCAGGACCCGGCGCGTCCTCGTCAACCACGGGCCCGACCTGATGGCCGTGCACGACTCCGTCGAGGGCGGAACCCTGCGCAGCCTGTGGCACTTCGACCCGTCGCTGCAGGTGGTCTCCCGGGGCGACGGCCGGGTGGTGCTGGGGGACGGGGACTGGCGGGTGACGCTGCTGCAGCTCCCGGGGGCGGGGCAGGGGGTGCGGCCCGGGCTGGCCTCGACCGGTTACCTGCGGACCGCCGAGGTGGCGACCGTGGTGTCCCCCGCCGCCCCGAGTGTGCTGACCGTGATCGTGCCGGGCGCGGCCGATCCGCGCGTGTCGGTCTCCGGCGACGCGCTGACCGTCCACACCCCGGACGGCCCCGTCACCCTTCACCCCCCGTACAGCCAGTCGACGTAGTCGTGGGCGGCCAGGTCCCTGGTCCGGAACAGCTCGTTGCGCAGCACCCGGGCCACGCCGTCCACGTGCCAGATGTCGCCCCACAGCCGCGCCGTCGTCTGCACGCGCGCCGTCCTCGGCACGCGGCTCTCCTGGTACGCGGCCAGCGCCCGGTCCCAGTCGCCGGCGGCCGACTGCTCGGCCAGCTCGTGGGCGTCCTCGATGGCCTGGCAGGCGCCCTGGGCCAGGTACTGGAGCATGGGGTGGGCGGCGTCCCCCAGGAGGGCGAGCCTGCCCCGCACCCAGGTGCCGATGGGCGGGCGGTCGAGCATGGGCCAGTGGCGCTCTCGCCACAGGTACGGCAGGCCCTTGCCGATCGCGTCGCAGCAGCCGTCGAAGGCCGCCTCCAGGTCGCCGGGGCCGCGGAAGACGGCCACCTGGTTGAGCAGCTCGCCGCCGCGCAGGGCGTACTGGACGAAGTGGCAGCCGGGGCCCAGGTACGCGACCACGTCGGAGACGTCGAAGTCCTCGGGAAGCGGACGGGTGCCCCTATAAGCGACAAATCCGGAATCGTGGGGTTGGTCGGCGACGAGCTGCGCCCGCAGGACCGACTGCAGGCCGTCCGCCGCGACCACCACGTCACCCTCGTGCACCTCGCCGTCCGCGCAGTGGGCCCTGGCGCGTCCGGCGTCCACCCGCTCGACGTGCCGGCCGTTCAGCAGCTCCACGCCCGCGGCCGCGCAGGCCCGCAGGAGGACGGCGTGCAGGTCGCCGCGGTGCGCCACCACGTAGGGGCCGCCGTAGCGGTGCCGGAAACCCTCGCCCAGGTCGAGGTGGGTGAGCTCCTCGCCGGTCATGGCGTCCCTGAAGACCAGCCGCCGGGGGAGCACGCCCCTCTCGATCACCTGGTCCAGCAGGCCCCAGCGGTGGAGCACGCGGGTGGCGTTGGGGCCGAGCTGCAACCCGGCGCCCACCTCGCCGAACTCGGCCGACCGCTCCAGAACCCGGACCGTCCGCCCGGCCCTCGCCTGCGCGAAGGCGGCCGCCAGCCCGCCGATGCCGCCTCCGACGACGACCACCTCGACCACGAGCCCTCCTCTCCACCGACGACGCCCGCACCCGGACCGAGCCTTCAGAGCCCGAGCCTTCAGAGCCCGAGCCTTCAGAGCCCGAGCCTTCAGAGCCAGCGGCCGATGGCGGGGGCGGCGGGATCGGGGGCGGGGCCGCGCCCGGTGACCCAGGCGGCCAGCTCGGCGGCCGTACCCCGCGCCTCCGGCAGGCCGTCCCCATCGGATGGCCAGGTGGTGAGGCGGTCGGTGGGGCGCAGGACCATCGCGGGTTCCTCGCCGCGCCGTGCCCACAGCGCCGTCACATCCGTGAGCAGCGCGTCCACCAGCTCGCCCGGTAGATCCTCGAACCGCCCGCCCAGGTCCACACCGTGCACCCACACCTCGCGGGTCCGCAGCCACACCACCTCGGACGCGGGCACGAGCCGCCCCTGAGCGGTCCGCACCCGGGCCTCCCACTGGTCTCCGGACAGCTCGCCCAGGGCGTCGCGCAGCTCCTCGGACGTCTCCCTGGCCAGGCTCTCCAGCGCGGCGGCGTCCAGCCGGGCGGCCAGGTCCTCGATCTCGGCGTCACGGGCCTCGGCCGAGGCGTACATCGGGCGTTCCTCACCCGTGCGCGCCCAATACACCAGTCTGCCGAGAGCTCGGGCGTTCGCGGCGACGTGCGCCACCACGTGCCGTCCCGACCACCCGGGCAGCCTGCTCGGCCGTCCGAGGTCGGCGCCGCGTACCTGTGCCTCGAAGTACGCGGTGCCGGCGTCCATCCAGCCCAGGTCAGGCATCTCGGCGCGCCACGTTGACCAGCTCGCCGAGGCCCGCGATCCGGGTCACGACCTTGTTCCCGTCGGCGAGGTAGCGCGGAGGCTTGCGGGCGTGGCCGACGCCTCCGGGCGTGCCGGTGGCGATGACGTCCCCGGGCTGGAGCGTGATGATCCGTGACACGTACGAGATCAGCTCGGCCGGGCCGAACACCAGGTCGGACGTGTCCGTCTCCTGCACCACCTCGCCGTCCACCTCGCACTGCATGGTCATCGTCACGCCCTCGAGCTCGTCCGGGGTGACGAGGTACGGGCCGAACGGCGTGCTCGACTCGAAGGTCTTGCCCTGGAGCCACTGCAGCGTGCGGTACTGGTAGTCGCGGGCGGTCACGTCGTTGATCACGGAGTAGCCGGCGATGGAGGCCGCCGCCTGCTCGGGCGACACGTTCCGGGCCGCCGTGCCGATGATCACCGCCAGCTCGGCCTCCCAGTCGACGGCGTCGGAGACGGCGGGTAGCGCGATGTCGTCGTACGGCCCGACCAGCGCCTCGGCGAACTTGGCGAACAGCGTCGGATGCTCCGGCAGCTCCCGCCCCATCTCCAGGATGTGGTTGCGGTAATTGAGCCCCACGCAGACGATCTTCCCCGGCCTCGGCACGACGGGGGCGAGGTCGGCCGTGGACAGGGGATGCCGGGGCCCGTCGGCGGCGGCCGCCACCTCCCGCCAGCGCGGATCGGCCAGCAGCGCCCCGACATCGGGCGCGCCGACCTCCACGGCAAGGTCGCCGTCGATTCTGGCGGCGGTCGTACGGTGCGGCAGCCGCAGCGTCGCGAGCCTCACACGAACTCCTCTCGATATTGACGCAGGCCCTCGAAAACGGGCGTGTCAGCGAAACGGAACAGGTCGAAACGGGTCTCGGCGCGGAACGACCACGCGCACCACGACGGCACCACGACGAGGTCGCCGCGCGACAGCCGCCGCTCCGCGCCGTCGAGGGTCACGAACCCCTCGCCGTCGAACACCTGGTACACCGACGACCCCACCTCTCTCCGCGCGGCCGTCGCGGTCCCCGCCCGCAGCCGGTGGAACTCGGCCCTGATTGTCGGCATGACGTCGCCGCCGGTGGTGGGGTTGGTGTAGCGGACGGCGGCGTGGCCGGGCTCGACGGTCCCGGGGTGGCCCTCGTCCTCCAGCGCCAGCTGCTCGTCCAGCGCCCGGTCGGTGTGCTCCCAGCGGTACGCGGCTATCGGCGAGCTGGGCGTGGCTTGCAGCGCCGAGACGGGACGCAGCCCCGGGTGCGCCCACAGCCGTTCCGAACGCGACACGCTCGGCGTCGTCACGTCGGTGACCTGGTCGGGGCCGAACTCGAAGAACGAGGTGTCGGTGTAGTGCACGAGCGGGATGTCCAGCCCGTCGATCCAGGCCATGGGCGCGTCGGTGGTGTTGTGGTGCCCGTGGAAGTGCCAGCCGGGAGTCAGCAGGAAGTCGCCGCGCCGCATGGCGACCGGGTCGCCGTTCACGACGGTCCAGACACCTTCGCCCTCGACGACGAAGCGGAAGGCGTTCTGGGTGTGGCGGTGCTCGGGGGCGACCTCGCGCGGCCCCAGGTACTGGATGGCCGCCCAGAGGGTCGGCGTCGCGTACGGCATCCCGCCCAGGCCGGGATTGGCCAGCGCGATGGCCCGCCGCTCGCCGCCGCGCCCGACGGGCACCAGCTCGCCGGCCCGCTCGGCCAGCGGGTAGAGCGTCTTCCACTCCCACACGTGCGGGCGCGCCTTCGGCTTCGGGTGCTCCGGCATCAGGTCGCCGACCTGCGTCCACAACGGAATCAGGCCTTCCGCCGCGAAGTCGGCGTAGAGCCTCTCCTCTGGGTTCATGGAGCCCACGCTAGGAGGTGATTCTGCATACGGCACTAGCATTCTGCTATGAAGAACAGGCCCGCCTATGCCCTGGGCTCCGTCGACAACGTGCTGCTGCTCCTGCACATGCTGCGCGACCAGGGCCACCTCAAGGTCGCCGACGTCGCCAGGGAGCTGGGCATCGCCCGCTCGACCGCCCACCGCCTGCTGGCCATGCTCGTCTACCGCGACTTCGCCGTGCAGGACGAGCAGCACACGTACCTGCCGGGGCCGTTCCTCACCTCGACGCAGGCCGGCGCGGGCGGGGCGGTCCTGCGCGAGCTGCGCGCCCGGGTCAGGCCGGTGATGGAGGCCCTGTGCGCGCGGGCCGCGGAGACCGTGAACCTCATGCTCCGGGTCGGTACGGAGGTGCGCTTCCTGGACAGCGTGGAGTCGTCGCAGATCCTGCACGTCGGCGACCGCCGCGGCACGATCCTGCCCGCCCGCCGGGCCTCCGGCGGCAAGGTCCTGCTCGCCACTCTGCCCCCCGACCAGCTCCGCGACCTCTATCCCGACCTTTCCGACCACGAGCGCGCGACCCTGACCCGCGAGCTCGACGACGTCAGTGCCCGCGGCTACGCGCTCAACATCGACGGCACGGAACGCGGCGTCTCCGCCATCGGCGCGACCCTGCGCAACGGGAACGGCGTCGCTCTGGCCGCCCTGTCGATCTCGGCCCCCTCGGCCCGCTTCGGCCCGGACCGGGTGGGGTTCTTCGCGGCTCAGCTGAAGGCCGCGGTCAGGGAGGCCGAACAGGCGCTGACCGATTTCCCCGACGCTTGACGTGTGTAACCCCATGGGGGTTATCGTAGGGGTATGCCAAAGATTAACGTCTACCTGCCGGACGAACTCGCGGAAGCGGTCAAGCAGGCCGGGGTGCCGGTGTCGGCGGTGTGCCAGCGCGCGCTGGAGCAGGCGGTCCGCCGGGTGACCGCCATCAGGGAGACCGTCCTGAGCGACCTCGACCTCGAAGAGCCGACCGGGGCGCTGAGGCACCTGACGCCCAGGACGCGCACCGTCCTCAAACTGGCCGCCGACCAGGCCAGGGCGGAAGGAGCCGCAGCCGTCGGCACCGAGCACCTGCTGGGCGCCATGCTGAGCGAGGGGACCAACCTGGCGCTGCACGTCCTGCGGGCCGTGGAGATCGACCACGAGCAGGTCGGCCGCGACCTCGCCCGCCACCAGCCCGCCCCCGGCGCGGCCGGCGGCTCGGAGCCGCGCAACTTCAGCGGGGCGGCGGCCAACGCGCTGGAGTTCGCCGTCACGGAGGCGACCTCACTCGGCCACAACTACGTGGGCTGCGAGCACCTCCTGCTCGGCCTCGTCGCCGAGCCCGACGGGACCGCCGGCCAGGTCCTGCGCGGGCTGGGCGCCGAGCCCAGGCTCACCAGGCGCGCCGTGGTGGCGGCCCTGGCCGGGTACGTCCACCTGCGGGCGCAGACGCAGCAGGACGCCGAGGCCCAGGGAGACCAGGGCCGGCCCGCCGCCGTCCAGGCGATGCTGTCCGCCGCCGTCCGCCAGGAGCTGCAGCCCCTCGTCCAGCGGCTCGAGCGGCTGGAAGCGCACGTGGGGCTGGACACCTGAGGATCGTGAGGTGTCCGCCGCCATCCGCGTCACCCTGGTGGCCCTGATCGTGGTCGGGATCGTGATCGGGGCCACGTGGTGACGCTCAGAGCCAGTCGCGGCGTTTGAAGACGAGATAAAGGGTCAGACAGACGGCCGCCATCAGCACGATCGCGAATGGGTACCCGAATGCCCAGTGCGTTTCCGGCATGAAATCGAAATTCATCCCGTAAATGGTTCCGACCAATGTCGGAGCGAACAGGATGGCGGCCCAGGCGGAGATCTTCTTGACCTCCTCGCCCTGCTGGATGCTCGCCTCCGTCATCCGGGCCATCTCCGCGTTCTGCGCCTGCGTCACCAGCGTCGAGTTGACGACCAGGATGTCCTGCAGCATCTGCCGGAACGCGGAGATCCGCTCCGACACCGTGATCGCGTGGTCGGCCACGTCACGCAGGTAGCTCTGCAGCTCGTCGTTCATCCCGTGCTTGGAGGCCCCAGCGATGAACGCGTGGAGCATGCCCACCAGCGGCGCCGTCGCCCGCTGGAACTCGATCACCTCGCCGGACAGCTCGTAGACCCGCCGCGACACCGACGGGTCGCCGCCGAAGACCTGGACCTCGATCTCCTCGATGTCCTTCTGCAGCCCGGCCACCACCGGGGCATAGCCGTCGACCACAGCGTCGAGGATGGCGTACAGGACGGCCTGCGGGCCCTGCCGCAGCAGCTCGGGCTCGGACTCCATGCGCTTGCGGACGGCCTGGAGGTCGGGGGCCTCGGCATGGCGTACGGTGATCACGAAGTTGGGGCCGATGAAGACGTGCACCTCCCCGAACGCGACCTCCTCCACGTCGTCCAGGTAGCGCGCGGCCCGCAGCACCACGAACAGCGTGTCGCCGTAGCGGTCGGCCTTGGGTCGCTGGGAGCCGACGATCGCGTCCTCCAGCGCCAGCTCGTGCAGCTCGAACTCCTCGCCGAGCTTGACCAGCTCCCACTCCTTCGGCCGGTAGAGGCCGATCCAGGCCATGCTGTCCGGCATCTCCTTGAGCCGCTCGAAGGCGTCGGCCAGAGAGCCGGGGGTGTCGACGCGCCTGCCGTCGCGGTAGATGGCGTTGTCGATGACGGTCGGCCGGTAGGGCCGCTCCTCCGTGGCACGCGGGTCCATCGAGTGCTCGGGCGCTTCCTCGTGGACGTCGCCGCTGCGCCTGAACCCCTTCACCCTGGCCATGGCCCTCCCTGGACCTAAGAGAGCTCGTCGAGCCGTTGCGTGGCGCGGTCTCTGATGGTCTTGCGCCACATCGGCGTCCAGCCGAACAGCAGCCCGTGCGGCCTGCCCAGCGCCATCTTCGACCAGCGCCTGAAGTCGAATTCGTCGTGGTGGCGGACGATCAGGTCGCCCTCGAACCTGAACAGCGCGTCGATCTCGTTGACGACCTGGCGCCCGGTCCTGGAGAAGGTGTAGCGGGACGTCCAGTGCGCGGTGCCGGTGAAGTCGTCGGCCGTCACGTCGCCGTAGGTGGATCTGAGGCCGTCGCGCACGCCGAGCTGCAGCCGCCACATCGTCATCACGCGGTCACGCCCCTCGACCTCCTGGAAGATCGGATCGCCGAAGCTGATCTCGGGGTGGTAGCAGCGCTCCATGGCCGCGAAGTCCGCGCGCCCCAGAGCGTCGTAGAAAGCGCCGATGAGCGCGACGTGCCGATCGTTCACTCCTCTATCAGATCATGGCCGCTGCGTTGCCCCAGCACACCGCCCGCAACCAGGCATCGCCCAGGTCGAGCCGGGCGAGCGCGTCGAGCTGATGGGCATAAGGATATGGAATCGTCGGGAAGTCACTACCGAGCACCACCTTGCCTGAAATGCCCAGATCAAGCAATGCCGGCCGCAGCCGCGGGGGGAACGGCATGCCCAGCTCGGCGAAGTCGGTGAACGCCATCGTGGTGTCCAGCGCGACCCGCTCGTAGCGGGCGGCCAGCTCGAAGAACGGGTCGTACTCCGGCATCCCCAGATGCGCGATCACCACCCGCAGCCGCGGATGCCTGCGCAGCACCTCGCCGATCGGCCCGGGGCCGATGTGCCCGCCCGGCACGGGCACCGAACTGGCGTGCGTCACCACCGGCACCCCGGCCTCCGCCAGCAGCCCCCAGACCTCGTCCAGCTCGGCGGCCCGCGGGTCGAACCCGCCGACCTGGAGATGCACCTTGAAGATCCTGGCCCCGTCCTCCAGAGCGCGGCGCACGTACTCCACGACGCCAGGCTCGGGGTAGAAGGTCGCCGAAGGGAGGCATCCAGGTGTACGGCGGGCGAAATCCAGCGTCCAGGCGTTGAGATCGAGCGCCATGTCCGGCTTGTGCGCGTAGGCGAGAGCGGGGAACGTGCGCACGCCCATGGCCCGCAGCAGCGCGACCCGCTCCTCCGCCGGCCACTCGTACTCGATCTTCCAGCCGTTCCCCATCAGCGGGCCGCCGTGCCTGAAGTGGTGCCACACCCGCCGCTCCATCCGCTCCGGCAGGAAGTGGACGTGCAGGTCGATCAGGCCGGGCAACCCGAGCCCGCGCCACCAGTCCGGAATCCGGGCGTCAGAATCTTGTTCTGTGGCCACGCAGGAGACTCTACCTGGATAGGGTTTCTCCTCGATGGAACAGCTCTGGGCCCACCTGATCAAGGTTCAGCCTGACCCCGACCCCTGGGTCGTGGGGGTCTCGGCTCTCGCCGCGTTCGTGCTCGTCGGCTTCCGCATGCCCTGGCAGGTGACCAGAGGCCTGATCACGATCGCCCACGAGGGCGGCCACGCGCTGATGGCGCTGGTCACCCGGCGCAAACTCGAAGGCATCCGCCTCCACTCCGACACCTCCGGCGTGACGCTGACCAGGGGCAGGCCCACCGGGCTTGGCATGGTGCTGACCGCGCTCGCCGGCTATGTGGCGCCTCCGCTGCTGGGGCTGGGCGCCGCCTGGCTGACCGAGATGGGGCACATCACGCTGCTGATCTGGAGCGTGCTGCTGTTCCTGGTCTGCATGCTGCTGCTGATCCGCAACCTGTACGGCGCGCTGATCCTGCTCGCCACCGGCGGCGCCGTGTTCGCCCTGATCATGTACGCGCCCGCCGAGGTCCAGCAGGTCGTCGCCCTGGTCGCGGTCTGGTTCCTGCTGTTCGGCGGGATCAGGCCGATCATCGAGCTGCAGCGCAAGCGGAGCAGGCGGCAGGCGCGAGACTCCGACGCTGACCAGCTGGCCAGGCTGACGTTCCTGCCCGGCGGGTTCTACGTGTTCCTCTTCCTGCTGGTGTCGGTCGCGTCCGCGGCCTTCGGCGCGTACCTCATGAATCCGCTCTAACCCCCAAAATTCGCACTAAACTCGCCTGCAACAGGGGGGAGTGCCGTGCTGCCAGTCGAGGACGCGCCCGGCTACCGGGTACTCGATCAGGCGGGCCAGGGCGGCTTCGCCGTCGTGTACCGCGCCTACCAGGAGCGCCTCGACCGGGTCGTGGCGCTCAAGGTGCTGTCCGTCGACCGGGTCGACCAGCGCACGATGCGCAGGTTCCAGCGCGAGCTGCAGCTCACCGGCCGCCTGACCGGCCACCCCAACGTCGTCACCGTCTTCGACACCGGCGTCACCCGCTCCGGCAAGCCGTACATCGCGATGGACTACTTCGAGAACGGCTCGCTGCGCGACAGGGTCCGCAAGGAGGGGCCGCTGCCGGTGCCCGACGTGCTGCGGGCCGGGGTGAAGCTGGCCGGGGCGCTGGCCGCCGTACACGAGGCCGGGGTCCTGCACGGCGACATCAAGCCGCAGAACATCCTCGTCTCCCGGTACGGCGAGCCCGCCATCGCCGACTTCGGCGTGGCCCGGGTCGTGGACTCCTCGGAGATCTCGGCCACGTCGCAGGCGTTCACCCCGCTGCACGCCGCCCCCGAGGTGCTCACCGGCCAGCCGCACTCGGCCTCGACCGACATCTACTCGCTCGGCTCGACCCTCTACCACCTGCTGGCCGGCCAGCCCGCCTTCCACAACCCGACGGACCCGTCGATCGCGCCCCTGATGTACCGGGTGCTCAGCGTCGAGCCGCCCCCGATCAACCGCTCCGACGTGCCGCCGCCGGTCCTCGAGACGGTCATGCGGGCGATGTCCAAGCAGCCCGAGGTGCGGTACGGGTCGGCGCGGGAGCTCGCCCGGCGGCTGCAGGAGGTGCAGGCCGAGCTGGGCCTGCCGGTGACCGACCTGGTGGGCCAGGACCCCGGCCCGGGACCGGCGATGTCCACGGTGCCCCGCCCCCGCCTCGACGACCCGCCCACCGGCGAACCCCAGCCCCCGGGGAGCCCTCAGCACACGGGGAGCCCTCAGCCCCCGGGGAGCCCCCAGCTCCCGACCACGGGCAACCACCTGCCGTCCACGGGCAGCCATCTCCCGACCACCGGCAACCACCTGCCCGGCGGCACCGGCGGGCCGTCGCCGTTCGCCCCCGAGGCGCGGCCGTCGCCCTTCGCGCCGGAGGCGCAGCCGTCACCGTTCGCGCCGGAAGCGCGGGCGGCGGGCACCGGCGGCATGCACGCCACCGGCCGGCACGGGCCGGGAATCGCCGGCATCCCTGGGGGCGGGCATCCGGGCGCGCCCACACCACCCGCGATCGCCTCGGCCACCACTCCGCCGGGGCGGGGCGGGACGACCGCGCCGGGCGGAGGGGGGCGCCTGCCACGGGGCCTCGTGATCGGCGCCGCCGTTGCGGCCGTCGTCGTGGGCGGCACGAGCGCGGCCGTCTACCTGTCGCTCCAGCAGAACGAGCCATCACAGACCACCCAGCCCTCGGCGTCCGAGCCGGGCACCCGGGACACCGAGGCCATCGACAAGCAGTCCGTGGCCGCGCTGACCCCGCGCGGCCTGAAGGTGACCGCCGACCAGGGCGCCCTCGTCGAGCTGAAGTGGACGCTCCCCGCGGCCGCCCGCCGCTACCCGGTGGTCCTCCAGCGTTCCCCGCTCAAGAGGGGCGAGCAGGCCGTCACCGCCCTGGGCCAGGGCGCCACCACGACCCGCGTCGCGGGACTGGACCCGAGCACCGGCTACTGCTTCCTGGTGGGCGTCCTGCTGCGCGTCTCGGAGAGCTCGACGGTCGCCTGGTCGAAGCCCACGTGCATCAGGGGCGCCGTCGCCCGCTCGAACCCGTAGCCCGCGGCGCTCACCCCAGGAGCTTGCGCGCCGCCTGCTCGATCTCCGCCTCCGACAGCAGCACGTGCTCGGCCGCCCCGCCCAGGGGGATGAAGCTGTCGGACGAGGTCACCCGCGCGAGCTTTCCGGTGAACCCGGCGTCGGCCAGCTCCGCCATGATCCCCTCCGACACGCCGCCGGTGTGCCGGGTCTCGTCGGCGATCAGCACGTTGCCGGTCAGCTCGGCCGCCCGCAGCAGGTCGTCCATCGGGAGCGGCGCCAGCCAGCGCAGGTCGAGCACGCGGCAGCCGTACCCCTCCTGGGTCAGCCGCACCGCGGCCCGCAGGCTCATCCGCACGCCGTTGCCGAACGTCACGATCGTCAGGTCGCGCCCGTCGCCGTAGGAGCGCGCCTGCCCGATCGGCACGTGCGTCTCCGGCCAGCGCCCGGGCGCCGCGTACGGCGCCAGCCAGCCCCCGTCGCCCTCCTCGAACAGGTCGCGCGTGTGGTAGAGCGCGATCGGCTCCAGGAACACGCACACCGACCCGGACGTGCGGGCCGCCGCCAGGCACGTGCGCAGCATGGCGGCCGCGTCGTCGGGGCGCGCGGGCGAGGCGATGACCAGGCCGGGGATGTCGCGCAGCGCGCCCACGGCGTTGTCGTTGTGGAAGTGGCCGCCGAACCCCTTCTGGTAGGCGTACCCGGCCACCCGGACCACCATCGGGTTGGTGTAGGAGCCGCGCGAGAAGAACGACAGCGTGGCCGCCTCCCCCCGGATCTGGTCGAGCGCGTTGTGCAGGTAGGCGAGGTACTGGATCTCCGGCACGGGCAGCAGCCCCGACACGCCGGCGCCGAGCGCCAGCCCCAGGATGGCCTGCTCGTCCAGCAACGTGTCGAACACCCGGGCGGCGCCGAACCGCTTCTGCAGCCCCCTGGTCACGCCGTAGACGCCGCCCTTCTTGGCGACGTCCTCGCCGAACACGGTCATCTCGGGGTAGACGGCCAGTGTGTCGGCGAGCGTGCGGTTGATGGCCTGCGAGAGCGTCATCGGCTTGTCGTGCTCGGGCAGCGCCCCGGCGAACGCCTTCTCCCGGTCCGGGGCCGGGGCCGCCATCGGGCTGATCTTGGCGATCAGCTCCGGCTTGCGCGGGGCGATCGGCTCCATGACCTCCTTGGCGGAGCCGAGCCGCGGGCTGCGCGTCGTCTCCAGCGCGATCCGCAGCACGTGCTCGCGCTGGGACTCGTACGTCCTGAGCAGCTCTTCCGGCGTGCTCTGCCCGGCCTCCACGAGCAGCTGCGCCGTGCGCACCAGCGGATCGCGGTCCAGGTCGGCCCTGATCTCGCGCTGCGTGCGGTACGCCTGCTCGACGTCGGAGCCGGCGTGCCCCATGAGCCGCACGGTGGTCAGGTGGAGGAAGGCGGGGGAGCGGCGCTCGCGGACGTGCCGGACCGCGCTGACGGCGGCGTCGTACGCCGCGGCGAGGTCGCAGCCGTCGGCGGCGAAGTATTCGATCCCGGGGCGGCGCAGGGCCGACTCCACCCAGCCCTTGGGCGTGCGGACGCTGATGCCGATGCCGTTGTCCTCGCACACGAGCAGCAGCGGCATCGCCTGGCCCTGGTAGGTGGCGTAGGAGGCGGTGTTGAAGCCGCTCAGGGCGCTCGCGTGGTTGATCGAGGCGTCCCCGAAGCTGCACACCGCGACCGCGTCGGCGGGCCAGCGGGCCTGCTCGCCGATCGCCGCCGCGGCCCGCTCGATGGCGAACGCCACGCCGACGGACCTGGGCAGGTGGCTGGCGATCGTGGAGGTCTGGGGGATGACGGCCAGGTCGGGATGGCCGAACACCTTGTGCCGGCCGCCCGCGATCGGCTCGTCGGCCGCCGCGGCCAGGCCCATCAGCACGTCGCGGATGCCCTGCTCGGGCAGCCTGCCCGCCTGCTCGGACCTGGTCAGGTAGAACGCGCCGGAGCGGTAGTGGAGCAGGGCGGGGTCGGTGGGCCGCAGGGCGGCGGCGACGGCCGCGTTGCCCTCGTGGCCGGCGGAGCCGATCGTGTAGTAGCCCTCGTCCCGCTCGCGCAGCCAGCGGGCCGCGATGTCCAGCAGGCGGCTGTCGAGCTGACGCTGGAACAGCGTCATGCACTGCTCGCCGGTCAGCGAGCTGCCCTCGCGGACCGGCAGCCCCGGATCTCGCGCGGGGCCCGCCTTCAGCGTCGCAACCGCCTGGGTGAAATGAGTCTCAACTGTGTCGCGCGCCACACCTCGATTATGTCTTTCATCGGCGCCGACGTCTGCCGGACGTGGCTGACATGTTGTGGACCGGTCCGTTTGACACCGGCATATAACGGTTTGTCAGATTCCTAAACCTTCCGGTCGGCGCGTACGTCTACTTAATTGACACACGTGGCACCCTCAATGCCGCGTTGAACCGTTGGGTCTCTGGAAGGAACCCGCATGTTACAACGCATTCGTGTGGCCGCCCTTGCCATAGCGCTCGGAGCCGGAGCCCTGGTCATGGCTCCCTCCGCTGCGACGGCGGCCGCGGATCCCGTCATCACCCGAGTCGGGATCAGTCCCAATTCTCCGATCGACGTCACCAATGGCGCGGCCACGGCCACGTTCAGCTTCGCCACCAAGGGGGCCGACAAGGCCGAGCTCCAGCTCAAGCCCCCGGGCGACATCAGCGTCGGCAAGCCCGTCGACCTGACGTCCACCAAGGACGGCGACTGGA
Source organism: Nonomuraea sp. NPDC051941 (assembly GCF_044593615.1). Taxonomy (NCBI): domain Bacteria; kingdom Bacillati; phylum Actinomycetota; class Actinomycetes; order Streptosporangiales; family Streptosporangiaceae; genus Nonomuraea; species Nonomuraea sp. NPDC051941. Next base: position 703,713 of record NZ_JBIUCF010000001.1, read on the forward strand.
CGAAGTGGTCCGGCACCAGGTCCTTCGACTCCACGAACGTCGGCACGTGGAGCTGGCTCGCCGTCGCCGGCGGCGCCTCCCGCGGCGGCACGTTCGAGGTCTCGGTCAAGAAGGTCCTCGACACCAAGATCGTCGACTTCGACGCCAGCCCCGACTCCGTGGACAAGGGTGACCTGATCAAGGTCTCCGGCCAGCTCCTCGCCGACGGCAAGGGGTACGGCGGCCAGAGCGTCGCCATCACCTTCCGCGAGCGCGGCACCGACGCCTACCGCCACGTCACCAAGGTGACGACCGGTGGCAACGGCTGGTTCAGCGCCACCGTGCGGGCCGACGAGACGGGCTGGTGGCGGGCCGAGTTCGCGGCCACCTCCGCGGCCAAGGGCTCGGTCAGCGACACCGACCGGGTCGACGTCAGGCGCGGCGTCCTGAGCAGCAGGATCGCCGGCTTCGATGCCCGCCCGGAGCCCGTGGACAAGGGTGACCGGCTCACGTTCAGCGGCGCCCTGCTGGTCGAGGACCGCGGCGGCGTGGCCGGCGAGCGGGTCTCGATCTTCTTCAAGGCCGACGGCTCGTCCAGGTGGGAGTACGTCACCAGTGACGTGACCGGCCGCGACGGCCGCTTCTGGGCCTCTGCTCCCGCGGAGACCTCAGGCTGGTGGCGGGCCGAGTACGGCGGCACCCGCGGCATCCGCGGCTCGGTCAGCGACGCCGACTGGGTCAAGGTCAACGAGCCTGCGCCGCCTCCTACGGCGTCCAAGGCGGACACGCGGCTGATCAAGTTCAACGCGTACCCCGAGCCGGTCAAGCGCGGCAAGTACCTGAAGTTCAAGGGCCGCCTGCAGGTCTTCGACGAGGGCTCCTGGGAGGGCTACTCGGGCAAGGTCGCGCTGTTCTTCAAGCCCGCGGGCTCGAAGAAGTGGCAGTACGTGAAGACGGCCTGGTCGAACGACGGCGGCGGGCTCTACACCAAGGTCAAGGGCTGGAACTCGGGCCGCTGGCGGTTCGTGTTCGGCGGTGACGACGACACCTACGGCGCCACCAGCGGCTCGGACTACGTCCGAGTCAAGCGCTGATCTGACGCGGCGTTGATCTGATGCGAGGCCGAGGCCCGGGGCACGCCGCCCCGGGCCTCGTTCCGTCTACTCCGCCCGCCTGAACTCCGCGATCCCCACCCCCAGCAGCGCCAGCCCCAGGGCCGCCACGAGGCCGAGTTCGAGCATCACCGGCACCTGGAAGTCGAACCACCGGACCCCGGGGTTCAACACCGCGTCGACCTGCGCCGGCACGTCCAGGTGCGAGAAGACCGCCTGGCGCAGCGGGTCCACCGCGTACGTCATCGGGTTGACCACGGTCAGCACGTGCAGCCACGACGGCAGGTTGGCCAGCGGGAACATCGCCCCCGACAGGAACATCATGGGCATGATCGCCATCTGCATCAGACCGAAGAAGGTCTGCATGTTCTTCATCCGGGCGGCCAGCATCACCCCGAAGGCCGTGATCGTGAACGCCGCGAGGAACATCTCCGCCAGCAGCGTCACGAAGAGCGCGGGCGAGTAGGGGACCCCCACCAGCCCCGCCATGGCCAGGATGAGGATGCCCTGCCCGGTGGCCACGATGGCGCCGCCCAGGCACTTGCCGACCACGATCGCCCCGCGCGAGACGGGCGCGACCAGCATCTCCCTGAGGAAGCCGAACTCGCGGTCCCACACGATGGACCCGGCCGAGAACATCCCGGTCATGATCACGGTCATCGAGATCATGCCGGGGTACATGAACGTGCGGTAGTCGATCCCGGGGATCGCCCCCCGCACCAGCGACCCGAGCCCCGTGCCCATGACGAACAGCCAGAGCACGGGCTGCACCAGCATGGACGCCATGCGGGTGCGGTCGTTGACGAAGCGCAGCATCTCCCGGTGGAGCACGACCTTGATCGCCCGCAGGTCGTGACCGGCGCTGCGGACCGGCACGCGGACGCTGATGGCCTCTGTCGCCATGACTATCGCCTCGCCATCGCTCTCATGAACGCCATGTTGCCGTCGCCGGCCTCGGCGTCGCGGATCGTGGAGCCGGTGTAGGACATGAACACGTCGTCCAGGGACGGCCGTGACACGCTCACCGATTTGATCGGCATGCCGAGCTCGGCGAACAGCCTCGGCACGAACTCCTCGCCCGAGGCCACCGCGAACGTCACCGCGCCCTCGCGCACGGCCGCCTCCAGCCCGAACCGCTCCCGCAGCGCCTTGATCGCCTCCGCGTCGTCGGGGGTCTGGATCTGCACCCGGTCCTTGCCGACGCTGGCCTTCAGCGCCTCGGGCGAGTCGATGACGACGACCTCGCCGTGGTCGATGATCGCGATGCGGTCGCAGTACTCGGCCTCGTCCATGTAGTGCGTGGTCATGAAGATGGTGATGTCCTCCAGGAGCCGCAGCTGGTTGATGTAGCCCCAGATGGCCGAGCGGGTCTGCGGGTCGAGCCCCACGGTGGGCTCGTCGAGGAAGAGCACGCGCGGGGAGTGCAGCAGGCCGCGGGCGATCTCCAGCCGCCGCTTCATGCCGCCCGAGAACGTCATCACCTTGGCGTCCTTGCGGTCCCACAGCGCGACCATCTCCATGACCTGCCGGATCCGGTCGCCGACCATGCTCTTGGGCACGCCGTACAGCTCGGCGTGGAAGCGCAGGTTCTGCTCGGCGCTCAGGTAGCCGTCGAGGGTGGGGTCCTGGAAGACGAGGCCGATGTTCCTGCGGACCTCGTCACGATCCCTGACCACGTCGTGGCCCGCCACGGTGGCGCTGCCGCCGGTGGGGTTCACCAGTGTGCAGAGCATGCTGATGGTGGTGGTCTTGCCGGCGCCGTTCGGGCCGAGGAAGCCGAACACCTCGCCCGGGCGCACCTCGAAGTCGACGCCCTTGACCGCCTCGACCTTCCCGTACGTCTTCCGCAGGCCGCGCACGGCGACAGCCGCGTCCGCCGCCATCTCAGCCCTCCGCCAGGATCTGGAACATGGACTTGCGCGTCTTCTTGATCAGCTCCTTGGCCGCCGCGATCTGACGCTCGTCGGCCGTGCGGACCAGGTGGGAGAACGCCTCGTTGAGCTGGGCCCAGAGCAGGCGCAGCTCCTGGTGGTCCGGCGGCACGGCCGTGCGGGCGACCTCGTCCCACGGCGCCTCGTCGGCGTACCTGGCCGCCTGGCCGCGGCCCTCCTCCGTCAGCCGGTACGTACGGCTCCCGCCGGACTCGTCGCCGGACACCAGGCCCTCGTCCTCGAGCTGCTGCAGCGCCGGATAGACGGAGCCGGGGCTGGGCCGCCAGACGCCGTGGCTGCGCTCCTCGATGCCCTGGATCATCTGGTAGCCGTTCTGCGGCCCTTCGAGGAGCAGCGCCAGCAGGGCGGCCCGTACGTCGCCGCGGCGCACCCGCGGAGGCGGCGTCTCCCAGTGGACCACGGTGCCGAAGTGGGGCCCGGGCGGGGGCGGCGCGAACGGCGGGCCGAAGCCGCCCGGCCCCGGCGGTGGACCGGGCGGTGGACCGGGCGGCCGACCCGGCGGTGGACCGGGTGGGTGCGGGGGGAACGGGTGGTGGGGGTGCGGGGCATCCCAGAAGTCGGGCTCTTCCATGATTACCTCCAACTATCGAGATATCTTTACGATATATCTAGATAGTTGGCACGGGAAGGCCATTTCGGGCAGATCCCTGAAAGTTAGCGAGCGCTAACAGCGGCGGTGACGGCCGCGCGCGCCATGGCGTGCAGCAGCGGCCGCATGTCCCCCGCGCCCAGCTCACCCGCGCTGTGCGGCGTGGAGTTGAGCAGCCCGAACACGGCGTGCGTCGCGGCCCGCAGCCGCGCCGCCGGGCACTCCGGGTGCAGCTCGGCCAGCACGGTGACCCACTCCTCGACGTAGAGCCGCTGCAGCCGCCTGATCTGGCGCCGCTCGGGCTCTGGCACGTTGCCCAGCTCCCGGTCGTGCACGGTGATCAGCGCCGGCTGCTCGAGAGCGAACGTGATCTGCACGTTGAGCAGCGCGTCCAGCGTCTCCTGGGGATCGGGGTACGAGGTGACCACCGCGGCGGCCGACTCGCGCAGCCGCGAGCTGACATCGAGCAGCATCTCCGACAGCAGCGCGTCCTTGCCGCTGAAGTGCCGGTAGAGCGCGGGGCCCGAGACGCCGACCGCGGCGCCGATGTCCTCGATCGAGACGCCGTGGAAACCGCGCGCGGCGAACAGCCGGGCCGCCGCCTCCAGGATCTCCCCGCGCCTGTTGCGGCGATTCCGGGTAGGGGCGGTAGTGGTCACGTCTCACATGCTAGACGACTACGTTAATGATGACTAACATCTCGTGCTATGAGAGGGGCGTCATGAGCGAGTGGCCGGTGCTGAAGTCGTCCGCCGATCCCGGCGGCGAGGCGTTCAAGCGCAACGTCGAGCTCAACGAGCGGTTGGCGGCCGAGCTGCTGGAGCGGCTGGAGGTCGCCGCCCGGGGCGGCCCCGAGCGCTCGCGCCTGCGCCACGTCGAGCGCGGCAAGCTGCTGCCGCGCGACCGCGTCGACGGCTTGCTCGACCCCGGCTCCCGCTTCCTGGAGCTGTCGCCGCTGGCCGCGAACGGCCTCTACGACGACCAGGCGCCCGCCGCGGGGATCATCACCGGGGTCGGCCGGGTCTCCGGCCGCGAGTGCGTGATCGTCGCCAACGACGCCACCGTGAAGGGCGGCACGTACTACCCGATCACGGTCAAGAAGCACCTGCGCGCGCAGGAGGTGGCCCTGCACAACCACCTGCCGTGCGTCTACCTCGTCGACTCGGGCGGCGCGTTCCTGCCCAGGCAGGACGAGGTGTTCCCCGACCGCGAGCACTTCGGCCGCATCTTCTACAACCAGGCCACCATGTCCGCCCGCGGCATCCCGCAGATCGCCGCCGTGCTCGGCTCGTGCACGGCGGGCGGCGCGTACGTGCCCGCGATGAGCGACGAGGCCGTCATCGTGCGCGGCCAGGGCACGATCTTCCTGGGCGGCCCGCCGCTGGTGAAGGCGGCCACCGGCGAGGAGGTCACGGCCGAGGAGCTGGGCGGCGGCGACCTGCACGCGCGGGTCAGCGGCGTCACCGACCACCTGGCCGAGGACGACGCGCACGCGCTGGCCATCGTCCGCGACATCGTCTCCACCCTGGCGCCGCGCCGGAGCTCGGCCGCGCGGCCCTGGGACACGATCGCGCCAGAGCCGCCCCGGCACGACCCGCGCGACCTGTACGGGATCGTGCCCGCCGACACGCGCCAGCCGTACGACGTGCACGAGGTGATCGCCAGGATCGTGGACGGGTCGCGCTTCCTGGAGTTCAAGGCCGAGTACGGCTCGACCCTCGTGACCGGGTTCGCCCACCTCCACGGCCATCCGGTGGGGATCGTGGCGAACAACGGCATCCTGTTCAGCGAGTCCGCCATGAAGGGCGCCCACTTCATCGAGCTGTGCGACCAGCGCCGGATCCCGCTCGTCTTCCTGCAGAACATCAGCGGCTTCATGGTCGGCAAGGCCTACGAGGCGGGCGGCATCGCCAAGCACGGCGCCAAGATGGTCACCGCCGTGTCGTGCGCGCGGGTGCCCAAGTTCACCGTCGTGATCGGCGGGTCCTTCGGGGCGGGGAACTACGCGATGGCCGGACGGGCGTACTCGCCCAGGTTCCTGTGGATGTGGCCGAACGCCCGCATCTCGGTCATGGGCGGCGAGCAGGCCGCGAACGTGCTCACCACGGTCGGCACCGCCGACGCCGACGCGATCAGGGCCCAGTACGAGCACCAGGGCAACCCGTACTACTCCACGGCCAGGCTGTGGGACGACGGCGTGATCGACCCGCTCGACACCCGCACCGTCCTCGGCCTGGCGCTGTCCGCGGCGGCCAACGCCCCGCTCGAGCCCGCCGGTTACGGCGTCTTCCGGATGTGACGCATGTTGTTCGACCGTGTTCTGATCGCCAACAGGGGCGAGATCGCCGTACGGGTCATCCGCACGCTGCGCCGGCTCGGCATCACGTCGGTGGCCGTGCACACGGCGTCGGACGCCGGAGCCCGGCACGTGCTGGAGGCCGACCTCTCCCACCAAGTGCCGAAATATCTGGATATTGAGGCAATTGTCGGGGCGGCGCTGGCGTCCGGGGCGCAGGCCGTCCACCCCGGATACGGGTTCCTCGCCGAGAACGCCGCGTTCGCGCGGCGGTGCGCGCAGGCCGGGCTGGTGTTCGTCGGCCCGCCGCCCGAGGCCATCGACGCCATGGGCGACAAGATCCGCGCCAAGGCCACGGTGTCGGCGGCCGGGGTGCCCGTCGTGCCCGGCGGGGCCGAGCCCGGCGACTCGCTGGAGACCTGGCGCGACTTCCCCGCGCTGATCAAGCCCTCCGCGGGCGGCGGCGGCAAGGGCATGGTGCTCGTACGGTCGGCCGCCGAGCTGCCCGACGCCCTGGAGTCGGCCCGGCGCACGGCGCGGGCGGCGTTCGGCGACGCGACCCTGCTCATCGAGCGGTACGTCGAGAGCCCCCGCCACATCGAGCTGCAGGTCCTGGCCGACACCCACGGCAACGTCGTGCACCTGGGCGAGCGCGAGTGCAGCCTGCAGCGCAGGCACCAGAAGATCATCGAAGAGGCACCCTCGCCCTTCGTCGGCCCCGAGACCCGCGCCCGCATGGGCTCGGCCGCGGTGGAGGCCGCGCGCTCGGTGGGCTACGTGGGGGCGGGCACGGTCGAGTTCATCGTGGACGGGACCACCGGCTCCTACCACTTCATGGAGATGAACACCCGCCTGCAGGTGGAGCACCCCGTCACCGAGCTGGTGACCGGGCTCGACCTGGTCGAGCTGCAACTGCGGGTGGCGGCGGGGGAGCCGCTGCCGTTCGGGCAGGACGACGTGCGGATCGACGGGCACGCCGTCGAGGCCCGCGTCTACGCCGAGGACCCGGCCCGCGGCTTCCTGCCGACGGGCGGCCGCGTGCTGGCGTTGCGCGAGCCGGACGGCGGCGTCCCGGGCGGTCCCGCGCCCGTCGTACGGGTGGACTCCGGGCTGGTCGAGGGCGGCGTCGTCGGCAGCGAGTTCGACCCGATGCTCTCCAAGGTCGTCGCCTGGGCGCCGGACCGGGCCTCGGCGCTCAGGACGCTCGACCGCGGCCTGGCCCGCACGGCCGTCCTCGGCGTGGTCACCAACATCCCGTTCCTGCGGGCCCTCGCCGGGCATCCGGCCGTCAAGGCGGGCGAGCTGGACACCGGGCTGGTCGAGCGCGTGCTCCCCGAGCTGCTCCCGTCCGCGGACGTGCCCGCCGAGGTGCTCGCGGCGGCGGCGCTCGCCTTCCACGCTCTGCCCCGGGGCGACGACCCGTGGGAGGTCACGGACGGCTGGCGGGTGGGCGAGCGGGCCTGGACGACGTGGCGGCTGGAGTCGAGGGACGGGGTGCACGCGGTCCAGGTCCGCGGCCTGCCCGAAGAATCCGCCGAAGTCCGGATAAACGATGAGATCGTGCCCGCGCGCATCCGGCTCGGCGACGGGGAGCTGACCGTCACGATCGGCGGCCGTACCGAGCACTACCTGCGCGTACGCCACGCCGACACGCTCTGGCTCGGCAAGGACGGCGCGGCGTGGGCGCTCACCCGGCACCTCATCGGCGACCCCGGCGACCGGCCCGGCGCGGCGGCCACGGGCGACGGCGTCGTCAGGAGCCCCATGCCCGGCACCGTCCTGGTGGTCAAGGCCCAGGCTGGCGACCGGGTCACCGAAGGCCAGCCGCTGGTGATCGTGGAGGCCATGAAGATGGAGCACACGGTCACCGCCCCGCGCGACGGCGTGGTCTCCGAGCTGGCCGTCCAGGCGGGCCAGCCGGTCGACATGGACGCGGTGCTGGCCGTCGTGAGCGAGGAGGCGTGATGCCGTACCCCATGGAAGGGCTGCCGCAGCAGGTCACGATCTACGAGGTCGGCCCGCGCGACGGCCTGCAGAACGAGTCCTCGATCGTGCCCGTCGAGGTGAAGGCCGAGTTCATCGACCGCCTCGCGGACGCCGGGCACAAGGTGATCGAGGCGACCAGTTTCGTGCACCCGAAGTGGGTGCCGCAGCTCGCCGACGCCGACGAGTTGCTGGCCCGGCTGCGCAGGAAGCCCGGCGTGCGCTACCCGGTCCTCGTCCCCAACCTGCGCGGCCTCGACCGGGCCCTGGAACGCGGCGTGGACGAGATCGCCATCTTCGCCAGCGCCACCGAGACGTTCGCCGCCAAGAACCTCAACCGCAGCCTGGAGAGCCAGTTCGAGATGTTCGAGCCGGTCGTGGCCAGGGCGCTGGACAACGGCGTGCGGGTGCGCGCGTACGTGTCGATGTGCTTCGGCGACCCCTGGGAGGGGCCGACGCCGATCACGCAGGTCGTCTCGGTCGGGGAGCGGCTGCTCGGGCTCGGCTGCCACGAGCTGTCGCTCGGCGACACCATCGGGGTCGGCACGCCCGGGCACGTGACCGCGCTGATCAAGGCGTTCCGCCGCCCCGAGCGGCTCGCCGTGCACTTCCACGACACCTACGGCCAGGCGCTCGGCAACACCCTGGCCGCGTTGAGAGCGGGTGTGACCACGATCGACGCCTCCACGGGCGGCATCGGCGGTTGCCCCTACGCCGAGTCCGCCACCGGCAACCTCGCGACCGAAGACCTGGTCTGGATGTTGCGCGGGCTCGGCATCGAGACCGGGCTCGACCTGGGCAAGCTCGTGTCCACCAGCACCTGGCTGGCGGAGCTGCTCGGCCGGCCCAGCCCCTCCCGCGTCGTACAGGCGCTGTCGAAAGGCTGACCATGCTCAAGGACGAGTACGAAGAGCTGCGCAAGACCGTCGAGTCGTTCGCCCGCGAGGTGGTCGCGCCGGTGATCGGCGACTACTACGAACGGGAGGAGTTCCCGTACGACATCGTCCGGCAGATGGGCGCCATGGGGCTGTTCGGTCTGCCGTTCCCGGAGGAGTACGGCGGCATGGGCGGCGACTACTTCGCCCTGTGCGTGGCGCTGGAGGAGCTGGCCCGCGTCGACTCCAGCGTGGCGATCACCCTGGAGGCCGCGGTGTCGCTGGGCGCGATGCCGATCTACCGGTTCGGCGACGCCGAGCAGCGCGAGCACTGGCTGCCCAAGCTGACCTCGGGCTCGGCCCTGGGCGCGTTCGGCCTGACGGAGCCGGGCGGCGGGTCCGACGTGCCTGGCGGGATGCGCACCACCGCCGTGCTGGACGGGGCCGAATGGGTGATCAACGGGACGAAGGCCTTCATCACGAACTCCGGCACCGACATCACAGCCGTCGTCGGCGTGGCCGCGCTCACCGGCGAGCGGGAGATCTCCACGATCCTCGTGCCGAGCGGCACGCCCGGGTTCACGGTGTCGAAGAAGTACTCCAAGGTCGGCTGGAACGCCTCCGACACCCGCGAGCTGTCCTTCAGCGACTGCCGCGTCCCCGCCGCGAACCTGCTGGGCGAGCGCGGCCGCGGCTACGCCCAGTTCCTGCAGACCCTCGACGAGGGCCGCATCGCGATCGCCGCGCTCAGCGTGGGACTGGCCCAGGGGTGCGTGGACGAAAGCCTCAAGTACGTCAGGGACCGGAAGGCGTTCGGCCACCCGATCGGCCACTACCAGGCCATCCAGTTCAAGATCGCCGACATGGAGGCCCGCGCCCACACCGCCCGCCTGGCCTACTACCACGCGGCCGAGAAGATGCTGGCCGGGGCGCCGTTCAAGAAGGAGGCCGCGATCGCCAAGCTGGTCTCGTCGAACGCGGCCATGGACAACGCGCGGGACGCCACGCAGGTGTTCGGCGGGTACGGGTTCATGAACGAGTTCCCCGTGGGGCGCTTCTACCGCGACGCCAAGGTGCTGGAGATCGGTGAGGGCACGAGCGAGGTCCAGCGCATGCTCATCGCCCGGCAGCTCGGCCTGGGCGACCTCTGACCGTTTCCGGCCGAGCGTTTCCGGCGGGGCGAATCGAGGGAGTTTGCGTCCGCGACCTCGGACGATCTAGTGTCGTCAGTCATGACGGCTGACGATCTTCTCATCAGGAGGGCGGAGAAGGCGGACGCGGACGAGGTGTTCGCGCTGGCGCGCGAGTTCGGTCTGACGTTCAGACCGGAGCGCGGGGCCTTCGACGCCGCCCTGCCCGAGCTGCTGGCGAACGAGGACGCCCTGCTGCTCGCGGCCGTCGTGGGCGGGCGCGTGCAGGGCTACCTGCTGGGGTTCGTGCATCTGACCCTGTTCGCCAACGGGCCGGTGGCCTGGGTCGAGGAGGCCATGGTCGGCTCCGGGGCGCGCCGGCAGGGGATCGGCCGGGCCCTGCTGGAGGAGTTCGAGCGGTGGGCTCGCACGCGGGAGGCGGGCTACGTGGCGATGGCCACGCGGCGCGCGCCCGAGTTCTACCACGCGCTGGGCTACGAGGCTTCTGCCACGTTCTTCCGCAAGGTCCTGCGCTAGCCCGGCCGGGAATTCTGTCGTGATCTGATGGCATTCTTAGGGCGTGAGTATCCATGCCGTCAGTCCCCGCTTCGTCGGGCGCGCCCGTGAGCTCGCCGCTCTCGGCGACGCGCTGGTCGGGGCGCGTGCCGGGGCGTCGTCCGCCGTGCTCGTCGGCGGCGAGGCCGGGGTCGGCAAGACCCGGCTGATCAAGGAGTTCACCGATCGGGCCGACGACGCCCTGGTGCTCGTCGGCGGATGCCTGGAGCTGGGCACCGAGGGCCTGCCGTTCGCGCCGTTCACCGCCGTGCTGCGCGGGCTCGTGCGCGAGCTGGGCCGCGACGGGGTGGCGGCGCTCGTGCCCGGCGGCACCACGCGCGGGCTGGCGCGGCTGCTGCCCGAGTTCGGGGAGCCGGACGGAGACGGGCCCGAGGCCAGGGCGCGGCTGTTCGAGCAGGTGCTGGGGCTGCTGGAGCGGCTGGCCGAAGAGCGGCCCGTGCTGCTGATCGTCGAGGACGCCCACTGGGCCGACCGGTCCACCCGCGACCTGCTGTCGTTCCTGGTCCGCTACCAGCCGACCGCGGCGGGCCTGCTGATCGTGGTCACGTACCGCACCGACGAGCTGCACCGCACCCACCCCCTGCGCCCGCTCCTCGCCGAGCTGGGCCGGGTCGAGCGGGTGCGCAGGGTCGAGCTGCGCAGGCTCACCCGCAGGGAGGCCGTCGCGCAGGCGGCCGGCATCCTGGAGCGGGAGCCGTCCCCCGCCGACATGGACCTGATCTACGCGCGCAGCGAGGGAAACCCGCTGTTCGTGGAGGCGCTGCTCAGCGACGGCGGCGGCGTCGCGCTGCCGGAGTCGCTGCGCGACCTGCTGCTGGCCAGCGTCGAGCGGCTGCCCGCCGAGACGCAGGAGCTGCTGCGCGTGGCCAGCGCCGGCGGTCAGCGCATCGAGCACGACCTGCTCTCCGCCGTCGCCGGGCTCGACGAGAACGCGCTCTCCAGCGCGCTGCGGCCCGCCGTGGCGGGAAACGTGCTCACCGTCGACGGCGAGGGCTACTGCTTCCGGCACGCGCTGATCCGCGAGGCGCTCCACGACGACCTGCTGCCCGGCGAGCACACCCGCCTGCACACCCGCTTCGCCGAGGCGCTGGAGCGCGACCTGTCGATCCTGCCCGCCCCGCGCGGCGCGATCGAGCTGGCCCACCACTGGCACTCCGCCCACGACGCCACCTGGGCGCTGGTCAGCGCCTGGCAGGCGGCCGGCGTCGCCCGCAGGTCCACCGCCTATGACGAGCAGCTCAGGATGCTGTCCAGGGTGCTGGAGCTGTGGGACCAGGTGCCCGACGCGTCCGAGCGCATCGGCTGCGACCGCATCGACGTGCTCAGGAACACGGCCACGGTCGCGCACCTCGCCGGGGAGTACGAACGCTCCATCGCCCTGGCCGGCGCCGCCCTCGCCGAGATCGACCACGAAGCCGACCCGATCAGGGCGGCCAAGCTGCTGCGCCAGCGCGGCCTGACCCGCTACGACCTGGGCCGCTCCGGCTTCGTCGACGACCTGCGCGAGGCGGCCGCGCTGGTGGCCTCCGACCGGCCGACCAAGCTCCACGCCCAGGTCCTGGAGACCCTGTCCCGCATGCTCCACGGGCGGGAGGTCTGGTCGGAGCGGCTCGCCACGAGCCGGCTCGCCATGAAGATCGGCCATGAGCTGGGCGACCGCAAGGTGGAGGCGCACGCGCTGATCGACCTCACCTGGGCGCGATTCGGCTTCTCCGAGATCGACGCGCAGCTGGAGGCGTTCGCGGAGGCGCGCAGGCTCGCCGGCGGCGACGAGGCGTACAACGCGCTGATGCGCTGCGCGATCTCCGAGTCCGACGCGCTGGAGGGGGCGGGCCGCCACGAGCGGGCCGCGCAGGTGGCCCGCGACGGCATCGAGGAGGCCCGCCAGTACGGGCTGGCCCGCACGTCCGGCGCGTTCCTGTCGATCAACCTGGCCGAGCCGCTGGTGTCACTGGGGCAGTGGGACGAGGCGCTGGAGGTGGTCGAGCACGCGCTCGACCTCGCGCCGCCGGCTCCCTACCAGGCCAGCCTGCAGGGGTTCGCCACGGACATCGCGCTGGCGCGCGGGGAGTTCGACCGGGCCGAGCGGCTGCTGGGGTCGTCGCGGAGCGTGCTGTCGCGCGGGACCTTCCGCGACCAGACGGTCCTGCCGCACCTGTGCAGGGAGGTGCGGCTGCTGCACGCGCGCGGGGAGCTCGAGGCCGCGGTGGAGGTGGCCGCGAAGGCCCTGGAGGAGCGCGATCTGGTGGAGACCCCGCGCTACTCCTGGCCGGTGCTGGTGACCATCGCCGACCTGCTCGGCTCCGTGGTGCCGCAGCAAGGGTCCGGTGTGGGCACCCCGCTGGCGCAGCTCGGCGCGGCCCTCCTGACGCGGCTGCGGGCGCTGGGGCGGGAGCTCGAGGTCGACGGCGACCTCCAGCGGGCGCAGCACCTCACCTTCACGGCCCTGACGGGTCCCGAGCCGGACGACGGCGCCGCCGAGCCGCCCGCGTGGCGGTTCGAGGCCTGGGACCGGGCGGCGGGGGCGTGGGCGGCGCTGCGGCAGCCGTACGCCGAGGCGCGGTGCCTGGTGGGCGCGGCGCAGGCGGCGCTGGCGGACGGCGACCGGCAGGGGGCCGCGGAGCGGCTGGGCCGCGCGCGGGAGCTGGCCGCCCGGCTGGGCGCGACGCCGCTGCTGGAGCAGCTCGACGCCTTCGGGCGGCGGGCCAGGATCGGAGGCGCCGAGGAGGCGGCCGACGGGCTTCCGCTGGGGCTGACGGCTCGTGAGCTGGAGGTGCTGCGGGAGGTGGCTAACGGGCGGAGCAACCGGGAGATCGCCGAGGCGCTGTTCATCTCGGCGAAGACCGTGAGCGTGCACGTCTCCAACATCCTGGCCAAGCTGGGCGTCGCCACCCGGGGCGAGGCCGCCGCCACCGCCTACCGGCTGCGGCTGTTCGACGCGCCCCTTTGAACGGCAGGGCGAGTGCTCAGCCCGTCAGCTGGGCTTCCAGGCGGTAGCCGTCCACCGTGACGTAGACCTGGTCGCCGGGGCGCGCGTTCAGGCGCATCAGCACCGGCTGGAGGGAGTCGAAGACCGGCTGGTGGCCCTGCCAGACCAGGACGATGGCGTTGTCCCCGGGCCCGGTCACCGACAGCAGGGTGCCGGGGCGCATGCCGAGCTGGGCCGCGTAGCCCTCCGGCACCGGCACGGGGCCGCCCCTGAGGTGCTCCGGGGTCACCTCGATGCGCTGCCAGCGGCGCGGGTCCGAGGACGGGCTCGGCAGCGGCGGAGGTGGCGTCGGGGGAGTGCCCGCCAGGTTCCCGGAGAGCATCGGCGAACGGCCGCCCGACAGCGCCGAGAGCGTCGCCAGGGCCGCGGACGGGTCGATCGAGTTCGCCGGGGTCGGCGGGATGGGCTGGCCGCCCCGGTGGTGGTGGCCGTTGGCGCCCGGCGTGCGGCGGGGCAGGGGCTGGGCGGGCGACGGGGCCTCGGCCACCGGGTCGCCGCTCGTCTCCTGGGGCAGGGCGTCGTACCAGGCCCTGGCGGAGTGGGCGCGGATGCCCAGCTCGCCCATCAGTTCCACGACGTCCGCGTCGGGCGGGCTCGAGGCCAGCAGCTGCCTCGTACGGTCCTGCAGGCGGTGCAGGTCGCCCACGACCAGCCAGCCGTCCTGGAAGCGGCGGTCGGGCATGAGCGTCACCAGCACGCGCCAGAGCGGGGTGCGCAGCGAGGGGACCGTCACGGGGTGGGCCGGGTCGGCGCCGATCAGCTGGTCCTCGGTGGCCGCCGCGCCGAGCCATTCGGTCAGGCGGAACATGTGGCCCGTGACCGGCGCGGACTCCGAGGAGCGCAGCCAGTGCAGCACGCGTTCCTCGGCCGTGCGCTGGGCCTGGGAGAGCGCGTCCCGGTCGACCAGCATCTTGTGGGCGAGCGTCCGCAGGCTGACCGGGTCCTCGGCGAACAGCCGGTGCACGGCCACCGCCAGCTCCAGCTTGTCCAGGCTGCGGAACAGGTTGTCCACGACCCGCACCATCGCGTGGTCGGCGTCGGTCGGCACGGGGGTGCTGGGGGCCGGCGGAGCGGTGGGAACGGGCGCCGCGTAGCTCGGGGTGCCGTTGCTCTTGGAGGAGCCCGGCGCGCCGGGGACGGCGGGCATGGACCCGGTGCTGGGGCCGCCGGGGACCGCGGGCATCGACCCGGTGCTGGGGCCGCCGGGGACCGCGGGCATCGACCCGGTGCTGGGACCGCCCGGGATCGCGGGCATCGACCCGGTGCTGGGACCGCCGGGCTGGGCGTCGGACTGGGGGCTCGCGGGGCGCTGTGGGGCGCGGTCGGCCTGGCCAGGCTGGCCGGGGGCCGGGCGGCCCTCGCCGGCGAACCCCTGCGCCGGGAACGAGCCGCTCTGCGGCTGCGCGGAGAACGAGCCGGTCTGCGCGGGGAACGACCCCGTCTGCCGCGCCGGCCCACCGGCATCCGGCTGGGCCGGGAAGGAGCCGGTCTGGCGGTCCTGGGACGGGCCGGTCTGGCGGTCTTGCGAGGGGGCGACCTGGCGGTCCTGGGAGGGGGCGCCAGGGCGGTCGGATATCGAGGGGAAGGAGCCGGTCTGGCGGCCGCTGTCCGGCCCCTGGGCGGCCTGGGGGCCGGTGCCCGAGGGCTGCTGGGCCGGGAACGAGCCCGTCTGGCGCTGGTCCGCGGCGGCGGCCGGGCGCTGCGGCGCGGCGTCGGGGCGCTGCTCGGCGGCGGCGCCGCTCTGGGCGGCGAACATGCCGGTCTGGGGCACCGGATCGGCCTGGACGGGGAAGGAGCCCGTGCCCCGGACGAGCGGCCGGGTGACCTCGGGATGATCGGCCGCGGGGGCCGGACGCTGGGCCGGGATGCGGCCGAGGATCTCGCGGAAGACGGAGCCGATCACCACTTCGGGCGTTGCCGACGGCGTGCCCAGGTCGCTGGGGGACAGGCGGCGCAGCCGCTGCCAGCCGCCGAGCCCGGTGATCGCCGTACGGGTGTCCTCGGGCCAGCCTGGCAGCGCCGGATCGATGTGGTGGACGGTCAGCGCGGGCAGCAGGTCGGCCAGCGGCAGATGGTCCCAGCGAGAGGAGGCCAGGCGCGCCAGCCGCTCGCAGATCCAGTCGAGCCCCGCCGTGCCGAGCGCCCTCGACAGCGCGAGGGAGTGCCACCATCCTGCCGGCAGCCGCGGATCGGCCAGTGCTTCGGCCACCTGCTGCGGGCGGCTCCAGCGCAGAGCAGGGACTAGGTCGCTCAGGCAGATCGATGACTCGACTTCCATCGGCGGACCTTATCCTCCCCAGTGAGCCGCGTGGTGCTGACCGAAACGCGTGTGGCTAATGGTGTAGCTTACGCGGCAAGCTATCAATCAGTGTGAATAGGGTAAAGACGGTTCAGATCCAAACCGTACCGTGGCCGACCGCCCACCTGGGCCACACATGCGGCACCAGCACGGCAACCTACCTCCAAAGCCGCCTCCTCGCCGACACCCTGCAGAACCCCGGTGAGGTACCCGGCGGCGAACGCGTCACCCGCTCCCGTCGAGTCCACGACCTCGGTGGACACACCTGCCGCCGCCGCGACGACCTCGCCGTCCACGGCGGCCAGCGCGCCCCGTGCTCCCAGCTTCACGATCGCTGTGCCGTATGTCTCACTCAAGAGTACGGCGGCGCGCTCCGCCGTCGTGGCTCCACTCAGCAAGAGGGCCTCATCAAGATTCGGGAGGATCAGGCCCGCGGGGGCGGATTCGCGGATGAAACGTTCGACCCCGAAGTCGCGCAGCGGGCCGGTGGAGGCCGGGTCGACGCTGATCGCGATCCCGGCGGCGGCGGCCTCGGCCATCGCCAGCCTGGCCAGCCGCAGCCCGCCCTCCGCGAACAGCAGGTAGCCCGACAGGTGGAGCCGGGCGACGCCGTCGAGCAGGGCCGGGTCCCAGTCCGCCTCGGAGATCAGGCCGCCCGCGCCGCGGTTGGTGAGCATCGTACGCTCGCCGCTCCGGTCCACCATCGCGATCACGACGGCGGTGGGGCGGTCGGGATCGACCGAGACGTGCGGCCGGACCCCCGTCTTGGCCAGCTCGGTGGTGTGCCACTCGCTGCTGTCGTACCCGAGCCTGGCCAGCAGGCGCACCTCGGCGCCGAGGCGGGCGGCCCAGGCGGCGGTGTTCGCGCCGGAGCCGCCGGGGCGCAGGACGATGTCGGCCGCCGTGTCGGTGCCCGACATGACCGGCGAACCATGCAACGCCACCACATCGGTGACCACGTCGCCGATGACGAGCAGGGCCCCGCCTGTCACACTGCCCGTCACCCCGTCCGTCACGGGCGCGCCCATGACCGGGCGATCTGCGAGGCCAGGGCGACGTTGCCGCGCACGGCGGCCAGGTTGGCCTCCAGGGAGGCCCCGCCGGTGCCGTCCACCAGGTAGCCGAGCAGGAACGGCGTGATCGCCTGCCCCTTGACGCCCTGCCGCTCGGCGGCGGCCAGCGCCTCGGCCAGCACGCGGTCATGGAGCTCGGGGTCGAGCTGCTGGTCCACGGGGACGGGGTTGGCGACGATCAGCGCCGTCTCCTGGCCGCCGAGCGCGTCCTGGCCCCGCATGATCTCCGCCGCGTCGGCGGGCGACTCGATCCGCCATTCGATCGGCTGGCCGGAGGAGTGGAGGTAGAAGCCGGGGAAGGTGTCCGTACGGTAGCCCGCAACGGTCACGCCGCGCGTCTCCAGGCGCTGCAGCGTCGCCGGCACGTCGAGGATCGACTTGACGCCGGCGCAGACGACGGTGATGCGGGTGCGGGCCAGCGTGTCGAGGTCGGCGGACTCGTCCTGGTCCTCGGTCCAGCCGCGGTGCACGCCGCCGAGGCCGCCGGTGGCGAAGACGCGGATGCCGGCGCGGGCGGCGAGGAACGACGTGGCCGACACGGTGGTGGCGCCGCTGGCCTTCAGCGCCGCCGCCACGGGCAGGTCCCGCTGTCCCAGCTTGCGCAGGCCGGACTCGGTCGCGATCCGCTCCAGCTCCACCTCGTTGAGGCCGATGCGGGGCACGCCGTCCAGCACGGCGATCGTGGCCGGGACGGCGCCGGCCGCCCGCACGATCCCCTCCAGCTCGCGCGCCACCTCCAGGTTGCGCGGCTGCGGCAGCCCGTGGGAGATGATCGTGGACTCCAGGGCGACGACGGGCGCGCCACTCGCCAGGGCCTCGGCGACCTCGTCGGACGGCTGCAGAACGGAGTCGGGGGTGCTGCGCATGGTGAGTTTCGTGCTCCTTGGGTGAGTCCTGGCCTACTAGGGCGAAAAGCGTATTTTACGGGATTTTGCGTGGAGCTCAGCAGCTTGCAGGGCTGATCAGGTGGCGGTCCACCTGAGGATCACACAGGGGGTGCGGCGCCCGCCAGTGACCCGGCGGATCGGGAGAAATGTCCGAGAGTGGGCGTTGACGGATGGTGTGGGTGGGGTCGTATGGTGCGGTGATGGGGTCGTATGACGTGATCGTGGCCGGAGGCGGGCACAACGGGCTGGTGGCGGCCGCCTACCTGGCCGGAGCGGGGCGCAGCGTGCTCGTCCTGGAACGCCACGACCACGTGGGCGGCCTGGCGATCTCCACGCGGGCCTTCCCGGGCGTCGACGTACGGCTGTCGCGCTACTCCTACCTCGTCAGCCTCCTGCCCTCCGCGATCGTCCGTGACCTGGGGCTGGACCTGGAGCTGCGCCGCCGCCGCTACGCCTCGTACACGCCCAAGGGCGGCACCGGCCTGCTCGTCGACAACGAGGACGCGGCGGCCACGGCGGCCTCGTTCAGGGGCGTCACCGGCGGCGAGGCCGACCACGAGGCGTGGCAGGGCTTCTACGCCATGACCGCGCGCGTGGCGCAGGCGCTGGCGCCCACTCTGCTCGAACCCCTCCCGTCCGCCGCCGAGGTCGAACGGCTCGTCGGCCCCGAGGCGTGGCGGGACCTGTTCAGGCAGCCGATCGGGCGGACCGTGGAGGAGCGGTTCGGGGACGACACCGTGCGCGGCGTGGTGCTGACCGACGCGCTCATCGGCACGTTCGCCGACCCCGCCACCGACCTGCTCGCCAACCGGTGCTTCCTCTACCACGTGATCGGCGACGGCACCGGCGAGTGGAACGTCCCCGTCGGCGGCATGGGCGCCGTCTCGGGGGCGCTCGAGGCGGCCGCCAGGCGGGCGGGCGCCGAGATCAGGACCGGGGCCGAGATCGTCGGGATCTCGCCGTCCGGCGAGGTCA
Organism: Nonomuraea sp. NPDC051941; assembly: GCF_044593615.1. Taxonomy (NCBI): domain Bacteria; kingdom Bacillati; phylum Actinomycetota; class Actinomycetes; order Streptosporangiales; family Streptosporangiaceae; genus Nonomuraea; species Nonomuraea sp. NPDC051941. Next base: position 722,428 of record NZ_JBIUCF010000001.1, read on the forward strand.
CGTTCGCGGACGAGGGCGGCGAGCACACGGTGAACGGCGGCCACGTGCTGGTCAACCTGCCGCCGGCCGTGCTCGACCGGGTGCTGGGCAGGCCCGGGGAGGTGCCGGAGGGCGCGCAGCTGAAGGTCAACATGGTGCTGACGAGGCTGCCCCGGCTGAAGGACGCGTCCGTGGACCCTCGGGCGGCCTTCAGCGGCACGTTCCACATCAACGAGAGCCGCGACCAGCTCGCCGCGGCCTACGGGCAGGCGGCGCGCGGGGAGATCCCGGAGCTGCCGCCGGCCGAGGTCTACTGCCATTCGCTGACCGACCCGTCGATCCTCGGGCCGGGGCTGAGGGGCAGGGCCGAGACGATGACGCTGTTCGGCCTCCACATGCCCGCCCGCCTTTTCCGGAAAAATCCGGATAAAGCGAGAAAGGCCGCCCTGGACGCCACCTTCGCCTCCATCAACTCCGTCCTCGCCGAGCCCATCGAGGAATGCCTGCTCAGGGCTCCCGACGGCACCCTGTGTGCCGAGGCCAAGACCCCGGTCGACCTCGAGAACGAGGCCGGGCTGCCCGGCGGCCACATCTTCCACACCGACCTGAGCTGGCCGTACGCGGAAGAGGGCGAGCGGTGGGGCGTGGAGACCGAGCACGAGCGCATCCTGATGTGCGGCGCCGGCGCCCGCAGGGGCGGCGGCGTGAGCGGCATCGCCGGCCACAACGCGGCCATGGCGGTGCTGAAGCGCTGATCCCCTGCGGCTTGGGCCGGCCTCCTGGGCTAATCCTCCGAGATCAGCCTCGTGGCCACCTCCATGGCCACGGCCGACCGCTCCGCCTCCGGCACGTCCAGGTCGAAGAGGAACGGCACGCTGCCCAGGATCACCGCGAACACCGCCAGCCGGGCCTCGAACTTCCGCACCGGGCCGGACTCCGGATCCTCCAGCAGGGACACCATCTTGACGATCCCGGCCTGCATCCGCTCACCGGCCGGCAGGCCCTGCATCACGCCCTGGTTGACCTGCGCGAACTTGAACAGGGGACGCCACTGCCCCTCCAGCAGCTCGCCGATCCGCCGCAGGATCTCCCGCCTCGATTCGGGGGTCCTGGGCTGCGCGTGCCCCCACTCCACCAGCTCGTCGATCGACTCGGCCAGCCGCTCCCCGACGCTCTCCAGGATCGCCTCTTTGGTGCTGAAGTGGTAGTAGAGCGCCGGCCGGGTGATCTGCAGCCGCTCGGCCACCTCCTGCAGCGTGGTCTGCTCGTACCCCTGCTCGGCGAACAGCTCCAGCGCCACCTGCCGGATCCGGTCCCTGGTGTCCGTCCGCCGCCCTGCCATCCCGCTCCCATCACTTGACGACCGGCCCACGATTGCTTACTTTCGCGTAAGTAAGCAATGCGATCCGGCTTGTACGGGAGCAGACTATGGCCGAAACCTTCCCTGTCCAGCGCACCTGTCCGTTCGCGCCTCCGCCCGAGTACGAGCGGATGCGCGAGCAGGCCCCCCTCGTACGGGCCTCGCTCCCCGGCGGGGACGTCTGGCTCGTCACCCGGCACGCCGCGGCCAAACAGGTCCTGTCGGGCACGGGCATCAGCACCAACCCGGCGACTCCCGGTCACCCCAACTGGGCGTTCAGGCCGGAGCCGCCCACCCCCGAGGAGCGGGCCGCGGCGAAGGAGTTCGCGATCGGACACTTCATCGACCTCGACCCGCCCGAGCACGGCCGGTTCCGGCGGCTGCTCATCCCCGAGTTCACCGTCAGGCGCGTCAAGGAGCTGCGGCCCGGCATCCAGCGCACCGTGGACGAGCTCATCGACGACATGCTGGCCAAGGGCGACGAGGCGGAGCTGGTGGAGGCGTTCGGGCTGGCGCTGCCGTCGCTGGTCATCTGCCAGCTGCTCGGCGTCCCCGTCGACGACCGCGAGTTCTTCCAGTCGCGCACCCGCGAGATGCTCTCCAGCGCCGACGGCCCCGACGCGAGCTTCGCCGCGATCATGGCGCTCAGGGACTACCTCGACACCCTGGTCGCCAAGGCGGAGCAGCAGCCCAAGGACGACCTGCTCGGGCGGCTGATCGAGAGCGGTCAGCTCACCCATGCCGAGCTGGTGGGCGTGACCTTCCTGCTGCTCGTCGCGGGCCACGAGACCACCGCGAACATGATCCCGCTCTCCGCCCTCACCCTCCTGCGCCACCCCGCCCAGCTCGCCGCGCTGCGCGAGAACCCGGACAGGTGGCCCATGGCGATGGACGAGCTGCTGCGCTACCACTCGATCGTGGACTGGGTGGCGTTCGACCGGGTGGCCGTCGAGGACCAGGAGATCGACGGACAGCTCGTCAGGGAGGGCGAGGGCATCTTCGTGCTCGGCGCCTCCGCCAACAGGGACGAGCGGGCGTTCGAGCGGCCGGACGAGTTCGACGTCGAGCGCGGGGCGCGCCACCACGTGGCGTTCGGGTACGGTGTCCACCAGTGCCTCGGCCAGAACCTGGCCAGGGCCGAGATGGAGATCGCGCTGCGCACGCTGTTCGAGCGCATCCCCGGCCTGCGGGTCACCGTGCCGGACGAGGAACTGCCGATCAAGAGCGACGGCCCCATCTTCGGGCTCAAGGCGATGCCTGTGGCGTGGTGATCTCATGGAACGCGCATGATGGCGTTTATCAGGTTTTCATGATGAGCCTCTAGCGTTTGTCGCATGAGTGAGCCCGCACGGTTGCTGGTGGTGGACGACGAGCCCGCGTTGCGCGAGGCGCTGCAGTCGAGCCTGGAGTTCGAGGGCTACAAGGTCGTCACGGCCAACGACGGGCAGGCGGCGCTGGACGCGGTCGCGGCCGACACCTACGACGCCGTGCTGCTCGACGTCATGATGCCCCGGCTCGACGGGCTGACCGCGTGCCGGCGCCTGCGCGCCTCGGGCAACCACATCCCGGTCCTCATGCTCACCGCCCGCGACGCGGTGGGCGACCGGGTCTCGGGGCTCGACGCGGGGGCCGACGACTACCTTGTCAAGCCGTTCGAGCTGGACGAGCTGCTGGCCCGCGTCCGCGCGCTGCTGCGGCGGGGCGCGCTGAGCTCGAGCCCCGCCGAGGGCGCCGACACGCTCACGTACGGCGACCTGCGCATGGACCTGGCGACCAGAGAGGTCACGCGCGCCGACCGCCGGCTGGACCTGACGCGGACCGAGTACCTGCTGATGGAGCTGTTCCTGGCGCATCCGCGCCAGGTGCTCACGAGGGACCAGATCCTCAGCGAGGTGTGGGGGTTCGACTTCGAGCCGACGTCCAACTCGCTCGACGTGTACGTCATGTACCTGCGGCGCAAGACCGAGGCCGGGGGGCAGCCCCGCGTGATCCACACGGTGCGCGGGGTGGGGTACGTCCTACGGGCCACGCCGTGATCTGGCGCAGCCTCCGCACCCGCCTCACACTCCTGGTCACCGCGGCCGTAGCCCTGGCCATCGCGATCAGCGCGGGCGCGTGCTTCATGATCGTGCGCGGGCAGCTCTACGACCAGGTGGACCGGGATCTGAAGCACAAGGGCGACCTGCCCTGGCTCGTCAAGAACTGCCTGCCCGCGCCCGAAACCCCGGGACCCTATGGCCCGCCGCAGTCGACGCAGATCATCTACAGCGACGGTCGCCCCACCTGCTACCTGGGCTCGGCGCTCAAGATCACGCAGGAGGACCTCGACATCGCGTCGCGGGGCGGCGGGCCGCACTTCCACAACGGCTTGGCCGAGGACGGCACGCCCATGCGCATCATGACCGCCAATGTCGGCCCTGGGAGCGCCGTCATGGACGCCCGGCCGATGGGGCATCTGCAGGACACCCTGCGCAACGTCGCGTTGCTGCTCGGCTTTGTGTCCGCACTGGGAGTGCTGGGCGCCGCGACAGCGGGCCTGCTCATCGCCCGGACCGCTCTGCGTCCTGTGGGGCGCCTCACCAGAGCGGTCGAGCACATCGCCCAGACAGAGGACCTCGACACCCGCATCCCCGTCACCGGCAACGACGAGATCGCCCGGCTCTCATCCTCCTTCAACGCCATGACCACCGCCCTGGCCGGTTCCCGCGAGCGTCAGAAGCAGCTCGTCGCCGACGCCGGCCACGAGCTGCGCACCCCCCTGACCACCCTGCGCACCAACATCGACCTCCTCCTCCGCAGCGAGCAGACGGGCCGCAGCCTCGACCCCGACGCCAAGAAACGCCTGCTCACCAACGTCAAGGCCCAGTTCGCCGAGCTGTCCACGCTCGTCGCCGACCTCCTCCAGCTGGCCAGGGGCGACACAGAGCACGAGCCGCACGTCGAGCTGCCCTTCCACGAGGTCGTGACGGCGGCCGTCGAGCGGGCCAGGCTGCGCGGCGCCGAGGTGGTCAGCGACCTCAGGCCCTGGTACGTCGTCGGCAGCGCCACCTCCCTCGAACGCGCCGTGCTCAACCTCATCGACAACGCCGCGAAGTTCAGCCCAGGCGGCCAGGTCGAGGTGTCCTTGTCGCACGGCCGGCTGTCCGTGCGGGACCACGGCCCAGGGTTGCCGGAGGAGGAGCTGCCGCACGTCTTCGAGCGCTTCTGGCGCTCCCCGTCCGCCCGTGGCCTGCCCGGATCCGGGCTGGGCCTGGCGATCGTGGCGCAGGCCGTCGCGGAGGCCGGGGGAGAGGTACGTCTGGCGAACGCGCCCGGTGGTGGAGCGATCGCGACAATGGACCTTCCCGGAACTCTCATGCGTAACTCAGAATCGGATAAGTCCCGTTAAAGACCCGACCCGTGAGCTGGCTGCATGGAGATAACAGCAGTAAGGACGCGCCTGGTCGAGGTGGTCGTCCCGGTCTACAACGAGCAGCGGGCGCTCCGCGGGAGCATCACCCGGCTGCAGACGTACCTCACCGGGAACTTCCCCTACGGCTTCCGCATCACGATCGCCGACAACGCCAGCACCGACAACACCTGGCAGATCGCCACGGAGCTCTCCCAGGAGCTCCCGCACGTGCGGGCCGTGCACCTCGACGAGAAGGGCCGGGGCCGGGCGCTGCGGCTGGTCTGGTCGCAGAGCGAGGCCGACGTCGTCAGCTACATGGACGTGGACCTCTCCACCGACCTCGACGCGTTCCTCCCGCTGGTCGCGCCGCTCCTGTCCGGCCACAGCGACCTGGCCATCGGCACCCGCCTGGCCAGGGCATCGCGGGTCGAGCGGGGGCCGAAGCGCGAGTTCATCTCCCGCTCGTACAACCTGCTGCTGCGCTCGGTGATGGGGGCCGGGTTCTCGGACGCGCAGTGCGGGTTCAAGGCCGTCCGCACGGAGATCGCGCAGGCGCTGCTGCCCGGCGTCGAGGACGAGCAGTGGTTCTTCGACACCGAGCTGCTGCTGCTCGCCGAACGGCACGGGCTGCGCATCCACGAGGTGCCCGTGGACTGGGTGGACGATCCGGACAGCCGGGTCGACATCATCCAGACCGCGCTCGACGACCTGCGCGGCCTGGCCAGGGTCGCGCGTAAGACGCTGTCGGGGGCGGCCCGCATCCCGGTGCCGGCCCGGGTCCAGCGGGCCGAGCTGCCGAAGGGGATGGCCAAGCAGCTGCCCAGGTTCGCGATCGTCGGCGTGGTGAGCACGCTGGCGTACCTGGCGCTGTTCTCGCTGCTGCGGCAGATCGTCTCCCCGCTGGCCGCCAACGCGGTCGCGCTGCTGGTCACGGCCGTGGCCAACACCGCCGCGAACCGCCGCTTCACGTTCGGCGTCAAGGGCTCGGTCGGGGCGATGCGGCACCAGTTCGAGGGCCTGATCGCGTTCTTCGTCGGGCTGGCGCTCACCTCGGGGAGCCTCGCGCTGCTGCCCGCCGGCGTCTCGCACGGGGTGGAGCTGGTCGCGGTCATCATCGCCAACGCGGCGGCCACGCTCGTCCGCTTCCTGCTGCTGCGCGTGTGGGTCTTCAACCCCAGGCGGAGGACGGCACGATGACCGCCACCGCCATGCGGCCCGGGCACCGGGCCGCCACGAGCCGCAGCCTGCCCGCACGCGTCCTGCTGGGCGCCGAGGAGGACCCGCGCTGGTCGCGGCCCGCCATGTGGGCGGTGCTCGCCGCCGCGTTCGTCCTGTACGCGTGGGGGCTGAGCGGCAACGCCAACGAGTACTACGCCGCCGCCGTCCTGTCCGGCACGCAGAGCTGGAAGGCGTTCTTCTTCGGCGCGCTCGACGCCGGATCGTTCATCACCGTGGACAAGCCGCCGCTGGCGCTGTGGGTGATGGGGCTGTCCGCGCGGATCTTCGGCTACGGCACGTGGAGCATGCTGCTCCCGCAGGCCCTGGCCGGGGTGGCCGCCGTCGGCCTCGTCTACTCGGCCGTGCGCCGCGCCTGCTCCGGGAGGACGTACGCCGACGCGGCGGCCCTGGTCGCGGCCGTGGCCATGACGCTCACCCCGATCACCGTGGCGATCAACCGGGACAACAACCCCGACACGATCCTCGTGCTGCTGCTCGTGCTGGCGGCCTGGTTCTGCCTGGAGTCGCTGCGTACCGGGCGCCTGCGGTCGCTGCTGGTGTGCGCGCTCTTCGTGGGGCTGGCCTTCAACGCGAAGATGCTCCAGGCCTACCTGGTGGTGCCGGCCTTCGCGCTGGCGTACCTGCTCTGCGCCCGCGTGCCGTGGCTCAGGCGGGTGGGGCACCTGCTGGCGGCCGGTCTGGTCATGCTGGTGTCGAGCGCCTGGTGGATGGTGATCGTCGACCTCTGGCCCCGCGACTCGCGGCCGTACGTCGGCGGCTCCACGGACAACTCCGTCTGGGACCTGGTGATCGGCTACAACGGGCTCGGCCGGATCTTCGGCCAGGGCGGCGGCCCCGGCGGTGGACCCGGTGGTGGCGGTGGTGGTGGCGGCTTCGGCGGGGAGTCCGGGGCCGGGCGGCTGTTCAACGACATCCTGGCGGGGCAGATCTCCTGGCTGCTGCCGTTCTGCGTGGTGGCGCTGGCGTTCGCCGCGGTCATGCGGGTGCGCCGGATCGAGGGCCCGTCCGGGGCGGCGTGGCTGGTGTGGGGCGGCTGGCTGGTCGTCCACTACGTCGTGTTCAGCTTCTCCAGCGGCACCTTCCACCCGTACTACACCACCGCGATGGCGCCCGCCGTGGCCGCGCTGTGCGGACTGGGCGGGGTGGCCATGTGGCAGGAGTATCGCCGCTCGCGGACCTGGGCCTGGGTGCTGCCGCTGGCGGTGGCGCTGACGGGCGGCTGGTCGTTCGTGGTGCTGCGCCGCACGCCCGACTGGGCGCCGTGGCTGGCCTGGGTCGTGCTCGGGGCGACCTTGGCGGCCGTGGTGGTGCTGGTGCTGGCCAGGGTACGGGCGCAGGTGACGGTCAGGATCGCCGCCCTCGCGCTGGCGGCCACGGTGGTCGCCGGTTTGGCCGGGCCCGCCGCGTACGCCGTCACGCCGCTGGGGTCGCAGGTGAACGGGACGAACCCGACCGCCGGCCCGAATGCGGGGCAGATGGGCTTCGGCCGGATGGGCGGTCAGTTCCCGGGCGGCCAGTTCCCCGGCCGCGACTTCCCCGGCCAGACCTCCAACGGCCAGCTGCCCACCGGGCAGGACGCGGGCGACGGGACGGCACGGACCGGCCGGGCGGGCTTCATGGGCGGCGGCCCCGGCGGCGGGATGAGCGACTCCATGGTCAAGTACCTCCTGGCGAACCAGGGCAAGGCCACCTGGCTGGTCGCGGTGAACAGCGCCATGCAGGCCTCGCCGACCATCCTGTCCACCGGCAGGCCCGTGCTCGCCATGGGCGGCTTCACGGGCAGCGACGCCGCCATGACCGTGGATCGCCTCAAAGAGCTCACCTCCTCCGGGCAACTCCGCTACGTTCTGTCGGGCGGCGACCGCGGCGGTCCGGGCCGGGGCAACACCGAGGTGACCACCTGGGTCCAGCAGAACTGCAAGGCCGTGGACGGCCAGGACGGCCTCTACGACTGCGCCGCGTAACGGGAAAGGGGCGCCTTGACGGTGCCCCTACCCATCAACCAGCACATTCTCGGGCCATCTGCCCATCAAGGCCCAAGTCGCCCAAGGCAGGATGAAATATGGCCAACGATCCCGGCATCCCCGCGCGTCGCATTTCTCTCTCCCGCTCCTCTGCTGCCTAACCTGCGAAAGTCGAGCACTTAACTAGGGGGAGAGACCATGACGGTCAAGATCGTCAAGCGCAGTGCCTGGAACGCCCGCCCGCCGGCAGACCCGGACGCCGTCGTCAAGGTCCCGTGGTCGAAGCGCACCGAGTTCGTCGTCCACCACACCGAGGGACCGACGACGCAGACGCCGCGGCAGATCCAGGACTTCCACATGGACGAGCGGAGGTGGAACGACATCGGCTACAACTTCCTCGTGCGGGACGACGGCACCGTGTACGAGGGCCGAGGCTGGGACGTGCAGGGGGCCCACGCCACGGATCACAACGTCCGCGGCATCGGATGCGCCTACATCGGCCTGAACAGCCCGACCGACGCCGTGAAGATGGCGCTCCGGGCCCTGTACGACGAGGCCTGCGCCAAGGCCGGCCGTACGCTGGACAAGCGGGGCCACAGCCAGGTGGGCAACACCGACTGCCCCGGCACGAAGCTGCTGGACTGGGTGGATGCCGGCATGCCGGTCCCCGCCGCGGCGGGCGTCAATCTGCCGTCGGACGACGACCGGCTCGCCTGACGCGGCGGGGACAGCACCTCAGGCCGTGACGCCGGACCGGCGCCACGGCGCGAACGCGTTCCCCACGCGGTGCAGGGCCGGGCGCAGCTCCGGATGGTGGCGCAGGATCACGGAGGCCATGCTGCTGTTCGCGATCCAGTCCAGCCCTGCCCTCGTGTAGACGCGCTCGGCGTAGTCAGGGGTGAAGAACCTGTCGCTGTTGAGCCTCCGCGAGGCCATGAGAATGAAGACCCGGAAGGCCGTGTCGCTGAAGGCGAACCCTTCCGGGCGCTTCTCGGCGAACATGCCCACGACCAGGTCGACGTCCTCCAGCCGGTCCGCGTACACCTCGCGCAGCTCCTCCGCCAGCGTCGGGTCGTCCGTGAGCGTGTCGAACCCGCTCGCCGGCGGCAGGTTGAGCAGCCTGCGGAACTCGTTGTAGCGGGGCACGCCCAGCTCCCGGCAGCGGATCAGGTCCGTGGCCGCCAGGTCCACCAGCTTGCCGTCGGGGCGTTCGAACTCCTGCAGCAGGCGCGGGAAGTTGTGCAGGACGATCGCGCCCGGGTGCTCGGTCCCGAAGGAGTACAGCAGGTCGGCGGCGGAGATGGCCGAGGCGACCCGCAGCGCTGCGGGGCCGGACAGCTCGCGCAGCGTGGTGTCGCGGATCCGGGAGTCGTCGCGCAGGTGGCGCAGGCTGTAGTCGTCGGGGATCAGCGGGTGCATCCGGTAGACGGCCGCGAACTCCTCGGTGATGCTGAACGGCACCCCGAAGTGATCGGTGCGCGAACCCGGGATGCCGCTGATCGTCTCGCTCTGGCTGATCCTGCCCAGCGCTCTGTTGATCGGCTCGGAGGCCAGGCCCCACCAGTTGGCCCGCAGGCCGGTCACCGCCGTGGGGTGGCTGAGGACCGCGGGCGTCCACTCCACGGTGTGGATCTTGGCGACGAGCGCGGCGTTGATCAGCCTGGCGCGCTCGAACAGCTCGTCGTCGCCCCAGGCCGGATACTCGGCGTGCAGCCGCTCGCAGATGGCGTTGTGCTCGTGCTCGAACAGCCCCTGCATCATCACCAGGCCGAGCCAGAAGCCCGGTTCGCGGGTCGGGTCGGCCTTGCCGCCCGCCATCGCCCGGGTCCCGGACGGGCGATGGCGGATCCTCCCCCGGGTTCCGGTGCGCAGGGCGCGCTGCTCCTCGTCGCTCAGGCCGTAGACCAGCGACAGGTCCCACCAGTGGGTGAGGGTGTTCAGCGAGGTCGCCGGGCCCTCGTAGCCGGGTGGGCGGGTCGGGTCGGGAGGGACCCGCGGGATCGTCAGCAGGGGTTCGGGCCAGTCGTCGCCCGGCTCCAGCGGGATGGTCCACGGGTCCTCCGACGGGCTGATCCCGTGGCTGAACCAGTCCCTGATCATGAACTGCAGCCAGGTCGCGGCCAGGACGTTGAGGGAGCGCGCGGGCTGGAACTCGGTCCGCGTCATGAGCCGCCGGCTGATCGTGCGCGGGTTCGGCGTCATGACCCGCTCGGGAGGCTCGGCGTACGCGTGGTCCAACGGGACGTTCCGCCCGAACCGGGTCCCGGCCATGCCCATGGCCGGATGGTCCACGTCGTTGTACGAGCCGTCGGCTGTGCGCCGTTCGTCGTAGCCCTTTGGATCCGGGGCGGGCGGCGGCGGGCCGACGGAGGGCAGGCGGCCGGTGTCGTACAGGTTCTGTTTGCGCAGCCGGTTGCGGATGCCCACCAGGACCGCCAGGCCGAGCGGAGTGGGCAGCCGGTCCCAGCCGAAGCGGTGGTCGAGCGCCCGGGCCAGCGCGTCGTAGGCGGTCCAGAACCACGAGCGGCGATAGCCGGCCCCGGCGACCGGCGGTTCCCGCCCGGCGGGCGGCCGGACGCGTTCGGGCGCTTCGGCGCGTTCGGGCGCGGGCGCGGTGGCGTGGGCGGAGGCGGCGGTGAGGCGCGCGGCGATACGGAGTCGGTGCTTCATCGGATCTCCCCGTGGGCGGTCGGCGGCGGGTTTCTGTGAGTGGTCGGCTACGGCATCGGCGTGGCGTACTCGCGTGGCCGGGGCAGGCCCAGGAGGCGGTCCGTCGCCGCGCGGTCGGGAGGCGGCAGCCGGTCCTGCCCGAGCCCCAGCCCGACCACGGACTCCAGGCCCTCCCGGGGCGGCGGGGGCGGCGTGGCCGACGTGCGGAACCAGCCCTCCACGTGGTCGTGGAGCACCCCGCGCACGGAGGGGATGAAGGCCGTCAGGAACGGCCGGTCGCGGATGTCCAGCCGCTTCAGCCAGTCCGCCCGCTCGTGGTCGCCGAGCAGGAGCCGGCTCTCCGGGCCGCCGCCCCACGACAGGCCCATCCGGCCCCAGAGCGTGACGGACGACTTCCAGAGCATCCCGCGGAAGGAGGCGTAGCCGATGCCGGTGAACCGCATCGGCAGCCACGCCCGCGGCGGGCGCGGCACGTCCACGCGCATGACCAGTCGCCCGTCGAGGTCGTACTGGCTGCTGACCGTGGACCCGTCGGTGACGAAGTCGAGCGAGGCCCGCCGCTTGGGCATGCCCCAGATGCCGAGGCCGCCCTTGACGGAGATCTCGGTGCTCACCGGCATGTCGCCGATGTGGACGCCGGTGCCGAAGGCCGAGCGGAACAGCAGCGGGAGCAGCGGTGGGGCGGGCCGGCCGCCCGGCGTGCACAGGATCCCGGTGCAGAACTCCACGTACGTGCCGATCGGGGTGTCCTGGTAGTCCACGACCGCGATCAGCAGCACTCCCTCGCCGCGGATCCGGTACGGGCTCAGCTCCTCCGGCAGCGCCTCACGCGCGCCGCGCGGGTCGATCGGGTAGGCGGCGATGAGCGCCGGGCTGCTCCGCGTCCCCACCGGCATCCGGAACGGGATGCCGTCCACGTTGGCGAATCGGCCGGCGACTCTGCCGGCTGGGCGCCGGCGTCGTGCGGTGAAGGTCATCGGTCCCCCCTGTGCCGGGCCGGCGTGCCGGCCAGCTCCTCGATGATCAGCGGAAAGACGTCGCGGTGGGCGCGCTCGCCGAAGAACACGTCCAGATGGCTGTATCCGCAGAGAAGGTGCAAGGAGTGGTGGGGGGCGAAGCGGGAGAAGAAGTCGTAGGACCGGCGCTGGCTCTCCGGGAGGAAGCAGCGGTTCAGCTCGCCCGCCAGGAAGACGATCCGGGCGTCGGTACGCGGTTCCTGCGCCGTGTAGTCGTCCGGCAGGCCGTCGATGTGCTCGTAGCTGACCAGATGGCCGCTGCGCACGCATTTGTCCATCTGCCGGAAGAAGGTCAGCGGCACCGGGCCGAACTCGTGCGGGATCCAGAGGTCGTGCGTGGCCGCGCCGAGGTTCTCGTGCCGCCACAACGCGGGGCACCCGCTGCCGTACGTGAAGCTGACCAGCTTGCACACCGTGCTCCCGCACTCGGCGTGGGCGGCCTTGACCAGCTGCGTGATCAGCGCGGCCGCGCCCGGAGGCGGGTGGTCGCCCCAGGACGGGTCGAGGTAGGGCAGGAACCTGCGCGTGACCGGCACCGCGTACCGGAGCTTGGCCCGCGACCAGCGCGGCACGACCGGGTGCAGGGACACCGCGTTCGTGATGATCGTGTCGACCTGGGGCACCAGGCCCGCGCACGCGGACATCATGAACGAGGTCGAGCCCTGGCAGTGGATGATCGCCTTGATCCGGTCGGCCCCGGTCTCCTCGACGACCTTGCGCACCGCGGCGGGGTGGTCGTATCCCGCCGCCTGGTCGAGGGTCCACGGGTTGGGCGGCAGGTCGATGCTGGCCCGCCAGTCCTCCAGCCAGACGTCGTAGCCCTGAGAGACGAGCATGTCGACGATGCTGGCGGGCACCGGCGCACGGAACACCTTGGACCGGACCCCCGCGCCGTGCACGAGGAGGACCGGGGCCTTGGCCGGCGGGGCGTGCCCGCGCACGTTGACGAGGCGCAGGTTCTTGCCGTCTCCGGCGGTGAAGGGTACGACGCGTTCGTGTGTAGCGGGTCGTCCATGCATACCGATCGCCACGATCTCGGGCCGCTGCCGGCCCCGGGCCGGCAGACCTGGTCTGGACTCCTGGACTTCCTGGTTCCGGTGCTCAGCTCACCGATCGGTTACTCTTGCATTCTACATCTCCCCGACTTTTCGGACCTGTCCGGACGAGGGAGAGACAATGCGCCATAACGGTTCTGACCAGGCAAGACGTCCTGCCCGCGAGCACGCCGACGTCGTCGTGGTGGGCTCGGGGTTCGGCGGCGCCGTGGCGGCCTACCGGTTCGCGGAAGCGGGGCTGCGGGTGGTCGTGCTGGAGCGCGGCCGGTCGTACCCGCCGGGGTCGTTCCCGCGCGCGCCCGCCGCGATGGCGCGCAACCTGTGGGACCCGAGCGAGGGCCTGTACGGCCTGTTCGACCTGTGGAGCTTCCGCGGGCTCGGCGCGGCCGTCTCCAGCGGGCTCGGCGGCGGCTCCCTCATCTACGCCAATGTGCTGCTGCGCAAGCCGGAGCGGTGGTTCGTGAAGGAGAGCCCGCTGCCCGGCGGCGGCTACGAGCACTGGCCCGTCACGCGGGCCGACCTCGACCCGCACTACGACGCCGTGGAGCGGATGCTCCAGCCCCAGCGCTACCCCCTCGGCCAGCCGCCGTACGACACCACGGCCAAGACCCTCGCCATGCGCGAGGCGGCCGGGCGGCTGGGACTGGAGTGGGAGCTGCCGCCGCTGGCCGTCGCCTTCGCCCCGGAGCCCGGCGGCCATCCCGCTCCCGGGCTGCCCATCCCGGACCCGGAGTACGGCAACCTGCACGGCCTGCCGCGTACGACGTGCCGGCTGCGCGGCGAGTGCGACCTCGGCTGCAACGACGGCGCCAAGAACTCCCTCGACCACACCTACCTGTCGGCGGCCCGGCACGCCGGCGCCGACCTGCGCACCCTGCACGAGGTACGGTGGCTCGCCCCCGCTCCCGGCGGCGGCTACGCCGTGAGCTACGTGGTGCACGAACCGCGCGAGGACCGGCGGCGGGTCAACACCCGGCGGCTGCCCCAGCGCACGATCACCTGTGACCGGCTCGTCCTGGCCGCGGGCACGCTCGGGACGACGTACCTGCTGCTGACCTGCGCTTCGGAGTTCCCCGGCCTGAGCCCCATGCTCGGGGCCCGCTTCAGCGGCAACGGCGACCTCCTCACGCTGGTCACGGACGCCCGCGACGGCGCGGGCCGCCACCGCTCGCTGGAGGGCAGCCGCGGACCGGTGATCACCAGCGCCATCCGGGTGCCGGACGCGGCCGACTCGGGGCACGGGGACCGCCGGGGCTTCCTGGTCGAGGACGCGGGCTACCCGCCCTTCGCCGAGTGGCTGGGGGAGTTCGCGGGGGTGCGCGGCCAGGCCAGGAGGGCCGGCAGGTTCGTGCTGCGCAGGATCGGGGCCCTGCTGAGCCACTCGCCGAGCAGCCGGATCAACGCCGAACTGGCCGCGCTGCTCGGCGACGGGCACCTGTCCGACGGGTCGCTGGGCCTGCTCGGCATGGGCCGCGACGTCCCCGACGGCGTCATGCGCCTGCGCCGCGGCTACCTCGACGTCGACTGGACGACCGCCACGTCCATGCCGTACTTCACCACGATGCGCGGGGTCATGCGGGACATGGCGCGGGTCCTGCGGGCCGGCTACCGCGACAACCCCCTGTGGCTGGCCCGCAAGGTGATCACGGTGCACCCGCTCGGCGGCGCCCCGATGGGCCGCCACCCCGCGGAGGGCGTCGTGGACGAGTACGGCGAGGTGTTCGGGCATCCGGGCCTGTACGTCCTGGACGGGGCCTGCGTGCCCGGCCCGGTCGGCGTCAACCCCTCGCTGACCATCGCCGCGATCTCGGACCGGGCCTGCGAGCACGTCCTGGAGACCGCGCCCCGGACGGCGGCGCGGCGCGCCGGGGTCTCGTCCGGCCTGAGCTTCACCGAGGAGATGCGCGGCCACGTCATGCCCGGCTCCGCCGACCCGGAGGAGGGCGAGCGGCTGGGACGCGCGAACGGGCACCCGCTGGCGGTCCACCTGACCATCACCGCCGGCGACGTCGAGCGGTTCGTGGCCGACGCCGGGCACGAGGCGTCCGCCGCCGGGTGGGTGACCTGTCCCGTGCTCGGCGGCGGCCGCCTGCGGGTGGAGGGCGGGTCGTTCAACCTGTTCGTGGCGGGAGAGGACCCGGCCCGGCGGCGCATGCTCTACCGCCTGCACTTCACCGGCGACGGGGACGCTCCGCTGACGCTCACCGGGGTCAAGGACGTGCACGACGACCCCGGGGCCGACATGTGGTCCGACACCTCCACCCTGTACGTCCGGATCCTGCGCGGGCACACCCGCCCGGCGGACGACGCGGAGGCCGAGGTGGTCGCCGCGGGGATCATCCGCATCCACCTGCCGGACTTCCTGCACCAGCTGACGACGTTCCGCACGTGGGGGCCCGACGGGGCCGCGGGGCTGGTGCGGTTCGGCCGGCTGTTCCTGGGCGAGTTGTGGGAGGCCTACCACGACCTCGCGGCGGGATCGCGGGTCCCCTGACGGCCGCGCGGCCTTGACAACGATGTCAATCGGCTTCTTGATGTTCTTATGGCCGTACCACTGATCGCCGCCCGCGGGATCATGAAGAGCTACGGCCACGTCGAGGCGCTGCGCGGCGCGGACTTCACCCTCCGGCCCGGCGAGGTGGTCGCGCTGATCGGCGACAACGGCGCGGGGAAGTCCACGCTCGCGAAGATCCTCTCGGGCGTCGAACGGCCGGACGCCGGGACGGTCGAGGTGGACGGCGAGCCGGTGGCGTTCGGCTCCGCCGAGGAGGCCAGGGGCGCCGGGATCGAGACCGTCTACCAGGACCTCGCGCTCTGCGCCGACCTCAGCCCCGCGGCCAACTTCTTCCTCGGCAGGGAACTGCTCAGGCCCGGCCTCCTCGGCCTGCTCGGCGTACTGGACAACGCCGCCATGCGCCGGGCCACGCGCGAGGCGTGCGAACGGCTCGGCGTGCGGCTCGCGTCCCAGACCGCGCCGGTCTCCGGCCTGTCCGGCGGGCAGCGGCAGGGCGTCGCGGTGGCCAGGGCGGTGACGTGGGCGCGGCGGGTGGTGTTCATGGACGAGCCCACGGCCGCGCTCGGGGTCGTGCAGACCCAGCGCGTGCTCGACCTCATCCGCGGGGTGCGCGACTCGGGCGTGTCCGTGGTGCTGATCAGCCACAACATGCAGGACGTGATGGCGGTGTCCGACCGGGTGGAGGTGCTGCGGCTCGGACGCCGGGTGGCCCGCTTCGAGACCGCGCGCGTCTCGATGGAGGAGCTGGTCGGGGCCATGACCGGAGCGATCGAAGCGCGGGATGGGGACGGCGAGGGGTCCGGGCGGGAGGGCGGCCTATGAAGGGGGTGCGGCTGGGGGAGCTGCAGGTCGTGTGGATCGGCCTGGTGCTGGTCGCGCTGCTGGCGGCGTTCTCGATCCTGGCGCCCACCACGTTCCCCACCTCGTTCAACCTGCTCAACCTCGTCAGCGACGCGGCCATCCTGCTGCTGCTCGCCACCGGCATGACGTACGTGATCATCACGGCGGGGATCGACCTGTCGGTGGGCGGGGTGCTGGTGTTCTCGGCCGTGGCGGCCGCCGAGGTCATGGACGCCACCGGCTCGCTCGCGCTCGGCACTCTGGCCGCCCTCGTGACGGGGCTGGCGTGGGGCGTGCTGAACGGTGTGCTGATCGCCCTGGGCCGCATCCCCGCGCTGATCGTGACGCTCGGGACGCTGGGCATGTCGCTCGGCGGGGCCCTGCTGCTCACCGGCGGGGTCGATCTGCGCGCCCCCACGGACCTGAACCTCGGTCTCGGGCTGGCGCGCTGGCTGGGCGTGCCGCTGATCGTGTGGATCTGCGCTGCCATCACGGCCGCGCTCGCGCTCATGCTCGCCTGGACCCGCTTCGGGCGGCACACGTACGCGATCGGGTCCAACGCCGAGGCCGCCCGGCGCGGCGGCGTGGCTGTGCGCCGGCACCTGATCAAGGTGTACGGCCTGGCGGGCCTGCTGGCCGGGCTGGCCGGGCACCTGTCGCTCGCCAAGTACGGCATCACCGGCGTGTCCGCCCACTCCACCGACAACCTGCAGGCCATCGCCGCCGTGGTGATCGGCGGCACCTCGTTGTTCGGCGGCGTGGGGACGGTGGCCGGGACGGTCATCGGGGTGTTCATCCCGGTCGTGCTGCAGAACGGCTTCCAGATCCTGGGCGTGCGGCCGTTCTGGCAGCAGGTGGTGGTGGGCGCCGTGCTCGTCGCCGCCGTCTACGTCGACCAGTGGAGGCGCAGGGCTCGGGACCAGTAGGAGGAGGCACCACGATGCGCAAGGCTGTGGCAGCTCTGGGAACGCTGCTGTTGACGATCGCCGCCTGCGGCGGGCAGGGCGGGCAGAGCGGAGGCGGCGGCCAGGTCAGGGTGACGCTCGTGCAGGGGCTGGCGGGCGAGGAGTTCTACGAGACCATGGCCTGCGGGGCGAAGGCCAAGGCCAAGGAGCTGGGCGTGGCGCTGGACGTCCAGGGGCCGCAGAAGTTCGACCCGACGTTGCAGACGCCGATCGTCAACTCGGTGGTGGCGAGCAAGCCGGACGCCATGATCATCGCGCCGACCGACGTCAAGGCCATGATCGCGCCGCTGACCCAGGCCAAGCAGCAGGGCATCAAGATCATCCTGGTGGACACGGTGGTCGAGGACCCGGGCATCGGCCTGTCCAGGATCAGCACCGACAACGTCAAGGGCGGGGCGGCGGCGGCCAAGGCGCTGGCGGAGCAGATCGGCGACAAGGGCAAGGCGCTGGTCATCTCCACGGACCCGGGCGTGAGCACCGTGGACGCCCGCATCAAGGGGTTCGAGGAGGAGATCAAGGCTTCGCATCCCGGGATCACGTACCTGGGCGTGCAGTACTCGCACAACGACGTCGGCGAGGCTTCCAAGATCGTCAACGCCGCTCTGGCCAAGGATCCCGACCTGACGGGGATCTTCGCCGCGAACCTCAACTCGGCCACCGGCGCCGGATCCGCCCTCCAGCAGGCGGGCAAGCTGGGTCAGGTCAAGATGGTGGGCTTCGACGCGGGGCCCGCGCAGGTGAAGCAGCTCAAGGACGGCGTCGTACAGGCGCTCATCGCCCAGTTGCCCGGGGACATCGGGGCCAAGGGGGTGGAGCAGGCGGTCGCGGCGGTCAAGGGGCAGCAGGTCACGCCGTCGATCCCGACGGACGCCACCATCGTCACCGCGCAGAACGTGGACCAGCCGGAGGTGCAGAAGATCCTCTACAAGGCCGGCTGCTGACCGGCCCGGACCGCCGCTTCGGCGCGCTCGCCGGCTCGGCGCGGTCCGCTGAGCCGCCGACCCGGTACTGCCGCCCGCGACCGCGTACCCGGGAGACGGGCGGGCGGCATCGGGCGGCGTCCAAAGGGGCGTTGCGACCTTCCTACCCGCCTTCGCCCGCCCGGTCGGCGCGAGAGGCGTCCTGAGGCGCTGGGGCGTGGGTGTGGGCGGTGTGCCCGTGGTGGGACTCCCTGCCGGAGGGCGCGTGCCGGGGCCAGTTGGTGGTGGCTGCGGGGCGCAGGGCCGAAAATCCGCGTCGGAGGCCGTAAGCCGTGTTTCGGGCCGAGCGCGGGAAGAGTCAGGCGGGGAGGGCGGCGAGGAGGAAGGCGAGGCGGGCGGCGGCGGACTCGACGTCTTCGGCGGTGCCCAGGCGGTAGCCCCACGAGGTGATGTACGCGCCCTCGTCCGAGCACGTCACCGTCTCCGCCAGCGTGGCCGAGAAGCGATTGCGGACCGACACGTAGGCCGGGTCGCTCGACAGGGCGAGGCTCTGGATGGTCAGGTCAGCGTGACGACCTGCGTGCCAGGCGAATCGCTCGAGGCAGAGCGCGGTATCAAGCATCATGCGTCACCTCCGCAACGTCTCGCGACAGAATTGCACGATCTTGGGTGGGGAGGCAAGCAATTGCTGCGGTTAATGTGATGTTTGTTTGCGGTAATCGTGAAGAATTCCGATGATGACCTCCCGCCCGGGTTCGTCGAACTCCGCCACCTTCGCATAGTCATCGAAGGCCCGGACGTAGAAGCCGATGTCATCGGGATCGCGAAGGATCAGGTCCTTCGTCATGGTTTCCACGCCGACCATGGCCTCGTTGTAGATCCAGAAGCCGTTGATCGGGCTCGACGGCAGCTCCGTGCTGAACGGGATCACGCCGAACTCGACGTTCGGCAGCGTGCTGACGGCGAGTAATCGGTCGAGCTGGCCGCGCATCACCTCGGGCGGGGCGAGGGAGGTACGCAGTGCCGCCTCCGTCACCACGAACCTGAACGTGCGCGTCCGGTCGTACAGGATCTCCTGGCGCTGCATCCGCACCCGCACCGCCGCGTCGATCTGGTCGGCCGCGCTGTAGAGGCGCTTGACCTTGCGGAAGACGTGCCTGGCGTATTCGGAGGTCTGCAGCAGGCCCACGATGATGCCAGGCTCGAACACGCGGAAGAGCTTCGTGCGCGCCTCCAGGTCGCGGATGTCCTCCTGGAGGGCGGCCAGGCCGCTGCGGTGGCGCTGCTTCCAGTCGTCGTGCCGTTCGAGCAGCGCGATGGCCTGCCTGATGAGCTCGTCGGTCGTGTCGGGCGAGGCGCGTACGGCCTGCGCCCACACGACCACGTCATCCTCCGTGGCGGTCTGCCGGGCGTTCTCCAGGCGGGAGACCTTGGACGGCTGCCAGCCCAGCCGCTGGGCCAGCTCCTTGCCCGACAGATGCGCGGCTTCGCGCAGCTGTCGTAACTGGCCGCCGAGGTCGATGCGCGCCTGCTGAAACGACGTCACGCCGCAAGAGGCTAGCCCTGCTTGCGTGGATCATGCCAGTGTCAATCGCAATTGTGATCAAGCGGTGGCCGAGGGTGTTCCTCCGCTGGTCGGGAAAGCGGTTGCCGGGCCGTCGGGGAGGACCCGGCGGGCGATTTCGGTGATGAGCTCGCGCGGAACCTCGACCGCGGTCTCGCCGTCGAGCACGTCACGGAGGTCCGCGAGCGCCTCCGCGTCGGTGACTTGCAGACCTTGCACGACGATGGTGCCGCGGTCGGTCTCGTACAGGGTGGGACAGGCGCCCGCCTCCGAGGTGGAGCCGAGGAACCGCATTCGCATGACGATCCTTCCCCGATAACAGGTGCAATTGCGCGCAATTGTACGACTCGGGGGTTAAGAAGTGATCGTTTTTCCGGAAATCAGCCGAGAACGCCGTCCATAAACTGATGTGCCCGTTCGAACAGTTGCAGGGTGGTTTCGTGTAGTACGTCCCCTATGTCCTTTGGTGCCTTTCCCGCGAACGCCCGCGCGTGCGAGCCCTCCAGGACGATGCCGAGCTTGAAGCAGGCCATCACCGCGTACCAGCCGACGGCCGACAGGTCGCGCTCCGACAGCGCCGCGTAGTACTCGATGAGCTCGCGCGGCTCCGGCAGCCCGGGGACGTGGCCGTTGTTACTGGGCCAGGTGGCCAGCAGCCAGCCGAGGTCGAGCAGCGGGTCGCCGATCGTGCTCATCTCCCAGTCCACGATCGCGGCCACGCGGGGGCCGTCGCAGGCGAACATCAGGTTCGCGAAGTGGTAGTCGCCGTGCATGATCCCCGGGGTGAACGTCCGGGGCAGGTTGCGCGCCAGCCAGTCGGCCGTCTCGGGCAGACCCGGAATGTCGGGGCCCGGATAGCCGTCCAGCTCGCCGTACGAGTCGAGCTCCTTGAGCCAGCGCGGCACCTGCCGCTCCAGGAACCCCTCCGGCCTGCCGAACCCCGGCAGCACCCCCGGATCGACCCGCCCCAGCTCGGCCAGCGCGGCCGCGGCCTCCAGCCCCATGCGGTGCCTGATCGCGGCGTCGGAGGCGTGCGGCTCCGGCAGGCCCGTCGAGGGGTTGAACCCGTCGACCGGCTCCATCAGGTAGAACACCGGCTCCCGCTCGGTCTGCGCGGCCACCAGCCTGGGCGCGGGCACGGGTGTGCCGCGCAGCGCCGCCAGCACCCGCGCCTCGCGGCGCAGCACCTCGTTGCTCCTGCTGCGGGCGTGCAGGGGAGGCCGACGCAGGATGTACGGGCGGCCGCCGCGCTCGAAGCGGACCATGACGTTCTGCGTGCCGCCCAGGACCGGCGCGACGCCCGTGATCGGGCCGCCGGGCAGGCCCTGGGCGTCCATCCACGTGCCGAGCGCGGCGAGGTCGATGGCGCTGACGTCGATGTGGGTGGAGGTCATGATCGCCCTTCGGCAGAATCATATTCTGGTCGCCCGACCCTACGAGAGCGCCGCACACCCGGTCAACCCGACGCCGTCCGGTCAGCCCAGCGCCTGCATGAACGGCAGGAACTGGCAGGCGCGCTCGCCCGGCAGGTCGCCGCCGTGCACCATCCTCGCGGTCCGCCACGGGGCGCCCATGCCGTGCGTGACCGCCCACGCGACCAGGCCGTCCATCGCCTCGTCCAGGTCCATGCGCACCTCGCCGCCCACGTCCAGCGCCAGGTCCGCGATCAGCGCCCGTGCGGTCTCCTCGTCCCGCGCCACGACCGGGCCGATCACGGTGTTGTCGTCGTTGCGCCAGCAGTGGCCGAAGCCGCCGTCCGCGATCCGTACCCGCTCGCCGAAGCCGAACATCCGCCGCAGCAGCGCCGACCTGTCCGTCCCGAACAGCTCCGCGTCCAGGTTCACGATCTCGTCCAGGTCGGCCTCCGTGGCCGGGCGGGTCCGGCCCGACGGCTCGCCGGCGAACACGCCCGTGTGCTTGACGACCCCGCCGACGGTCCGGAACCCCATCTGCTCGTACAGGGGGCGGCCGTTGTCGGTGGCGAAGAGGGAGACCGTACGGCTGCCGGCCCGCTCCATCACGTGCTCCATGAGCCGGCGGGCCAGCCCCTGCCTGGCGTACCTGGACGCGGTGAGGACCATGCTGATCACGGCGTGGTCGTCGCCGTAGCAGGTCAGGACGTTCGTGGCGGCCAGGCCGTCGCCGTCGGGGGCGTCGATGCCGTACACCTCGCCGACCTCGAGCAGGAGGCCCCACTTGTGGCGCTCGGGGAGCCAGTCGCGGTCCTTGGCCAGGCGGGTGCAGTCGTCAAGGTCCTCGTGGGTGAGGCGGCGGATGGCCATGGTTGCACCCTAGGGGACGATGGCACGATGGCACGATTGGATTACGTCGTCGCGGTCGATGTCGGCGGTACCACCTTCAAAGGCGGATTTGTCGCCCGCGACGGGACAATTCTGCATTTCGAGCGACGTGCGACGCCTCGCGGCGCCGACCAGGTGATCGCGGCCATCTCCGCCTTCGTCGCCGACCTCGCGCGGCCCCGCGCCGGGCGCCGCCCGCTCGCCGTGGGGCTGGCGGTGCCGGGGCTGGTCACGCCCACCCACGCCGTCTACTCCGCGGCCTTCGGGTGGCGGGACGTGCCCGTCTCGTCGTTCGCGGACGTGGACCTGCCGGTGGCGCTCGGGCACGACGTCCGCTCGGCAGGGGAGGCCGAACTGGCCTTCGGGACGGGCGGGGACGACGTCCTGTTCCTCCCCATCGGTACGGGTATCGCGGGCGCGGTCGTCCTGTCGGGCTCGCTGTACGGGGGAGCCGGCGGCTTCGCCGGGCAGATCGGTCACATCCCGGTCCGGCCCGACGGTCTGGCGTGCGGGTGCGGGCAGCGCGGGTGCCTGGCCGCGTACGCGTCGGGCGGGGCCATCGCGGCACGCTACGGATCGGGCACCTCCGCGGACGTGGTGCGCCTGGCCGCCGAGGGGGACGAGCGGGCGGCGGAGGTGTGGTCGTCGGCTGTGGACATGCTCGCCCTGGCGCTGGCCACGTACACCCTGGTGCTCGACCCGGCGCGCATCGTCATCGGGGGCGGGGTCTCGCTGGCGGGCGACGCGCTGCTGGTGCCGCTGCGGGAGCGGCTGGCGGGGCGGCTCGCCTTCCGGCGGGCACCGGAGGTGGTGGCGTCGTCCCTCGGCGTACGTGCCGGGCTCCTCGGGGCGGGGCTGCTGGGCTGGCGATCAATCGCGTAGGTGCGGAGGTATGTCCACCTCCTTCGCCCGCAGCTCCTCACCCAACGCCTTCGCCTGCGGGTCCATCCTGGGACTCGCGGCCACGCCCCTGCCGAGGAGGCCGTGGATGACGAAGTTGAGCGCCTTGATGTTGGGGAGCTCGTAGCGGTCGACGCGGTGCGGGGCGAGGGCCGGGAGGAGGCGTTGGAGGGTGTCGGGGGTGAGGTGGGCGGCCAGCCAGTCGTACCGTTCCTGGGTGTCGGCCCAGACGCCCAGGTTCGCGTTCCCGCCCTTGTCCCCGGACCGCGCCCCGGCAATCCACCCCAACGGCACCCGCACCTGAGCCCCGACCACCGACGCCTGCCCCGCGCCTGAGGGCCCGAGCCCCTGCCCGCCGCTCCCGGCCCTTTGCCCGTCGTTGGTGGCGCTCTCGGCCCCTTGGCCACCGTTCGTAGGCGCCGGGCCGCGTGGTGCCGCGTCCCGCCGACCCGGCGCTGAGAGGACGGCCGGTGCGGGGTGTGAGGTGGTGGCTTCGGCTGCGTCGCCTGCTGTGCCGGCCGTCTCCGCCGCGCCTGGAGGCAGGAGCCCCTGACCGCCGCTCCCGGCCGCGGGCCCGGCTCCTGGCGTGTCGGGGGCGGTGGGAAGGAGCTCGTTGCCGTTGAGGAAGATGCGGGGGTGGACGCCCGAGGCGGGGACGAGGACGGGCCAGTAGACCCCGTACGGTGTGGCGTTGCCCGGTGGGGTGAGGGCGTAGAAGCCCGGGTAGCTGGCGAGCCCCGTCTCCACCACGGCGGAGGAGAACGCGCGTCCCGCCCGGCGTTCGTCGGCGTCCATGACGGTGATCCGCAGCAGGCCCGAGTCCGTCAGCTCCACGTCCACCCGGTCGAACGAGTCCCGGGGGACGCGGGCCCAGAGGGTGTCCTGGGCGGCCCGGGCCTTGGCCGCCACGTCCAGGCCCGTCAGCACCAGGGTCATCGTGTTGCGGTAGCCCGCCAGGTAGTTGACGGCCACCTTGAGGGTGTCGGGTGGCGGCTCGCCTCGGACGCCCGAGATCAGGACGCGGTCGGGCCCGTCGTCCGTGAGCGTGATCGTGTCGAAGCGGGCCACCACGTCAGGCCCCAGGTAGCGCGGGCCCCCGAGCTCGTACACGAGCTGCGCCGTGACCGTGCCGACCGAGACCAGCCCGCCGGTGCCGGGGTGCTTGGTGATCACGGCGGAGCCGTCCGCGTTCAGCTCGGCGATGGGGAAGCCGCAGTGCGCCAGGTCCGGTACGTCCTGGAAGAACGCGTAGTTCCCGCCGGTCGCCTGGCAGCCGCACTCGATGACGTGTCCCGCCACCACCGAGCCCGCCAGCTGGTCCAGGTCGCCGGGCCCCCACCCGTACCGCCAGATGCCGGGGCCGGTCACCAGGGCGGCGTCCGTCACGCGGCCGGTCACCACCACGTCCGCGCCCGCCGCGAGGGCGGTGGCGATGGGGCGGCCGCCGAGATAGGCGTTCGCGGTCAGGGGGGTCGCGGTGAGGGGTTCGCCGGTGTCGGCGTTGGTCAGGTCCAGGGGGCGGCCGGTGAGGTCGTCGCCCGTGATGTGGGCGATCGTGGGGGAGAGGCCGAGGCGGGTGGCCAGGTCGTGTACGGCCTCCGCGCAGCCGGCCGGGTCCAGGCCGCCGGCGTTCGTCACGATTTTGATGGATTTATCGAGACAAGGGCCCAGGACGTCCTCCAGCTGCCGGAGGAACGTCGGCGCGTACCCGGGGCGGCCCTTGAGGCGGTTCCCGGCGAGGATGAGCATGGTCAGCTCGGCCAGCCAGTCGCCGGTGAGCACGTCGATCGGCCCGCCCTCGACCATCTCCCTGGCGGCCGAGAGGCGGTCGCCGTAGAAGCCGCTGCAGTTCGCGATCCGCAGCGTCATCGGGCGGCCCACCTGGGCGGCCGCTTCTCCCTGAACGCCGCGATGCCCTCCTGCCCCTCCTCCGAGGTGAAGCGCTCGGCCGACAGCTCGGTCATCCGCCGCAGCCCCTCCTCGAACGACAGCGCGGGCACCTCCCGCACCATCCGCTTCGCGATGGCCAGCGCCTCTGGGCCGCCCTTGACCAGCAGTTCGGCGTAGTGCGCGACCGTCGCGTCCAGTTCGTCCTCCGGGACGGCCCGCGAGAGCAGCCCGATCTCCGCCGCCCGGGCCGCGTCGAACACCTCGCCGGTCAGGAAGTACTCGGCCGCCGCCCGGGGCTCGACCCGGCGCAGCACCGGCACCGAGATCATGGCGGGCACGACGCCGAGCCGTACCTCGGAGAAGGCGAAGGACGCCGTCAGCGGCGCGATCGCGAAGTCGCACGCCGCCACCAGGCCCAGGCCGCCCGCCCGCGCCGTGCCGTTCAGCCGGCAGATGACCGGCTTCGGGCTCTCCCAGATCAGCGTGAGTACGTCGGGGAACGACGCCGTCACCGCCGCGCCCGAGGCCTTCTGCTCCTTGAGGTCGGCGCCCGAGCAGAACACGTTCCCGGTGCCGGTCAGCACGATCACCCTGGCCTCCGGCTCGGCCAGCGCCCAGTGGAGCCGGTCGGACAGGTCGGCGAGGAGCCGTACGGACAGGGCGTTGCGGTTGGGCGGCGAGTCCAGCGTGACGGTCGCGACGCCCGCCGCCAGGTCCTTGTGCACCAGGCTCGTCATGCAGTCTCCTCCTGGATGATCGCCAGCACCGCGCCCGCTTCGACCTGCCGGCCCTTTTCGACGTGTACGTCCGACACCACGCCGTCGGACGGCGCCGCGATCCGATGCTCCATCTTCATCGCCTCGAGCACCAGCACCGGCTGCCCCTTCGTCACCCGGTCGCCGGGCTCCACCTCGATCCGGAGCACGCTGCCCGGCATGGGGGCCAGCAGGGAGCCGGGCGCGACGTGCTCGACCGGCTCGGGGAGGCGGGGAAGCGGGGTCAGCTCGGCGCACCCGCCGACGTGGTCGACGTAGACCTTGCCGTCCTCGTCGTAGCGGGCCACCTCGAAGGTGTGCCGGACGCCGTCGCGTTCCAGGATCACCTCGTACGGCTCCGCGCTGATCACGGTGACGCCCTGGGGGAGCGGGTCGTAGACCACCTCGGCCTCCTCGAAGCGGGCCCGGCGGGGCTGGGAGCGCACGTTGCGCCAGCCGCTCGGGAGGCCCGCCAGCACCGTCGCCCGGCGGCGGTTCTCGGCGGCCATGGCGAGCGCGGCGGCCAGCACCGGCAGCTCGCCGGGTCCGTCCGGGGAGCTGCCGTCGAGAGGGCCGTCGGGGGCGAGGAAGCCGGTGTGGGTGTCACCCGCCCCGAAGGCATGATTTGTCAGGATTTTTACCAGCAAATCGCGGTTTGTCACGACCCCGTGGAGCTTCGCCCGCCGGAGCGCCGTGACCAGCTTCCGCACCGCCTCCGCTCGTACCCGCCCGTACCCGATCACCTTCGCCAGCATCGGGTCGTAGTACGGCGAGATCACCGACCCGGACTCCACCCCCGAATCCACCCGCACCTCCCCGGAGACCTCGAACCGCCGCAACACCCCGCTCTGCGGCAGATAATCCCCGTCCTCCGCATAAAGCCGCACCTCCACGGCATGCCCGGCAGGCTCGGGCGGCGTCGCGGGCAGGGCGGCCCCCTCGGCCACCTCGAGCTGCAGCCGCACCAGATCGACCCCGTAGACCAGCTCGGTGACCGGATGCTCGACCTGGAGCCGGGTGTTCATCTCCAGGAACGCCACCCGATCCCCCTTGACCAGGAACTCCACGGTCCCGGCCCCGACATAGCCGA
Source organism: Nonomuraea sp. NPDC051941 (assembly GCF_044593615.1). Classification (NCBI taxonomy): domain Bacteria; kingdom Bacillati; phylum Actinomycetota; class Actinomycetes; order Streptosporangiales; family Streptosporangiaceae; genus Nonomuraea; species Nonomuraea sp. NPDC051941. Next base: position 748,841 of record NZ_JBIUCF010000001.1, read on the forward strand.
TCTTCCGCGCGGCCCTGACCGCCGCCTCGCACAGCCGCTCCCGCAGCTCGGCCGAGATCCCCGGTGACGGGCACTCCTCGACGACCTTCTGGTGCCGCCGCTGCACGCTGCACTCGCGCTCGCCCAGCGTCCACACCGTGCCGTGCCGGTCGGCCAGCACCTGCACCTCGACGTGCCGGGCGTTCTCCAGCAGCGGCTCCACGAACACGGTCCCGTCGCCGAACGCCGCCGTCGACTCCCGCCGCGCCGACTCGACCTCCCGCGCCAGCTCCCCGGCCTCGCGGACGATCCGCATGCCGCGCCCGCCCCCACCGGCCGACGCCTTGACCAGGACCGGGAACTCCCCGGGGGCCTCCGGGTCGAGCGAGGGGAGCACGGGCACGCCCGCCTCCGCCATCAGCCGCTTCGCCTCGACCTTGGACCCCATGGCCGCGATGGCCTCGGGCGGCGGCCCGGCCCACACCAGCCCGGCGTCCAGCACGGCCCGCGCGAACTCCGCGTTCTCGGACAGGAAGCCGTATCCGGGATGTACGGCGTCCGCACCGGAGGCGCGGCAGGCGTCCAGGATGCGGCCGATGTTCAGGTACGTGTCGGACGGGCGGGCGCCCGGCAGCCGTACGGCCAGGTCGGCCTCGGCCACGTGCGGCGCGTCCGCGTCGGGGTCGGAGAAGACGGCGACCGTTGAGATGCCGAGCGATCCGCAGGTGCGGAAGACGCGGCGGGCGATCTCGCCCCGGTTCGCGACGAGCAGGCGGGTGATCATGGCCGGAACACCCCGAATCCCGCCGGTTCGGGCACCGGCGCATTGTTGACGGCCGACAGGCACAGGCCCAGGACGGTACGGGTGTCGCGCGGGTCGATGACCCCGTCGTCGTACAGGCGGCCCGACAGGAAGAACGGCAGCGACTCCGCCTCGATCTGGGCCTCCACCATCGCGCGCATCGCCGCGTCGGCCTCCTCGTCGTACACCTGCCTCCTGGCCTGCGCGGACGCACGGCCCACGATGGACAGCACCCCGGCGAGCTGCGCCGGGCCCATCACCGCCGACTTGGCGCTCGGCCAGCTGAACAGGAAGCGGGGCTCGTACGCGCGCCCGCACATGCCGTAGTTGCCCGCCCCGTACGAGGCGCCCATGACGACGGTGAGATGGGGGACGGTCGAGTTGGACACCGCGTTGATCATCATGGCGCCGTGCTTGATGATGCCGCCCTGCTCGTAGTCCTTGCCGACCATGTAACCGGTCGTGTTCTGGAGGAACAGGAGCGGAGTGCGCGACTGGTTCGCGAGCTGGATGAACTGGGTGGCCTTCTGTGACTCCTCGCTGAACAGCACGCCGCGCGCGTTCGCCAGCACGCCCACCGGGTAGCCGTGGACGCGCGCCCAGCCGGTCACGAGGGAGGCGCCGTACAGCGGTTTGAACTCCTCGAACTCGCTCCCGTCCACCACGCGCGCGATCACCTCGCGGGGGTCGAACGGCACCTTCAGGTCCTCGGGGACGATCCCCAGCAGCTCCTCGGACGGATATCCGGGCTCCCGCGCCGCCTGCGGGCTCATGCCCTGCTTGCGCCAGTTGAGGGAACGGACGATCCGCCGCCCGATCCGCAGCGCGTCGTGCTCGTCCTGGGCCAGGTGGTCGGCGAGGCCGCTGGTCCTGGCGTGCATCTCGGCCCCGCCCAGGGACTCGTCGTCCGACTCCTCCCCGGTGGCCATCTTCACGAGGGGCGGGCCACCCAGGAACACTTTCGCTCGTTCCCGCACCATCACCACGTAGTCGCTCATGCCGGGCACGTACGCGCCGCCTGCCGTGGAGTTCCCGAACACCAGCGCGATGGTCGGAACGCCCGCCGCCGACAACCGGGTCAGGTCACGAAATATCTGGCCACCCGGGATGAAGATCTCCTTCTGCGTCGGCAGGTCCGCGCCGCCGCTCTCGACCAGGTTCACGTACGGGAGCCTGTTGCGCAGCGCGATGTCGGCCGCCCGGAGGGACTTCTTCAGCGTCCACGGGTTCGACGCGCCGCCGCGGACCGTGGGGTCGTTCGCGGTGATCACGCACTCGACGCCCTCGATCACCCCGATCCCCGACACCATTCCGGCCCCGACCGGGAACTCGCTGCCCCAGGCGGCCAGCGGCGACAGCTCCAGGAAGGGCGAGTCCGGGTCGATCAGCAGCTCGATCCGCTCCCTGGCCAGGAGCTTGCCGCGCCTGCGGTGCCGTTCGACGTACTTCTCGCCGCCCCCGGCCACCGCCTTGGCGTGCTCGGCGTCGAGCTCGCCCAGCTTGGCGAGCATGGCCTCGCGGCGCCCGCGATAGTCGTCGCCCTCGGTGTCGAGCCTGCTCCTGATCACGCGCCTTCCTCCCGCAAACCTGACGTTCCCGTCAACCCGATGGCCCTGGCCCACAACCGCGTCAGGTGATCGACCGCCACCTGCTCGTCGGCCCGCTCCCCGAGATCCAGCCACACGTGGGCGAAGTGCTCCACCATCCCGCCCAGCATGACGGCGGTCAGCCGCGGATCCAGCTCCGGATCGGCCAGCCCCAGCTCCTGCAGCCGCTTCAGCCCCTCCGCGCCCCGCCGCACGAACACCTCCCGCAGCTCGAGCAGCAACCGCCCGAACCTCTCCTCGGACGTGGCCGCCTGCTCCACCATCCGCACCAGCCGCGAGTTCGCCGCCCAGGCCCGCAGGTAGAGCCGGTTGGCCGCCTCGATCCGGGCGTACGGGTCGTCCGGGTCCGCCGCCGCGCCGACCGCGCTGGCCGCGAACATCTCCCCGACCACGGCCGCCGCGACCTCGCCGAACAGCGCTTCCTTGGAGTCGAAGTAGGTGTAGAACGTGCCATGGGACACCCTGGCCCGCCCGCAGACGTCGTCGATCCGCACGGCGTCGTACCCGTGCTCCTCGAACGCCTCCCGCCCAGCCTGCAGGAGCGCGGCCCGCGTCCGCCTGCCCCTGGACGTCGGCACCGAAGACCTGACGATCACGTCAACTACGCTAACGCAGCGGCGAGCTCCAGTCATCAGGTTCCGGGCCGTGGCGGGCGGGACCGGGTGATCTCCGGGACATGGAGGTGGTGCGCGTCCGCGAGCGCCAACACATGAGCCGGTGCCCTAGGAGTGGGCACCGGCTCATGGATTCACGTGTCGTACTGGGAGATCGTCAGGTGCAGTGGCTCCAGCCGGACTTCCACACCTGGCCGCCCCACGAGCCGCCCCAGATCACGCACTTCTGCTTCGCCGGCAGCCGGACGGGGCCGGCGTAGGCGGAGAAGCTGCCGGGGTTGCTGCCGCTGGAGCCGCCCTTCACCTGGAGGATCGCGTTCATCTGCACCTTTTGCGAGAACACCAGGCGCGCCATCGTGACCACGCAGTTCTTGCCCGCGCCGGTGTTGTACAGAAGGTAGACGGTGGCGTTGCCGCCGGCGATGGAACGGGAGTCGACGACCTTGTAGCCGGCGCCGCACACGCTCGTCGCCTGGTACGGGTTCGGCTTGCCCGGAGTGGTCGTCTTGGACGGCTTGCCCGAAGGGCTAAGAGTCGTCGGCGGGTCGGAGGACGGCTCGCCGTTCGAGTCGCTCTGCGTCGGCTCCACCTCGGGGTCGACCATGTCGGACGACTTCTTCTTCGTCTTGGTCTCGGACGGCTTGGGCGTGGGCTGCGGCCGTTTGGTGGTGGTCTGGGGCTGGGGTGCCTGGGTGACCGGGTTCGGGACCTCGGCGATGGGTTCCGGCCGCTTGGTGTGCTTGGCCTTCTTGCTCTCCGTCGGATCGATGCTCAGGGTGGGCACCGACACCGAGGTGTCCGTGGGCAGCGGCACCGGGGTCTGGTCGCCGGGTGGCGGGTCGACGGGCTGGCCGCCGCCGGAGCCGTCGCCGCTGGTCTTGTTGGAGGAGTTGCCGACGGCCACCACCGGGACTTCCTTGGTGTTGGCCTGCACCACCACGGCGCCGACGACCACGAGGAGGGCGGCGGCCGCGGCTCCGGACAGGGCGAGCGTCAGCGTGCGGCGCTGCTTCGCGGGCGCGCTGTCACCGGGGCCCGACGGGCCGCCGGGACGGGTGGGACCGCCCTGCGTTCCGGGCCTGCCCGGTCCGCCTGGCGTTCCCCCCTGGAAGGGCGACTGGCCCTGAGGCGTGCCGGGGCCGTGCGACGGCATCCCGGACGCGACAGCACCGTGCTGCGCGGCCGCACCGTGCTGCGGTGGCATTCCGGGTGCGCCCGCACCCTGCGGGCCGCCCTGAGGCGCTTGAGGGCCGCTCTGAGGCGTCTGCGGGCCGTTGCCGGGCATTCCGGGGTGGGAGCCGACCGGCCCGGCGGGCATACCCGGCTGGGAGCCGGCGGGTATCCCGGGCTGAGGCGCACCGGGGGTCCCCGGGCCACCGGGCGTTCCCGGCTGTGGGCCGCCCTGGGGCTGGTTGCCCGGCATGGGGGCGGCGGCCGCGGCGGGGCGGCCGTACGAGCCCGTCTGCGGGACGGGCGGGACGGGGCCGGTGGGCTGGGTCCAGGGACCCGGGTAGACGTCCTGGCCCTTCGCCGCAGGGGCGCCACCCTCCACGCCCGCACCGGCGGCCGCGGCGGCGGCGCCGCCGATCAGCTGCTGGCCCGTCACCGGCTCGATGGCGGACTTCGGGGCCGGCTGGCCGGTGAGGCGGACGATGAGCTCGTCCGCGCTGGGCCGCTGCGCGGGGTCCTTGGAGAGGCAGAGGCCGACGAGCTCCCCGAGCATGCCCTCCATCCGCCCGAGCTCCGGCTCCTCGTTGAGGATCCGGTTCATCACCACGGGAATGGAGTCGGCGCCGAAGGCGGGCTTGCCCGTCGCCGCGAACACCATCGTGACGCCCCAGGCGAACACGTCGGCCGCCTCCGACACCGCGGCCCCGCTGAGCTGCTCGGGCGCCAGGTACGAGGGCGTGCCCATGGCCATCCCCGTGGCCGTCGCGCCGGGCGAGTCCAGGGCGCGGGCGATGCCGAAGTCGATCACGACGGGACCCTCGGGCCCCATCAGGACGTTGGCGGGCTTGAAGTCGCGGTGCAGGATGCCGGCGCGGTGGATGGCCGCGAGCGCCGTGGCCGTGCTGATCGCGAGCCGTTCGAGCGCCGCACCCCGCCGCGGCCCCTCGTTGATGACCATCTCACGCAGCGACGGCCCCGGGACGTACTCGCTCACGATGTACGGACGGCTGCCATCCAGGTCGGCGTGGAGCACTGGAGCGGTGCAGAACCTGGCCACCCGCTGTGCCACCGCCACCTCGCGCAGGAACCTCGTCCTGGCGTCGGCGTCGGCCACCAGGGCGTTGTGCAGCAGCTTGACCGCTACCTGCTCCCCGGAATCACTCTTACCCAGATAGACAACACCCTGGCCGCCCTCGCCGAGCCGGGCGACGATTTCATACGCCCCCAGCCGCCGCGGGTCGTCCGCCGCCAACGGCTGGAACTGATTCACGTCGGACCCCCATTACAACCCATTAGATGGGGCAAAACGCTACCAGCGTGATGGTTGGGACGTCTGCCGGACCTGTCAGAAGTTTCATGTTTTGACGAAGAAAGTCAGGCCGCTGTCAGCCCTTCGTCGCAGGTCGGACGGGCTTCCGGCCCCAATGTCACGGCTTGGTCAAGGTGCCCACAGTCCGAGATTCTCCAGGCCAGAGCTAGATCGCCTTGCCCGGGTTGAGGATCCCCAGGGGGTCGAAGACCGCCTTGATGCCCTGCTGGACCTCGGTGACCACCGGCCCCGACTCCAGGTCGAGCCAGCGCCGCTTCAGCAGGCCCACCCCGTGCTCCCCGGTCAGCGTGCCCCCGAGCTCCAGCGCGCGCGTGAACACCTCGTCCGCCGCCGCCCACACCTCCGCCGGCGGCTCCGGCATGCCGCGGTCGAAGATGAAGACCGGGTGCAGGTTCCCGTCCCCGGCGTGCGCGACCGTGAGGATCTTCACCCCGTGCCGCGCGGACGTCTCCTCGATGGCGGTGATCATGTCGGGCAGCAGGGACCGGGGCACGCACACGTCCTCCACCAGGCACGCCCCGAGCCGCTCCTTGGCCTGGTAGTCCAGCCGGCGCAGCTTGATCAGCTCCTCGGCCTCCTGCGGGCTGGAGGACACGGCCACGAACGAGGCGCCGTTCTCCAGGCACAGCCGCTCCATGCGCTCGACCATGGCCTGGCTGTCGGTGGCGTCGGACTGGCCGATCAGCGTGGCCTGCGTGTCCGGTTCGAGCCCGATGTTGAGCCAGTCGTCGAGGGCCTCCAGCGAGGCGCGGTCGATCAGCTCCATGAGGGACGGCTGGCAGCCCGCCGCCATGATCGCCGACACCGCCGCGCCCGCGTCCCGGAGCGAGCCGAACTCCGCCGCGAACGTGGCCGGCGGCGCCGTGGGCGCCCGCTTGAGCCGGACCGTGGCCGCGGTGATGACGCCGAGCGTGCCCTCGGAGCCGACGAACAGGCCGGTCAGGTCGTAGCCCGTGACGCCCTTCATCGTGCGCCGGCCGGTGCCGATCACGCGGCCGTCGGCCAGCACCACCTCGAGCCCGAGCGCCGAGTCCCTGGTCACGCCGTACTTCACGCACCGCAGCCCGCCCGCGTTCGTGGCCAGGTTGCCGCCGATCGTGGAGATCTCGTACGACGAGGGGTCCGGCGCGTACATGAGCCCGTGCTCCCTGGCGGCCCTGTCCAGGTCGGCGGTGATGACGCCGGGCTCGACGACGGCGATCTCGTCGGCGGGGGAGAGCTCCCTGATCGCGTTCATCCTGGCCAGCGAGAGCACGATCGAGCCGTCACCGGCGACGGCGGCCCCCGCCAGGCCCGAGCCGCCGCCCCGCGGCACCACGGGCACCCGGTGCTCGGTGGCCCACCTCAACGTCGTGACCACGTCGTCACGCGAGGCGGCCAGCACCACGCCGAGCGGCTTGCCCGGAGCCACGAACGTCCGGTCGCGGGCGTAGGAGTCGATCACATCCGGGTCGGTCAGGACGCGACCTTCGGGCAGAGAGCTCACCAACGCATCAATCGGCTTCACACCATGCACTTTAGGTGGAAACCACTCGGCCGGAGGGTCCGGCCGGACACGCTCCGCCTCCCGGTTTGCGCAGGTCGTTACTTAAGGCCAAACTGCCCAGGTGGAAGTCAGGTGCCCGGTGTGTTCGGAGACCGACCAGGTCGCCGCGGTCCCCGGAGCGGTGGCCTCCGGGACCACGTACAAGATCGGCAGAGTGCGGCTGCCCGGCGTGCGCGAGGTCGCCGACCTGCCCACGGCGGCGGCGCTGGGCGCCTCGAAACACGTCATGAGCCGTACGCAGCTCGCGGTCTGGCTGTCGTTCCCCAGCCGCCACTACACCCCGTGGGCCAGGAACCAGGGCTATCTCCTGCTCCTCGTGGCGGCCCTGGTGCACCTGGTCGTGTCGCTGGTCATCGCCATGGGCCAGGACCCCAAGTGGGGCGAGGTGCTGCTCGCCCCGTTCTGCCTGACCGGCCTGTTCTGGGGGCTCGGGCTGCTGAACGTGCTCGGCTCGTACGGCGCCAGGAAGCGCGACACCATCGAGGCCCCGGCCAGGGAGAAGGCCCTGGCCGTGTGGGAGGGCCTCTATTACTGCGCGCGCGACAACGTCGTGTTCGAGCCGGGGGTCGGCGTCTCGTTCCATCCGAGCGAGACGCGCGAGTACATCTTCGGCTTCAGGAACGGCCGCTAGCTCAGCCCAGCTCCTCCGCCACCGCGCGGGCGCAGACGGCCAGGCCCTCGATGGCCTGCTCCAGCTCGTCCAGCCCGGGGAAGGTCGGGGCGATCCGGATCGTGCGGTCGGCGGCGTCCTTGCCGTACGGGTGCGTCGCGCCCGCGGGCGTCAGCGCGATGCCCGCGGCCTTGGCCCTGGCCACCACCTCGGCGGCGTGCGGCACCTCCAGGCTGACGAAGTAGCCGCCCGCGGGGCTCGTCCAGGTGCCGAGGTCGCCCAGCCGCTCGGTCAGCACCTTGTCGACCAGCTCGAACTTCGGCCCGATCAGCTCCGCGTGCCGCCGCATGTGCGCGGCCACGCCCGCCGGGTCGCCCAGGAACTCGACGTGCCGGAGCTGGTTGAGCTTGTCGGGGCCGATGGACTGCTTGCCCGTGTTGTGCAGGAACCACTCGACGTTCGCGGGCGAGGAGCCGAAGAAGGACACGCCGGAGCCCGCCAGCGTCACCTTGGAGGTGGAGGCGTAGACGAACACGCGGTCGGCGTTGCCGTGCTCGGCGGCCAGAGCCAGCAGGTCGGCCAGCTCGTCCGGGGTGTCGGTGAGGTGGTGCACCGCGTACGCGTTGTCCCAGAAGATCCGGAAGTCGGGAGCGGCGGCCGGCATGGCGGCCAGCCTGCGGACGGTCTCGTCGCTGTAGGTGACGCCGGACGGGTTGCTGTACTTCGGCACGCACCAGATGCCCTTGACGCTCGCGTCGGCGGCCGCCAGGCGCTCGACCACGTCCATGTCGGGGCCCTCGGCGTTCATCGGGACGGGCACCATCTTGATCCCGAACCGCTCGGTGATCGTGAAGTGCCGGTCGTATCCGGGGACCGGGCACAGGAACGTGACCTCCGGCTCCTCCACCCACCGCCGCGCGGCGCCCGGCACCTTGGTCAGCAGCGCGTGCACGATCGTGTCGTGCATCAGGGCCAGGCTGGAGTTGCCGCCGACGACGAGCTGGCCGGCGGGCACCTGGACCAGCGGCGCGAACAGCTCGCGCAGCTCGGTCAGGCCCTGCAGGTTGCCGTAGTTGCGGCCGTCGGTGCCGTCGGCCGCCCGGTAGGACGTGGGCAGCTTGAGCAGGTCGTTGGAGAGATCGAGCTGGCGCGGCGACGGCTTGCCCCTGGTGAGGTCGAGCGAGAGCCCTCGCTGGACGAGGGCGGCGTAGTCAGCCTGAGCAGTCACGGGATCTTCTCCTCCGAAGTCGGGTCCGGCTACGAAGGATAGAAGACCTCACCCGGTGAGCCCGCGGATATCCGCAATGTGGGACATGTGGCGCGTCAGGCGAGGAGGCGGCCGGGGGCGTTGCGGCGCAGGAAGTCCTCCACCTCCGCCAGGGACAGCCCGGGCCGGTGGGCCAGGATGAGCCGGTCCACCCCCGCGGCCGCGTAGGCGCGCACGGTCCCGGGGTCGAGGGGGCGGGCCGGGGTGACGGAGATGTGCGGGGTCGTGCCCGCCGCCGCGGCCTCGGCGCGTACGGACTCGATCTGGGCCGCCGCCGCCCGCAGGCCCAGCATCCAGCCGTACCAGCCGTCGGCCAGCTCGGCGGCCCGCCGGTGCGCGGCGCGCGTGTGGCCGCCCATGACGACCGGCACGCGTCCGAGCGGGCGTGGGTGGGCGTCGACGCCCTCGAACGAGACGTACCGGCCGTGGAAGGCGGGCTCGTCCTGCTCCCACAGCGCGCGCATCGCCCGCAGGTACTCGGCCGTCCGCTCGCCGCGGCCCTCCAGGGGCACGCCGAGCGCGCGCAACTCCGGCTCCAGGTAGCCGGCCACGGCCCCGAACACCAGCCGTCCGCCGCTGAGCACGTCCACGCTCGCCATCTGCTTGGCCAGCACCAGCGGGTCGCGCTGGGGCAGCACCACGCAGCCGGTGGCCAGCAGGATCCGCTCGGTGTGCGCGGCCAGGAACGCCAGCGAGACCACGGCGTCCAGCAGCGGCGCGCCGGGTTCGAGCGGCGAGGGATCGACCCGGGGGCTGGGCAGGACCACGTGGTCGGCCGTCCACAGCGAGTCGTAGCCCAGCTCCTCCGCCAGCGCGGCGATCCTGGCGGCGCCGCGCCGGTCGGCGCCGGCGTAGCCGTTGGGCAGGTGAAATCCGAGCGTCATGGGCACGCCTGGAAACGCTAGGCCGGATTCAACCGATCCACCAGCGACGATCACGCATGGGTCGCATGCCGCGCCCGCATGTCAAACCTTCCGGTGCGAATGTCAAAGAACGTCTTCCCGAGCGGCGCTGCTTGGCGTGGAATGGGTAGATCGGGGCAGGCCATGGTGGGCCGCATCCGGCGGTCCGCCGCAGGTAGCCGAATCGCGCCTGAGGTGGGCGGCGTCCAGCGGTCCGTCGCAGGTAGCACTCCGCACTGGAGGGAGCAGCCGTGACGACTGTTCGCGAGACCTCGATCGAGCGGGTCAGGCGCCGCCGCACCGGGACCGTCCTCGCCTCCTGGCTGTCGACGACCGACCACAAGGTCATCGGGTATCTCTACCTGATCACCTCGTTCGGGTTCTTCCTGGTGGCCGGCCTCATGGCCATGGTCATCAGGGCCGAGCTCGTCTCCCCCGGCATGCAGCTGGTCAACCAGCAGCAGTACAACCAGCTGTTCACCATCCACGGCACGGTGATGCTGCTGCTGTTCGCCACCCCGCTGTTCGCGGGGTTCGCGAACGTGGTCATGCCGCTGCAGGTCGGCGCGCCCGACGTGGCCTTCCCCCGGCTGAACGCGGTCGCGTACTGGATGTTCCTGTTCGGCGGGCTGATGGTGGTGGCCGGGTTCTTCACCCCGGGCGGGGCGGCGGACTTCGGCTGGTTCGCCTACACGCCGCTGTCGACGGCGCTGTACTCGCCGCAGATCGGCGGCGATCTGTGGATCATGGGCCTGGCGCTGTCGGGTCTCGGTACGATCCTCGGCTCGGTCAACTTCATCACCACGATCATCGGCATGCGGGCGCCCGGCATGACCATGTTCCGGGTGCCGCTGTTCACCTGGACCGTGCTGCTGACCAGCATGATGGTGCTGATGGCGTTCCCCGTGCTGGCCGCGGCGCTGCTGGTGCTGGAGTCGGACCGCAAGCTGGGCACGCAGGTCTTCCACAGCGAGAACGGCGGCGCGCTGCTCTGGCAGCATCTGTTCTGGTTCTTCGGCCACCCCGAGGTCTACATCATCGCGCTGCCGTTCTTCGGGATCATCTCCGAGGTGATCCCGGTCTTCAGCCGCAAGCCGCTGTTCGGCTACCTGGGGCTCGTCGGCGCGACGATCACCATCGCCGGGCTGTCGATGACCGTGTGGGCCCACCACATGTTCCCGACCGGCCAGGTGCTGCTGCCGTTCTTCTCGCTCATGACGTTCCTCATCGCGGTGCCGACCGGGGTGAAGTTCTTCAACTGGATCGGCACGATGTGGCGGGGCCATCTGAGCTTCGAGACGCCGATGCTCTTCGCCGTCGGGTTCCTGGTGACGTTCCTGCTCGGCGGGCTCACCGGGGTCATCCTGGCCTCGCCGCCGCTCGACTTCCACATCAGCGACACGTACTTCGTGGTCGCGCACTTCCATTACGTCGTCTTCGGCACGGTCGTGTTCGCGATGTTCTCCGGCTTCTACTTCTGGTGGCCGAAGATGACCGGCCGGATGCTCGACGACCGCCTGGGCAAGGTGCACTTCTGGACGCTGTTCATCGGCTTCCACACCACGTTCCTGGTGCAGCACTGGCTCGGCATGCTCGGCATGCCCAGGCGCTACGCCGACTACAGCCCGGGCGACGGCTTCACCGCGCTCAACGAGTTCTCCTCCGCCGGGGCGTTCCTGCTCGGAGCCTCGACGCTGCCGTTCCTCTACAACGTCTGGAAGACGGCCAGGCACGCGCCCAAGGTCACCCTCGACGACCCGTGGGGCTACTGCGGCTCCCTCGAATGGGCCACCAGTTGCCCGCCGCCACGCCACAACTTCGTCAGCATGCCCCCGATCCGCTCCGAACGGCCCGCCTTCGACCTGCACTACCCCCGCGAGCAGGCGGAGCAGCCCTCAGTGGTCGACCACGGGGTCGAGCACGGGGTCGAGCACGACGAAGCCTCCGAGGCCGAGCCTCGCCCGGAGAATCCCGACTGATCATGAAATTTCGCCTATCTAGGGAGATCGGCGATGTCAGGCACGCGAATCCCCTTCACCCCCGAGACCGCCCCCTGCGGGAAGAAGTCCGGCGGTGAGCGCCTCGTCGACGACGACGGCTACGGCCTGGTGATCCGTGACCAGTTCTTCGACTGCGGCTGCCGCCGGATCCGGCACGAGTACCACGACGGCAGCATCCACCTGTCCGCCATCCGGCACGACGGCAAACGGGTGAAGGACCCGATACAACCCGACCACGGGAAGTGACGTAATGATCGACGTGCTCATCGTCGGAGGAGGCGGAGCGGGCCTGCGGGCGGCCGTCGCGGTCGCCGAGAGTGACCCGTCCCTGAAGGTGGCGGTCGTCTCGAAGGTCTATCCGATGCGCAGCCACACCGTCTCCGCCGAGGGCGGCGCCGCCGGGGTGATCGGCGTCGGCGACACGCTCGACGAGCACTGCTACGACACGATCTCCGGCGGTGACTGGCTGTGCGACCAGGACGCCGTCGAGGCGTTCGTGGCCGAGGCGCCCGAGGAACTGATCCAGCTCGAGCACTGGGGCTGCCCCTGGAGCCGGGAGAGCGACGGGCGCGTGGCGGTCCGCCCGTTCGGCGGCATGAAGAAGATGCGCACCTGGTACGCGGCCGACAAAACGGGCTTCCACCTCTTGCACACCTTGTTCCAAACAACCCTGAAATATCAGGACGTGTTGCGGTACGACGAGTGGTACGTCACCAAGCTCGTCGTCGACGACGGCCGCGTCCACGGCGTCGTGGCCGTCGAGATCAGGACCGGCCGCATCGAGACCATCGCCGCCAGGACCGTCATCCTGGCCACCGGCGGCTGCGGCCGCGTCTTCCCCTTCACCACGAACGCCGCCATCAAGACCGGCGACGGCATGGCCCTGGCCTACCGGGCGGGGGCGCCGCTGAAGGACATGGAGTTCGTCCAGTACCACCCCACGGGCCTGCCGTTCACCGGGATCCTCATTACCGAGGCGGCCAGGGCCGAGGGCGGCTGGCTGATCAACAAGGACGGCTACCGCTACCTGCAGGACTACGACCTCGGCAGGCCCACGCCCACGCCGAAGCTGCGCAGCATGGAGCTGGGCCCGCGCGACCGCCTCTCCCAGGCGTTCGTGCACGAGCAGCAGAAGGGCCGCACGGTGGACACCCCGTACGGCCCGGTCGTCTACCTGGACCTGCGCCACCTGGGCGAGGGCAAGATCGACGCCCGCATCCCGTTCGTGCGCGAGCTGTGCCGCAGCTACCAGAACCTCGACCCGGCCACCGACCTCATCCCGGTGCGCCCGGTCGTGCACTACATGATGGGCGGCGTCCACACCGACATCGATGGCGCCACCCCCGTCGCCGGGCTGTTCGCGGCCGGGGAGACCGCCTGCGTGAGCATCAACGGCGCCAACCGGCTCGGCTCCAACTCGCTGCCGGAGTGCCTGGTCTTCGGCCGCCGGGCCGGGATCGCCGCCGCCGATTTCGCCAGGTCGCACCGGGACGGCGAGCCGGCCGCCGTGCGGAGCCAGGGGGCCGACGAGCGGCGCCGGTTGGAACGCGTCCGGGAGGGCAGCAGCACCGGTGAGCGGATCGCCGACCTGCGCGAGGAGATGCAGCACACCCTGGAAGGGGCCGCCGGCATCTACCGCACGGGCGACGTGCTCACCAAGGCCGTCGACACGCTCGCGGAGCTGCGCGAGCGTGCCGAGGAGGTCCGCATCGACGACACGAGCACCGCGTTCAACACCGAGCTGATCAACCTGCAGGAGCTGCACACCATGCTGGAGGTCGCGCAGACCATCGTGGCCTGCGCGCTGAACCGGCAGGAGTCGCGCGGCGCGCACCAGCGCACCGACTTCCCGGCCAGGGACGACGCCGCCTACCTCGCGCACTCCCTGGTGCACCGCGCACCCGACGGCACCCCGTCCGTCGGGCTGCTCCCCGTGACGATCACCCGCTGGCCTCCGGGAGAAAGGGTGTACGGACGTGACTGATGGGACGGCGACGATCAGGGTCGAGGTGGCCCGGTACCGGCCCGGCGAGGACGAGGAGCCGGTGTTCCAGGGGTACGACGTGCCGCTCGTGGCCGACTGGGCGGTCCTCGACGGCCTCAACCACATCAAGGACCAGCTCGACGGCAGCCTGTCGTACCGCTGGTCGTGCCGGATGGGCGTGTGCGGCTCGTGCGGCATGACCGTCAACGGCGAGCCCAGGCTGACCTGCGGCACCTTCCTCACCGAGTTCGGCGCGGGCCCGATCAGGATCGAGCCGCTGAAGGGGTTCCCGGTCATCAGGGACCTGGTCGTGGACATCGACGGGTTCCTGGCCAAGCTGTCGTCCGTGCGGCCCTGGCTGATCAGGGAGGGCGAGGAGCTGCCGCTGACCGCCGAGTACGCCCAGACGCCCGAGCAGCTGGAGGCGTACAAGCAGTACAGCATGTGCATCAACTGCCTGCTCTGTTACTCGGCCTGCCCCGTCTACGTGCTCGACCCCGACTTCCTCGGCCCGGCCGCCATCGCGCTCGCCCAGCGCTACAACCTGGACTCGCGCGACATGGGCGACCGGTTCGACGTGCTCAACCAGGAGGACGCCGTCTGGGGGTGCACGTTCGTCGGCGAGTGCACGCGGGTGTGCCCCAAGCACGTGGACCCTGCCGAGGCCATCCAGCGCTACAAGCTGACCGCCGCCCTCCGTTCGGTCTTGCCGTGGAGCCGGCGATGACGACCGCCTACCGCCCGCCGCGCGACAACCTCTGGTTCGTCCGCACCCGCCACTGCGCGGTGTTCGTGCTGCGCGAGCTGACCAGCGTCTTCGTGGCCTGGTCGATCGTCTTCGTGCTGATGTTCGCCGACGCGGTGCGCGGCGGCGCCCTCCAGGAGTTCGCCGAGCTGGCCGCCCGGCCGTGGATGATCGCGATCAACGTGCTCGCTCTGGCCGCGACCGTCTTCCACACGATCACGTTCCTCAACCTCGCCCCCAAGGCCACGGTCGTCCGCCTGGACGGCTGGCGGGTGCCCGCCTGGATGATCCAGGGCGGCAACCACTCGGCGTGGGTGGCGATCTCCCTCCTGATCGCCTACTTCATCCTGAGGTCGCCATGAGACGCACCCTGGAGCCGTACCTGTGGCTGCTCTTCAGCGGCGGGGGAGTGGTGGCGGCGCTCGTGCTGCCGGTGCTCGTGCTGCTCTTCGGGGTGCTCATGCCGCTCGGCGTGGTCGACTGGCCCGCCCCCGAGCAGCTGCGCGCGCTGCTCGACCTCGTGCCGGTACGGATCGCGCTGCTCGGGGTCGCCGTGCTGTGCCTCTTCCACGCCGCGCACCGGATCAGGTTCACCAGCGAGGAGGTGCTCGGCATCGCCAGGTTCGACCTGGTCATCGCGGTGATCTGTTATGGCGGCGCCGTCGCGGGCGGGATCGTGGCGGGGCTCGTATTGTTCTGAATTCCTTATGCCAACGGTGCGCTAAATGTCCCCCTTTGATCACATTTCAACGACGTACTTTACTATTCGTTGAAGCACCCTCTAACGTCCGGCATTGCACACCCCTATGGCCATGCGCCCGGCGACCCCGGGCAGAGAGGGTTCCTGGTGCCCAGCACGAAGCGCTTATTAGCAGCATTGCCGGCGGTCGCCCTTCTCGGCGCCGCCCTGTCCGCGCCCACGGCTCAGGCGGCGTCCGTCGCGAAGTACGAGCCCACCGCCGCGGACTACTACATCAACTACGCTCCTCCGGCGGTCGAGAAGGACCCGCAGGAGCCGTCGGTCAACGACAAGAACCAGCGCTCGCTCAGTCCGGCACAGAAGTTCGACCGCAAGTTCACCAGTGGAAATCCGGCCGCCGGCCGCATTCTCACCGCCCGCGAGAACGAGGCGATCAGGACCGGCCGCAATCCTGCTGAATGGATTTTCAAGAACTCCAAGCAGACCCGCACGGCCAAGCTCCTGACGATCCTCGTCGAGTTCAACGAGCAGGCCAACGACGACTTCTCGGGCTTCAACCGGCCGCGCACGACCGACAGCGACGCGAACGACTGCGTGGTGGAGCCGCCCGGCACGCTCAAGAACGGGCCCCTCCACAACAAGATCCCCAACCCGGCCACGCTGCCGCACAAGGACAACAACTCCTTCTGGGTCAAGGACTTCAGCCCCGAGCACTTCAACAAGATGCTCTACACCGACAAGGGCATCACCGAGCGCGTCCGCCCCGACCTGAAGGACCCGCGCGACGGCAAGCCCGGCATCGACATCTCCGGCTACACGATGAAGAAGATGTACGAGGAGATGTCCAAGGGCGCCTACTCCGTCACCGGCTCGGCGGCCGGCTGGATCAAGGTCCCGCACTCCGAGGCCTGGTACGGCGCCGCGGCCTGCGGCGCTCCTCCGCAGGACATGTCCGGCCACCCCGACAACCCGCGCGGCGCCCAGCAGCTGCCGATCGACGTGGTGGAGAGCCTGGTCAAGGCCCAGCCGAGCTTCCCGTGGGCGGACTACGACGTCGAGGACGTCGCCGACGCCGACGGTGACGGCAACTTCAACGAGCCCGACGGCGTGATCGACCACCTGGTGCTGGTGCACGCCGGCAAGGACAAGTCGTCCGACGGCGGCGCCGAGGGCACGTACGCGATCTGGGCCCACTCCAGCGCGGTCGCCGGCGGTTACAAGATCCCCGGCACCGACAAGAAGATCTCCAACTACATCGTGCAGCCCGAGGACTCCGGCGTCGGCGTCTTCGCCCACGAGTACGGCCACGACCTGGGCCTGCCCGACCTGTACGACACCTCGGGCCAGGCCAGCTCGGCCGTGGACTTCTGGGACCTGATGTCCAGCGGCTCCCACTCCGGCCCGATCTTCCAGTCGATGCCGTCCCACATGGGTCTGTGGGACAAGTGGGTGCTCGGCTGGGCGAACCCGAAGACGTTCAACCCGGGCGACGCCTCCAAGATCGTCACGGTCGGACAGTCCTCGCGCACGCCCAAGCTCACCGAGGACGGCGTCCGGGTCAACCTGGCCTCCACGCCGCTCAAGATGATCGACCCCCACAGCGGCTCGAACGCCTGGTGGAGCGGCCTCGACCAGGACTGGGCCAACCTCACGGTGACCCGCGACCTGCCTGTCCCCGCCGGCACCGATCTCAAGTTGTGGATGTGGAACAACTACGTGATCGAGCAGGACTGGGACTTCGGCTTCGTCGAGGTCTCGACCGACGGCGGCCAGACCTGGGCCCAGCAGAAGGTCTTCGACGAGGCCGGCGCCGAGGTCAGCACGCCCGACGACTATCCGGACCCGAACAACAACCTGCACGCCTTCGGCGAGAAGAAGTACGGCCTCACCGGTGACAGCGGCGGCTGGCGGCACGACTACGTCAACCTGACGCCGTTCGCCGGCAAGACGATCAAGCTGCGGATGACGTACAACACCGACGCCGCCTTCCAGGAGCGCGGCTGGCACGCCGACGACTTCCAGCTCACCAACGGCGGCACGGCCGTGTGGAGCGACGACGTCGAGAACGGCGACAACGGGTGGAAGGCCGTCGGCGGCACGTTCACCAACACCAGCGGCACCGGCTGGACCCGCAACAACGGCAGTCGCGAGATCTCCCGGTTCTACCTGGCCGAGTGGCGCAACTTCGACGGCTTCGACAAGGGCCTGCAGTACGCCTACGACACCGACTACTCCCGCGACGGGGCGTGGAAGGTGCAGAAGCTGAAGTACAACGCGCCGGGCCTGCTGGTGTGGTACCGCGACTCGACGTTCATCAACAACAACGTCGGCGACACCCTGCGGCTCCCGCCGAGCCTCGGTCCCAAGGGCAGCCTGCTGGTCGTGGACTCGCACTTCGACCCGCTGCGCCGCACCGGGACCGCGGCCGAGAAGGACCCGACGCTGCAGAAGAACCTCCAGGGACGCGTCCAGTCGTCCAACGCCGCGTTCGGGTTCGGCAAGACGTACCCGTTCAAGGAGTGCCTGGAGGCGGCGGACGAGCCGTTCAGCGCGTACTGCACGGACCTGCCCGCGCAGAAGGGCGTCCCGGCCTTCACCGACGCGAAGACCTGGTACCCGGGCCTCGAGCTGATCGGCAGTGGTCTCTACTACCGTGACTTCGACGCCTCGGCGGTCGTGCCGTCGAAGGGCGACCAGACGTACAGCAGCCGCGTGGTGCACCAGGACGGCACCCCCGCCACGGAGCTGTACGGCCAGGTGGCCGCCGGCTCGGTGCTCGGCACCGGCAACCCCGGTGACGAGGGCAAGGCGCTGGGCGTGCAGTTCAAGCTGGTGAGCCCGCTTCCGGGCAACCTGGGCGCCATCGTCCAGGTCGTCCCGCCGAAGAAGTAACGATCAAGAAGGCCGCCGGGGTGTCCCGGCGGCCTTCCGCGTGCCGGCGGCCGACCATAGGCAGCGCGGTCTGCGCCTACCATTGGTGACCATGAGCGAATTGCGCACCAAAGACGAGCACACCGAGGCGATCCGGAGAGATCGCAAGGTGGCAGTGGTGGTGAACACTCGCTCGCGCCGCGGCCGTCGCCACTATTTCGAGGTGATCGAGCAGATCCACAACCTCGGCTTCGAGCCGCTGGTGGAGCTGTCGGTCTACAACCCCAAGCGGCTGCGCGAGCTGCTCGACGCGGCCCTGGCCACCGAGCCCGACCTGCTCGTCGTGGGCGGCGGCGACGGCACGCTCTCCTCGGCCGTGCGCCATGTGGCCCACCGCGACGTGGCGCTCGGGGTGCTCCCGCTGGGCACCACCAACAACTTCGCCCGCAGCCTCGGCCTGCCGCTCGACCTGGCGGGGGCGATCAGGGTGTTCGCCGAGGGCAAGGTGGCCGACATCGACCTGGGGATGGCCGACGACCGGCCGTTCGCCAACCTGGCCAGCTTCGGGGTGTCCGTCGAGGTGGCGGGCAAGGTCAAGCCGTGGCTCAAGCGCATCGTGGGGCGCCCGGCCTACCCGCTGACCGCTCTGACGATCCTGCCGGGGCACACGCCGTTCCGCGCGTACATCACGGTCGAGGGGCAGCGCCACGAGCTGCTCACCCACCAGCTCAACATCGCCAACGGCCGCTTCCACGGCGGCTGGCAGGTGGCCAAGGACATCAGCATCGACAACGGCATGCTGGTGGCCTACCAGCTCGGTTCGGGCAAGAAGCTGCGCCTGCTCGGCGAGACGCTGATCAGGGCGACCACCGGGCGGTGGCGCAGCATGGCCGGCGGGCCGTTCGTGGTGGGGCGGGAGATGCTGCTGGAGACCGACCCGCCGATGGCGGCCGACGTGGACGGCGAGGTACGGCTGCGCACCCCGATCCGGCTGCGCGTGGTCCCCAACGGCGTGCGCGTGATGGTGCCCGCCTCCTTCGAGGACCGCTGACCACCCGGGGCCTCAGGAGCCGGCGAGCCGCCGGTACGCCGGGGTGAGCGCGCGGGCCAGGTCGGCGGGCGGCGGGAAGACGCGCAGGAGCAGGTCCGGAGCAGCGGCCGCGGGGCGGCGCTCCGGCCGGTGCGCCGTGGCGCCGGGCGCGTAGAAGTCGGCCAGCCGGTCGGCGAACGGCACGTCCCGCACCTCCAGCCTGGGCGCGTCCTCCGCCAGCGAGCCGAGCAGCTGCTCCCGGGTCCGGCCGCGCCAGGCCAGCACCAGGAACGGGTCGTCGTCGAACGACTCGGCCAGCAGGTAGAGCACCGCCGACAGGTGCTTGCACGGGAACCCCCAGTCGGGGCACGAGCAGTCCATGTCGAGATCGCGGGGGAACAGGTCGATCCCGAGCGCCGCGAACAGCTCCTCGATCTCCGGCGGCATCTCTCCCGCCAGCAGCTTGGCCCGGTGGACGGCCTGCTCGGCGATCGCCTCCTCGATGACGGCCCAGCGCCGCTCGTCGTACGCCTCGATCCTGACCACGATCGCGTACGGCTCCCGCCGCGAGCCCTGGACAGCGGCCCTGACCTCGCCGGGGGACAGGTCGATCGACAGGACCTGGCCCTGGCGCGCGTAGGCGCGGCCCCGCGAGAGCCGGCCCTTGTCGCAGACGCGCTCCAGGATGTCGATGAAACGCCTTGACCACCACGTGGAGCCGATGGTCCCGCGCTGGGTGCGGGCCCTGATGCCGCCCTCGACCTTGATCGGCCCGGTGGCCTGGAACCAGTCCGGCACTATCCGCCCACCCCCTCCGCCGTGAGCCTGAACACCTCGCGCAGCTCCTCCGTCGACAGGTCCGTCAGCCAGTCCTCCCCGGTGCCCACCACCCGCTCGGCCAGGGCCTTCTTGCGCTCGATCATCTGGTCGACGCGCTCCTCGAGGGTGCCCGCGCAGATGAGCTTGCGCACCTGCACGTTCTTGCGCTGCCCGATGCGGAAGGCCCGGTCGGTGGCCTGGTCCTCGACGGCCGGGTTCCACCAGCGGTCCACGTGGACGACGTGGTTGGCGGCGGTCAGGTTGAGCCCGACCCCGGCCGCCTTGAGCGACAGCACGAACAGCATCGGCTCCTCGTCGTTCTGGAAGCGGTCGACCAGGCGGTCGCGCGTCTTCTTCGGCAGGCCGCCGTGCAGCCACAGGACCGTGGTGTCGAGCCGCTGGGCGAGGTACGGCTGCAGCATGGTGCCGAACTCGGCATATTGCGTGAAAAGCAGGGCCTTTTCGCCTTCGGCCAGGATTTCTTCGGACAGCTGCTCCAGCCGGGTGAGCTTGCCGGACCGGCCCGCCAGGCGGGAGCCGTCCTTGAGCAGGTGGGCCGGGTGGTTGCAGACCTGCTTCAGCTTGGCCATGGTGGCCAGGACCAGGCCGCGCCGCTCGATGCCCTCGCTGTCGTCGATCTTGGCCAGCATGTCGTCCACGACCGCCTGGTAGAGCGTGGCCTGCTCCGTGGTGAGCGGGCACCACTCCTTGACCTCCAGCTTCTCCGGCAGGTCCGAGATGATCGACTTGTCGGTCTTGACGCGGCGCAGGATGAACGGCCCCGTCGCCCGCTTCAGCGCCCGCGCGGCCTGCTCGTCCTGCTGGGCCTCGATGGGCTCCTGGAAGCGGGTCCTGAACCGCGAACGCGGCCCCAGCAGCCCCGGGTTGGCGAACTCCATGATCGACCAGAGCTCGGCCAGGTGGTTCTCGACCGGGGTGCCCGTGAGGGCGAGCCGGCCGCCGGCGGGGATCGAGCGCACGGCCTGGGCCTGGAGCGTGCCGCTGTTCTTGATCGCCTGCGCCTCGTCGCACACGACCCTGCGCCACTCGTGCCGCTTGAGCGTCTCGAGGTCGCGCTGGGCGGTGCCGTACGTGGTGATCACCAGATCGGCGCCGGGGATCAGCGCCGCGTCGCGCCCGCTGCCGTGGTGCACGTAGACGCGCAGGCCGGGCGCGAACCTGGCGGCCTCCCGCTGCCAGTTGCCGACCAGGGACATCGGGCAGACGAGCAGCGTGGGCGCGCCGGCCCGCTCGTGGACGAGCAGGGCCAGCGTCGTGATCGTCTTGCCCAGCCCCATGTCGTCGGCCAGGACGCCGCCCAGGCCCAGCTCCGACAGGAAGCTGAGCCATGCCAGGCCGCGCTCCTGGTAGGGCCTGAGCGTGGCGTCCAGCCCCGCTGGGGTCGCGATGGGCGTCAGCCGCCGCTCCGCCTGGCCGGACAGCAGGTCGCCGAGCACGCCGTCGGCGTCGATCTCCAGCAGCGGCAGCTCGGCGTCGTCCTCCTGCACCACGTGACGCAGGAGGTCGGCGGCGCTCGCCTCCCCCGTACGGGCGCCCTCCACGGCCCTGAGCGCGGCCTTGAGCTGCCGGTCGTCCAGCTCCACCCACTGGCCGCGCACCCGGACCAGCGGCACCTTCAGCCGGGCCAGCTCGGCCAGCTCCGCCTCGCTGATCGTCTCGTCGCCCACCGCCAGGTCGATGCGGAAGTCGACCAGCTCCCGCATGCCGAACCCCTGCCCGGTGGCCGCCGTCTGCGCCTTGGCCCTGGTGGTCAGCTTCAGCCCCAGCCTCGTACGCCCGGCCCAGCGGGGCAGCTGCACCCCGAACCCGGCCGCCTGCAGCAGGGGCGCGGCCTGCCGCAGGAACCCGAACGCGCCGGCCGTGTCCAGCGCCAGCTCGCTCGGCGTGGGCCCGCGCAGGGCGCGGTCGAGCTCCGGGTAGAGCCGGACGGCCCGGCCCAGC
Organism: Nonomuraea sp. NPDC051941; assembly: GCF_044593615.1. Lineage (NCBI taxonomy): Bacteria > Bacillati > Actinomycetota > Actinomycetes > Streptosporangiales > Streptosporangiaceae > Nonomuraea > Nonomuraea sp. NPDC051941. The sequence goes on from NZ_JBIUCF010000001.1 coordinate 770,779, forward strand.
CCGGCCAGCAGGTCGCGTTCGGGCCTGCCGGGCAGCCCCGTCACCGTCTCGCCGGTCCAGACGTGGGCCGCGGGGACGTACAGGCTGGGGTCGTCGGCGGCCTGCAGCGCCAGCTCGACCCGCCAGTCCTCGGTGTCGGCGGGCTCCAGCAGCCGGAAGCACACCCGGGTCGCGCCCTCGGCCGACGCGACGCTCTCGTGCCACCGCTCCAGCTCCTCGCGCAGCCCGGGCACGTCGGGGCACTGCGGCGCGGCGCCGGTCAGGGCGGCCAGCCAGCGTTCGTGCAGCGTCCTGGGCCGGGCGACCAGAGGCTCGGTGAGGGTCTGGCGGACGAGGGCGTCGGCGAACGTCTCAAGGGCGTCGAGCAGGACGCCGGCGGACGGCCGCTCGACCTGGGAGGTACGGCACGCGGGCGGCATGGCCAGCGCCAGCTCCCGGAAGTAGCCGGCGTCGGCCCCGGTCACCACCGGCCGCCACACGGCCCGCGCGTCGGCCTCCGGCACGGCCCACATGGCCATCGCGTCCTCGGGCTCACGGCCACCCGCAGAGGAAGGGACGAGCTGCGGGATGACGCGGCCCCGGCGTACGAGGTCGCGGGCGAAGGCCGCCACGGCGGCCCAGTGGCGCATGGTCGCGGTGCCGGTGTGCCCGTCCAGCACGTGGAGGGCCTCCGAAGCGGGCGGCACCACGGCGGGGACCTGCCAGAGGCGCAGCCGCGGCCGGGTCGTCTCCGCGAGCCGGCCGGTCTCCGGCGAGGGCAGCGGCTCCTTGGCCGAGCCCGGCAGGAGCAGCTCCAGCGTCCGTGACGGCGGGTCGTCGAGGCCGAGCGCGGCGGCGACGCCGGACGCGGGAGAGGCGAACGGGTGGGGCGCGGGTCCTGTCAGATGGCGCTGCGGCCGGCGCGGGGCGGCCCCGGGGGACGCGTCGCCGGCCTCGGCGGTCTCCGCCCAGAAGGCGAGCCCGCCGGCCGCCCAGACCCCGTGTACCAGCACCCCGGCAGGCTACCGCGTCGCCGCCTCCCCGCCGCCGCGCCTCCGGCCGGGGGCCTGCGCGGAGGGGAAGATCGGGTCCGCCTAGGATCCTGCACATGAGGTTCTCAGGGGCAGAGGGCAGGTGGGCGGCCCGGTTGGGGGCGCTGCGGGACGTCGTCCGGCAGGACCTCGTCACCCGCCAGCTCGCCGCGCACCTCCCCAAGACCCCCTGCCGCATCCTCGACGTGGGCTCCGGCCAGGGCACGCAGGCGCTCAGGATGGCCGCCAGGGGCCACCACGTCACCGCCCTCGACGCCTCCCGCGACCTTCTCCGCCTCCTGGAGGCCGGGATCCAGCCGGGCATGAGCATCCGGACGGTCCAGGCCGAGGCAGGGCGGCTGCGGGAGCTGTTCGGGCCGGGGAGTTTCGACATCGTCCTGTGCCACGGCGTGCTGATGTACTTCGACGACCCCGACCCGCTGCTCGCCGACCTCGCCCGCCTCCTCGCGCCAGGCGGCCGGCTCTCGCTCCTCGTGCGCAACGGCGACGCCCTCGCCATGCGCAACGGGCTCATGGGCGACTGGGCGGGGGCGCTGCAGGCGTTCGAGGGCACCGGTTACGTCAACCGGCTCGGCGTCCCCGCCAGGGCCGACCGGCTCGACGAGCTCACGCGGCGGCTGGCCGTCCAGGGGCTGGAGGTGCCGCAGTGGTACGGCGTGCGGGTGTTCTGCGACGCCGCGCCGGACGGAGCGCCGGTCCCCGAGGGAATTGACGAAATTCTGGCGGTGGAGGAACGCGCGGGCCGGACCGATCCCTACCGGAGGGTGGCGGCGCTAATCCACCTCATCTGCGCAAGAGGTGAGGAAAGGCTTATATAAGCCACACCTGAAGTTGTAGCATATTGGTATGAACCCTCCCGGATCGTGGTGTGAGCGGCCCAAGCCGCAGGCTCCCTCGTGCGAGCTCCCGTCTCCGTGGAGCAAGCCCAAGCAGCCGGACAATTGGTGCGAAGTGCAGAAAGACCCGGTGCTGTCGGCCCTCGGATTTCTGCTCAAGGTCGCCAAGCGGTAAAACCGCATGATAGAAGGCCGTTTGTTTGGGTAGTCGCCTTCCTCAGCGGAGGAGGCGAGCGTTGTGAACGACACCCACAAGCTGGTCAACGACCTCTCCGAGCAGTTCTCCAGGCTCGTGAGGGACGAATTCCGCCTGGCGAAGATGGAGCTGGCGGAAAAAGGCAAGCGCGCGGGCTTCGGCGCGGGGCTGTTCGGCGCGGCGGGAATGGCCGCGTTCTTCGGCGGCGCCGCGCTCGTGACCACCGTCATTCTGCTGCTGGCCCTGGTCCTGCCGGCGTGGGCTGCCGCCGCCATCGTGGCGGGCCTGCTCTTCGTCATCGCCGCGCTGCTCGGCCTGGTCGGTAAGGGACAGGTGCGACGCGCCGGGTCGCCGGTCCCGTCGGAGACCCTCGCGAGCGTCAGGGCCGACATCGACATGGTCAAGGAGAGGGCGCGGCGATGAGCGAGACCGACCCTGGATACAGCGAGCAATATGCCGGAAACGTCGGCGCCCGGAGGCAGACCGTGGGCACGCCGACCGAATGGGAGTCCATCAACGTGCCGCCGACCAGGCCGGGCGCGGCCGAGAACGCCCGGCGGGTGGAGGAGGAGCGGATGGCACACGAGACATTCGCCCCCGAACCCCCCTACGACGACGAGCGTGCCCAGGCCCTGGAACGTGAGTGGGCCGAGGCGGAGTCGCCGCGACATCACCACCACAGCAGGACGCACCACACGCGTGAGATGGCACGCGGGACAGGTCACCACGAGGAGGGCAACGTGCGCAAAGAGATCGAGGAAACCCGCAGGGAGCTGGGCGAGACCGTCGGGGCGCTGGCGGCCAAGGCCGACGTCAAGGCCAGGGCCGCCCACGTGGCCGAGACCGCCAAGGACAGGGCCGCGGGCATGGCCGGATCCGTCAAGGAGAAGGCGTCCGAGGTGGCGGGCAAGGTTCGCGAGGGCACGCCGCACCAGGTGAAGGACGCCGCCGGGCAGGCGCGCAAGCGGCCCGTGCTGCTCGTCGCCGCGGCCGGCGCCGTGATCGCCTTCGTCGTCCGCCGCATGATGCTGCGGCGGAACCGCCACACGCGCCGGTAGAAGGGGACGGGTACGGCCGGCGCCCGCACTGGCAGATACCCTGCCGTGGTGATGCGTCGAACGATCGCCGCCGCCACGCTCGCCCTGCTGGCGGCCGGGTGCGGCGGAGGCTCAGCGGTGAGCGACTTCGGCACGGTGGTCAAGGGCGCCAAGGGCACCACCGTGCCCGTCGAGCTGCGCCCCGGCCAGCGCTTCTCGCTGGCCGTCGCCGACAACCCGTCGGTGGGCGACGAGTGGAAGCTGGTCGCCGTCCCGGACCCGAAGGTCGCCTCGTTCATCAGCGAGGAGCACAAGACCGAGGGCGGCGGGGTCGGCGCCGGGGGCACGACCTACTTCGTCTTCAACAGCAAGCGCCCGGGCACGACGGAGATCAAACTGTACGACTGCTGGCGGTGCGGCCAGGCCACGACGCCACCGGACGAGCAGAGCAGGCAGCAGTCGGGCGAGGCCGTCTTCACCGTATCGGTCAAGTAGAGCGCCGCCCGGTTACTGTGGGGATCATGGATTTCATCCGGGTGCGCGCCTCCTCCGACGGCGCGGAGACCATCTCCTATTGGACCGGCGACGTGTACGGCTGGCAGGACGACGGCGGGCCGCACCACCTGTTCGGGTTCGAGGGGCTGAACGTGGCCAGGGCGGTCGAGGCCGACGGCGGCTGGCAGCTGCTGACCAGGGAGGCCGCCCTCTACCTCGACCCGAAGACGAGGGAGGTGCTCGACACCTGGGACAACCCGCTCACGGAGCGGACGGTCGAGGTGCAGCACGTCTTCAACGACCCGGTCAACCAGCGGCTCGGCGCCTACCCGGTGCCGACGACCCGCCTGGGCGACCAGGTGGTCTACAACATCGACATCCGCTTGGCCTACCCCTCGCCCCTGAAGGTCGCCGACTACCCCGACAACTCGGCGAACGACACCTACCGGGCGATGGAGCTGTTCCAGTTCTTCGTCTCGGCCAAGGACCTGGACTCGGGCGTGCCGGACGTGCCGTGCGTGTTCTCGTGGTGCCGGGTCTCGCCGTGGCTGCCGTGGATGGCGATGGGGCAGCGCGCGGGCGGGCTGGTCTACCACTGCCGGGGCGCCAAGGTGGCAGAGGTGCCGCAGCGGCTGCGCGAGCGGGTGGGCGAGCACTTCCTGCACGCCCCCGCCGAGTGGTCGGCGCCCAACGTGACCAGCTGGACGGCCTTCGCCGAGCGGGCGGGGCAGTCCCGCGGATGAGGCGGATAGGGTCGGGCGGTGAGCACTGACCTGTTCTGCGAGATCATCGCGGGTGAGCGACCGGCGACCATGGTCCACTCCGACGAGGTCGCGGTCTCGTTCCTGGACGTCCGGCCGGTCTTCAAGGGGCACGTGCTGGTGGTGCCGAGGATCCACGTGGAGACGCTCGCCGACCTGACCGACGTGGGGCCGTTCTTCGAGCGGGTGCAGGCCGTGAGCCGGGCGGTGGAGGAGGGGCTGCAGGTCGCCGGCACGTTCGTGGCCATGAACAACCGCGTCAGCCAGAGCGTGCCCCACCTGCACGTGCACATCGTGCCGCGCAACAGGAAGGACGGGCTGCGCGGCTTCTTCTGGCCGCGCACCACGTACGACTCCACCGAGGAGGCGGAGTCGTACGCGGACCTGATAGCGAAGGCTCTGTGAGCGAAGCTAGGCTCTGGCGGCGTGGAGTACGTGGTGGGCGTCGCCGTGGTCGCGGTGCTCGTGAGCGTGCCCGCGATCGTGCTCTGGCGGGTCATGCGGGGCCGTCGCGAGCTGGGCACCAGCCCGGCGGAGCGGGCCACGTTCGAGACCCTGCACACCGCCTCGCTGGCCGGTCCGCCGCTGCGGGCCGGGCTGACCGCCGACGGCGCCGAGCGGGCCTCGCGGCACCTGCGCGCGCTGCTCGGCTCGGCCGCGCTGGCCATCACCGACGGTGAGCGGCTGCTCGTGTACGACGGCGCCGGCGAGCACCACGCCGACCAGGCGTTCGAGCACGCGGCGGCCACCTTGAAGGACGGCCGCACCCAGGTGCTGACCATCGACTGCGAGCTGCTCGAATGCCCGATCCGCCAGGCCGTGGTGGTGCCGCTCACCACCGACGACCGGGTCGTGGGCGCCCTGGCCGCCTACGGGCAGGACGCCTCCGCCGGCCTGGTCAGGGCCGCGCAGGAGGTGGCCGGGTGGGTGGACTCGCAGCTCGAGCTGGCCGAGCTGGACCGCTCGCGCACGCTGCTCATGGAGGCCGAGGTACGCGCGCTGCGGGCGCAGATCTCGCCGCACTTCATCTACAACTCCCTCACCACGATCGCCTCCTTCGTCCGCACCGACCCGGAGCGGGCCAGGGAGCTGCTGCTGGAGTTCGCCGACTTCACCCGCTACTCCTTCCGCCGGCACGGCGAGTTCACCACGCTCGCCGAGGAGCTGCGCTCGATCGACCGCTACCTGATCCTGGAGCGGGCCAGGTTCGGCGACCAGCTCCAGGTGACGCTCCGGATCGCGCCCGAGGTGCTGCCGGTCGCGGTGCCGTTCCTGTGCCTGCAGCCGCTCGTCGAGAACGCCGTCAGGCACGGCCTGGAGAGCCGCAACGGCGTCGGCCGCATCACGATCATCGCCGAGGACGCCGGGGCGGAGTGCCGCATCAGCGTCGAGGACGACGGGCTCGGCATGGACCCCGACCGGCTGCGCCGCATCCTCGCAGGTGACATCGCCCCCACGGGCGGCGTCGGGCTGGCGAACGTGGACGAACGGCTGCGCCAGGTCTACGGCGACGAGTACGGCCTCGTGGTCGAGACCGCCCAGGGAGCGGGCACCAAGGTCAACATCAGGTTGCCGAAATATCACCCAGGCGTCTCTGCCCGTTGACCTCGATCTTTCTTGTCGGTTTTATCACTGTCTATGGCGCAACTACGGGTCCTCGCGGTCGATGACGAGCTGCCTGCCCTCGAAGACCTGTCCTACCTGCTGCGTGCCGACCCCCGCATCGGCGAGGTGGCCACCGCCAGGGACGGCGCGGCGGCGCTGCGGCTGCTCGACCGCGCCATCGCCGACGGCCGGCCGATCGACGCGGTCTTCCTCGACATCCGGATGCGCGGGCTCGACGGCGTGGTGCTGGGGCGGCTGCTGTCGCAGTTCGCGAACCCGCCCCGGGTGGTGTTCGTGACGGCGTACGAGGAGCACGCCGTGGACGCGTTCGAGATCAAGGCCGAGGACTACCTGCTCAAACCGGTACGCCCGGAGCGGCTGGCGGAGGCGATCCGGCGGGTGGCGGTCTCGGCCGACGTGCCCGCGGAGGCGGGGGAGACCGACACGATCCCGGTCGAACTGGGCGGAGTGACGCGGTTCGTGTCCAGCGCCGACGTGATCTACGTCGAGGCGCACGGGGACTACGCGCGGCTGCACACGGCGACGGGCAGCCATCTGGTGCGCATCCCGCTGGCCACCCTGGAGGAGCGGTGGGCCTCGGCCGGGTTCGTCCGCGTGCACCGGAGCCATCTGGTGGCCGTCAAGCACATCGAGGAGTTGCACATCGACTCGGGCAAGTGCACGGTGCGGGTGGGGGACACCGAACTGCCGGTCAGCCGCCGCCACACGCGCGAGCTGCGCGACCTGCTGGTGCGCAGAGCCAGAAAGGCGAGGTCCTGATGAGCCCCGAACCGCGTCCCGGGCGCCGGGCCCCGCTGCCCCGCGCCGAGGCGTCCCGGCGCGAGACCCTGCGCCGGGTGGCCGTGATGAGCCCGCGTACGGCCGCCGCGCGCCGGCCCCGCTACCCGGCCACCCGGGAGATCGACGAGCAGACCAGGCTCGGCGAGGTCTACATGCGCTCGTTCCTGCGCACCCAGGTCCGGCTGGCGCTGTTCGTCTGCACGGTGCTGGCGTGCGTGGTCGGCGGGCTGCCGCTGCTGTTCCTGCTCATCCCCGAGCTGCGCTCGGTCCACCTGCTCGGCGTCCCGCTCCCGTGGGCGGTGCTCGCCGGGCTCATCTACCCCGCCTTCGTCATCGGCGCCTGGCTGTACGTGCGCCAGGCCGAGCGCAACGAGCGCCACTTCGCCGAACTGGTCAAACGCCGATGAGCCTTACGGCGGTGCTGATCGTGGTGGTGGCGGCCGTGCTGATCGGGGCGTTCGGGATCAGGGTCTCCCGCACCACCTCCGACTTCTACGTCGCCTCCCGCACCGTCAGCCCGCTCTGGAACGCCTCGGCCATCGGCGGCGAGTACCTGTCGGCGGCCTCGTTCCTGGGCATCGCCGGGCTCATCCTGTCGTTCGGCGTGGACATGCTCTGGCTGCCCGTCGGCTGGACCGGCGGCTACCTGGTGCTGCTCGTGCTGGTGTCGGCGCCGCTGCGGCGCTCGGGGGCGTACACGCTGCCGGACTTCGCCGAGGCCAGGCTGGAGTCGATGGCCGTGCGCCGCACCGCGAGCGTGCTCGTCGTGCTGATCGGCTGGTTCTACCTGATGCCGCAGTTCCAGAGCGCGGGCCTGGTGCTGCGGGAGATCACCGGCGCGCCCGTGTGGGTGGGCGGCCTGCTGGTCGCGGTCGTCGTGGCGGTGAACGTGCTGTCCGGTGGCATGCGGTCGATCACGTTCGTGCAGGCGTTCCAGTACTGGCTCAAGCTGACGGCGCTGGCCCTGCCGCTGGTGTTCCTGCTGATGGCGTGGAAGGCCGACGGCGCGCCCGCGGTCGGCCCGCAGGACGCGGCCACCTGGCAGGTGCCGCTGGCCGGGGGCAAGGAGTACGGGCTGTACTCGACGTACTCGCTGATCCTGGCCACGTTCCTGGGCACCATGGGGCTGCCGCACGTACTGGTGCGCTTCTACACCAACCCGGACGGCCGGGCCGCGCGCCGCACGACGCTGGTGGTGCTGTCGCTGCTCGGGGCCTTCTACCTGATGCCCGCCGTGTACGGCTGGCTCGGCCGCCTCTACGCGCCCGACCTGGTCCGCACGGACACGGTCGTGCTGACGTTGCCCGCGCGGATGGTCGGCGGCACGCTGGGCGAGCTGCTGACGGCGCTGGTGACGGCGGGCGCGTTCGCCGCGTTCCTGTCCACGTCGTCGGGGCTGACCGTGTCCGTGGCGGGGGTGATCGCGCAGGACCTGCTCAAGGGCAGCGTGCGCTCGTTCAGGATCGCCACGCTGATGGCGGTCGCGGTGCCGCTGGCCCTGGCGCTGTGGGCGCGGGCGCTGCCGGTGGCGGACGTGGTGGGGCTGGCGTTCGCGGTGGCGGCCTCGTCGTTCTGCCCGCTGCTCGTGCTGGGCATCTGGTGGCGCCGCCTGTCGACCACGGGGGCGCTGGCCGGGCTGTTCGTGGGCGGCGGGCTCGCGTGCGCGGCCGTGCTCGTCACGATCGTCGCCGGTCCGTACGACGGGCCCGCCGGCGCCTTGCTGGGCCAGCCGGCGGCGTGGACGGTGCCGATCGCGTTCGCGGTGATGGTGTCGGTGTCCTTCCTGACCCCGCACCGCGTGCCGCCCGGGGTCGCCAGGACCATGGTCAGGCTGCACACCCCGGAGGATCTCGACCTCGACCGCGGCGACTGGCGCCCCCGCTCGTCGTGATCCCGCCGGCGATCAGGGCAGATGCGCCTCCTTGATCCGGGCCCGCTGGAAGGTGTGTTCGGTGCCGCAGTCGTGGCAGTAGCCGGACACCGTGCCGCGGGTGAGCTCGATGTCCTCCATGTAGTGCTCACGCCGCTGCCAGACGATGACGATCGGCTCGCCGGTGACGGAGGCCACGGACAGGGCCTCGGCGGGCGTGCCGGGCTCGCCGCCCTGGAGGATCGCGGTGGCGTCCCATGCCGGGTCGGGCTCCACGGGCAGGCGGCGGCGCTGGGGCGGCTCCGCCTTGATGGTGCCGTCGGGGGCCAGGGCGACCGGGGCGTGGCCGCCCTGCCGCAGCAGCTCGAGGGTCTCGTCGGGAGGCAGGGCGCTGAGGGCGACCGTGGGGGCGATGGCGCGCAGCGCCAGCTTGCGCAGGGCCCTGGTCCCGCACAGCTCGGTGATGAGCGCCGGGTCCTCCGCGGTCACCACGGAGGCGGCGGAGGTGACGCGGACGGCGCCGTGCCGGCGGGCGACGTCGGTGACGAGGTAACGCAGCGGCTGGGGGACGGCCTTGGCGGCGACGCGGGCCAGCTCGTCGAGCAGGCCGTCGGCCGTCGTCCCCGCGTCCAGCGCCCGGCGCACGCTCCTGTGCGAGAAGCGCCACACGCTGGCCCGGTCGCGTGACTCCAGGTCGGCGCAGCCGTTCAGGAACGCGGTCAGCTGTGGCGCGGGCACCCCTGACACGATCGCGGTCAGGTCGTTCTGCAGGGTCACGGTGTGGGTCGGCGTGGGGAAGCGGCCGGCCACGCCGGCGCCGTCGAGGTGGGCGCGGCCGAGCTCGGTCAGCGCACCCTCCTGGACCATCCCGAGCAGCTCGCCCTCGCGCAGGGCGGCGGTCACGAACTCGGCGGCGGCCGGCGCGAACTCCTTGACCGCCCGCGTCCGCCAGCCCACGGCCGGGAGCAACCCCTCAGAGCTCGACCCCCGCCCGGGAGGCAGCGTCCGGAGCACGCGCAGCGCGGCCCGCCGGATCTCGCCGGCGCCGCTCTCGAACTGGTACGGCGGAGCCTGCGGCGTCATGTGCTCCTCGCAGCAGCCCGTCACCCTGAACGTGGCCGCCTGCGGCATCGCCAGCCAGGACTCCACCAGGGCCTGCCACCGCGAGGCCGGATCCAGGCCCAGCCACTCGTCGGCCAGCGTGGTGCCGGCCAGCCTCTCGCCGGCCTCGGAGGCGATCAGGTCGGTGCCGAAGGCGAGGTCGAGCCAGAGCACGACCGCCTGCTCGGGAACGTCCAGCGCCTTGGCCACCCGCTTCAGCTCCCGCGCGCCCACCCCGCCCGCCTTCAGCTCGGCGATGGGCTGCGTTCCCGTCAGCTCGATCAGCGCCTCCACCTGGTCAACGGCGGCCAGCGCGGCGGCGAGCCCGTCCGCGGGCCCGGTGAGCTCCACGGACGGCACGTCCGGCTGGCCCGTGAGCTCCGGCTTCCAGCCGTCGCCGCGCAGCGCGAGCGCGACCTCCATGGGCATCTCGTACTCCCAGCCGTCCCGCACCACGAACCCGGCCTCGGCCAGGCGCGTGACCGGATGGTCCGCATCGCCGGTGCCGTACCAGACGGCGTGCTGGAAGACCGGCTGCCCGTCCGCCATCGACTCCAGCAGCGCCACCGCCTCGCGCGGCAACGCGGCGGCGCGGGCGCGGACGGCCCGGCCGTCGCGCACGATCTCCGCCGCCTGGGCGAGCACCTCCGACTTGCGGCCCTTGGGCCTGCCGCCCAGCCCCTTGACCAGGGACTTCAGATCCTCGGCGGTCAGCTCGCGCAACGGCCGGCCCAGCCCGAACGGGTTCGCCCACAGCCCCTGCGGGTGCGGGGACCTCACCGTGCCCCCGTCGCCGCCCCCGTCGAGGGTCACGAGGCCCCACGCGGCCAGGGTCTCGATCGTCTCGCCGAGCCGGTCGCCGGGGTCGTGGAGCAGCTCGGCCAGCGCCGCGCGGCCGGCCTCGCCGCCCAGGATCTGCAGCGCCTGGCTGACGAGGTGGCAGTCGGCGTCGAGCGCGAGCAGGGCGGGCACGGCCAGCTCCGGCGCCGCGAGCAGGCGTTCGAGCGCCTCGGCGGAGGGGACGGCGGCCAGCTCCGGCCGGTTGCGAAGAAGCCGGGCGAGGTCGGCGGCGGGAAGAGGCACAACTCGACCCTAGCGAGACGAACGCCGCTCACGCATGGTGTTCAGGAGGGCGGCAGCTCGCCCGAGCCTCTGGCCACCAGCTCGACCGGGACCTTGACGCGGCGGGGCGACGGCGACGGGTTCAGCAGGAGGTCCACCGCACTGCGGGCCAGGCGTGCCGTGTCGTAGCGGACCACCGTCACCCCGGGGTTGAACACGTCGGCCAGGGCGAAGTCGTCGAAGCTCACGTACGCGGGCCGCTCCGGACGTTCCCGCAGCGCCTGCAGGATGCCGATCGCGGCGCGGTTGTTGGTGGCGAAGAAGGCCGTCGGAGGGTCGGGCAGGTCCAGGAGGCGGCTCACCTCGTGGGAGACCCGCCACGGGTCGAAGAGCCCGCGGACCGTCAGCGTGTCGTCGGCCGTCAGTCCGGCCGCGCGCAGGGCCGCGCGGTAGCCGGTCGCGCGGTCGTGCACCGAGCTGATGCCCTCGTCGTCCGAGACCAGCGCGATCCGGCGGTGGCCGCGGGCCAGCAGGTGCTCGGTCGCGGCCCGGCCGCCCCGCACGTCGTCCAGCAGCACCACGTCCGCCGACTCCAGGCCCGGGGGCACGCGGTCCACGAACACCGTGGTGAGCGAGGCGTGCTCGGCCAGCCACGAGTGATCGGCCGCCGAGGGGACGACGATCAGGGCGTCCACGCCCCGCGCGTACATGGACTCGATGAGCATGCGCTCCTTGTCGGCGCTCTCCTCGTACGAGCCGAACACCACCAGCGCCTCGTACCGGGCCGCGGCGGACTCCACGGCGGCGGCCAGGCGGGAGTAGAACTCGTTGGAGATGTTCTCCATCACCAGCCCGAGCGTCAGCATGGTCGCGCCCCTGGCCAGGCGGGCGGCGGCCTCGTTGCGGCGGTAGCCGAGCGCGCTGATGGCCGCCTGCACGCGCTCCTGCAGCGAGGCCCGGACGTGCGGCTCCTGGTTGACCACCCGGGAGACGGTCTTGAGGCTCACGCCCGCGTGGCGGGCCACGTCGGCCATGGTCGGCTTGCGAGTGGTTTCACCCTGGGAGGCCGCCCGGTCACCCAGATCCCTGGCTGTCATAGTCTGCCCCCATGGATGACGAATGGATCTGTGGCCGGCTGGGCGAGGACGAGCCCTGGGCGTTGGGCGCGGTCAACCCACCGGTGTTCGAGAACTCGCTGTTCACGTTCGGGAGCGCGCAGGAGCTCGGCGAGGCGATCAGGAACGAGGACGAGAGGTACGTCTACTGGCGGGGGACCAACCCGACGGTCGATCTCGCTCAGCGTAAGCTCGCCGCGCTCGAGCGGGGAGAGCGTGCCAAGTGTTTCGGGTCGGGAATGGGGGCCATCTCGGCGACCATCTCCTCGCTCGTCAAGGCCGGGGATCACGTGCTGGTGCTGGGCGCAGTGTACGGGCCGACCACCCAGTTCCTGCGCTACCTGGAGAAGTTCGGGGTCACGCATACGCACGTGAACGACCTCGCGGAGTGTGACAGCGCTATCAGGGCGAGCACCCGTCTACTCTACTTCGAGTCCCCCTCCTACATGGCCTACGCCGTGGTCGACATCGCCGAAGTCACCGCGTGGGCGCGGGAGCGCGGGCTGGTGAGCGTGATGGACAACACCTGGTCCACGCCGATCTTCCAGAAGCCGCTGACCATGGGCGTCGATCTCGTCGTGCACTCGCTGTCGAAGTACATCGGCGGGCACAGCGACCTCGTGGGCGGCGTCGTGGTAGGCCCGTCCCGGCTGATCAGGCCGCTGGCGCTGACCGAGTACCAGCTGTACGGGGCCGCCATGTCGCCGCACGACGCGGCCAAGGTGATCAAGGGGCTGCGCACGCTGCCCGTGCGGATGCCCGCGCACCAGGAGCGGGGGCTGGCCGTGGCCGAGTTCCTGACGGGGCATCCGGCCGTGCGGGCGGTGAACCACCCTGGGCTGCCGTCCCATCCGGGGCACGACCTCGCGAAGCGGCAGATGTCGGGGTTCTCCAGCCTGTTCAGCCTCGTGCTGGACACGGAATCGCGCCAGGAGGTCGGACTCTTCCTCGATAAGTTGCGACATTTCAGGATTGGGGTGTCTTGGGGAGGTTTTGAGAGCCTGGTGAACGCCCCCGCCCTGTCCACCGAGGAGAGCGTGCGGGCCACCATGGGCATCCCCGTCGGCCTCGTGCGGCTCTCGGTCGGCCTGGAGCCCGCGGACACGTTGATCAAGGATCTCGGGCTAGCGCTGGAGGGGGTCGGTCGCCTAGCGTGACTGACAGCGCGTGACTGACAGCGCTGTCTGAAGCTGGAGGCTCAGCATGAGAACCCCCCTCCTGGCGGCCGCGGTCGCCGCCACGCTCTTGCTCGCGGGCTGCGGCTCCGGCTCGTCGTCCCCCGGCGAGGTACGGCTCCGCATGATCGAGAGCCTGACCAGTCCCGAACGCACGAAGCTCATCAAAACGCTGCTGAAGGACTTCGAGAAGGCCAATCCGGGCATCAAGGTGGAGCTGATCTCGCCGCCGCTCGACAGCGCCGACCAGAAGATCACCCAGATCCTGCAGACGAAGAAGGACCTGGACGTGCTGGAAGTACGCGACCACACGGCCAAGTCCTTCTCCAACAACGGCTGGCTGGCCGAGCTGCCCACCACGGAGTGGCCCGGCTGGTCGGACCTTACCGAGCTGGCCCAGAAGAAGGCCGTCGAGGTCGGCGGCAAGGCGTACCTGATCCCGTACGGCTTCTACGAGCGCACGATCTTCTACCGTACGGACCGGGGCATGACGCAGCCGCCGGCCACCTGGCAGGAGCTCTACGAGGCCGGCAAGAAGATGACCTCGGGCGACCGGTTCGGCTACTCGTTCCGGGGCGGCAAGGGCGGGGCCGACTACGCGGTCATGATGGTCAGCGCGTACAACGGCGAAGCCCTGAATCCCGAAAAATCGTTCTATCTCAAGGACAAGCGGACGATCTTCTCCACCCCCGAGGCCGCCCAGGCCATGGACCTCTACGTGAAGATCTTCAAGGAGGCGTCGCCGCCCGACTCCGTCTCCTGGGGCTACCCGGAGATGGTCCAGGGGTTCACCTCGGGCGTCACCGGCATGCTCATCCAGGACCCCGAAGTGATCAAGACCGTCCAGGAGAGCGGCATGACGGCCTGGTCGACGGCCCCCATCCCCAAGGGCCCGTCCGGATACGCCTTCCAGCCCGTCGGCTACGCCGGATGGGGCGCCACCTCCTTCACCACGCACCCGAAGGAGGCGGTCAAGCTGGTCCAGTTCCTGTCGGAGGCCGAGCAGAGCATCGCCTTCGCCAAGGGAAACTCGCTCATCCCGATCTCCAAGCAGGCCCAGAGCGACCCGCAGTTCTCGCAGGGCGCGTGGAAGGCGTACCTGCAGGCCCAGCAGGACCCCAAGCAGGTGATCACGATCAGGCCCGTCGACTACCCGGGCTGGAGCCAGTTCCTCGTCGACTCCGACCGTGACGTCCAGGCCCTGATCACCGGCAAGAAGACCACGGCCGAGGTGCTCAAGTCGTGGGACGCCTTCTGGACGGACCAGGCCAAGAAGGTCTCATGAGGCTCTTCACCGCCCGCCGGGCCAGGTTCATCACTCTGTGCCTGCTGCCCGGCGTGGTCTTCGTGACCCTGTTCACGTACTACCCGATGATCCGCGGTACGGTCATCGCCTTCCAGCGCTACAACCTGTTCGACATCACCTCGACGCCCTTCGTCGGCCTGGAGAACTTCCGGGCCGTCCTGGCCGAGGACCGGTTCTGGACGGCGCTGCGGAACACCGGTACGTGGGTGGTCGTCTCGCTGTTCTTCCAGTTCTTCCTCGGCTTCGGGCTGGCGCTGCTGCTGCGCCGGCACTTCCGCGGCCGGGGCTTCTACCAGGCGTGGGTGTTCTTCCCCTGGGCCATGTCGGGGTTCCTGATCGGGCTGCTGTGGCGGTGGATGTTCAACGGGCAGTTCGGCGTGATCAACGACCTGCTGCTCAAGACCGGCCTCATCGACCAGCGCATCGGCTTCCTGGCCACCCCCGGGTGGGCGATGACCTCGGTGATCGTGGCGAACATCTGGTACGGCGTCACGTTCTTCGCCATCATGATCATGGCCGCCCTGCAGTCGGTGCCGAAGGAGCTGTACGAGGCGGCGGCCGTGGACGGCGCGTCGCGGCTGCGGCAGTTCTGGCACGTGACGCTGCCGCACATCCGGCCCACGCTCGCTCTCATCGTGCTGCTGCGGATCATCTGGATCCTCAACTTCCCCGACCTCATCTACTCGATGACCGGCGGCGGCCCGGCCAGCGGCACCGACATCATCACGACCTTCCTCATCCAGCAGGTCATCGGCGGCGACTACGGCCGGGCGGGCGCGGTGGGCCTGCTCATCCTGGGCCTGCTGCTGTCCTTCAGCGTCTTCTACCTGAACGCGACGAGATTCGAGAAGTCACGATGAAGCATGTCGGCAACGCGGCCAAGGTCGTCGTGCTGGGCGCCTGGCTGCTGATCACCCTCTTCCCCCTCTACTGGATCGTCGTCACCTCGCTCAAGCCCAAGTCCGAGATCTTCTCGATGCCGCTCAGGTACTGGCCGGGCAACCTGACGTTCGAGCACTACGAGGAGCTGTTCTCGTTCGCGGACTTCGGCGCGTACCTGCTGAACAGCCTGCTCGTCTCGCTCGTCGCGGCCGGTGTGGTGACCGCGATCGGCGTGCTGGGCGGCTACACGCTCGCCCGCTTCGCCTTCCCCGGCCGGGGCGCGCTGATGCTGGCGTTCCTGGTCACGCAGATGATCCCGCTGTTCATCGCGCTCGGCCCGCTCTACCTGCTGATGTCCGACCTCGACCTGCTCAACCGGCTCGCCGGGCTGATGCTGGTGTACGTGGCCATGCTGGTGCCGTTCGCCACGATCATCATGCGCGGCTTCTATGAGCGGGTGCCGGTCGCGCTGGAGGAGGCCGCGCAGGTGGACGGCGCCTCGCGGCTGGTGGCCATGGTGCGGGTGGTCATCCCGGTCATGCTGCCGGGCATCGCGGCCACGTTCATCTTCGCGTTCGTGCAGTGCTGGAACGAGCTGTTCCTGGCGATCACGTTCATCGACAGCGAGGACGCCAAGACCATCCCGGTCGCCATGAACTCCTTCATCACCCAGTACGACATCGACTGGGGTTCCATGGCCGCGGCCACCGTGATCTCGGTGCTGCCGACCCTCGTGCTGTTCGCCGCCATCCGCCGCTACATCGTCGAAGGGCTCACCGCAGGCGCCGTTAAGGGGTGATGCATCCGATGAATTTCGGTTGACCGCCCTTGACTAAGGTCATCCTGCGTGTCATACAGGCGAAAGACCCGATGTCTCGTCTGTGAGGTCCCGCATGACACCCCCCTCTCACGACCCGACCCGCCGTGCCGTGCTCGGCGGCTTAGGTCTCGCCCTCGTCCCCGCCGCCCCGGCGCTCGCGGAAACCGAGCCCGCCGAGCCCGCTGAGCCCACTGAGCCCACCGGGGCGGCCCGGGGCTGGCAGCTCCGGCAGCGCGTGCCCTGGGCCGAGTTCATGAAGGGCCAGGACCTGCTCTGGGGCAGGATGCCCAGGACCTGGTCGGAGGGCCCGTTCCTCGGCGACGGCCTGCTGGGCAGCATGGTCTACCAGGAGCCCGGCCAGAACAAGATCCGCTTCACCGTCCAGCACGGCCGCGTCCAGGACCACCGGCCCCAGTTCGGCAGCGGCTGGGGCACCTGCCGCCTGCCCGTCGGCCACGTCACCCTCGACCCGGTCGGCACGATCACGGCCGTCGACCTGCGGCTCAGCCTGTGGGACGCCGAGGTCACCGGCACCGTCACCACGGACAAGGGCAAGCTGTCCTTCTCCGCGTTCATCCACGACGAAGTCCTCGTCGCCAAGGCGGAGGCCGGCGGCGAGGAGCAGGTCCGCTGGACCTTCCACCCCGAGGACGCCGTCAGCCCCCGATCCGTCTCCGAGGCCCCGCCCAGCGGCTACACGCCCAACCCGCCCTGGACCACCGCGACCGCGGGCGACGTCGAGCAGGTGCTCCAGCCGCTCACCGGCGGCGGCCA
The DNA here is from genome assembly GCF_044593615.1 of Nonomuraea sp. NPDC051941. NCBI lineage: Bacteria > Bacillati > Actinomycetota > Actinomycetes > Streptosporangiales > Streptosporangiaceae > Nonomuraea > Nonomuraea sp. NPDC051941. The sequence continues at coordinate 787,646 of NZ_JBIUCF010000001.1, forward strand.
GACCGCCACCGCCTACCGCGTCAAGGACGGGGCGCTCCTGGTCGCCGTGGGCCACAGCTTCCCGTCCGCGACCGAGGCCCAGGAGAGCGCGCTCGCCAGGATCCGCAACGCGCCGCCGTACGGGATCACGCGGAAGCGGCACCGTAACTGGTGGCACGACTTCTACGGCAAGAGCTTCGTCTCCCTGCCTGACCAGCGGCTGCAGAGCTTCTACTGGATCCAGCTCTACAAGGTCGCCTCCGCCGGCCGGACGGGCGGGCCGGTCATGGCCACCACCGGCCCCTGGCTGGAGTCCACCCCGTGGCCGGCGGTGTGGTGGAACCTCAACGTGCAGCTCGAGTACTGGCTCATCCACGGCTCCAACCACCTGGAGCTCGACTCGCTCACCAGCACGCTCGACCGCAACCGCGACCAGCTCGTCGCCAACGTGCCCGCCGCCTACCGCGCCGACTCGGCCGGGCTGGGACGCAGCTCCGACATGTTCTGCAACCGGAGCGTCGGCACGCCCGGCACGGGCGCCGAGGTGGGCGACCTCACGTGGGCGCTGCACAACGTGTGGCTGACCTACCGGCACACCATGGACGACAAGCTGCTGCGTGACACGGTCTTCCCGCTGCTGCGGCGGGCGATCAACTACTACCTGCACTTCCTGGCCGCCGGCGCGGACGGCAGGTTGCACCTGCCCAGCACACTCTCACCGGAATACCCGGTCACCCCGCCCCAGGACACCAACTACGACCTGGCGCTGATCAGGTGGGGCTGCCGGACCCTGATCGAGTCGGCCGAGCGGCTCGGGATCGCCGACCCGCTCGCGGCGAAGTGGCGGGAGGTGCTGGACACGCTCGTGGACCACCCGGCCGACGCCGACGGCTTCATGATCGGCGCGAGCACGCCGTACGCGCAGTCGCACCGCCACTACTCCCACCTCCTCATGATCTACCCCCTCTACCTGGTCAACTGGGACCAGCCGGAGCAGCGCGAGCTGATCGAGAAGTCGGTCGCCCACTGGCAGTCGCTGACGGGCGCGCACCGCGGCTACAGCTACACCGGCGCGGCCTCGCTCTACGCCATGATGGGCCGGGGCGACACCGCGCTGTCCTATCTGGACCGGTTCTTCGACCCGGCCGCCCGCTACCCGTGCACGGCCAACACCCACTACGCCGAGGCCGGGCCGGTCATCGAGACGCCGCTGTCGGCCGCCCAGTCCCTCCACGACATGCTCTGCCAGAGCTGGGGCGGGATCGTCCGCGTCTTCCCGGCCGTGCCCGCCTCGTGGGCGGACGTCACGATCCACGACTTCCGGACGCAGGGCGCGTTCCTGGTCTCGGCCGTGCGCAAGAGCGGCCGCACCTCGTTCATCCGCGTCAGGAGCGTGGCGGGGGCGCCGCTCAGGCTCAGGCACGGGCTCGACGGGCCGGTCACCGCCGTGCTGTCCGACGGCCGTCCCGCTCGGGTGAAGGACCTGGGGGAGGGCGTCGTGGAGATCGCCCTGGGCAAGGGGAGCGAGGTGCTCGTCCACACGGGCGCGCGGCCCGACCCGGTCATCGGACCTGTGCCGGTGAGCAAGCCGGGGGACGCCTGGGGGCTGCCGCCGATCACGCCTCCCGGGCCCACCACGCCGGTGGACCTGTCGCCGTACTTCGGCAACGACGGCGTCTCCACGCACGAGGCGATGACGGACGGCGACTTTGACGGGTCCGGCTACACCTATCCGGCTGAGGAGCTGCCGCCCGCCGGGCCGCTCGTCCACGAGGGCCTGAGCTTCGTCTTCCCCGCGTACGGGGACGGGGCCGGGAACAACGTCGCCGGCCAGGGACAGACGATCACCGTGCCGTCCGGGAAGTACGCCAAGGTCCGGCTGCTGGGCGCGGCCAGTTCCGGGGCCGTCACCTCCACGCTGACCGCCGCGTACGCCGACGGCACCACCGCCCAGGTGCCGTTCGTCCTGCCCGACTGGGGCGGCCAGCCCGGGGCGGGGGCCTCCGAGGTGATCCGCTGCACCCACCGCCACGGTCGCACGGGCGCCAACTCGCTGCGGGTCGGGCTGTTCGAGGTGCAGGCGGCGCTCGACCCGGCCAGGGAGCTGCGCTCGCTCACCCTGCCCGCGCTCACCCGGCCCCAGCTCCACCTGTTCGCGCTCTCCGTGGAAGCGCCCCGATGAAACGAGCGATCAACCGCTCGTCGCACGTAACAGACCTTTCACCGCAAGCCATCCCCAACTAATCGCCGGACCCCAGCGACTCGTCGAACAACGTCACCAGGGGCCTCCACGACGGGTAGGTTGCGCTCTTACGTTGGGCGTGATCCGCATCACAGTGGAGGTCTCGTGACTACTAAAGAACATGACGCATCGGTCTATGAGGAAGTTCAGGAGAGCAGTGAATTCCAGGACCTGAAACGGCGATTCCGCGCCTGGACGTTCCCGATGACCGTGGCGTTCCTCGCGTGGTACCTGCTCTACGTGGTGCTGTCCGGATGGGCGCGCGGCTTCATGGGGATCAAGCTGCTCGGTGAGATCAACGTCGGCCTCGTCTTCGGTTTGCTCCAGTTCGTCTCCACGTTCCTCATCGCGTGGGCGTACGCCAGGCACGCCGAGAAGAAGCTCGACCCGATCGCCGACAAGCTCCGCCACGAGGTTGAGGAGAAGACCAAGTGAGCTCCCACACCCTGGGGATGATCCTCTTCCTCACCTTCGTCGCCGCCACGCTGGGGATCACGTTCTGGGCGAGCCGGCAGACCAAGACGGCCGCCGACTACTACGCCGGCGGGCGGTCGTTCACCGGCGTGCAGAACGGGCTGGCCATCGGCGGCGACTACATGTCGGCCGCCTCCTTCCTCGGCATCGCCGGCATCATCGCGCTGTCCGGCTACGACGGGTTCCTGTACTCGATCGGGTTCCTGGTGGCGTGGCTGGTCGCGCTGCTGCTGGTCGCCGAGCTGATGCGGAACTCGGGCAAGTTCACCATGGCCGACGTGCTGGCCTTCCGGATGAGCCCGCGTCCCGTGCGCACGGCGGCGGGCGTGTCCACCATCGTGGTCAGCATCTTCTACCTGCTGGCCCAGATGGTCGGCGCGGGCGCGCTGGTCGGCCTGCTGCTCGGCATCACCTCCCCGGCGGGCAAGGCGTGGACCATCGTCGGCGTGGGCGCGCTGATGATCGTCTACGTGGTCTTCGGCGGCATGAAGGGCACCACCTGGGTGCAGATCGTCAAGGCCGTGCTGCTGATGAGCGGCGCCGCGCTGGTGACGGTGCTGGTGCTGGGCAAGTTCGGCTTCAACCTGTCGGCCCTGCTCGGCCAGGCCGCCACCACCAGCGGCCCGAAGGCGAACCCGGGCAACTTCCTGATCCCCGGGCTGAAGTACGGCACCGAGGCCCAGGGGCTGGCCGGCAAGATCGACCTCATCAGCCTTGGCCTGGCGCTGGTGCTCGGCACCGCGGGCCTGCCGCACATCCTCATCCGCTTCTACACCGTCCCCACCGCCAAGGACGCCCGCAAGTCGGTCCTGTGGGGCATCGGCATCATCGGCGTGTTCTACCTGCTGACCCTCGTCCTCGGCTTCGGCGCCGCGGCCCTGGTGGGCAAGACCGCGATCGTCGCCGGTGACGCGGCGGGCAACACGGCCGCGCCGATGCTGGCCGAACGCATCGGCCAGGAGATCTTCGGCTCGGTCGGCGGCACGATCCTGCTGGCGCTCATCGGCGCCGTCGCCTTCGCCACGATCCTCGCCGTCGTGGCGGGCCTCACGCTGGCCTCCTCCTCCAGCTTCTCGCACGACCTGTACGCGCACGTCTTCAAGCGCGGCCAGGCCAGCGAGCGCCAGGAGGTCGTGGTGGCGCGCATCTCCGCCCTGGTCATCGGCGCCATCGCGATCGGCCTGGGCATCCTGGCCCAGGGCCAGAACGTGGCCTTCCTGGTCGCCCTGGCCTTCGCCGTCGCGGCCTCGGCCAACCTGCCCGCGATCCTCTACAGCCTGTTCTGGAAGCGGTTCAACACGACGGGCGCGGTCTCGGCCATCTACGGCGGCCTGATCTCGGCCCTGATCCTGGTCATCTTCTCGCCGGTGGTCTCGGCGCCGCCGCCCCCGGCCGGCGTCAAGCCGACCGCGCTGATCGTCGGCGTGGACTTCCACTGGTTCCCGCTGAGCAACCCCGGCATCCTGTCGATCCCGATCGGCTTCCTGTGCGGGTGGCTCGGCACGATCCTCAGCAAGGAGTACAACGCGGCGAAGTACGCCGAGATGGAGGTCCGCTCCCTCACCGGCGTCGGCGCGGAGAAGGCGACCCAGCACTGACGTTCCCCCTGAAGGCGCCTCACCCCTCCCCTCCGAAGGCGCCTGCACCCCGAGGGCCCGGCCTCCCAGGAGGCCGGGCCCTTCGCCGTGCCGCCCGGCCTCAGGCGGGCACCCGGCGCCCGACCAGGTACAGCAGGGCGCCCACCAGCAGCGATGCCAGCGCGATCCCGCCGACCAGCCAGAACCACATCCCGTACGCGATCTCGGCGCCGAACAGCGTGACCTTGCCCGCGTCGTTGGAGATCAGCGGCGTCCACGACCCGGAGAGCGTGGCCACCACGCCCACGAGCGAGGCCAGCGCCCCCACGACGGAGGCCACCCAGAACACCGCGGGCGAGGCCAGCCGCCGCGCCTCGAACTGCTCGCGGTAGCGCCGCAGGATGATCAGCACGTCCACGAACAGCACCACGATCGACAGGCACCAGATCACGGTGACCGCGGCCTGCAGGACGTTGTAGACCTCGGTCTGCGCGTCGGCGGGCCCAGTGGCGGTGTTCGCCGAGGCGAAGGGCACCACCACGAACGCCGCCACCGTGAAGACCCCGGCCAGCACGGTCTGGATCCAGACCGCCACGTCCGGCACCTTCTGCGCGTTGACGTGGCTGACCGCCTTCGGCAGCCGGCGGTCCAGCCCGGACACGAAGATCAGCCGGGCGAAGGAGTAGTTGTAGACGACGGTGATGATGAAGAACATGGCCGCCAGCACGAGCGCGACCAGCTTGCCCGCCCAGTCGCCCAGCCCGATCCCCACGGCCTCGGCCACGGCGGTGATGTTCGCCGCCTCCCCGGCGGGCACCGACACCATCACGCCCCAGGTGGCGACCAGGTAGGCGACCATGACGGCCAGCGACCCCCACAGCAGGTACCGGGTCACGGCCCGCTCCTGCCTGATCTCCACCCCCATGTTCAGCGGCACCTCGACGCCCAGCAGCGCCAGCACGGCCAGGCCGAAGAAGCTCCAGCTCGCGAAGTTGAGTCCGTGCTCGGCCGACGGGCTCCAGGCCGCGAAGTCCCACGGGTTCGTGGCCGCCGGGTGCCCCTGGGCCAGGTGCGCGATCCCGGCCGCGAACATCAGCAGGATCGCCAGCCCGTACGCCAGGAAGACGACGTTCACCACGTTCTGCGTCAGCCGGAAGCGCAGAACCGCCAGCACGGCCGCGAGCAGCAGGATCGCCACGATCAGCCCGCCCTGTGCCGCCACGGACAGCTCCCCGAGCGCGGGGAAGACGTAGCCGAGGAACGAGATCGTCAGCGTCCCGGTCGCCACCATCACCAGCACGCCCGGCCACCAGGCGCAGAACCCGGCGAAGAACCCCCAGAACGGCCCGAACGCCTTGGTCGTCCAGAGGTAGATGGAGCCCTCGCCGGGGAACATGGCGCCGAGCTGGCCCGTGACGATCGCGCACGGGACGAGGAACAGCGCGAACGCGATGATCCACCATCCGAACGCGGCCGGGCCCGCGGACTGGATGACGGCGGCGTTCGTGATGAACAGGACGATCGATACGAAGATCGCCACCATGTCGAAGGTGGTCAGCACCCGCGGCAGGATCCCGCCGGCCACCCGCTCGGACAGCAGCTCGTTCTCGGTCATGGGCGACCTCCTACCTGCAAAGATCCGCCGGGCCACGGCCGTCGTCAAGCACGTGAGCCCGGCGGGTGATTACATCACGAATATATTTACATCAGTTGTAACTTTACTCGAAGTGGTGTTATCTGGAGGTCGTGACAACGACTCATCAGATGCCCTTACTCGCTCGCGTGGCGCCCGCGATCGGGCTGTTCTTCCTGGCGCCGCTGACCGCCGAGTTCCTGATGGGGAACATGGCGATCACCAATGTCGGGGTGCTGGTCGGCACCGTTCCCCTCTACGGGACCGGCGCCCTGCTCATCCGCGAGGCGGTCCGGCGGACCGGGCGCGGCTGGCCGGCCATGCTGGCGTTCGGGCTGGCGTACGGGATGTTCGAGGAGGCGTTCCTCACCCAGACGTTGTGGAACCAGGCCTGGTACGGCGTGCGCATCCTCGACTACGGCTACGTTCCCGCGCTGGGGACCGGGGTGCCCTGGTTGATGCTCATGGTGGGGGTGCACACCATCTGGAGCATCAGCGTCCCGATCGCGGTCATGGAGACGCTGGCCGGTCCGCGCCGCACCGAGCCGTGGCTGAAGAAGCGCGGCTTCTGGGCCGTGGCGGTGTTCTTCGCGATCTACTTCGGCCTCGGAGCCTTCGTCACGGGCGCGCTCGGCGGCTGGTTCGCCACCCCGATCCAGTACGCCGGCGCCGGTGTGCTGGTCGTCGCGCCCATCGTGCTCGGCCTGCGCCTGCGCCGCGCCGCCCCCTCCGTCGCGGGGCGGGCGCCGAGCCCGTGGGTGGTGTTCGTGTTCGCCCTGGTGGCCGGCGCGTTGTTCGTGCTCCTCTACGCGTGCGACCCCACGGGCCTGTCGCCCTGGCTGGCCGGGCTGCCGGTCCCGGCGTGGCTGAGCGTGCTGCTCTATCTGGCGTTGTTCGCCGGGGTCGGCGTCCTGGTGAGACGCTGGTCGCACGGGTCCGGCTGGTCGGACGCGCACCGGCTGGCGCTCGCGGCGGGGGCCATGCTCACGTACGCGTGGCACTCGTTCCCGTGGAAGGTGATCGTGCCCGCGAGCCCGGCGGCCGACCTGACCAGCAATGTGATCATGACGGTCGCCGCGGTCGTCCTGCTGGTGTTCGCGGCCCGGCGGGTGGCCGCCTGAGCAGCCGGAGCGCCAGCAGGGTCAGCCAGGCCCAGCCGATGGTCACCGCCACGCGCTGGAAGAGCCCGCCGTGGGCGACCAGCGCCGGGTTCTGGCTGAAGGCGATCGTGGCCAGCGCCATCGCGATCGTGAACCCGGCCCCGCTGGCGGCCGAGTACGCCGCCCACCCGAGCTTCCGGTCCCGCGCGAACCCGACCGCGAAGACCAGGCAGGCCGCGATCAGCGCTGCGAATCCCGCCAGCGAGAGGTAGTCGTGCAGCGCCGCGTGCGTGCTGCCGTGCTGGGTCAGCAGGTCGGGGGTGCCCTGCGGGTAGCCGCTCACCGGGTCGGTGGTGAACACCCCGGCGCCGATCAGGCCGGCGCCCCAGACCCCCACCAGGGCCGGGCCCCAGACCTTGTGGAGCGCCCGCCGCAGCCCGGCGGCGAAGGCCAGCGTCAGGAGGCCGGCCACGACGAAGTTGACCGCCTGCATCCAGCCGCCCGGCCCGAGTGCGAGCGAGCTGACCGGGTGGCGCAGCGGGTCGTAGTGGGCGCGGAGGGCGCCCTCGACGAGGAACGCGACGACGAACAGCGGCCCGGCGACCACCCCGCACAGCAGCAGCCGCCTGGGCGTCGGGTCGCCGGGCCCCGCAGTGGGGGCGGGGCCCGCAGGTGTGAGAGTTCGCATGCTTGTCAAGCTAGACTGACAGGCGCGCTGCTGTCAATCCAGCCTGACAAGGAGGCTCATACGAAGAAACCGACCACGCGGCTGATGCGGTCGCCCGCGAACTCCACGACGTCGTAGCCGGTGGCCACCGGCGTCTCCGAGCCCGGCGCGCCGAGCCGCCAGGTGAACAGCGCCGTGTCGTGATGGGCGCCGACCAGCGTGCCGAGGGTGAACACCAGGTCGCCGAAGTTCTCCTGGGCCCGGCCGATCGCCTCGGACAGCTCCGCGTGCCCGCGCAGCCCGGCGTAGTCGGGGTCGGAGTAGACGGAGTCGTCGGTGAGCACGGTCTTGATCAGGAGGTCCCGGGCGGCGGCGTCGCGCTCGTTCCAGACGTCCAGGTACCTGCCGATGAGGTCGTCGATCATGACGTGATTCCTTCCGTGGTTCGGTTCGGTTCGAGTGCCAGGGCGGCGAGGCCGCCCAGGGCGGTGGCGGCCGCGGCGGCCCAGCCGGCCGCGTGCAGCCCGCCCAGCAGATCGGAGGAGGCGGTGGCGACGGCGACGAAGACGGCCAGCCCCATCGCGCCGCCGACCTCCTTGGCGGTGCTGGCCAGGCCCGACGCGACGCCCTGCGCCTCCGGTGCCACCCCGGCGCCGGCCGCCGCGAACAGGGCGACGAAGGCCACGCCGCCGAAGAATCCCCAGACGAGGCTGCCCGGCATCAGCGTCCAGAAGCCGCCGCCCGCGGGCATGCCCGCGGTCAGCAGGGCGATCCCGGCTGCGGCGCCGAGCATGCCGACGCTGAGCGTCGTGCGGATCCCCCACCTGCCGAGCATCACCGGGGCGGCCTTCAGCGCGGCGGCCATGCAGACGAGGGTGAGCGGCAGGAACGTCAGCCCCGCCTCCAGGGCGCTGTAGCCGAGGACCGGCTGCAGGTACGTGGTGAGCACGTAGTAGGCGCCGCCCAGCGTGCCCTGGAACACGGCGATCACCACCATCGTGGTGGCCGGGCCGCGCCGCCGGACCAGCCGCAGCGGGATCAGCGGATCCCGGCCACGCGCCTCGACCAGGACCAGCAGCCCCAGCAGCGCCAGGCCCGCGACCAGCGACCCGGCGCCGCGCAGCGACCCCCATCCGGCCTCCGGCCCGCTCGCCAGGCCGAACACCACCAGCGTCGACCCCGCCGTCGCCAGCAGCGCGCCCGGCACGTCGAACCCGCGCAGTCCGGACGCGGGACGGCCGTCGGAGGGGAGCAGCCGGGGTGCGGCGAGGACGGCGCCGCCGGCCAGGGGGACGTTCACGAAGAACACCCACTCCCAGCCCAGGGCGCTGGTGAGCACGCCGCCCAGCAGCGACCCGGCGGCCAGCCCGGCGCTGCCGGCCATGCCCCAGGAACCCAGCGCCCGGTTGCGCGCGGGCCCCTCCTCGAACCCCCGGTAGATCAGCGCGAGCGTGGCCGGGGTGAGCAGCGCCCCGCCGACGCCCTGGACGGCGCGGGCGGCGATCAGCACGCCGGAGCCGGGGGCCAGCCCGCCGGCCAGGGAGGCCACGCCGTACAGCGCCAGTCCGAGCATGAACGTGCGCCGGGCGCCGAGCTTGTCCACGGCCCGGCCGCCGAGCAGCAGCCCGCCGAGTCCGATGGCGTACGCGCTCACCACCCACTGCACGGATCGCGCGCTGAAGCCCAGCGCCGTCCCGATGTCGGGCAGCGCCACGTAAACGATGTTGTAGTCGAGAGCCACGATGAGCTGGGTGAACGCCAGCAGCGCCAGCCTGGGCCCGGAACGGCCCACGTCGGTCGGCGCACGAGAGGTGGCAAGCGTCACTCGGAATCCCCTCTCTTTACACGGCGCGAACTTTCTACACGCCGTTCAATTCATACACGGGGAACAGTAGCCCAACGCTGTAGACTGTCAAGCGTGGGTGATCAGACGACGATGACCAGGCGCGAGCGGCTGCGCGCGGAGACCACGGCGGAGATCAAGGAGATCGCGCTCAAGCTCATGGCGGCCGGCGGCCCCGACGCCATCTCGCTGCGCGCCATCGCCCGCGACATGGGCATGACGGCCGGTGCGATCTACAGCTATTTCGCCACCCGCGACGACCTGGTCACCACGCTCATCGCCGACCTCTACACGGCCCTGGTGGACAGGGCGGAGTCCGCCCGCGACGCCGTTCCCGCCGCCGACCCGGGCGGCCGCGTCCTGGCCTGGGCGCAGACCGTACGCGAGTGGGCCCTGGCCAACCCGCAGGGCTTCCGTCTCATCTACGGCGACCCGGTCCCCGGCTACCAGCCCCCGGAGGACAGCCCGGCGAACGAGGCCGAGCACCGGGCATGCCGGGGGCTCACGGGCCTGGTCGCGGCGGCCTGGACCGGCCCGGGCCCGGGCTCCTACACCTGGTCCGACTTCGACCCCGGCCTGGCGGCGGACATCCGGGCCACGTTCCCGGACCTGCCGCCGGACGCGGTGGCGCTCACGCTACGGGTGTGGGGCCGCATGCACGGCCTGGTCGCGTTGGAGATCTACGGCCACCTGCGCACGCTCACGAGCGATCCGGCCGCGATCTACCGCGACGAGATGATCGACCTGATCACGTCCCTCGGCCTGACCCCACCCGCCTGACCTCAGCCGCCTCCGGGGCGGAGAAATTTGGTACGGGCGTCGGTGGGGACCGCGGCCATCATCTCCAGGACCTCCGGCGTGATCACCGGGCCATCCCCGAGCCGGATCGCGCCGATGCGGCTCTTCACCTGCCCGTCGACCGGGTCGACGGCCTCGAAAGTACGCCGGTCGAGGTCGTCGGGAAAGCTGAGACGAAAGACGCCGAGCCCTTCTTCGATTTCGTAGGAGTGGTCATCGACCTTTCGATAACCGTGCTCCACGGGATCGCCCGTCGGGCCGAAGGCGTCCGCCAGAACGGCCGTGACGTTCGGCGAGGCGGGCAGCGGCAATCTGTTGATTCGCCTCGACGACGCGTCCCAGTGGAGCATTTGCTGCTGCCCGGCCCGCCATCTGGACCAGCTGATGAGCCGGCCGTTCTCGTCGATCTGGGCGGCGGCCAATTCGATGACCGCCTCTCCGGCCGCCTCGATGTCCATCAATATCCGGGACCGCTGCCGGTGAATTGCGCCATCCGGGTCATTGCTGAACTCGTCCAGACTGAACTGCACGCCGATCGTACGAATTCGCTCATTCATTTTTCGTCCGGAGTCGATCCGGGCGCTCGAGCCGCCGCACAGCACCACCGCCAATGTCGATACGGCGACCCTGGCCGCCTCCCGGGACCTCGCCAACTGGATCGGCGAGGCGGGTGATCAACGGGAGGCGCGACCGCCTCGCGGACCTGATCCCGCTCTTCGAACGCGCCTGGGGCAGAGTCGCACGCCGACTTCACCGGCCGCGCGGGAGACCCGTCCGCCGCCGTCCTGCTCCCGATCCGCGAGCGGGCCTCGGGCGCAGACCATCCCCTCACCCGCGCCCGCCGGGCGGCCGAGAACCCGTCGTTCTGAACCCCCGACCAGCACGGTCGAACGCAAGGTAACCATCACGTCACTGAACACCGGCCCCTGTTGTTTCTTGATCACTGCGGATATTTGATGGGACGGCTGGTCACTTACCGACTTACTCCCTAAGAGCGGCAAATGACAACGAACCTCCCCTCGTTCCCCGCCGTGGACGAGAACCCGCTCGACACCTGCATCCGGTTCCGGGAGATCGCTCCCGTGGTCGAGGTGGAGTTCCCAGGGGGTGTGCCCGCCTACCTGGCCCTGACCCACAAGGCCGTACGGGAGATCCTCGCCGGCGACAACAGGACCTTCCTCAGGGATCCCCGGCACTGGCCCGCCCTGCACGACGGATCGATCCCCGAGGACTGGCCGCTGCGCGCCATCATCCAGGGCGGTCACCTGTCCACCATGGACGGCGACGACCACAGGCGCCTGCGCGGTCTGATCAGCAGCGCGTTCACGCCGTCCCGGGTGCAGGCCCTGGAGCCGCGGATCCAGCAGATCATCGATGAGCTGCTCGACGAGGTGGTGGCCGCCGGCGACGGCGTCGACCTGGTGCCCGCCTTCACCGAGGCGCTGCCGATGTGGGTGATCTGCGAGTTGTTCGGCATCCCCGCCGAGGACCGGCTCCGCCTGCGGAACTGGACCTCCACGCTGCTCGCCCACACCACCCCGCCGGAGGTGGCGTTCGCGACGCAGAACGACCTCCAGGCCTTCCTGCACGAACTGGTGGAGCGCAAGCAGCGGGAGCCGGGCGACGACCTCACCTCCGGCCTGGTCCAGGCGCGCGACGAGGGCGACAAGCTCACCACCGACGAACTGGTCGGCGTCCTGTGGATCATGCTCGTCGCCGGCCACGAGACCACCGTCCACCTGCTCGGGTACGCCATCGTGGCGCTGGCCCGGAATCCCGATCAGCTCGCGCTGGCCAAGGCGGGGGAGCGGTGGGCCGACGTGGTCGAGGAGACCGTGCGCTACCGCCACTCGGTGATGATGACCAGCTTCCGTTTCACGGCGGAGGACGTGACCGTCGCCGGGGTGCACATCCCCAAGGGTCAGGCCGTGGGCGTGGTCTACCAGGCGAGCGGCGTCGATCCGGTGGAGTACGGGGAGAGCGCGAACGCGTTCGACATCACCCGCGAGCAGACCGGGAACCTCGGCTTCGGCCACGGCCCGCGCTACTGCATCGGGGCGCCCCTGGCCCGGCTGGAGAGCCGGCTGGCGCTCGCCACGCTGTACCGGCGGCTGCCGGGGCTCAGCCTCGCGATCGACCCCGACGACATCCCGTACTCCCCGTCGTTCTTCACGATCGGCCCGCTGTCGCTGCCGGTCAACCTCGGTGTCGCTCAGCCCTGACGTGCCGCCGGGCTGGGAGCATGGATTTCGCCTCCCTGGCCCGGCGAAAGGGATCATGTATGGTGAGCCCGGCATATCCCCCCAACGGCCTGGAGCTCGCCGTGCCGCACATGTCCCGCCGCCAGGTTCTCTCCCTGCTCCCCGCCGCCGGTCTGCTCGCCGCGGCCGGCCCCGTACGCGCCGCCGCGGGGATCGACCACGCGCGGCTGCTCGCCAACACCGTGGCGATCTTCGCGGGCACCCCGGAGGTCAACGCCCGGCCCGAGGTCGCCGGCAAGCTCGCGTCGATCACCGCGACCGCCCGGCAGCGGCTGACCGCCATGGACCAGGCGGGCACCGGGGAGCTGTTCTCCGGACTGAGGCTCGGCACCGACGACGTCAACCTGCGGCTGGCGTACCAGTACCTGTTCGAGATCGCGCTCGCGACCCGCACACCGGCCGGGCAGCTCGACGGTGACACCGCCGTCCAGCGGCGGGTCCTCGACGGTCTGCAGTGGTTGCACGAGCGCTACTACGGCGACCAGTCGGCGGGCTACTACGGCAACTGGCACAACTGGGAGATCGGCATCTCCACTCACGTGAGCAGGACCCTGGCCCTGCTGGCCGACCGCGTACGGGAGGACCGGCCCGACCTGACGGCGACGTACATCGCCTCGATGGACGCCTACCTGCGCAACGGCAAGAACGGCGACGTCGATCTCGACTCGCGCTTCCACACCGGGGCGAACCTGGCCGACATCACCGCCAACCGGATCGTGCAGGGCGCGCTCACCGGCGACGACGCCCGCGTCGGCAAGGCCATCTCCGACCAGGCCACCGTCTTCGCCACGATCGACCCGTACAACCTCCAGCACGGCAACACCGACGGCTACTACCGCGACGGCTCCTTCATCCAGCACCACTCGGTCGCCTACACCGGCTCCTACGGGAAAGCCCTGCTCACCCGCGTCGTCCAGACCCTCAAGACCCTGGAGGACGCCACGAGCGGCGGCACCTCCGAGGACCTGGCCGGCGTGGTGTACCGCTGGGTCGCCGACGGCTTCGCCCCGCTGATCTTCGAAGGCTGGATGATGGAGATCGTCAAGGGGCGGGCGGCCTCGCGCACCACCACCGGCTACGCCGACGTCGGGGTGGTCGTGGAGGCCGTCGCCGACCTGGCCGACCACGTCGAGGGCGCCGAGGCCCTCGCGCTGAAGAAGTACGTCAGGTTCCTGCCTGCCGCCGACACGGCCGCCTTCGTCTCCCCGGTCAGCGTCGCCCGGTACGCGGCCATCCGCGCCGACTCCGCCATCCCGGCCGCCGACCTCAATCCGTCCGCGCGCTGCGTGGCGTTCAACTCCATGGACAGGACCGTCCACCGACGGCCCGGCTACGCCTTCGCCCTGGCGCGCAGCTCCGAGCGGATCAGCAAATACGAGTACATGAGCGGCGAGAATCTCATGCCCTGGTTCCAGGGTGACGGCGCGTACTACCTCTACCTCGCGGGGGAGGACCAGCGCGAGGTGTTCGGCGTCGACTACTACACGGCCGTCTCGCCGTACCGGCTGGCCGGGATCACCGCGCCGGTGGAGGAGCGGCGGACGGTGCCCGAGCTGTACGGCCGGCTCTGGTACGAGAACCCGGGCCACCCGCTGAACTTCACCTCCTCCTCGGAGTCCCAGAACACCTACGTGTACTTCCCCAAGGCCGGGAACGTCTTCTCCGGCGGCGCGACGCTCGGCGCGTACGGCGCGGCCGGGATGGTCCAGTCCGACGACGCCGCCTACACCGCCAAACAGGCGGGCATCCTGCCCGACGACTTCGTCGCCTACCGCAACGCCCGCGCGACCAAGTCCTGGTTCATGCTCGACGACGAGATCGTGGTGCTGGCCGCGGGCGTCTCCGGTGAGGGCGGCCGGGCCGCGGTGACCACCGTGGACAGCCGCATCGCCGCCCCGGGCGACGCGGTCGCGCTCACCGGCGAGAGCTGGGGCGGCCGCGCCTGGCAGCCGGGCGACACCACGCCGCCGCGCTGGCTGCGCTACGCCAACGGCACCCGCGCCACCGCGATCGGGTACGCCTTCCTCACCCGGCAGACCGTCGCGGCCGGGCTGGAGACGGTGACCCGCAGCCGCCGAGTCGTGCGTACGTCCAACCCCGACACCGGCGTGACCAAGAACGTCTTCACCGCCTCGATCGCCCACCCCGCCACCGGCGACGTCCCCGCCCTCGCCTACACCCTGGTCCCGAACGCGACCGAGGCCCGCCTGCGCCGCTATGCGGACGGCCCGCTGACCGTCCTGGCCAACGACCGGCACGTGCAGGCCGTCAGGCACAAGGCGCTCGGGATCGTCGCCGCCAACGTCTTCTCCGATGGCCCCCGCCACGCCGGGCACCTGATCGTCGACGGCCCCGCCTCGGTCATCGTCAAGTCCGGCGAGCGCACGGTCGTCGCCCTGTCGGACCCCACGATGAAACGCGACCGCGTCACCGTCGTCCTGACCGGCGCGCCCCTCAGGCTGGAGGCGGCCGACGAGGGGGTGACGGTACGGCGCGTGCCGGGCGGCACCCTCGTCCAGGCGACGACCCGCCACTCCCACGGCCGCACCTTCACCGCCACCTTGCGCTGACCTGCCGAGCCCGCTCCTCCATCGCGCGGATCAGGGGCTGCCCACCGGCCCCTTATGGTGATCACGGCGGCCGAAGGAGCGCCGGTAGGCGGCGGGCGTGGTGCTCGAAACGGGCCGCGCTTTCCCTCTCGTCCCCCGAGGGGGATGATGCCTTCGTGGCTGGTCGCGACGCGTTGACGGCCGCGGTGATCGCGGCCGGGTGCGACGCCGCCGGTGAGGGATGGGACGGGGCGCACCGCATGTACGCCCTGACCGACCGCGACACCTACCTCGGGGTCGCCTACCCCCTGGACCCGCTGGCGGAGGTGCCGCCGGACGCCCTCCTGGCCATCCCCCTCACCCCGCTCGGCCCGGGCAATCTCGGGACGGAGCTGGCCAAGGTGACCTGGCCGGACGACGTGCACGGATGCGTGCTGGTGACCGAGGTGACCGTCGTGACCCGCCTCGGCAGACGGCGGCGCGGCAAGAGCTTCGGCGTACAGCGGGCGCAGCTCGCGGTCGGCGTGTTACGCGACGGCTACCACCTGTCCCTGCTCAGGTTGCGCGACGAGGACGAGTGGCGCGTCTGCCCCGATTCGCTGTCGACCGACGGCCTGGTGACGGCCTTGGCCGGGACGTTCTGATCGGCCGCGCTCCTGAGGATCACGCGCCATCCGGAACGGCCGGGGGAGTGGACCTCGTCGATCCGGACGTTGTCCGAGCCGATCATGACGCCGCGGCCGTCCGGTACGCGCTCGGTCCGACCGCCGTGGCCCTGGACGACGTCGGCCGCCGGCCTCTTCGCCGTGACGAGCCGCGTCAACATCGCGCCCAGGTCCCGGTCGGTCATCCGGCCCGCGGGGTCTCGGTACATCTGGCCGATCGCCCGCATGGCGCCCTCGTTCTCGGCCAGGGCTCGTGCGAGCAGCGCGTCGGGGCGTTCGAGGCGGTAGTGGAAGTGGTTGTTCTGGACGTTGCCCCGGCCGACCACGACGCCCGCGGAGCCGCGTACCACGATCTCGCCGCCGGGACCGAGGACGCCCGACAGGCGGACGCGCTTCGGCACCGACCTCGCGGTGACGGCGTCGTCGCGGGCCATGACCCTGGCCGCCTCCTTGCCGAGGAGGGAGCGCATGGCACGGTTGGCGCGGGCGCTGGCGGGGTTCTCGACGAGGTTGGCCAGGGCGCGTTCGTGGGCGGGTGTCGCGGTGAGGACCTCCGCCAGGGAGACCGGGCGGTCGGCGAGCTGGTAGTGGAAGTGGTTGTGCTGCCGGTTGCCCGAACCGACCACCACGCCGCAGGAGCCGCTGATGTCCACCCTGCGGGTCCGCCCGCCCAGCAAGGTCTCCTTGACGGTGACGCCGTCCGCGGACTGCCGCCCGACGGTCAGCACGTTCTCCGCCGCGGCCGGCGACGCGGCGCCCTCCGGTGGCTCGGTCTCCGCCGCGGCCGGCGATTCGGGGCCTTTCGGTAGCTTGGTCTCCACTGAGGCCGGTGACTCGGCGCCCTTCGGTAGCGTGGTCTCGCCTCGTACCGGCTGCCCCTCACGCTCCGGCCGAGAGCCCGGCACCTGGGCGATGACCGTCTCCACCCGTCTTCTCAGGCGCGACGCCTTCGCCGAAGGCGTGTCCTCCCGCAGGAGGACGGCCGCCAACGGGTGCCGCGCGGGCTGCCGCCGCAGCTCCGCCTCCAGGCTCTTGATCTCGGTCAGGAACTTCCGCGCCCGAGCGGACCGGCTCGGCGACGGCGCGCGTTCCTCCAGCCCGCGCACGGCCGCCGTGAGCCGGTCGAGCTCCGCGGCGATCTGCTTGCGCCGCTCCTCGAGGCGTCGTGCCGCCTGCTCGTGCGCCGACACGCCGAGTGGCGCCGGGTCCGGCCGGGCCTGCGCGGACAGCGACCGAGCCGCCGGCTGGGCCCGCTCCTCCGAGCGTGCCGCCGGTCTCCTGGAATGTCCCCTGTACGCGCCCACGCCGACTCGCCCCCCTGGCCTGCTCCACATTTCTCTCGCGCGCCGCCCGCCGTCAAGGCGATAACCCTGGCCACCACGTATCGGAAAGGTCTTAACAACCAGCCCCGTATAGGCATCGATCATGGTCCGGGCGAATGATGCGAGATATGAAGTGGCGGGTGCTGATGTGGACCGCCGTGGCGGCCGGGGCGGTCGTCGCGGCGGGGCTGGGCGCGTACGTCGCGGTGGCCGGGATGGACAAGGCGGCGGGACCGGCCGGGGTGATCGCCGCGTTCTGCGAGCTGGCCGCCCTCACGCTCGCCGTCACCGGCTGGATCAGGCAGCGGCAGGCACCCGGGAACGGTGAGCGCGAGGCGCGGACGTCGCCCGGCTCCGGGGCCGTGGTGCACATCCAGGAGGGGAAGGGCGTGCAGATCGGTGACCACAACGAACAGACCAACAACTTCGGATGATCCCGCAGGGGCTGTTCGCTGGGACGGGTCGGTTCTATGCACGGTTTCGTCCGGATTATCCGAGAGTTGTCTTCGACGATCTGATCCGCGCTTTCGGGTCGGCGGACCTGCCGGGTGGGCTGGGGCGGTTCCGGCTGGTGACCATGGGGCGCTCGTTCCACCGGATGGATCGGGAGCGGGTGCTGGAGGCGCTGGCCGGCATGGTGGAGGACGACGGCGGTGTGGTGATCGCCATGAATTCGAGCGGTCGTGGACGGCGGAGCGGATCATCGGCTACCTGTATTCGACGTCGCTGCCGCTGCGGCGGCTGCTCGGCGATCGGCGGCCACGGCGAGAAGGTGGGCACTGACGTTGATCATCAGAGGGTCCTGCTCGGCGACGCGGGCGCACTGGAGCGCCGCGTCCACAAGCTGATCGAATTCGTGTTCCCCGGCGACGTCCAGAGCAGGCCAGGCAGGCCCTTCGACTCCGTACACGTGCACGTCCATCAGCCCCGTGCTCTCCAGTTCGGCTCTCAGCTCGTCCGCGGTATGGAAATGGGTGGGCATGAAGCCCACGTGCCCGTCGTAGTCCCCGGTGGCGATGACATTCCTCACCGCGGGCGCCATCTCCGTGGTGAGCCGTCCTGTCGTGCCGGTCTCCAGGAGCGACAGGTAGCGGCTGATGGCGGCGGCCACCACGAGGCCTCCCGGACGCAGCACCCGCCGGGCTTCGGCGAGCGCCTGGGAGCGGTCGGCCGCTTCGGTCAAGTGGTAGAGCGGGCCGAACAGCAGGACGACGTCCGCGCTCTGATCCGGGGCACGGAGCTCACGGGCGTCGCCCAGCTCCGCGGTGACGCCGGGCAGGGCGGCCGCGGCTTCGACGTGAGCGGGCACCGGATCGACCAGGTGCACGTCGTAGCCGTCCGCGGCCAGCCACTGCGCGTGTATCCCCGTGCCGCCGCCGACGTCGAGGATGCGCGCCGGCGGCCGCGTCAACGTGCGTCTCAGCAGCTCTTGGGTACGCCGGTACTCCAACATGCCGTGCGGCGATCTCGTGAGGCGTGTGCTCTCGGAGGTCGCCTTCGTGTAGTGCTTCACAAGCTCGATGGTCACGGGATCCATGGTGCCAGTGGGGATCCGGCGGAGGCGCTGTCGCTTCTGTACAAGATGTGCGCGTTCCTCGCTGCCTATGCTCTGAGCACGCCGAACGGGGCGAACTCCTCCAAGACGCAAGGAACGGAACCATGGCTAAGATCATTTCGAGCTTCTTCATCTCCCTCGACGGCGTGGTCGAGTCGCCCGACCAGTGGCACTTCCCGTACTGGAACGACGAGATGGGCGCCGTCGTCGAGGCGGGCATGCAGAGCGCGGCGGCGATGCTGATGGGCCGCAAGCTGTACGACGAGTGGTCCGCGTACTGGACGTCGGCGGAGGCCGACAAGGAGATCGCCGCGACCTTCAACGCCCTTCCCAAGTACGTCGTGTCGAGCACCATGGAGAAGGCGGACTGGGAGAACACCACCGTCGTCAACGGTGACGTCGCCGCCAGGCTGCGCGAGCTCAAGGAGCGGATCGACGGCGACATCCAGATGTCCGGCTCCGCGACGACCGTGCGGTGGCTGCTGGCCAACGGGCTGCTCGACGAGCTCAACCTGCTCGTCCACCCGATCGCCGTCGGCCATGGGCAGCGGCTGTTCGAGGACGGCCCGACCCACGCGCTGAAGCTGGTCACGTCCGAGACGTTCGAGACCGGCGTGCTCAACCTGCGCTACGAAGCGCCTTGAGGACGGTCACGGCGCCGTCCCCAAGCCCGGCGGGCGTTACCTTGACGCCTATGTATTCTCCGATCGAAGCGTACGACCAGGGCATGCTCGACGTGGGCGACCGCAACCAGGTCTACTGGGAGGTGAGCGGAAACCCGGCGGGCAAGCCGGTGTTGATCGTGCACGGCGGTCCCGGGGGCGAGTTCTCGGCCAACTGGCGGCGCTTCCACGACCCCGAGGCGTACCGGATCGTCCTGTTCCACCAGCGGGGGTGCGGGCGCAGCACGCCGAACGCCGGGCTGCCGGAGACCGACCTGTCGGTCAACACCACTCAGCACCTCATCGCCGACATGGAGCTCCTGCGGGCGCACCTGGGCATCGAGAAGTGGCAGCTGGTCGGGGCCTCGTGGGGCTCGACCCTGAGCCTGGCCTACGCGCAGCGGCACCCGGAACGGGTGAGCGAGGTGATCCTGATGGCGGTCACCGCGAGCCGCCGCAAGGAGATCGAGTGGATCACCCGGGACGTGGGACGGGTCTTCCCCCAGGAGTGGGAGCGCTTCCGCGACGCAGTGCCGGAACAGGACCGTGACGGGAACCTGGCCGCGGCCTACGCCAGGCTCCTGGCCGACCCGAGCACCTGCGAGAAGGCCGCCCGCGACTGGTGCGACTGGGAGGACACCCACGTGAGCCTCGACCCGCAGTACCAGCCGAACCCGCGCTTCCAGGATCCCGTCTTCCGGATGACGTTCGCGCGGCTGGTGACCCACTACTGGGGCAATGACTGCTTCCTGCCGGAGAAGGGCGACCTGGTGGAGCAGGCTCACCTGCTGAAGGGGATCCCGGGGGTGCTGGTCCACGGCAGGCTCGACGTGAGCGGGCCGCTCGAGACCGCTTGGGAGCTCCACAAGAGCTGGCCGGGCAGCGAGCTCGTGGTCTGCGGCGAGGGACACGGCGGGAGGGACATGGTGGCGGAGGTGGTCGCCGCGACGGACCGTTTCCGCTGAAAAACCCCGGGAGGCGCCCCTGATGAACGGGCGCCTCCCGGGGGCTAGCTGCCGACCGGTTCGGCGCGGAGCCGGGCCGAGTGTTTGACCAGGGCGATCAGGACCTCGCGGCTCGAGTCCTTCTTGCGGGCGTCGCACATGATGATGGGGACCGAAGGGCTGAGCTGGAGCGCCAGCCGTACCTCGTCCAGCTCGAACGACGGCGATCCCTCGAAGCAGTTGACGGCCACCACGAACGGCGTCCCGCGCCGCTCGAAGTAGTCGACCGACGGGAAGCAGTCGGCCAGGCGTCGCGTGTCCGCCAGGATGACGGCCCCCAGCGACCCCTCCGCCAGCTCGTCCCACACGAACCAGAAACGCTCCTGGCCGGGTGTGCCGAACAGGTACAGGACGTAGTCGTTGCCCAGCGTGATCCGGCCGAAGTCCATCGCCACGGTGGTCGTGCGCTTGGCCTCCACCGAGGAGATGTCGTCCACGCCTATCCCGCGGTCGGTCAGGACCTCCTCGGTGCGCAGCGGCCGGGTCTCGGAGACAGCCCCCACCATCGTCGTCTTGCCCGCGCCGAAGCCGCCCGCGATCAGGATCTTGATCGCCGTCGGCAGGCGCGGACGCTCAGAGCGAGCGAAGACCATCGAGCACCGCCCTGTACATCTTCATGTCGTGCATGTCCACCTCGGATTGTGGTTCCTGGGCAGAGACGAGTTCGCGGTCGAACAGGTCGCCGAGCAGCACCCGGATCGTGCCGGCCGGCAGGTCGAGGTATGCCGCGATCTCGGCGACCGACTTCGGTTCGCGGCAGAGCTGGATGATGCGCAGGTGCTCCGGGTCGAGCCCGGCGTCGGGGCCCGGTGGCGGGCCCACCGCGAGGGCCATGGAGATCAGGTCGAACCGGCCGTGCACGGGCTGCGTACGGCCACGGGTGACCACGTAGGGCCGGATGATCTCCGGATCCACCCAGTGTTCATCCGTCGGTTCGTCCGCGCCTCTCACCGGTCGCTCCTGGCGACGGCCTCGGCGTTGCGGGCGCCCGAGGTGAGGTACTGGCCGACGCGGGCCACCATCATCGCCATCTCGTACGCGACCAGCCCGATGTCGGCGTTCTGCGCGCACAGGACGGCCAGGCAGGCGCGCTCGCCCGCCGTGGTCACGATGAGGAACTGGTTCTTCCACTCCACGACCGTCTGCCGCACGGAGCCGCCGGAAATGTGGTCCGAGACGCCTTTCGCCAGGCTCTGCAGCCCGGAGGCGACGGCGGACAGGTGCTCGCCGTCGGTCCGCTGCAACGCGGCGGAGGAGGCCATCAGCAAGCCGTCGGACGACAGCACGATGGCGTGCTCGACCTCCTTGACACGGCTGACGAGGTCGTCGAGCAGCCAGTTCAGGTCGGTGCCGGAGGTAGGGGTCATGCCTCATCTCCAGACTGCTCATCCAGCATCTTGGCGGCTTCGGTGCGGCCAAGACGGGTGCCTGACTGCAGAGATCCCATCATCGCGCGGATCTCCTCCGGCGAGCGCTCGTCATCGTCCTCCTCGAAGTCGGGCTGCGTGGGCGTGTCGTCCCGCAGCGCTGGCGCCAGGTTGGCCTGGGGCACCCGGAGGGGCAGCCCGTTCGACGTGAACTCGGTCACAGGCTTCTGCTCCGGTTCGGCTGGCGTTTCGGGTTGTGTCTCCACAGCGGTGATCGGGCGGGCAGGCTGGGGGACCGGCGTCGGCGCCGGGACCGGCATCGGGCGTGCGGGCTTGAGCGTCCGCACGTTCTCCCCGGTGACCGGCCGCGACGCGGTGGCCGCCCCGGTGGCCGCCGCGGCCACCGCCGTCGTCCGGCGCGGCAGCCGCTCGCGCCGCCCGCCGTCCTGCGGTTCGGGCGTGGGATCGAGCTGTACGAGCTCCTGCGGCAGCAGGACCACGACCGTCGTCCCGCCGTACGGCGACGCCTTGAGCACCACCTGGATCTCGTGGCGCTTGGCCAGCTGGCTGACCACGTACAGGCCCAGCCGGGCGGTGCCGGTGATGCGGAACTCGGGCGGGTCCGCGATGCGCTCGTTCGCGGCGTCCAGGTCCTCGGGCTTCATGCCCAGGCCCCGGTCCTCGATCTCGATCACGTACCCGTTGGCCACGAGCTGGCCGCTGACCTGCACGTTCGTGTAAGGGGGCGAGAACGACACGGCGTTCTCGATCAGCTCGGCGAGCAGGTGGATGACGTCACCGACGGCGCGGCCGACGAGCACCACGTCGCCCATGGGCATGAGCGTGACGCGGGTGTAGTCCTCGACCTCGGCCAGCGCGCCGCGGACGACGTCCACCATGGGGACCGAGCGGCGCCACGTACGGGCGGGGGCCGAGCCGGACAGGACGATCAGGTTCTCCGCGTTGCGGCGCATGCGGATGGCCAGGTGGTCGAGCCGGAAGAGCTCCTTCAGCTCCTCGGGGTCGGTCTCGCGGCGCTCCATGACGTCGAGCACGGTGAGCTGCCGGTGGACCAGGCCCTGCGTCCTGCGGGCCAGGCTCAGCAGGATGTCGCGGATGCTGCGGCGCAGCTCGGCCTGCTCGGCGGCGACGCTGACGGCGGTGTGCTGCACGGTGTTGAACGCCTGGCCCACCTGGCCGATCTCGTCGTCGCCGAAGTCCAGCGCGGGCACCTCCTTGGCCAGGTCGACGTCCTCGCCGCGGCCGATGCGCTCGACGACGCCGGGCAGCCGGTCGTCGGACAGCTCATGCGCGGCGTCGCGCAGCTTCTGCAGCTGGGCGAGCAGGTCGCGGGCCGTGGTGATGGACAGGATGATCGAGGCGATGACGGCGATGAGCCCGAGACCACCGGCCAGGACCAGCCGGACGATCACGTTGACGGCGACGGGCACGATCCGGTCCACCATGCGGTCGCCCGCGCCGAGCACCATGCCGTTGAAGTCGGTCAGGAAGCGTTCGGTCGCCGACTTCCACTCGTCACCGGTGAACGGCAGGTTCAGGGCGGCCGGGTCATGCTCCATGACCTGCGTTTCCATGGTCTGGAGCTGGACGAACGGCCGGCTCTTGGTCAGCCTGTCGTAGGCGGCCCTTTCGGAATCGGGCAGTTCGGATGCGGCCTGTCCGGCGACGATCCGCCAGGCGCCCACGGCCTGGCTGAACTGTGCCTGGTCGGCGGGGGTCAGCCGCCCTTCGGCGAGCGCGCCGGCAAGCAGCGCGTCCTCCCGGGTGAGGAGCTCGCTGGCGCGGCTCAGAGTGATGAGGGTACGGACGTCCTTGGCGACCTCCTTGTCGTCGAGCGTCGCCATCGACCCGTAGAGACGGTCGATGGGGTCGATGACGTCGTTGTACTCGGTCATCACCTGTACGCGGTCAAGCTTGCCCGCGTCGATGGCCTTGCGTATCTCCTTGACCGATTCGAGCTGCTTGAGCAGGTCGGCGAGCCGCTTCTCGCCCTGATCGTCCAACGCCCAGGTGACCAGCCCGGCGTTGACCGACTCCTGGAAAGCGGCGATGACGCGGTCGTTCTGCTTACGCTGTGTTTCGAGCTCTTTGCGGGTTTGGGGGGTCTTCTCGCTCAGCCTCACGACCGAAAGCCGGCGCTCTTTTTGCAGGCCGAAGAGCACCGGGTCGCTGGGGGTCGCAATGGCGGAGTCGAGTTGGGAGACCCACAGGAGGTTGACTCCCTCGCGGAGGGTGACCCACGCAGCGAAGACCCACAAGGCCGCCAGGGAGAGCAGCAGAGCCGTGATCTTGGTCCGCAGCCCCGTCTTGCGGAAGCGCATTATCATACCCACCCTGTGCAAGTCATTTCTGGTCTGCCGGACACCTTGCGTGCGGCGAGGTTACATACAGTATCGATCAAGGAACTCTAGCGCACTCGCAAACCGCCTCTCAAGAAACATTAATCACAGATGTCAGGTTCTGACAGCCTATTAGTCAACTTTTCACCCAAAGATGTGGAGTGTCGGTATACACCGCAAGTGACCAGCCCTACCTGCAGTCATTTCGGCATTCGTAACAACCTCGCAGATCGTCTTCTTGGCCAATCACACCGGCCGGCGGGCTCGCCGCAGCAGGGCCGCGCCCCTACACCTCCGCGGCGAGGGCAGGATCGATGCCCGCGACGCCGCCGTCATCGCCGACCGAGCCCGGATGCGCCGGCCTGGCTCCCGTCCTCCGCGATCGGGTGCCTCGGGACGCGGGGCGGCGGAACCCCGCTTCCCTGCCGCGGAGATCGGGCTCGGCCCCCCGCTCGCCGGGTCGGAGTGTGCCGTGGGCGCCGCCCGCGTTGTGTCATCTCAGTCGCGGTGTGATCATTAACCGATTCCGAACAATGCACAGTTTCCAACCCTGGTATCCCTTTTGGCTGGGAGTACCTGACAGGAGCCGTCATGAGCCCCTCGCCGTCCCTCCCTGATGAGCTTTCGTCCGATGCGCTGTCCGCCCGCGCGGCGGAATGTGCCCGTGACCTTCGCAGCACTGCCGCGTGCTACCCCGAACTCTTCGACACCGGTGAGTTCGCCGACACCCCGGGTCAGATCGCGAACATGATGGTCTATGGCACCCCGCGCCATGACCCGGGCGTGCTGCGGAGTCCCTCCCGGCTGGCGTTCTGGATTTTCCCGCTCGACGCGGCCATCGACCGTGATGCGACAGAGCGATCCCAGGTGCAGGCCATCGTCGAGGAATGCAAGGACGTCATCGCCGGCGACGACCCGCGTACGCCCCTGGCCCGGCCGCTCGCTCACATCCGCGACGACCTGGCTCACGCGCCCGCGTTCGGTCATCTGGGACCGGTGTGGCGCACCGAGTTGGCCGCGATGCTCGATGCGATGGCGCGGGAATGGGATTGGAAGACCGCGGCCCGGCAGACCGGCGCCGCACCCACCGTGCAGGAGTATCTGGGTAATGCGGCGAACTTCGGCTCCACCTGTGTCGGGGTCTCCCGTTTGATCAGCACCGACGAACCGGAAGCCACTCGCGAGCACCTGCCGGCGATCATCGACGCCGCCAACGCGACTCAACGGGTCATGCGCCTGGTCAACGACCTGCGCACCGTCAACCGCGACCGCCAATGGGCGGACCTGAACGCACAGATGCTCGGGCTCGACGAGCACGCTCTGCGGGAACTGATCGCCGAAGAGCGCAAGGCATGTGACCCGGCGCTGGACCGGCTCGCGCAGTCCTGTCCGGGCGTGGCAGAAGATCTTCGCCGCCAGATGATGATCACCTGGGGCTTCTACTTCGACGGCGGTGATTTCTGGACCGTCTGAGCCGGAGCTCATCGGAGCTAGACCGCCTGCGCCCGGGCCTGCCGGCTGAGGTGCGACGACGCGATCACCGCGGCGCGGGTCACGGCGCGGGGGACGTACAGGTCCTTGTCGTGCCAGAGTGGGGGGTGGTCGCCGCCGGTCGAGCGTGACAGGTATTCGTGACCCCGATCCGCCGCACGGATATGCCGCGGATCCGCACGTCCTCGGGTCAGCAGCAGGATCTGCATCGCGTACGCGGTCTCCTCCGCCGTGCCCTCCCAGCGGCCCCAGGAGCCGTCCGGCCGCTGAGTCTCCAGCGTCCACTCGGCGGCCGTGCGCACCGCCTCCCGCGAGACCTCTCCGCCGAAGGCGTCGAGCGCCAGCGCGCAGCTGACGGTGGCGTAGTACGGCGACGCGTGCCACCGGTCCGTCCAGTTCCCGTCCGGGCCCTGGCAATCCCGGATCCAGGCGGCCAGCTCGGCGATGGTCTCGTCGTAGCGCGGTGCGGCGTCGGGCCTGCGGCGGACGTACTCGCCGAAGGCGTCCAGCACGTGCGCGTTGACGCTGACCGAGACGCCCTGCTCGCCGGGCCAGGTGGAGAAGTGGGTGCCGGAGCGGAACCCCCACAGGCTGTCCGGTTCGTGCGGCGCGCCGAGCAGCGCCAGGGCGTACAGCGCCACGGACGTCGTGTCGGCGTCGGCGGGCAGCCCGGATCCCGCGGGCGTGCCGGCCGGACCTATGGCCGCTCTGATGTCGGCCACCATCTCCGGCGGCACCTCGACGGGCACGCCCGCCCGGAGCAGCCAGCTCAGCACCCAGCCTCGCTCGAACACGGTGATGGGCAGCCCGACGGGCACCGGGCCGCCGTACAGCCGGACCACCGCCTCCAGATGTCCGCGGGCCGGCTCGTGCGCGTCGGGTCCCCCGCCCTCGCCCAGCCAGGCGGCGGTCGCCGCGGGCGAGGCGCCGACACTGCCGATGGGCGTGGGCCGGATGCCGGGCGCTCCGGCGGCCTCGTCGGCCGCGATCTCCAGGGCGTGGAGCAGCTTCTGCGGCACCTCCATGCCGGACTTGACCCAGGATCTGACGGCGTGGAGCGTGTCGTAGCTCATGGCCTCGGGCAACGGGATCGGCGCCCGGCCCGGTAAGCCCTCGACGTGCTGGTTGATGCGGTCGACGAGGGAGGGGACGATGTGCTCGATCGCCGGCATGTCGGGCAGCTCGAGCGGGCCGCTCAGCCAGGTGGCGAGCACCCGCAGGCCACGGTCCGCCGCACCCGCCAGGCGCTCGCGGTCCGTCTCCAGGTCCCCGCGCGTCACAGCGGAGAGGATCCCCTCGGTGGCGCTCAAGGTCGGCACCACGCCGTACCCGTCGGGCGCGCCCCAGGCGCCGTCCTGCCGCTGGGTGTCGATCAGGTACTCGATGCGTTCCAGGTGGCCGGTCAGCCAGGGCGCGAGCGAGACCAGCCGGCCGGTTTCGTAGACCGAGGGCGAAACCTGCCCCCACGGCCTGAGCATGAGGCTCTGGACGAGTTCTTCCGCTGCCGCGGTGCTGTCCGCCATTTCGCCGATGCTCACGCCGCACGATTCCGTTCGACCGGGTGCAACTGGAGGAAGAGCTTCTCCTTGGGCCGCAAGGTGGCTCCCCCCACCAGGGGCGTCAGCTTCTGCGGGTAGGGCAGCGCCGGCCGGTACCTGGTGAACAGGTTGGCGATCAACAGAGATGCCTCGATATAGAACAGGTGCTGGCCGAGGCAGACGTGCGGGCCCGCGCCGAAGGGGATGAACGAGTAGCGGTGCCGGCGTTCGGACTTCTCGTTGTCCCAGCGCTCGGGGTCGAACTCCGTCGGCCGGGGCCAGAACTCCTCCAGCCGGTGGGTGGCGTACGGGCTGACCAGCACTTGCGAGCCGGCCTTGATCCGGACGCCGCCGATCTCCGTGTCCGCCACGGTCTGGCGCGGGACGACCCAGGCGCTCGGG
This sequence comes from Nonomuraea sp. NPDC051941, assembly GCF_044593615.1. Lineage (NCBI taxonomy): Bacteria > Bacillati > Actinomycetota > Actinomycetes > Streptosporangiales > Streptosporangiaceae > Nonomuraea > Nonomuraea sp. NPDC051941. The sequence goes on from NZ_JBIUCF010000001.1 coordinate 815,135, forward strand.
TAGACCCGCACGAGCTCCTGCAGGACCATGCGGAGATACGGCATCTCGGCGACGTGCGACGGCCGCACCGGGCCGCCGCCTATCACCCGGTCGATCTCCTCCTGCAGCCGGGCGTTCACGTCCGGGTGGTCGTCCAGCACGGCCCACAGCCACATCAGCGACATCGCCGTGTTCTCCGAAGCGGCGCCGTAGACGTTCACCAGGTCGTCGCGGATCTGCTGCAGGTCGGCCTTGCCCTCCTTCTCGAGCCTGGCCGCGAGCAGCGCCGAGACGACCTCCTTGCTCTCCTTGCCCTCGGTGTCCTCGCGCTGCGCCCGCTCGATGAGGGGGTTGATGATCTCGTGGATCTTCCTCGTGGATCGCAGGAAGGCGCGGTCGCCCGGGACCCTGATCGAGTACGGCGCGGAGGGGAAGAGCATGCGGAAGCCGATCGAGCTGGCGCACGTGGCGAACTCGGGCGCCAGCCGTTCGGCGGTGTCACGGGTGATCCGGCCGCCGAACAGCAGGTTGATGACGGCCTGGTTGACGATCGAGGTCATCTGGTGCTCGACGTCGATCGGGCGGCCCGTCAGCGCGTAGTCGTCGAGCTCGACGATGCGCTCGGCGATGATGTCGGCCATGTCCTCGGCCAGTGCGGCCGTGTAACGCGCGGTGAAGAGCGGCTGGAGGATCTTCCGGGCGGACGCCCAGGCCTCACCCTCGCCCATGATGCTCTGACCGATCAGGCGCTGGAGCGGCTGCCAGAACATGCCCGCGCGCACGAAGTTGGTCCAGTCCGTCTTGAACACCTGCTGGACGTGGTCCGGATGCGAGATCAGGTAAGGGCGGAAGGGGCCGAGGTCGAGCCGGACGACCCGCCCGGCGGCGTCGGTGCCCATCCGGGCCAGTTCGATGGCGGGGTTCCTCACCAGTCGGGGGATGGCCCGGTAAAAGGGAACAACTTCGGGCTTGGTCACGGACGTTCCTTGGCGTGCGGCATGGCTGCGCTCCCGGATCTAGGATGCGATCTCTGCAAGGCGGACATTTATCGCGAAAAAAGTGATTTATAATAAATTGTCCGATTTGTTGTTATTTGGGAGGGGGTGGCGGTTTGCCTGTCGCGCGGGGCGGCCTCCATCGCCACGAGTGCTTCCTCCATCGCGTACCGTGTCCGTCTCACGCCGTGGACATTTCCTGACAAATGTCAATCGATGGGTGGAGTATCACATGCTTGTGCATGTAGATTCAAGATCGTACCGGGGTAGGAGCACCGTTTGAATCTCAGCCATCCCTTGGGCGGCGGTGCTGTGGCCCGCTGCCGGGGTCTGCTCGAACCGGCTCTCCGCGAGGCTGTCTCGGTCCTGCATCCGGGGGGCGCCCGGATGGCCGCGTTCGCGCTGGGCTGGTCGGATGCCGACGGGAGGCCGCACCAAGGCGACGGTGGCAAGGGTGTGCGGCCCGCCATCGCGATGCTCAGCGCCGAGGCCGTGGGCGGCACCGCCGAGTCGGCCCTCCCGGCGGCGGTGGCGGTGGAGCTGGTGCACGCCTTCTCGCTGGCACACGACGACATCATCGACCACGACGAGCGGCGGCGGCACCGGGAGGCGCTCTGGAAGGCGTACGGGGTCGGGCCGGCGCTCCTGACCGGCGACGCCCTCCTGGCCCTGGCCGTCGGCCAGCTCGCCGGGCGGCCCGAGGCGATGACGTACCTGTCGAAGGCGCTGATCGAGCTCGTCAACGGGCAGACCGCGGACATGGCCTTCGAGAACCGGCCGTGGCGCGGGCCCAAGGCGGTCACGATCGCCGAATACACGGAGATGGTCGCGGGCAAGACGGGCGGCCTGCTGGCGGCCGCCGCGGCGGCGGGGGTGACCCTGGGCGGCGCTCCCGAGCTGGGCGACCTCATGTGGCAGACCGGGCGCGATCTGGGGGTGGCGTTCCAGATCGTCGACGACATGCTGGGCATCTGGGGCGAGCCACGCGTCACGGGCAAGCCCGTCTACTCCGACCTGCGGCGCGACAAGAAGACGTTCCCCGTCCTCGCGGCCCTCGCCGCCGACCACCCCGCCGCCCGCGAGCTCTCCGACCTGCTCGCGGAGGGGGTCTCGGACGAGGACTCCGTGCACCACGCCGCCCGCCTCGTCGAGGAGGCCGGCGGCCGGGCCGCCGCGCAGGCCCAGGCGGAGCGGTACGTCGCGGCGGCGGTGGCGGTGATGGACGAGCACCTGCCGGACGCCGCCGACCTGCGCGCCCTGTGCGTCTCCCTGGCGGACCGCGCCCGCTGACCGCAGGCACGGCCCGTCGGATGCGTCAGGCTTGGGAGGCCTCGTTCAGGAGGGCGAGCTCCTCCTCCGTCAGGGTCAGCTCGGCGGCCGCCAGCAACGGCTGGAGCTGCGTCACGTCCCGGGCGCTGGCGATCGGGGCCGTGATCGTCGGCTGGGCGGCGAGCCAGGCCAGCGCCACCGTGGCCGGGGCCACCTCCTGCTCGGCCGCCACCTTGAGCAGCGCCTCCAGCGCCCGGCGCCCGTGCTCCTTCTGCAGGTACTCGGCCGCCATCCCGGCCCGCGGGCTGTCGATGGTCACCCCGGGCGCGTACTTGCCGGTCAGGAAGCCGCGCGCCAGCCCGAAGTACGGCGTGCTGGACAGCCCCTCCCGGGCCACCACGTCCCGCAGCTCGCTCTCGTAGCCGCGCTCGACCAGGTTGTACTGCTGCTGCAGCGCCACATACCGGGTCAGCCCCTCGTCGCCGGAGGTCTTGAGGGCCTCGGCCAGCCGGTCCGCGCCGTAGTTGGACGCGCCGACGTACCGGATCTTGCCCTCGTGGACCAGCGCGTCGAACGTCGCCAGCGACTCCACCAGCGGCGTGTCGTGGTCGTCCACATGTGCCCAGTAGAGGTCGATGTAGTCGGTACGCAGCCGGCGCAACGAGTCCTCGACCGCCGTCCGGATCGTCGCGGGGGACAGCCCGGTCAGGCCCTCCAGCATGCCGACCTTGGTGGCGAGCACGAGCGAGTCGCGGTTGCGGCGCACGTGCATCCACTCGCCGATGATCATTTCTGACGTGGACTCGCCGGTCACCCAGTACGGGTAGACGTCGGCGGTGTCGATGAAGTTGCCGCCGCCCTCGACGTACGCGTCCAGGACGGCGAAAGAGGACTCCTTGTCGGCGGTCCAGCCGAAGACATTCGTACCGAGCGATATCGGGAAAACGGACAGCTCCGTGGTGCCTATCGATCTCATTCCGCCATTATCCGCACCTCCCTTGAGCAGGCCCGATGGCACCCCCTCGATCGGCGCCGGGTGGACACGGGTGTCTCGCTTCCGCGGGATGGCGGGGCGGTCGCGGGTGACGCTATGGTGCGAGCTGTGGTGATCGGTGACGCGCGCACGCGCATCCTGGACGCGGCCGAGGAACTGTTCGCGGGCGGCGGCTATGAGGCCACCCCGACCGCGGTCATCGCGCGGCTCGCGAAAGTGCCCAAAGGGCTGATCTTCCACTACTTCCCGCGCAAGATCGACGTCCTGGTGGCCCTGGTCGACGAGCGCACGCTGGTCGAGGAGGGGCGAGAGGTCGACGCCGTGCCGGGCGATCCGGCGCGGACCCTGTCCAAGCTCGCCCGCGGCCTGCCGCTGCGGGCCTCGCCGGCGATGCGGCGCATCCTGTTCAGGGAGGCCGACACGCACGGCTCGGTCAAGGAACGGCTCGGGCGGCTGAACGGCGAGCTGATCAGGCGCTCCAGGTTCGCGCTGGAGCTGGCGCTGCCCGGGGCGCGCGGGGACCTGGCCCGGCTGGAGGTGGCGGCGGCCACGTTCGCCGCCGTCCTGCTCTACCAGGAAAATCTCTGCCAGCTAACGGGCCACCAGATCGATCCCGACGCCGTCGCGGAACTCATCGCCCACTCGCTCGTCTAGCAACTCGTCCAGTGCCGTGCGCAGGTGGCCGAGCAGGCCCCACACGTCGTCCATCCGCTCGGGGCAGGCCACGATGCCGAAGTCGAGCATGCCGTCGTAGGAGAAGCAGGTGATGTTGAGGCCGCCGCTCACGTCGGTCAGCACGGACAGCGGGTAGTACGACAGCACCCGCCCGCCGCACAGATACAGCGGGAACTGCGGGCCCGGGACGTTGCTGATGATGAGGTTGATGGGCGGGAACGCCATGCCCGCCAGCCGGAAGATCGCCGGGGTGGCCAGGCTGGTGAGCGGGGCGGGCAGCACCGAGCACAGCTCGCTCAGCCAGGTCGCCGGGGCCAGCGCGAAACGCCGCTTGGCCCGGCCCATGACGGAGCCGACGGCCTGCAGCCGCTCCTTGGGGTCGGGGACGTTCGTGGGCATGGGGGCGACCATGGCCGAGATCTGGTTGCCGACCAGGTCCTTGGCCCCGGCCGTACGGATCGCCACGGGCACGGCGACGATCAGCGGCGCCTCCGGCAGCGCGTCGCGCTCGCGCAGCCATGACCGCAGGGCCGAGGTGCACAGGCTCATGACGATGTCGTTGACGCTCATGCCGTGGGCCTTGGCGACGTTCTTGACGTCCTTGAGCGACAGCGAGCCGAACGAGAGGTGGCGGCGGGCGCTGATCGGGCCGTTGAACAGGGTGCGGGGGACGGCGAGGCTGGGCAGCTCGGGGCGGTCGTGCCGGTCGCCGGCGACCAGCCGCGCGGCCTTGGCGATCAGCTTCGCGCCCGGGATGCCCGCCGCCAGCGGGATGGCGTCGAGGTCCTCGGCCGCCCTGACGACCGACTGGACGGCCCGCACGGGGTGGGTCGCCGTCCGCATGGCCGCCCCGGCCAGCATCGCGGCCAGCCCGGGAACGCCTTCCGGGGCGCGGGTGTCGTTTGTGGCGTGGACGGTGGCGGGTGTCGGGCGGGTGTCGTTCGCGACGTGAACGGCGATGGGCGTCGGACGGGGGCCGGAGCGGCGGGGGCGGTCGGCGCTCGCGGTCGGGATGTCGCGCCTCTCGAGGTGGCCGTCCGGGGTGAGATCGAGCAGGGTGGCGAGCGTCTCCGCGCCCGAGACGCCGTCGATGGCGGCGTGGTGGACCTTGGTGTAGACGGCCACCCGGCCGTCCACCAGCCCGTTGATCAGGTGCATCTCCCAGAGCGGGTGCGCCCGGTCCAGCCGCCGCGCGTGGATCTCCGCCACCGCGTCCGCGAGCTGCCAGTCGTCCCCCGGAGCGGGCAGCGTCAGCTCGAACAGGTGGTTGCCGAGGTCGAACGCGGGGTCCTCCGCCCAGTACGGATGGTCCAGCCCGAGCGGCACCGCGGCGAGCCGGAGGCTGAGCGCGGGTGACAGGTGCAGGCGTTCGAGGAGGAGCTCGGCCAGCGCGTCCCTGTTGACCGCGCCGTCGGCCGGGTCGAGGATCGCCAGCCCGGCCACGTGAGCGGCGGTGGTCGCGGTCTCGACATTGAGGAACTGGGCGTCGAGTGCGGTCAGCTGGCGCATCTGCTCTCCTTTTTCCCGTGATCTGTGCAGCGTCGCACGATGGGATTTCTGGAAGGTTTCCGCGCGAGTCTTTCAGATGAATTCAGGTGCGCCGCGCCAGCTTTTAGCGAATGTCCAGCTCAGCCTCGGTCGGTGACAATTACCTATCCATTGACCACGTCGACGGGGTGCCGTACGACCGCGTCGAAGTGGTACCCGAACGGATGACGCGGCGTGACCAGGGGTTGGGTGGCCCCGGTCTCGTCGGTGGCGCGTGCCATGAGCACGTACGCCCCCGTGCGCCGGGGAGCCCATGAAATGTGCCATGGCAGCCAGGCGCTGACCAGGTGCTGTCCGTGGTGCTCGGCCGGCCGCCAGCTCAGCCCGGCGTCGAAGCTGACCTCCACCCGGACGATCCTGCCCTGCCCCGACCATGACCGTCCGCGCACGATGTGCGGGCCGGAGCGGGGCAAGCGCGCATTCCAGGCGAGTTCGAACGCGCTCTTCACCGGCTGCGTCGTGACGTCCGGGTAAAAGACCGTGTTCCATGGCGTGAAGAGCTCTCTCGTTGAAACTTCTATTTCACCCAGCCATTTGATCGATGCTATTCCCACCCATCCCGGCACCACCAGCCGCACCGGAAATCCGTGGTCCGGCGGCAGGCGCTCGCCGTTCATTTCATAGGCGACGAGGACGTCGTCCATGGCCTTGTCGATCGGCAGCGGCCGGCGTACGTGCCCGTACCCCTCGAACGGCGCGTCCAGCCCCGTGGGCAGCACGTCCACCGCGCTCGGCAGCACCCCGGCCTGCTTGAGCAGGTACTTCAGCGGCACCCCGCGCCACCGCGCGACGCCGATCGCCCCGAGCCCCCACTGCGTGCCGGGCGCGGCCTCGTGCTGCTGCGTGCCGTAGAAGCGCCGCCCGTTCCCGGCGCACTCGATGGCCACGTCGAGCGTGCGGGACGGCATGGCCCGCAGCTCGTCGTAGCCGAACTCACGCGGACATCGAACGCCCGCCCCGTGCACCAGGAGGCGCCAGGTGGTGACGTCGATGATCGGCGTGGCGGTGTGGTTGCGCACGAAGAAGCGGCTGTTCGGAGTGTGGTAGCCCTGCCCCGACATGGCCTCCCACCGCATCTCCGCGCTCGCACCGTGCACCCTGAACAGGTGGTCGGGCAGCGGCTTCACGATCGTCGCCAGTGCTTGCTTCATGGACACCGCCTCCGTAAGAGCTATTTCCTACCTGTAAACCATTTAATCCCTTCACGCTGTCCTGTGGCGCCCCTCGTTGCCGAATTCTGTCCGACCGGTACGGGAACGTTCCACTCCTCCACCCCGCCCCTTACCCTCAGCCGCCCCTCCCACAACGAGCCCCGGCGCCGCTCCCACCAGCCCACACACCCGCCCGTTCGGACGCGTCCGTTTCGCACGCGTCCGCCCGCGCCCGCCCGCTCGGATCCGGCCACTCCGCATCCGCCCGGCTCGCGTCCCGCCGCCCCGCACCCACCGCCGCGCTGCTGGTCAGCTCGCATCCGGCTGTCCCGCATCCACAGGATCGCGTTCATCGCCCCCGCGTCCGGCCGTACCCGCGTCCGGCCGTCCCGCTGGGGTCGGAGGTGGCGAGGTGCGAGAGGCGGGGGCGGGTGTCGGCCGGCTGTGCTCTTCGGGCGGTGAGTCGCGCCTCCTCGTCGGCTGGATCGGGCTCGGCCGGATTCGGCTCGGGTGGATGGGGTGCGGTGTCGCCTGGGTCGGCGCCGACTCGGTGGGCTTCGGCTTCGCGGGGGCGCGTGTGCTCACCTGGGTGGCAAGCAGGCGGTCTGTCCTACTTGCCGGGGCAGAGGACGGCCTTCGCCGTCTGGTTGATGGCTCGGCCGATGGCGGCCGGGTCCTGGGTGCTGGTCGTGGTGGACGTCGCGAACTGGATGCGGCCGTCAGGGGAGCTGAAGGTGACGGAGGTGAAGCTGGCGGTGCCGCCCGCGATGACCCGCAGCTCCGGCTCGCCTCCGCACAGGGGCGGCTGGGAGGGGGCGTTCTCCGGCGGGTCGGTGAGCAGCTTCTGCAGGGCCGGCGGGAGGAGTTTGCCCTGGCCGAAGGCGCGGTAGAAGGCGCTGATGTCGCGCGAGGTGGAGATCACGCCTCCGGAGCCGTTCCCGTAGCTCGCGTTGAGCCGGTCCATGTCGTGCACCTGGCCTTGGTCGTCGGTGCTGTAGCCGTGCCCGTGCGGGCCCTCGATGCCCTGCGGCGGCTTGACCGCCAGGTACGTACGGCTCATCCCGAGCGGGACGAAGAGCCGGCGGGCGAACTCGGAGGCCAGCGAGCGGCCGGTCACCTTCTCGATGATCATGCCGAGCAGCGTGTAGTTGGAGTTGGAGTAGGAGAACTTCTCGCCCGGCTCCCCGGTACGCGGCTGGCTACGTGACTTCTTCACCAGGTCGATCGGCGGGTAATAGGTGGTGAAGTCGTATATGTCGACCAGATCGGGAGCGAACCAGTTCGGGATGCCGGATGTGTGCCGGATGAGCTGCCGCACCGTGATCTCGTTGGCCCGCTCCACGATGTCCTGGCTCGCCACCTCCGGCAGGAGATCGCTCAGCTTGTCCTCCAGCCCCAGCTTGCCCTCCTTGACCAGCTGGAGCGCCACCGTCCCCGTCAGCAGCTTGGTCTGCGACCCGATCCGGTAGCGGGAGCCGGCGGGGATGCGCCCGCCCTTGCCGTTGAGCAGCCGCGAACCCGCCGAGCCCTGGCCGACGCGCTTCCCGTCCACGTACACCTCCCCGATCGTCCCCACCACCCCGCTGGTCCGGGCGAGTGCGTCCAGGGCCTGCTGCACATTGGCTACCTCGGGGGTGGCGGCGGTCGCGGGCGTGGCGGCGGCGGCCAGCGTCAGCATCGCGCAGGCCAGACCGGCGAGGCGTGCCGTAATGGCGTGACTCATGGTGATGATCCCTTCGTGATGTGCGGGATCCTTTGTAGGGCGGGGGGTGTTTCCTGACCGTTTCCGCCGGGGGAGGGTGAGGGGTCATGGCCGGTACATGGTGGTGTGTCGTGGGCTGGCCTTCCCGCTCGACCTCGAGGCTGAGGAACCCACGGACAGTCGTTGGCGCTGGAGTCGCCACGCCGCCGGGGAACACGGAATATCACCATGCTGTAGCCGGCCTCGCCTGACGAATAACCTCTTGAGGTCTCGGCCCAGCGCCATGTCGGACATCCTCCAGGTGGACGCGCCTGCCACGGCCGCTAACGGGTGATCGCGGCGAAGACGGCGACGGACAGCGCGTAGCACAGCACGATCACGAGCGCTCCGGCGGCGCCGGCGAGGAACGAGCGGGGCACACCGGGGCGCCGCCATGCCGCGAAGGCCCTGTTGACGAGCGGCATCAGGACCCAGGTGAGGATGGCGACGCTCAGCACGTTGCCAATGAACAGGACGAGGTAGGGGGCAGGCGCGCGCCGGTCAGCACCCGGCTCACCGTCAGGTTCAGCTCTGCCGGACGCCCAGGCGGGGTGGACGGCGGGCTCGTCCAGGCGTGCGAGTGCCGCGGTGGCGCGCTCGCGGAACTCGGAGACGAGGACATCGCGGACCAGGTTACGGGCCGTCGCGCAGGGCGTGGGTGCGTGGCCGCTGGGCTGGGAGCCCCCACGAGATGAGCCTCGAACCCCTCATCCCGACCCCCGGCACGGCCCATGGAACCCGGGGACTGGCCCTCCTCGCCGACGTCAGCCACCTGAATCAGGAGACGCTGCCGGGCGGCGAGACCGTACCACTCTGGGGTCGCCTGTCATGCCACGGTTTGCCGGACCCTAGGATCCGAGGCGTGGCCAGATACTTCGATCTTCATCCGGACAACCCCCAGCCTCGCCTGATCAGCCAGATCGTCGAGATCCTGCGGGCGGACGGGCTCATCGCCTACCCCACCGACTCGTGTTATGCCCTCGGATGCCGACCGGGCAACAAGGAGGGCCTCGACCGGATCAGGGAGATCCGCGGCCTTGGCAGCGACCACCACTTCACCCTGATATGCCGCGACTTCGCCCAATTCGGCCAGTTCGTTCACCTGAGCAATGCCCTGTTCCGCCAGGTCAAGGCGGCGACTCCCGGCGGTTACACGTTCATCCTTCCCGCGACCAAGGAGGTGCCGCGGAGACTGCTGCATCCCCGGAAGAAGACGGTCGGCGTCCGCATCCCAGATCACGTCGTCACCCAGGCGCTGCTGGCCGAGCTCGGCGAGCCGCTGGTGTCCAGCACCCTGCTGCTGCCCGACGAGACCGAACCTTCGACGCAGGGCTGGGAGATCAAGGAGCGGCTCGACCACGTGGTGGACGCGGTCATCGACTCTGGCGAATGCGGCGCCACTCCGACGACCGTCGTCGACTTCTCGCAGGGGGAACCCGAGATTCTCCGCCGGGGCACGGGAGACACGTCCCTGTTCGAATAGGCGACGACCGCGATCTCCAGGCCGGCTCCCAGGGTGCCCTGGGAGTGTCGCCTCGACAGGCGATTCGACATTCACTAGAAAAGGATCAGATCTGGCACCTGAGGGAATGGCGTGCAGGGACCACCAGAGGACGTCATGCGGCCTTCCCCCACAGGTCGATCGGCTGCGGGATCGGGGCGCGGATGAACCCACTCTCCACGAGGTTGCCCCGGTACGTCTCCTTCATACCGGCCGCCATGATCGTCATCGGCTCCGTCTTCAACCTGCTGTCCCCGCGCTACTACTGGGGCGACTACCTGCTGGGCGCCGCGGTCGTGGTGGCAGGGGCGCTGCTGTCGCGACGGCACACGATCGTGGTCGCGGCGGCCGTCGTCCTGGTCCAGCTGGTGTTGTTGATCAAGGATGGCTACTTCGGTCATGCCGTCGGCACACTCTCCTTGATCAGCGCGGTGTTCACCGCGCTCATAGGCCTCGGGGTGAACCGCGTGGTCGCCGGCCACAGCCGCCGGCTGCAAGTGGTGCGTTCCGTCGCCGAGGCCGTCCAGCGCGCCGTGCTGCCCGCACCACCGGCGCGGGTAGGTCCGCTGGCCATCGCCGCGGTCTACAAGGCCGCGCAGATCGAGGCCTTGATCGGCGGAGACGCCTACGCCGTCCAAGACACGCCGTACGGCACCCGATTGCTGATCGCGGATGTGCGAGGCAAGGGCCTGGACGCGGTCGGCACGGTGGCCGTCCTGCTCGGCACGTTCCGAGAGGCGGCAGACCAGGAAGCCGACCTCGGGATGCTGGCCGAGCGCATGGAGCGCGCACTGATCAAGGAAGCCTCCTCGCGCGAGGAGAACGTCCGGATGGAGGGGTTCGTCACCGCGGTGCTCGGCGAGATCACCTCGGACGCGGACCGGGTACGGCTGCTGAACTGCGGCCACCCCTCGCCGTTCCTCCTTCAGGGTGACACGGTGTCCTGCCTGGATCCCGCGGAGCCGAGCCTTCCCCTGGGCATGAGCCGCCTGGGCGTACCGCGGGCACGACCCGACCACTGGCCCTTCCCCACCGGGAGCACGCTCCTGCTCGTCACCGATGGGGTGACGGAGGCCCGAGGCCGTTCCGGGACGTTCTACGACCCGGTGAGCCGGCTCGCCGGCCGGGGCCCGTTCCGGCAGCCGGAGGAGGTGGTCGAGGTGCTGGTACGAGATGTCGAGCGCTGGATCGGCGGTCCGCGCGATGACGACATGGCGATTCTGGCGATCACCCGGCGTGCTGGTGAACCGGCCCCGTGAATCCGCTCACCACAGCAACAACAAGGCGCGGCATCAGTACAGTACGAGCCGGAGAAGTCAGCCCAGCGTGGCCGCCTTGCGCAGCAGCACGGAGCGTTCGCGCTGGTTGGCGCACAGCCGGGCCGCCAGCTCCAGCTCGGCGCGCGCTTCCGGTCGCCGGCCGAGTCGGGCCAGCAGCTCACCGCGTACGGTCGGGATCAGATGCGAACCGGGGAGCCGGTCCGAGGCGACCAGTTCGTCCACGATGGCCAGGGCTTGCGCCGGGCCCGAGGCCATGGCGACGGCGACGGCCCGGTTGAGTTCGACCACCGGCGAGGGTGCGACCCGGCCGAGTGCCTCGTAGAGCACCACGATCCGGTCCCAGTCGGTCGCCTCGACCGAGGGCGCCGACGCGTGGGTGGCGGCGATCGCGGCCTGCAGGCCGTAGGGGCCGAGGCCGTGAGTCGATGCCTTGGCCAGCGCGGCCAGTCCACGGCGGATCGCCGAGAAGTCCCACAGCCGCCGGTCCTGCTCGTCGAGCAGGATCGGGGAACCGTCCGGGGCGGTCCGGGCCGGGAAACGCGCGGCCGTCAGCTCGCACAACGCCAGCAGGCCGTGCACCTCCGGCTCGTCCGGCTGCAGCGCGACCAGCGTGCGGGCCAGCCGGATGGCCTCGTACGCGACGTCGGGGCGCAGCAGCCGGTCGCCCGACGTGGCCGTCGACCCCTCGGTGAAGATCACGTAGAGGACGCTGAGCACGCCGCCCAGCCGCTCCCGGCGCTCGGCGGCCGGCGGCAGCTCGAACGGCACCCCGGCCGCCGCGATCGTCTTCTTGCCCCGGGTGATGCGGGCCTGCACGGTCGGCACGGGTACGAGGAACGCGCGGGCGATCTCCTCGCTGGACAGGCCGGCGACCACGCGCAGGGTCAGCGCCACCCGGGCCTCGGGGGAGAGCACCGGGTGGCAGCTGACGAACATCAGCGCCAGCACGTCGTCATCGATCTTGTCGGGATCGATTTCTTCGTCAACCGCCGAGCCGACCGCCAAGTCGGCCGACAGCAGGGCGTATCGGTCCTGGAGGGCGGTCCGGCGGCGGATCGCGTCGATCGCCCGCCGCCGGGCCGTGGCCATCAGCCAGCCGGCCGGATTCGCCGGAGAGTCGAGCGGCCACGACACCAGCGCCTCGGCCACCGCCTCCTGGGCAGCGTCCTCGGCCAGCCCGAAATCGCCGGTGAACCGGGTCAGCGCGGCGACGATCCGCGCTGACTCGATCCGCCAGACGGCCTCGACATCGGCCGTACTCATCAGATCTGCCCGTTGCGCTCGCGCCCGGCCCAGTCCTTGATGATCACGCGTCGACCTGCGGGACCTCGTCGCTCCCGGGCACCCGCCGGACCTCGATCTTGGACCCGGGGGCCGCCGGGACCCGCTTGGCCCACTCGACCGCCTCCTGCTTCGAGGCGACATCGAGCAGGAAGAAGCCCCCGAACAGCTCCTTGGTCTCGCCGTACGGCCCGTCCGTGACCACCGGGGTCTCACCGCTGAAGTCGACCACGACGCCCTGGCCCGGATCGTCCAGCCCTTCCGCCGCGAGGAGAACGCCGGCCTTGACCATCTCCTCGATGAACTGGCGGGTCGTGGCCATCATCTCGTCGATGTTCGCCATCATGGCCGCGTTCGACTCGTCGGTGCCCCGCATGATCAGCAGGTACTTCGGCATCGCGTTCTCCTCGTCCGGCGGGGCCGCGTCTCGGCCCTCGCACCCACACGTCGAACGAGCGGCCCGCGGATCGACACGGCCGTGGAATCTTTAGGGCTCGCGTTCGGCGCGCCAGCCGTCCGCGCCGCGAGGCCGCCCCCGCCCGAAAGCCGCCCGCGCCGTAACGCCGCCCCCCGCTCGGCCGAGGGCGGCGTGGCGGTCAGCGGCCGAGGAATGTCAGGAGCCGGTCCAGGGGCCAGGTGTTGATGACGTCGTCCGTGGTCAGCCACGCCCGCTGCGCGAGCCCCACCCCGAACCGCTGGTTGGCCAGGTGCGGGATCGCGTGCGAGTCGCTGTCGATCGAGAACTTCACCCCGTGGTGCTTGGCCAGCCGCACCAGGTCCGACGGCAGATCGGACCGGTCGGGGAAGGAGTCGATCTCCATGGCGGTCCCGGTGCGGGCGGCCACCCGGAAGATCGCGTCCCAGTCGGCGTCCACGGGCGGACGCTTGCCGATCTTGCGGGTCGTCGGGTGCCCGATGATGTCCACGTACGGGTTTTCGCAGGCGGCGATGAAACGCCGGGTCATCTCGTCGCGCGACATCCCGAAATGCGAGTGCACCGACGCCACGCACACGTCGAACCCGGCCAGCACCTCCCCGGGCCAGTCGACCGACCCGTCGGGAGCGATGTTGAGCTCCGTGCCGTGCAGGATCCGCATGTCGGGATATTTCCGTTGGAGCTCGGCCACCTGCCCCCGCTGCTCCAGCGCCTTGTCCAGCGTCATCCGCTGCATCGCCAGGTCGGGGGCGTGGTCGGTGACCGCGTAGTAGGCGTAGCCGCGGGCGTGCCCGGCCGCCACCATGTCCTCCAGCGAGGCGATGCCGTCGGTCAGGTTGGTGTGGGTGTGCAGGTCGCCCTTCAGGTCGCCCAGCTCCACCAGCTCCGGCAGCTCGCCGCGCAGGGCCGCCTTGACCTCGCCGCCGTCCTCGCGCATCGGCGGCGGCACGTACTGCATGCCGAGCGCGGCGTAGATGTCCTCCTCCGAGGCGGCGGCGATCACCCGCTCACCCTCGAACAGCCCGTACTCCGACAGCTTCCAGCCCTTCTTCACCGCCATCTCCCGGATGGCGACGTTGTGCTCCTTGGAGCCCGTGAAGTACTGCATCGCCGCGCCCCACGACTCGGCGGGCACCACCCGCAGGTCGACCTGGATGCCCGACGTCGTGCGGATCGAGGTCTTCTTGTCGCCCGCCGCGATGATCTCGGCGACGTAGGGCTGGGCGCGGAAGGCGGTCATGATGGACTCGGGCGCGACCGCCAGGATGTCGATGTCGCCGATGGTGTCCTTCATCCGCCGCAGCGAGCCCGCGTACGCGATGCGCTCGGCCTCCAGCGAGGCCATCACCTGCTCGGCCAGCGACATGGCGACCCCGACGTGGACGCGGCGGCCGGACTGCTCGAGCTGCTCGATGCCCTTGAGCAGGTTTGCCAGCGTCTTGGGGCCGAGGCCCTTGACGCCGTCGAGGCGGCCGGAGGTGATCGCCTCGCGCAGGGCCACCGTGGAGTCGATGCCGTAGTCCTCGAACAGCATGATCGCCGTCTTGGGCCCCAGCGTCGGCACCCGCGTCAGCGCGCGCACGCCGTCGGGCACCCGGCCGCGCAGGTCGTCGAGCTGCCGGAAGCTCCCGCGCTGCAGGAACTCCTCCATCTTCTTGGCGATCGCCTCGCCCACCCCGGGGACGCTGCGCACGTCGACCACCGAGATGTCCTCGGGGAACCCCGCGATGGCCTTGGCCGCCTTCTGGTAGCTCCGCACCCGGAAGGCGTCGCCGCCGCAGAGCGCGAACAGCTCCGCGTACTCCTGCAGCGCCGACGCCGCCTCCTCATTTGCCCGCATGGCACAACCCTAAAGGTCGGCCCCGACAATCCAGGACCGTCAGAAGCGCACCTCACGGGGGCGGTACGGCTCACCGAGGTGGGCCAGCTCCGCCTCCGAGAGCGACACCGACGCGGCCGCCACCGCGTCGTCCACGTGCCGGTCCTTCGTGGCCCCCACGATGGGCGCGGTCACGGCCGGCTGGTGGAGCAGCCAGGCCAGCGCCACCTGGGCGGCCGGCAGGCCGCGCTCGCCGGCCACGTGCGCCACCCGGTCGAGGATCGTCTTGTCGTTCTCCGGGTCGTACAGGAAGTCGATGCGCCCGTCCGACCCGGTCCGGGCGGTCGTCGCGGACGAGCCGGCCCTGGCCAGCACGCCGCGCGCCAGCGGGCTCCACGGAATCACGCCCACGCCCTGGTCGGCGCAGAGCGGCAGCATCTCCCGCTCCTCCTCCCGGTAGAGGAGGTTGTAGTGGTTCTGCATCGAGACGAACTTCGTCCAGCCGTTCTTCTCCGCCACGTGCTGCGCCTTGGAGAACTGCCAGGCCCACATGCTCGACGCGCCGATGTAGCGGGCCTTGCCCGCCTTGACCACGTCGTGCAGCGCCTCCATGGTCTCCTCGATGGGCGTCTCGTCGTCCCACCGGTGGATCTGGTACAGGTCCACGTAGTCGGTGCCGAGCCGATCGAGCGAGGCGTCAATGGCCGCGTGGATGTGCTTGCGCGACAGGCCCTGGTCGTTGGCGCCCTTGCCCATGGGGAAGTAGACCTTGGTGGCCAGCACGTAGTCCTCGCGACGGCGGAAGATCGCGCGCAGCGCCTCGCCGGTCACGGTCTCGCTCGCACCCTGGCTGTAGACGTCCGCCGTGTCGAAAAAGGTCACGCCCGCGTCGGCTGCCCTGCGGATGATCGGCTCGGCCTCGTCGCGCGCCAGAGCCCACTCCTGCCTGGCGGGGTCGCCGTAGCTCATCATGCCCAGGCAGATCCTCGAAACTTTCAAGCCGGTGTTGCCAAGTCGGGTGTAATCCATAGGCCCACCATAGGGGCGGCATTGCGGTGGTCTGCGGGCAGGCTGGACGGTGACGAGGGGCAGGAGCCGGATTGGTCTGGTTAACCGGCGGTCCGACGGGAAGTCATGGGTGGCCAAAAGCGGAAATGACCTTTACAGGGCGGGCCCGATCGGGTCGATTAGGGAGAAGCGAGACAACGGCGGGCGGGCTCTCGCGACACGGCCGCATCCGGCGCCCAACCGCATACCGGGGGTGAGGTGGAAGCGACACACCGTGCGCTCCTGTCGTGGGCACGTTCCAAACTGAAGAACCCCGGCTGGCTGGGCGGCCTCGGGCTGGCGGCGGGGATGGTCGGCGTGACGGTGCCGGTCCAGCTCGGGCTGGTGCGGTCGGGGATGGGGATCGCGGGCGGGGTGACGCTGTTCGTCCTGCTGACGCTGCACGTCAGGTTCATCATGGAGACCCCGGTACGGCGGGCGGGCTCGTGGTGGATCGTGGCCGTGCAGGCGTGGCTGACGTACCTGCCGCTGACGGTGTTCGGCGCGGCGTGGACCCCGGTGTGCGCCCTGCTGTCGGGCGCGCTGCTGGTGATGGCGGCCCGGATCCGCTCGATCGTGCTGGTGGCGCTGGCCCTTGCCTGCGGTCCGGTGATCCTGGCCGCGCCGGAGCGGGCGATGATCGATCCCGCCTGGGCGCTCGCCGGCCCGGTGCTCGGCCTGGTCGAGTACGCGCTGGTGACGCTGGGCAGGCAGGTCACGCGGCTGACGAGGGCGCGTACCGAGGTCATGCGCAAGGCCGTCGCCCTGGAGCGCCGCCGCTTCACCCGTGACCTGCACGACCTGGTCGGCCACCGCCTCACCGTCCTGGTGCTGAAGGCGCAGCTCCTGGAGCGGCTCGTGGCCGAGGGCGACCGGCGGGCGCGGGACGAGTCGTCCGAGACGCTGGATCTGCTGCGCAGCCTGTCCGCCGACGTCCGGGCCGTCGCCCACGGCCTGCGCAGCTCCTCCCTGGCGGCGGAGCTCGGCTCGGCGCGCTCGCTCCTGGAGTCGGTACGGGTCCGCTGCCAGATCAAGATGTCCTGCCCCGACCTCCCGGGCGATGTGGAGGAGGCGCTCACACACGCCCTGCGTGAAGGCGTGACGAACGTCCTCAGACATGCCGAGGCCCGGCAGTGCTCGATCCAGCTCCTCGAACGTGACCAGCTCGTCCGCCTGACGATCAGGAACGACGGCGTGCGCCCGCCGCGCCGGCCGGGAGACGCGGGACAGGGCCTGCTCAACCTGGCCGAACGCGTCTCCGGCCTCGGCGGCTGGCTCGAGGCCACCTCCTCCCGGACCGGGCAGTTCACCTTCAGCGCGTACGTTCCACGAAAGAAATAGCCAATTGTGAAAAACACACAAATGCAATTTCAATAACCATATTTTGGTGTTGTTACGTGTAACTAGACCGAATTGCCTCCCCGGCGGCAATCTCTAAGGGACAACGCCTTGGAGGTCGGCGCCAGATGGACAAGTACGAGCTGTACTGCCTGGTGGATCCGCGTTTCTACGACTCGCTCGAACACGGCACGGCCGAAGACGCCGACTTTCCCATCCTGCGTGAACCCCTGCCCGACGGTTGGTCCACCGCCCTGACCGACACGTGGTGCTATTACGCCCCCGACAACGAGCCGCCCCTGCCCGCCCAAGGCTGGAAGATCCACGTGTCCGCCCGCGTGGAGGACGCCGAGCAGGCCATCGCCGCCGTGTGGGACTACTGCCTGCAGCGCCGGATCGCGTTCAAGTTCCTGCGCGGCACCCCCGTCCTCGTCATGGTCAACTCCAAGGCCGCCTCCCGGGCGTCCAGCGGCAAGCTGATCACCGTCTACCCGAGGGACGAGGGCCAGCTGGAGCTCGTCCTGAAGGAGCTCGACGAGCTGCTGCGCGGCGTCGAGGGCCCGTACATCCTCAGCGACCTGCGC
This sequence comes from Nonomuraea sp. NPDC051941, assembly GCF_044593615.1. NCBI lineage: Bacteria > Bacillati > Actinomycetota > Actinomycetes > Streptosporangiales > Streptosporangiaceae > Nonomuraea > Nonomuraea sp. NPDC051941. The sequence goes on from NZ_JBIUCF010000001.1 coordinate 832,773, forward strand.
TACGGCGCCGGCCCGCTGTTCGTCAGGTACGGCGGGTTCGCCGAGCGGCACTGCCTGTCCGGCTCCGGCGAGCGCGTGCTGGCCGTCGAGGACGGCGACGGGCGGCTGGTGCCCGACGTGCGCGGAGCGACGTTCTCGGTGCCGCCGTGGACGACGCTGCCCGGGTTCCTGGAGCCGCATCTGGCCGCGCGCAACGCCGTGACGACGACCGGGCTGCCGTACCGGGTCGAGAGCGTGCTGCACTTCTCCAACGGCGGCGGCGTCTACCTCGCGCGGGACACGCGTACGGAGGAGCGGGTCGTGCTCAAGGAGGCCAGGCCGCACGCCGGGCTCGACGCGGCCGGACGCGACGCCCTCACCCGGCTCCGCCACGAACGCGACATCCTCCGGCGCCTGGACGGCCTGCCCGCCGTGCCCGCGCTGCTCGGCTACTTCGCCCTGGGCGAGCACGAGTTCCTCGTGCAGGAGTTCGTGGACGGGACGCCGCTGCAGCGGCGGCTCGTGCAGCGCTACCCGCTGACCCGCGCCGACCGCACCGAGCCGGACCTGGCCGACTACACGACATGGGCGGTCGAGACGCTGGAGAGCGTGGAGCGGGCCGTCGAGTCGCTGCACGAGCGCGGGGTCGTCTTCGGCGACCTGCACCCGGACAACATCCTGCTGACCGCCGAGGGCAGGGTGGCGCTGATCGACTACGAGGTCGCCACCCTCGTCGCGGACGGGGCCCGCGCCGCGCTGGCCCACCCCGCCTTCATCGCGCCCCCCGACCGCCAGGGCGTGGACGTGGACCGCTACGCGCTGGCCTGCCTGCGGCTCGGCCTGTTCGCGCCGCAGTGCACGATCATGCTGCCGCTGCACCGGGCGAAGGCGGCCCAGCTGGGGGAGATCGTCAAGGAGACGTTCCCCGTGCCGGAGGCGACGGTGGACGCCGCCGTCGCGGCCATCGGTGGGGACGGCGACCCCGTGATCATGCCGGACACCTGGCCCGAGCTGCGGGACGCGATGTGCCGGGCCATCGTGGCCGGCGCCACGCCCGCGCGCGACGACCGGCTCTTCCCCGGCGACGTGGCCCAGTTCCGGCCGGGCGGCGGGCTCAACCTGGCCTACGGCGCGGCCGGCGTGCTCTTCGCGCTCCACCGGGCCGGCCTCGGGCCGTTCCCCGAGTACGAGCGCTGGTTACGCGACCGGGCGCTGCGCCCCGTCCAGGGCTCCGGGCTCGGCCTGTACGACGGGCTGCACGGCATCGCGTACGTCCTGGGCCTGCTCGGACACCACGAGCACGCGCACGAGCTGGTCGACGTCTGCCTGCGCGAGAAATGGGAGCGGATGGAGTCGGCGCTGTTCTCCGGCCTGTCCGGCATCGGGCTGAACCTCCTCGACTTCGGCCGCGCCGACCTCGCCCTGCGCGCCGTGGACATCTGCGCCGAGCGGCTGGCCGAACCCGTCCCCGAGCTCAGCGGCGGCCCTCACCCGAGGGCCGGGCTCATGTACGGCTCGTCGGGGCCCGCGCTGCTGTTCCTGCACGCGTACGAGCACACCGGCGACCGGGCCCTGCTCGACCTGGCGGCGACCGCGCTCCGGCAGGACCTGCGGCGCTGCCGGCACGCCGCGGACGGCTCGCTCCAGGTGAACCAGGGCTGGCGGGTGCTGCCGTACCTGGACGAGGGGTCGGCCGGCATCGCCCTCGTGCTGGAGCGCTACCTCGCGCACCACCACGACGAGGAGCTCGCGACGGCGCTGGCCGAGCTGCGGCTGGCCGGGCACGCCGGCTTCTTCGTCCAGTCGGGGCTGTTCACCGGCCGGGCGGGCATGCTCGCGGCCCGCGCGGGCGACCCGCGGGAGCACATCAAGGGCTTGAGATGGCACGCGCTGCCGTACGGCGGGGGACTGGCGTTCCCCGGCGACCAGCTGCTGCGCCTCTCCATGGATTTCGCGACCGGAACGGCGGGCGTGCTCTTCGCCCTCGGCACGGCCCTGGGCGACCAGCCTGGCCACCTGCCGTTCCTGGCGGCCGCTCCCGGGCGGCCCGCTCCCTACGAGTCACGGAAGGAGGTGTAACGGATGGTACTTCTCGACCTGCAGGGTCTCGAGGCGCCCGCGGCCAGCGATGTCGCCAGTGGTGGCAGCACGCTGACGGTTCTCTCGTGTCACTCTGGCAAGCCCAGCAACCTCAGTGTCGCGCTTTGCCACTGATTCGCTATATCGGTCCCCGCGCCGTGTCACACGGCGCGGGGACGCCGACCTCAAGCCGACACCAAGGAGGCATCGGGTGCTAGCGGGTGACCGGCTGGTGATCGGGACGGTACGGCGTAGCGGCCCCTGGCCCGCCGTCCTGGCCGTCACGGCGCTCGTGGGCGCGGCCGGTGAGCTGGCGGTCCCGTACCTCGTCGGGCGCACCGTGGACGCCTTCGTCCTGCGCCGGCCGGACGGCTCGTCCTGGCTGGCGCTCTCCGCTTGTGCCGTCGCCGCCGTCGTGCTCTGCGAGAGCCTCGGCGTCTGGGCCCGCGGCGCCTGCGGCGCGTTCGCCGCGGCCAGGCTGCGGCTGGGCGTCCTGCGCCACGTGCTCGGCGCCGGGCCGGCCGCCACCCGGCGTTTCCCGGAAGGCGAGCTGGTCACCCGGGCCGGACTGAACGCCGAGGAGGTGGGCCGGGCCCCGGAGACGGTGACCGGCGCGCTCGCGCTGCTCGTGCCCACGGCGGGCGCGCTCGTCGCGCTCACGCTCATCGCGCCCGTCCTGACGCTGACGCTCGGGGTGGGCATCGTCGTCATCCTGTTCGTGCTGCGCGCCTTTCTTCGCGCGACGACGGTGATCTCGGGCGGGTACCAGGAGGTGCAGGGGGAGATCGCCGCCCGGCTCGTGGACGCCATGGAGGGGGCGCGCACGATCGCCGCGGCGGGGACCGCCGCCCAGGAGGCGCGGCGCGTGCTGGAGCCGCTGCCCCGGCTGCGGGCCCACGGCATGTCGCTGTGGCGGGCCAACGCCGGGGCCGCGGTCCAGTCGGGGCTCGTGGTGCCGCTGCTGGAGGTGGCGGTGCTGATCGTCGGGGGGTTCATGCTCGCCTCCGGCCGGCTCACGGTCGGGGAGATGTACGCCGCCGCCCGCTACGCCGTGCTCGGGGCGTCCCTGAGCACCTCCCTGGGCTACGTCGGCGGGCTGGCCCGGGCCCGGGCGGCCGCCGGACGGGTGGCCGAGATCTTCGAACTCGCCCCCGTCGCGCACGGCACGCGGACACTCCCGCCCGGTCGGGGCACGGTCGAGTTCCGCGACGTGGCGGTGGACGGCCTGACCGTCGGCGACCTCACGCTGCCCGGGGGCTCGGTGACCGCCGTCGTCGGGCGGTCCGGCGCGGGCAAGTCCCTGCTGGCCGCCCTGGCGGGCCGCCTGACCGACCCGGAGCGGGGCACGGTCCTGCTCGACGGGGTCCCGCTGCGGGAGCTGTCGCGGGAGGAGCTGCGCAGGGCCATCGGGTACGCCTTCGAACGCCCGGTCCTGGTGGGTGAGACCGTGGCGGAGGCCATCACGGCGGCCGCCGGGCCCACTGCCGTCGAGGCGGCGAAGGCGGCGTGCGCGGACGCGTTCGTCCGGCGGCTGCCGCTCGGCTACGGCACACCCCTGCGCGGGGCCCCGATGTCCGGCGGCGAGCGGCAGCGGATCGGCCTGGCCAGGGCGTTCGCGCAGGGGGAGCGGCTGCTGGTGCTCGACGACGCCACCTCCAGCCTCGACACCGTGACGGAGCGCGAGGTCGGCCGGGCGCTCACCACCGATCGGCGGGGCCGTACCCGGCTGATCGCGGCCCACCGGCTCGCCACGGCCGCCCGCGCCGACCAGGTCGTCTGGCTGGAGGGCGGGAGGGTGCGCGCCCGGGGGCCGCACGACGTGCTGTGGCGGGACCCGGCCTACCGGGCCGTCTTCCAGGGAGCGGCACCATGAAGGCGCTCGTCCGACGGCGGCAGGCGGCGCGGGGTGTGTTCTGGCGGGCCTTGGGGCGGGAGCCGCGGCGGCTGGCCGCGATCGGGTTCTGGTCCGTGCTCGAGGCGGCGCCCGCGTTCCTCATCGGGCACGCCGTCGCCCGCGCCATCGAGGACGGGTTCGCCAGGGCCGAACCCGCGACCGGGCTGGCGTGGCTGGCCGCGCTCGGCGTCGCGTGGCTGGTCGGGGCGGTGGCCGCGCGGCAGGTCGTGCTGGGGGTCGCGGCGGTGGCGGAGCCGTTGAGGGACGACCTCCTGACGCACGTCGTCGAGGGGACCCTGAACCGGGGCGCGAGCCGCGACAGCGCCGCGGTGGCCAGGGCGACGCTCCAGGTCGAGCTGGCCAGGGACGCCTTCGCGGCCGTGGTCACGACCGTCAGGGGGTTCGTGTTCACGGTGGCCGGCGTGGTGCTGGGCCTGGCGACGCTGGCCCCGCAGGCGCTCGCGCTCGTGCTGCCGCCGTTCGCGATCGGGCTCGGGCTGTTCCTGGCCTCGTTGCCCGCCCTCGCCCGCAGGCAGCGGGCGTTCCTGCTGGCCGACGAACGGCTGGCCGACGAGATGACGGCCACGGCGGGTGGCCTGCGCGACATCGAGGCGTGCGGCCTGCGCGAACCCGTGGCCGCGCGGCTGGATCGCCAGGTCCGCGCGCAGGCCGCCGCCGCCCGCGCGCTCGCCCGGGTGACCGCCGCCCGCACCGCGGCCCTGGCCGTGGGCGGCTGGCTGCCGGTCGTTCTCGTGCTGGCCGGCACCCCACGGCTGCTGGACGGCGGCCTCGGCCCCGGCGTGATCGCCGGCACGCTCGCGTACGTCACGCAGTCCCTGGCCCCCGCGCTCGGCGGCCTCGTGCAGGGCCTCGGCGTCAGCGGCATCCGGCTGGCCGCCACGCTCGGCCGCATCGCCGAGTCCGCCCCGCCCATCGGGCCGTCCATCGGGCCGCCCCGGCCCCGGATCCGCCCCAGCGCCTGCGACGTGCGGCTCTCCGCCGTCACCTTCGCGTACGGCCCGCACTCGGCCCCCGTCGTCGACCGCCTGGACCTCACCATCCCCGAGGGTGACCACCTCGCGGTCGTGGGGCCCAGCGGCGCCGGCAAGTCCACGCTCGCGGCCCTGGTCAGCGGCATGCTCCAGCCCGATACGGGCGAGGCGCTGGTCGGCGGCGTCCCCGCCGACCGGCTCGACCCCGCCGCCCGCGTGCTGATCCCCCAGGAAGCGTACGTCTTCCGCGGCACCCTCATGGAGAACCTCATCGCCCTCGGCGCGCAGGGCGCCCCCGATCTCGCCGGGAAGCTGGACGAGGCCGTCACGGCCGTCGGCGCCCGCGAGCTGGTGGACGAGCTGGGCGGCTACGAGGCCCGCCTCGACCCGGCGGCGCTGTCGGCCGGGCAGCGCCAGCTCATCGCACTCGTGCGCGCCCACCTCACCCCCGCCCCCCTGGTCATCCTCGACGAGGCCACCTGCCACCTCGACCCCGCCGCCGAAGCACGTGCGGAGACCGCGTTCGCGCGGCGCGGCGGCACGCTCGTCGTCGTCGCGCACCGCCTCACGTCCGCGCTGCGCGCCCGCCGCATCCTCCTCATCGACGGAACCCGGGTGACCATCGGCACCCACGACGAACTGATCAGGACCTCTCCGCTCTACGCCGACCTGGCCGGCCACTGGCACCCGGAGCCCGTGTCATGAAATTTCTGGACAAGTATCCGCGCGCCGAGCGCCTCCCCGGCAGCTCGACGCCAGGTGAGATCGACGACCCGTACCGCGGGCTCGAAGACCCCGACGACCCCGCCACCAAGGCCTGGCTGGCCGAGCAGGACCGGCTGTGGCACGACAGCGCCGCCCGGCTGCCCCAGCGCGAGCGCTTCCTCGCCCGGCTCACCGAGCTCAGGGAGACGGGCCTGGTCACCCCGCCGCTCTGGCGCGGCGACCGGAGCTTCCACCTGCGCCAGACCACTTCCCAGGAACACCCGGTCCTCCACTGCGGCGACCGCGTCGTCCTCGACCCCATGGACCTCGACCCCACGGGCCTCACGACCCTGGACGACTGGCAGCCCGACCTGGAAGGGCGCCTGCTGGCGTACCAGATCTCGCGCCGGGGCGACGAGAAGGCGGACCTGTACGTCAGGGACGTCGACACCGGGGCCGTCGTGGACGGGCCCATCGGCGGTTGCCGCTACTCCGCGGTCGCCTGGCTGCCGGGCGGCGCGGCCTTCTACTACGTGCGCTTCCACGAGGGCGTCTACCTGCACACGATCGGCGACGCGGCGGACGTCCCCGTCTTCACGCGAGGGCCGGTCCGCTACGGCGTGCAGATCAGCGCCGACGGCCGCTGGCTGACGATCTCGGCCGGCGGCTCGCTCTGGCTCGCCGAGCCGGGCGGCCGGGGCGAGCCCCGCCCCGTACCGGACGCTCTGGCCGCCGCGGTGGCCTGCGACGGCCGCCTCTACCTGGTCACCGACCGGGACGCGCCGCGGCGCAGGCTCTGCGTGGCCGATCCGGCGGAGCCCGGCGCGTGGCGGGAGCTGATCCCCGAGGACCCGGAGGCGGTGCTGGGCGCGTTCACCGTGCTCGACGGCGACCGGCTGCTCGTCGCCCGGACCCGCCACGCCGTGGGGGAGATCGCCGTCCACCACGCCCGCACGGGCGAGCGGCTGGGCTCCGTGCCGCTGCCCGGCAGCGGCACGATCGCCTCGCTGACCTCGCGCCCCGGCGGCGGCTCCGAGGCGTGGTTCGCCTACACCGACGCCGTCACGCCCCCCGAGGTCTGGCGCCACGACGTCCGCACCGGCGAGACCACCCTCTGGTCGGCCCCGCCCGGCCGCGTGAGCCGGCCCGCCGTGCGCAGCCACCACATCGAGTACGCCTCGGCCGACGGCACCCGCGTCCGCATGGTCGTGGTGGCGGGCCCGTCGGCGGGCGGCCCCCGTCCCACGATCCTCACCGGGTACGGCGGCTTCGGCATCCCCCTGCGGCCCGGCTACGCCGCCGACTCCCTGGCCTGGGTCGAGGCGGGCGGCGTGCTGGCCGTCGCCAACCTCAGAGGCGGCGGCGAGGAGGGCGAGGAATGGCATCGGGACGGCATGCTGGAGCGCAAGCAGAACGTCTTCGACGACTTCGCGGCCGCCGCCGGCAAGCTCATCGCCGACGGCTGGACGACCCCCGGGCAGCTCGGCATCTGGGGCGAGTCGAACGGCGGCCTCCTCGTCGGCGCGGCCCTCACCCAGCGGCCCGGCCTGTTCGCGGCGGCGGTGTGCTCGGCGGGCCTGCTCGACATGGCCCGCTACCACCTCGGCGGCCTCGGCCCCTCCTGGACCGGCGAGTACGGCGACCCCGACGACCCCGAACAGCTCGGCTGGCTGCTCGCCTACTCGCCCTACCACCACGTCAGAAAGGGGACGGACTACCCGGCGACGCTGTTCACGGTCTCGGCGGCCGATACGCGGGTCGATCCGATGCACGCGCGCAAGATGTGCGCCGCCCTGCAGTGGGCGGCCGGCGGGGACCGGCCGATCCTGCTCCGGCACGAGCCGGACGTGGGCCACGGCGCGCGGGCGGCCAGCAGGTCGGTCGCGCTGGCGGCGGACGCCCTCGCCTTCCTGGCCGCGCACACGGGCCTGGAGGTGATCGGCCTAGATCCAGCCTGACTCCCTGGCGATGCGGATGGCGTCGATCCTGCTGCGGGCACCCAGCTTGGCCGTCGTCTTGGACAGGTAGTTGCGTACCGTGCCCTCCGACAGGAACAGCGACGCCGCGATCTCCCCGATCGACGCCCCGTCCGCCGCGGCCCCGATCACGTCCAGCTCGCGCGGCGTCAGCGGCGCCTCGGGCGGCCGCATGGCCGCGATGGCCAGCTCCGAGTCGATGACCCGCTCTCCCTCGGCCACCCGGCGGATCCCGTCCGCCAGCCGGTCGGGCGGGGCGTCCTTGGCCATGAAGCCCCGTACGTGCACGTCGAGCGCCTGTTTGAGCAGTCCCGGCGTGCCCACGCCGGTCAGGATGAGCACCCCGCACTCGGGCAGCTTCGCGTGCAGCTCGCCGGCGGCGGTGAGCCCGTCCTTGCCGGGTAACGCGATGTCGATGACGGCGACGTCGGGCCGGGTGGCCCTGGCCGCGGCCAGGATGCGATCTCCCCTGGAGACCTCGGCCACGACCTCGATGTCTTCCTCATAAGCCAGCAGCGCCACGATCGCCCCGCGTACCAGGTTCATGTCCTCAGCGAGCAACGTTCGAATCACCATGCGTCCTTGCGGTCGGCCGGCTTGCAACGTCTGCGGGCTTCCTAATCCTGACTTATTGACCCGGATGTGAAAAGTCCTGCCAAATAACCGTCAGGCCAAACATGCGCTTTTGTGGAATGGTCATGGACATGGAACCACGCGTACGCCCCCTCCCGCCCGAAGAATGGGACGATTTCACGAAGGCGAACCCGCAGAACGTGTTCACCACGCTGGCCCGCCACCCCGCGCTCTACAAGGGGTGGCTGGGTTTCGGCGGCGCGCTGCTCGACGGCACGCTGCCCGCCCGCGACCGGGAGCTGGCCATCCTGCGCACCGCCTACCACACCGGCAGCGCCTACGTGTGGGCCCACCACGCGCGCCTGGGCAGCGCGGCCGGGCTCACCGACCTGGAGATCGCCTCGGTGAGCCACCCGGACGCCCTCTGGCCGGTCGAGGACCAGCTCATCCTCCAGGTCGCCGACGACCTCCACTCCATCGGCGACCTGACCGACGCCACCTGGACGGCGCTCTGCGACCGCTACGACGAGCCGGGCCGGATCGAGCTGGTCGTGCTGGTGGCCCACTACACCATGCTGGCGCTCGTGCTCAGGACGCTCAGAGTGGAGCTCGAGGAGTGATCATCGTGACGCCCGGCACCGAGCCGATCGAGGCCAGCGCCTTGCCGGCGTCGGCCAGCCCGATCGTGCGGGTGACGAGCTGGTCGGGATGGAGGATCCCGGCCCTGATCATCTCCAGCATCGGCGGGTACGCGTGCGCGGCCATGCCGTGGCTGCCCAGCAGCCGCAGCTCATGGCCGATCACGCGGCCCATCGGCACCGGCGTCGGCCCTCCCGGCAGCAGCCCCACCTGAACGTGGCGGCCCTTGCGGCGCAGGCTCTCGATGGAGGCGGCGCAGGTCTGCGGGCTGCCCAGCGCGTCGATAGACACGTGGGCGCCGCCCCTGGTCAGCTCCCTGACCTGGGCCGCCACGTCCCCGGCCGAACCGTTGACGAAGTGCGTGGCGCCCGCCCGCTCCGCCAGGTGCAACGCGTCGGTGCTGATGTCCACGGCCACCACGCGGGCCCCGGCCGCCGTCGCGATCATCACGGCCGACAGGCCCACGCCGCCGCACCCGTGCACCGCGACCCACTCGCCCGGCCGCACCTCGCCGACCTGCGCCACGGCGCGGAAGGCGGTGGCGAAGCGGCAGCCGAGCCCGGCCGCCGTGGCGTAGTCCATGTCCTCGGGGATCGCGATCAGGTTGACGTCCGCGTGGTCGATGGCCACGTACTCGGCGAACGAGCCCCAGTGGGTGAAGCCGGGCTGCGTCTGCCGCTCGCACACCTGCTGGTCGCCGGTGGCGCAGGACGGGCACGAGCCGCAGGCGCAGATGAACGGGACCGTCACCCGCGCCCCCGGCAGCCAGCCGCGCACGTCGGAGCCGACCGCCTCGACGACGCCCGCCAGCTCGTGGCCCGGCACGTGGGGAAGGATCTTGATGTCGGGGTCGTGCCCCTGCCAGCCGTGCCAGTCGGACCGGCACAGCCCCGTCGCCTCGACCCTGATCACCGCTCCGTGCGGGGCGGGGGACGGGTCGGGCAGCTCGCGCACGTCGAGCTCACCGCCGAAGATGTCAAACGCAACCGCTCGCATCTCATGAGCTTAGGGTCAGTTGCCGCAGGTCGCGCAAGGCCTGGTGGGAGGGCGAACCGGGTTCGGTGGTGTAGAGGACGAGGCGGAGGTCGTCGCGGTCGGGCACGGGCATGACCTGGCAGATCGCGTCGATGGTGCCGACCAGCGGATGTGTGACCTGTTTGCGCTGTTCCCTGCGGATCTCGACCTCGTACCTGGCCCACAGCTCGGCGAAGTGCGGGCTGAGCGCGAGCATCTCGGCGACCAGCGCCTGGATCTTGCGGTCGTCGGGGTAGCGGCCCGCGGCGGCGCGCAGGTCGGCGACGGAGGAGCGGGCGAAGCGGCCCTTCTCCTCGTCGCTGAGATACTCGGCGATGTGGGGGGACATGAAGACCCAGCGGATGACGTTGCGGTCGTCCGGGGCCACGGTGTCGAGGCCGCCCATGAGCACGCCGGCCAGGGGGTTCCAGGCGCGGATGTCGTACCTGGCGTCCAGCACGTACGCGGGGACCTCCTCCATGAACCCGATCAGGTGCAGCAGGCTCTCGGGCAGGTCCTCCCTGATCCGGGGCGTCTCCACCGCGTGTCCGGCCAGGTGGAGCAGGTGGGCGCGCTCGTCCCGGCCCAGCATGAGCGCCCTGGCCAGCGCGTTGAGCACCTGCCTGGACGGGTGCGGGCCCCGGCCCTGCTCCAGCCGGATGTAGTAGTCGATCGACATGCCGGCGAGCTGCGCGACCTCCTGCCTGCGCAGGCCCGGCGTGCGGCGCCGCTCGCCGCCCGGCAGGCCCACCTCGGCGGGGGTGACACGGGCGCGCCTGACGCGCAGGAAGTCGGCGAGTTCGTCGCGGTTCATGCCTCCATCCTCAGTGATGTCCGGCCGTGCTTGGGTGGTACCGGTGATACCAGCCTCTCCAGACCTCTCCCGGACTCGCTGTGACCTGGGCGAACGTGGACGCATGACGAAGATTGCCCTCATCACGGGCGCCAACAAGGGAATCGGCTACGAGATCGCGCGGCTGCTGGCCGAGCAGGGTGTCACCGCGATCGTGGGGGCGCGCGACGAGGAGCGCGGGCGGGCCGCCGCGGAGCGGCTGGGGCAGCCGTACGTGCGGCTCGACGTGACCGACGAGGCGAGCGTGGCGGCCGCCGCGAAGTGGGTCGAGCAGGAGTACGGCCGGCTGGACATCCTGGTGAACAACGCCGGGATCACCGGCGGCTTCATGGACCCGCGTCCCAGCGCCACCCCGGCCGGGGTGCTCAGGGAGGTCTACGAGACGAACGTGTTCGGCGTGGTCACGGTCACCAACGCGATGCTGCCGCTGCTGCGGGAATCGGAGGCCGGCCGGATCGTGAACATGACGTCCGAGCTGGGCTCGCTGACCATGGCGATGGACCGGGAGAGCCCTTTCTGGGACGTCAACATCATGCCCTACAACTCCTCCAAGACCGCGCTCAACATGGTCACCGTCAGCTACGCCAAGGAGCTGATCGACACCCCGATCAAGGTGAACGCGGCCAACCCCGGCTACTGCGCCACCGACCTCAACGGGCACAGCGGGTTCCAGACCGCCGAGCAGGGCGCGGCCATCGCCGTGCGGCTCGCGACCCTCGACGCCGACGGCCCCACCGGGGCGTTCATGGAGGACAGGGGATCTATCCATTGGTGAGGTGTCAAGCCAGGTGAATAGGACAGAGGGGGGTGATGGGACGAGATCTAGATAAGGAGCGGTTCTCCGAGGCGGAGTACGCCGCCTTCGGGGAGCGGATCCGGGAGCAGCTCGGTGTCCTGCGCGAGCTGCTCGCCACCCCCGGCTTCGGCCAGGGCCCGGCGACGGTCGGGGCCGAGCTGGAGCTGTTCCTGATCGACGAGCGGGGCCGGCCGCTGCCCCGCAACAGCCAGGTGCTCGAAGCCCTCGGCGACCCCCGCGTGGTGCTGGAGCTGGGCCGCTACAACGTCGAGGTGAACCTGACCCCGACGCCGCTGGCCGGCCGGCCCTTCGAGCGGCTGAGCGGCGAGGTTCAGGAGACGATCGTGAAGGTGGACGGGGCGGTGGAGGGCGGAGGCGCGCTGCCCATCGGCATCCTGCCCACGCTCGACGCCGAGGACTTCACGGTCGGCGCGATGAGCGACCAGAACCGCTACCGGGCCATGAGCAGGGGCATCAGGCGGCTGCGGCTGGAGCCGTTCCTGGTCAAGATCGACGACCTGGAGCTGTCGGTGGAGGACGTGATCCTCGAGAGCGCCAACACCTCCTGGCAGGTGCACATCCGCACGCCGCCCGACCGCTTCGCCCGGCTGTTCAACGCCGCTCAGCTGGCCATCGGCCCGGTGCTGGCCGCCTGCGGGAACTCGCCGTTCTTCTTCGGCAGGCGGCTGTGGGAGGAGACGCGCATCGCGCTGATGGAGGAGGCCGCCGACGACCGGGACGTGCAGCGGCGCGAGCGCAGGGACGGGCGGGTCACGTTCGGCTCCGACTGGGTGCGCGAGGGGGCGTATGAGCTGTTCGAGCGGTACGTGCGGGACTACGACCCCGTGGTGCCGGATCTGAGGGACGACGCGGGGCCGTACGAGGTGCCGGAGCTGCGGCTGCACCAGGGCACGATCTGGCAGTGGAACCGGCCCGTCTACGACCCGGCCGACGGCGGTCACCTGCGGGTCGAGATGCGGGCGCTGCCGGCGGGCCCGTCGTGCGCGGACATGGCGGCCAACACCGCGTTCCTGCTCGGGCTCACGCTGTCGCAGGCGGAGCGTGACCTGACCGGCTTCCGGTTCGGGGAGGCGTACCAGAACTTCTACCGCGCCGCCATGCACGGGCTGGACGCCAAGCTCTCCTGGCCCGGCTCCGACGCCGACTTCGAGGCCGCCGACCTGGTGCTCCGCCTGCTGCCCGAGGCGCGGGAAGGGCTGCTCGCGGCGGGGGTGACGCCGTCGGACGCCGACGGCGCGCTGGACGTGATCGCGCAGCGCACCCGACTGCGCCGCACGGGCGCGGCCTGGCAGCGGGAGGCTCTGGAACGTTTCCAGGGCGACAGGGAACTACTCGTACAGCGTTACCGTGAGCTGTCACTGTCGGGGCTTCCGGTGCATTTGTGGCCCTGAAGGCAAACTTCTCTCGCACTCCGTCCGTCAAACTAGGTCAAGGGACGGCAAAGCGAGGAAGTTATGGCGGCAACGGGGATGGTACCCACGAACAAGGCACCTTTCGCCTTGCGCAGGGAAACGGGCGACCTGGCCGAAGGGGCGGCGAAGCTGGCGGGGCAGATCGGCGGCGCCGGTGTCGAGGCGGTGCTGGCGCAGGCGAACAGGATGGCGACCCGCAAGGGGGCATCGGGCGCGCTCGGGGCGATGAGCCCGAAACCGTCCGAGTGGTACGCGTTCGACGTCAAGGACCAGGACACGGTCGACTGGTACCCGCAGGGGCTGACCTGCTCGGACGAGTCGGGCTCCATCGGGGTGCCGGCATTTCTGGCGTCCTGGTACTTCAAGCCGGAGGTGGGTGAGCGGGGCATCAGGGTGTCCTTTCTCAGCCCCAAAACCCTGAAATATCAGCATGCGCTGCTGGTCGAGGCGAAGCCGGATGGCTCGTACGGGCCCATCAACATCCACGCGGGCGGCATCGCGTGCGACGGCGACCTGGTCTACATCGCCGACACCAAGCGCGGGCTGCGCGTCTTCGACCTGAAGCACGTGCTCGACCTGCGCACCGCCCAGAACGACCTGGGCGACCCCACGCGGGTCGGGCGGCAGGGCGGCAAGTTCCACGCATTCGGCTACCGGTACGTGATGCCGCAGACCGACTTCTGGAAGGTCGCGAAGCCGGGGCCGCTCTTCTCGTTCGTCTCGATCGACCGCAGCGGCGGCACGCCGCGGCTGGTCACCGGCGAGTACCGCGAGGACGACCCGGGCGGCTGGGTGGGCCGCTGGCCCCTGGGCCTGGCCGGAGGCGAGCCCGAGGACGCCTTCGTGATGGGACAGCCCAAGATCCAGGGGGCCATCTCGTGGGGCGGCAAGTGGTACCTGAGCCAGGCGGCCGGCGCGAACGCCAACGGCAAGCTGCTCGTCCAGACCGACGGCAAGCTGGAGACGCGGGGATTCCCCATCGGGCCGGAGGACCTGACGGTGCAGGGCGGCAAGCTGTGGAGCGTCACCGAGTTCAGGAACCGCCGGATCATCTTCGGCGTGCCCCTCTGACGGTTTTCAGCCCTTGAGGTGCTCGTACAGCACCTCGCGGTAGTGGCGGTCGAAGTCGTCGTACCGGGCGCGCAGCTCCGCGCCCGGCCAGCCGGTCGGCAGCAGCTCCCGCGGGAGCAGCGGGTCTGCCAGGAGGTGGCGCAGCACGGCGGCCGAGACCAGGAAGCCCTCGGCCAGGCCGCCGGCCCGGTCAAAGGCGCGGTCGAGGGCCCGCTCCAGCTTGCGGGCCTCGGCCGCCCAGCCGTCCAGGTCCCACAGCAGGGGAGTGGGGTCGTCGTGCGGGCGGCCGTCGATCAGCGTGCACTGCGCCGTGACGGCCTCCGGCCACGCGCGCACCAGATTGGCGGGCCGCATCCAGGTGCCCTCGCGCAGCTCGGCCAGGCGCAGCGCGGTCATCATGGCCCGGAACGCGGCCCGGTCGGCGGGCGCGCGCCGCTCCGCCGTGACCACGGCGACCTCCCACGTGCCGTCCCACGGCCTGGTGTGCGGGTCGCGGCTCTCGTCCTGCCTGGCCTGGCGCTCGGCGAGCCGCTCCGACAGCGTGTAGAAGCGGCCGTCCTGGAGGAGGTCGCCGGCCGCGACCATGCGCGACAGCGCCACCCGTACGGTGCCCTCGGCGATGCCGAACAGCGCGCCGATGCGCACCAGCTGCCGGGCCGGCAGCCGCGGCGGGTGGCTGCCCAGCAGCGCGCTCAGCACGGCCGATCTGGCGCTCAGGGTGTTACGCTCTTCCATCGCGTGTCGAGTATATGTAACACTCGCGAGTATGGGGCGCTATCTCATCGAACCTTTCGACCGCAGCGACCGTTACGCCACCGAGCGCTACCAGGGCGCCGCCGGGCGCAACTGGTGGACCTGCGATCCCACGCTGCGCCTGCTCATGCGGCGCCACCTGGGCGAGGGCTTCGCCTGGGCGGAGCCGCGCCTGGACCGGCTGGGCGCGCTGATGGGCGGGCTCGTGGCCGAGTGCGCCGAGGAGACCGACCGCAACCCGCCGCGGCTGGAGAAGTACGACAAGTGGGGCAGGGACGTCAGCGAGGTCGTCATGCCGCCGTCGTTCCACGCGGCCCGGCGGGCGCTCATGGAGGACAACTTCACCTCTCCGTCCTTCGCCGCCGAGGCCCGGGCGCACGGGGCGAACCCGGCCGCGCTCGCCGCCGCCTGGACGTACCTGCTCGATCAGGCCGACATCGGGATGGGCTGCGCGCTCGGCACCGGAGGGGACATGGTGGTCTCCCTCGCCGAGAAGTACGCGCCCGAGGACGTACGCGATCGGGTGCGGGAGATCTTCGCCAACGGCTACTACTCCGGCGAGGCCGCTCAGATGTTCACCGAGCGGACGGGCGGCTCCGACCTGGCCGCGCTGGAGGCCACGGCGGAGCCCGCGGGCGACGCGTGGCTGCTGACGGGCTTCAAGTGGTTCGCCTCCAACGCCAACGGATCCGCGTTCGTGGTGCTGGCCAGGCGCCCTGACGGGAACGTGTCGCCGTTCCTCGTGCTGTGGGACCGGCGGGACGGAAGCCGCAACGGCCTGCGGATCAGGCGGCTCAAGGACAAGCTCGGCACCCGTTCGGTCGCCTCGGCGGAGGTCGAGTTCAGCGACGCGGAGGCCTTCCCCCTCTCGGGGGAG
Source organism: Nonomuraea sp. NPDC051941 (assembly GCF_044593615.1). Lineage (NCBI taxonomy): Bacteria > Bacillati > Actinomycetota > Actinomycetes > Streptosporangiales > Streptosporangiaceae > Nonomuraea > Nonomuraea sp. NPDC051941. Next base: position 848,407 of record NZ_JBIUCF010000001.1, read on the forward strand.
AGCTCCGGCTCCGGGCTCGGGACCATGATGAAGCTCACCAACGCCTCCAGGCTCGGCGTGGCCATGATGGGCGTCGGCGTGGCCAGGCGCGCGCTCGTGGAGTCGATCTGCTACGCCCGGTCCCGCGAGGCGTTCGGACGGCCGCTCATCGACCAGCCGCTCATGCGCCGCAAGCTGAGCGAGCTGATCGTCGAGGTCGAGGCTGCCCAGGCGCTCGCCTTCGACGGCCTCGCCGGCCCCCGCCTGCGCATCGCCCCCGCCCTGATCAAGCTGCGCGCCGCCCGCCTCGGCGTGACGGCGGCGAGCGACGCGATCGAGGTGCACGGGGGCAACGGCTACATCGAGCAGTGGCCGGTGGCCCGCCTCCTGCGCGACGCCCAGGTCAACCCGATCTGGGAGGGCGGCGACAACATCCTCTGCCTCGACGTCCGGCGGGCCATGGTGAAGGAGCAGGCCCACCTGCCCTTCCTCGACCGCCTGCGCGACCTGGCCACCTCCGACCTGGTCCACGCCCGCATCGACGACCTCGCCAAGGCCGTCACGGCGTGGGCCGCGCTGGAGCCCTCGGCGGCGGAGGAGCGGCTGTATCCGCTGGCGCAGTTCATGGCCGACGTGTACGCCGCCGCCCTCCTGGAGGACCAGGCCGCCTGGGAGCTCGACGACGGCCGCAAGGCGCTGGTGGCCCGGCTCTACGCCGAAGCCCACCTCGTGGATCACGGCCCGCTGCGCGGCATCGACCGCCCGGCGGAGGGCTCGGAGCTGTTCGACGAGCTCATCTCGGGGGCTGTCACGCTCTGACGACCGCTGGGGTGGGTCCGCTCACCTCAGCCGGCGATCACCACCAATTGGTGCAGCGACTGGAGGGCGGGTCGTGGCGGCCCCACCTCAAGCACACTGGTGCGCTGTGTGGCGCTGGTCTTGGTCAGGTGAGTCCTCCCGCGGGTGACGCCGGCGGTCACGACCTGGGTCGTGAGCAGTCCTGTGGCGAGCGCGAGGACCAGCCCTCGACGGCGAATACGCCGGTGTTCGAGCAGGTGTGTCCGCCACCCGGAGGGCAGCGCCAGGCCGGTGAACTGCCGCCGCTCGTGCTTCCGGACACTCGCCGCAGGTTGATCCAATCGCGCACTCTCTCATCCATCGCCATGGTCTTCAACCGCGGGATCGGCTCTTACCGGAGACTCGGGCACCCGTCACACTCGCAGGACGGTGACCTGGCGGCCGGACGGCGTTGGCGCCTGCTTGAAATGGCCTCGCTCCTTCCAGGGCGGGGCCTCTGGGCGCCGGTCGAAGACCACCAGTACGCCGGTGTCGAGGCTGAGCCGGTCCAGATACCGGTCGAGCTGCGCGAGGCCGTCGGGCAACGGGTCGTCCCCGCCTGTCCGCCAGACCTTCAGCTCCATGGCCTCGCGCTGCATCAGCCGTTCGCCTTCCGGCCCGGTGTAGGGCCAGCGGACCAGCACGTCCAGGCGCTTGGTGCCCGCGGCGTACTCCCGGTCGAGATAGCCTCCGCCGTTGACCAGCCGGTGGAGGAAGGCCATGAGGATGATCTGGCAGGCGGCCTCGTGGTAACCCTCCTGGCGGATGAGCACCTCGCCGTGCTCGCGCCAGAACACGACGAACTCCTTCAGCAGTCGGTCCAGGTCGAACCGGCCGTCCGGCAGCACGAAGCTGCGCGGCTCGGCCATCACGTACTGTTCCGACGGATCTCCCAGCACCCGCAGGATGACCTCCCGATAGATCGGGTTCGCCACCTCCAGCGGAGGTTTCTGCTTGACCAGGCCCAGATCGCGGACGTAGGAGAGGTCGTCGGAGAAGGTGGGATCGATGTTGGGGAACGACCCGGCGACCATGGGCTCCATCACCCGCTTGACCCGGGGATCGTGCAACCGGGCCACCAGCGCGTCCAGATGAGTGGCGCGCGCCCGGATCAACCGCTCCTTGGCCTCCTCCACCTGCCGGGCGGTGATGGCACTGGTCACCCCTGTCTGAAGGGTGATTTCAAAGGCGAGCGCGTTGACCAGCCACGGTTGTCCCTGCGTCAGCTCGAAGACCCGATCCACCGCGTCCTTGGTGAACTCCTGGCCGGTCGCCTGCGTGTGCTGGTCGTACAGCTCGGCGATCTGATCGGCGGTGAAGTCGCCCAGGCGTAGCGACTCGGTGATGATGTTGAAAGGGCTGGCCGGGTTCGACCCGTCAGAATCGCTGCCCGAGGCGACCTTGTAATCACGCACGTTGCGGACCCCGCAGAGCACTACGGACGTGGGGAACGGACGACCCCCTGGCCGCGCGTTGTGACCGTCGCGGAGCTGGCTGAGGATGCTGATCATGCTGGTGCCCTGCAGGGCGTCGATCTCGTCGAAGAACAGCACCACCCGCCGCGGGCAGCGATGGCACCATTCGGTCAATGCCGCACTGAACTGGGTGCCTGGAGGCGACTGCGGCCAGGGATCCGGCGGCAGCAATTCGTTCGGCCATCCCGACCACTCGGCGGCTTCGCTGATGGACTTCAACAAAATCGACTCCGCGGCGGCGTAGTCGTCACCGGCTGCCTTGGCGCGCTCGCAGGAGAACATCAGGGCGGCGACGTCGCCCTCGGCGGTGAGCTCGGATGCCAAGGTGCGCAGTGCGGTCGTCTTCCCGGTCTGCCGGGGCGCGTGCAGCACGAAGTAGCGGTCCATGTCGATGAGCGTCCGCGCCCCCGGGAGCCGCTGCGCGGGAGGCACCATGTAGTGGTGCTGCGGGCCGCACGGGCCGGTGGTGTTGAAGTACTTCGCTCGGGGTGGCCGCATGGTCACATTCTGCCACCATCCGCTGGGCCCGTTGCGAGATTCCGGCTGGCGGGCTTCGAGGGCGCCAAGGTCGCTTTGATGGAACCTGTCCGTCTGGAGTCTCTCGGCCACCACTGACGGTGAGTTGCTGGCCGGGAACCCCGGCTTGGACGTACGCTCGGCCCGTTCCCCGAGGACTTCCCCGAGGAGGGCCGCATGACCGTACGCGTGGAGCGCGAGGGACCGGTCACCACCGTGGTGATCAGCAGGCCGGAGGCGCGTAACGCGGTCGATCGCAAGACGGCCGACGCGCTGGTGACCGCGTTCCGTGACTTCGAGGGCTCCGACGCCGCCGTGGCGGTGCTGTGGGGCGAGGGTGGCACGTTCTGCGCCGGCGCCGACCTCAAGGCGCTCGACAACCACGTCGGCGAGGACGGCGACGGGCCGATGGGCCCGACCAGGATGCGCCTGTCCAAGCCGGTCATCGCCGCCGTGGCCGGGCACGCCGTCGCGGGCGGGCTGGAGCTGGCCCTCTGGTGCGACCTGCGGGTGGCCGAGGAGGGAGCGGTCTTCGGGGTGTTCTGCCGCAGGTGGGGGGTGCCGCTCATCGACGGCGGCACCGTACGGCTGCCCCGCCTCGTCGGCGCCTCCCGGGCGATGGACATGATCCTCACCGGCCGGCCCGTCGAGGGGCGGGAGGCGTACGAGTGGGGGCTGGCCAACCGGCTCGTGCCGACCGGCACCGCCCGGCGGCAGGCCGAGGAGCTGGCGCGCGAGATCGCCCGCTTCCCGCAGACCTGCCTGCGCGGCGACCGGCTGTCGGCGCTGGAGCAGGAAGGGCTGAGCGAGCAGGAGGCGATGCTGAACGAGCTGCGTCACGGGCTCGTCTCGCTGCCCGACGCGGTGGGCGGCGCCGCCCGCTTCGCCGCGGGCGCGGGCCGCCACGGCGACTTCGGCGACCTCTGAGACGTCCGGGTTCGCGCCCACATCTCGAAGATCATCAGAGCCCACTGTCGCTGATGTTTTGTCGCCCTGCGTTGCTATAGATGGCGTCATCATCTGACATTTCGAGAAACAGGGCGTTCGATGGCATCAGTGACGTTTCGCGATGAGACTGCGGCAAGCCGGGAGCTGGAGACGCGCACCGCTCGCAGGTTGGACCGGGAGAAGCAGGCCGAGGCCGCGTTCGCCCGCAACGGATTCCTGCTGCTGGTGGTGTCCTTCGTCAAGGTCGTCCCCGTGGTCGGGGGGCTGACGTGAACTACGACATTCTTAAGGACTCTCCACTCAACAACCAGTACGACTTCGTCTATCTGGCCAACGACCACAAAGAGGTGTTCGAGCGGTTCGACTCCGCCTTCGCCGCTCATCAGGCCTTCAAGGTCGAGGAGTACGACGAGAGCGAGTTACGCCTCTTCGCCGTGTGGGCGCAGATGCGGCTCAGCCTCGGCTGGGACGGCGGCCACGACCACGACGAACGCCGGCTCGACGTCATCCGCGAGGTGATCGGCCACCTGCCGGAGGTTCCCAAGGCGGAGGTCGCCCAGCTGTGGCACGCGGCCAACGGCCTGATGACCTGGCGGCACACCAACTACGCCGAGCTGTACCGGCTGCCGCTGGCCGCCACCGCCCGGCTTCCCTACCACGAGCGGCGCGACGTGCTGAACTACCTGCCCAGGTGGTTCGCCCAGCACTGGAAGCCCGCCTGGGAGGTCCTGCGCGAGCCGGTCGAGGCGCTGCTGACCGAACCGGAGACCGGCGATCCCGGCGCCACGGTCCGCAACATCATGTGGGAGGACGACGCGTTCGCCACCCGGATGATCGCCGATCACGCCACCCGCCTCACCGCTCCCGAGGTCCTGCCAATGCTGCGGCACTGGACCACCGCCACCGCCTCCAAACCCAGCGCCAGGTGGACCCGGCGGGCTACGGAGCTGCTGACCCCGCAGGCCGCAGAACTGATCAAAGACATCCTCGGCCAGGTCATCGCCCACCGTGAGGTCACGCTCCGGCACCCCACCCGCAGCGGCGAGTGGACCGAGACCGTCTTCCTGCGCGAGCGCACCGCCGTACCGCTGCGGGGCATGGTGTGGACCTGCGAGCTGATCGACAAGCCGTGGGTGACCGCGCTGCTGGGCGATGTCGCCGTGGCGACCGGCACCGGGATCGGCGGCTCCGGCGCCAACGCGCGCAGCGAGATACTGGCCAACGCCGCGATAGGGGTGCTGGCCCGGCGCGGCGGCCTGGAGGTGGTCGCCCAGCTGGCCCGGGTGCAGGCCAAGGTGCGCAAGAAGACCATCCTGGCGGGCGTGGCCAAGACCTTGGACGCGGTCGCCGTCCAGAGCGGGCTGTCGCCCGAGCAACTGCTGGAGCGCACGGTCCCGGCCTTCGGGCTGGGCACCGACGGCACCCGTACCGAACACGGCCTGCGGTTGGCTCTCGACGGCGTCGTGGGCTTCGTCGACCCCTCCGGCAAGATCCGCAAGACGATCCCCAAGGCCGTCCGCGAGGAGCACAAGGAGCTGCTGGCCGAGCTCAAGGCCACCGCCAAGGAGATCAAGAAGGTCTTGCCGGCCGAGCGCTTCCGGATCGAGCGCGCACTGGCCACCGAACGCATCTGGCGCTGGAGCGAGGTGTGCGAGTACTACCTCGACCACCCGGTCACCGGTTCCATGGGCAGGACCTTGATCTGGGAGATCCTCCAGGGACCGGCCGGGCGCCCGGTGCTCGTGGACGGCACCTGGGAGCTGACCGACCCGGCAGGGCGCCGCATCCAGCCCGACTCTGACACCCCGGTGCTCCTCTGGCACCCCATCTCCCACAGCATGGAAGAAGTGCGCGCCTGGCGCGACCACCTCATGGAGTACGGCCTGCGTCAGCCGTTCAAGCAGGCCTTCCGCGAGGTCTACCTGCTGACCCCCGCCGAAGAGGAGACTCGCGACCACTCGCGCCGCTTCACCGGTCATCTGCTGCGTTACGGCCAGGCGAAGGCGCTGCTGACCGGACGCGGCTGGACCGGGATGTCACTGGGCCACTGGGGCTGGGAGTACGGCTCCGACCAGGCCGAAGCCGCCAAGGAGCTCCCCGGCGGCCTGGTCGCCCACTGGGGCTTTCATCTGGATGAGGGCTCGTTCGAGCGAGATGACCTGGGCACGGTGTCCATCTGCGTCAGCGGCGATCTCCACTTCACCGACGCCAGCGGGCGCCGAGTCCCGCTGGCCGAGGTGGCCCCGCTGACGTTGTCGGAGGTGCTGCGCGACGCCGACCTGGCCGTCGGCGTCACCTCCATCGGCCTGGACCCCGAGGGCGACGGCGAGTACTGGCAGTCCTACGGCTTCGGCGACCTGACCGAGACCGCCCGCATCCGCCGTGACGCGCTGGCCCGGCTGTTGCCGCGCCTGGCCATCGCCGACCGCTGCACCATCGCCGACCGGTTCCTGCGCGTCCGCGGTGACCTGCGCACCTACAAGATCCACCTTGGCTCGGGCAACATCCTCATGGAGCCCAACGACGCCTACCTGTGCATCGTCCCCCGCCGCGGTTCCGGCGACCCGGTCTTCCTGCCCTTCGAGGAGGACGGCGGCATGTTGTCGATCGTCCTGTCGAAGGCGTTCCTCCTGGCCGCCGACACCGCGATCACCGACCCGTCCATCACGCGTCAGATCCGGCCCTGAGCGGCGCCGCCCGGCTCTACCCCAGCACGGGGAAGTTGGCTCGGATGACGCCGTGCGGGTCGCGGGAGCGCTTGAGGTCGCGGAGCCTGGCCAGCGACTCGCTCGGGAACGCCGCCGCGGCCTGCTCGCCACCGTGCAGCATCGTGTACGGCCTGCGCCCGCTGCTGAACGGCACCAGCGCCTTGCCCAGCCGCCCCAGGCGCTCGGCCGTGGCCTCGGTGGGCGCGCCGATCGCGTAGATCAGGTACGGCTCGTCCAGGTGCCCCGCGGCGCCGCCCCCGTCGGCGGGCCTGGACAGCGCGCCGCCCAGGTGCCGGATCTGCATGCTGATCATCGGGTCGATCGGCTCGCCCAGCAGCACGCCGGCCACCTGGTCGTCGAGCCCGGTCAGCAGCTCGCACCGGCTGGTGCCGGGCTGGGGATCGGTGGGTTCGTCGCAGATGGAGCCCAGCTCGGCGACCGGCAGCAGCCGCCGGTTGTCACTGAGTGCGCCGCCGATCAGCTCGAAGGGCCGCAGCAGCGTGCCCGGGTCCCGGCCCAGGTACGTGCTGTCGATCATGACGAACCCCGGCCCGCCGGGGATCTGCAGCAGGTCGAACCAGACCGTCAGCTCGTCCGGCGCGGTCGCGGTGACCTCGCGGTAGGCGGCCAGCACCTCGGGCGCCCGCTCGATCGGCCACGTGATCCGCCCGCCGTACAGGAAGGGGGCGGGCCGCAGGTCGAACTCCATCGCCGTCACGACCGCGAAGTCGCCGCCGCCGCCCCGCAGCGCCCAGAACAGCTCGGGGTCCCGCTCGGCCGTCACCCGGATCCGCCGGCCCCCGGCGTCCACCGCGTCGAAGGCCCGCACGCTGTCGGCGGCGAAGCCGTACTTCCTGCTGAACCAGCTCAGCCCGCCACCCAGCGTGTACCCGGTCACGCTGACCACGGGGGAGCTGCCCGCGAGGCCGGTCAGCCCGAGCGGGCTCGCCGCCGCCAGCACCTCGCCCCACTTCACACCCGCGCCGACGCGCGCCACCCCGTTGTCGATCTCCACTCCGCCCAGGCCGCCGGTCCGCAGCAGGATCGTGCCCTCGGTGTCGCCGGAGGCGCCGTGGCCGCTCGGCTGCGCGGTCACCGCCAGCCCGTGCAGGCGGGCGTAGCCGACCGCGGCCGCCACGTCGTCGGCGTCGGCCGCTTCGACGACCGCGCGCACCCGCTGGTCGACGGCCAGGTTCCACGGCCTGCGCGCCTCGTCGAAACCCTCGTCGCCGGGGAGGAGCACGCGGCCGTTGGTCAAGTTCTTCAGTTCGTTCATGGATCAAGCATGCGTTTCGGCACTTGGGAAGTATTTGAGGTTGACTTGGGGTTCGTGGAGTTCAGACTGTTCGGTCCGCTTGAGGTGGACGACGGCGACGGCAACCGGCTCGACCTCGGCACCCGCAAGCAGCGGGCGGTCCTGGCCAGGCTGGCGCTCGAGCCCGGCCGCGTCGTGCCGCTCGACCGGCTGATCGAGGAGCTGTGGGCGGGGGAGGCGCCGGCCAAGGCCACGGCGACGCTGCAGGCGTACGTCTCGCATCTGCGGCGGGTGCTGGAGCCGGACCGCAAGCCGCGCACGCCGCCCCGGGTGCTGCTCACCCGCGAGCCCGGCTACGTGCTGGACGTCACGCCCGGCCAGACGGACGTGGGCCGCTTCGCCGCGTGGGCCGCCGACGGGGCGCGCCTGGTCAGGCAGGGGCGGCACGCGGAGGGCGCGCGGACGCTCGACCGGGCGCTCGCGCTGTGGCGGGGGGAGCCGCTGGCCGAGTTCCCCGATCTGGCGCCGGCGGCGTCCGCGCGGCTGGACGAGCTGCGGCTCGTGGCCGAGGAGGACCGGCTGGAGGCCCGGCTGGCGCTCGGAGAGGCGAGCGTGCCCGACCTGGAGGCGCTGACGGAGGCGCACCCGTACCGGGAGCGGGCGTGGGGGCTGCTGGTGCTCGGGCTGTACCGGGCGGGCCGCCAGGCCGACGCGCTCGCGGCGCTGCGCAAGGTGCGCGCCCTGCTCGCCGACGAGCTGGGCATCGAGCCGGGGCCCGAGCTGAGGCGGCTGGAGCAGGCGGTGTTCGAGCAGGCGCCCGAGCTCGACCCGGGCCCCAAGCTCAACCCGGCGCACATCCAGGACCCCGCTCCCGCGCCTGTCCCCGCAGGGCCGGGGTCCGACAGGCTCGTGGCCAGGGAGGGCGAGCTTCGGGTCCTGGAGGAGCTGCTGGCGCAGGCCCGACACGGCAGGGGCGGGCTGGCGCTGGTCACCGGCGAGGCGGGCATCGGGAAGACGAGCCTGGCCAGGGCCGTCGCCGACCTGGCCACGGCCAGGGGCTTCCGGGTGGAGTGGGGCCGCTGCCTCGACGGCGGCACGGCCCCCGCGTTCTGGCCGTGGACCCGCGCGGGCCTGATCCCGCCGTCCCCGCAGGCCGAGCTGTTCGACCTGTACGACGCCGTGCTGGCGGAGCTGCGGACCGGCCCCCTGCTCGTGGTGCTGGAGGACCTGCACTGGGCCGACGCCTCCTCGCTGAAGCTGCTCGGCCACGTCGCCGGCGAGCTGGCCAGGACCTCCGCACTCGTCGTGGCCACGCTCAGGCCCGAGCCGGGCGACCACCCCGAGCAGCTGCGCGAGACCCTGGGCGCGCTGGCCAGGGAGGGCCGCCGGCTGCCGCTGGCGCCGTTCGACGCCTCGGGCGTGCGCGACTACCTGCGCCTGCGCGACGTGGCGGCCGACCCGCAGGAGCTGTTCGACCGTTCGGGCGGCAACCCGTTCTACCTGACGGAGCTGCTCCGCCTGCCCGAACGCGAGCGCCACCTCGTCCCGCCCGGAGCCCGCGACGTCATCGAACGCCGCCTGGCCCGCCTCCCCGAGCCCACCCGGGACCTGCTCAGAGCCGCCGCGGTCGCGGGCCGGGAGGTGGAGCTGGACCTGCTGACCGCCCTCGTGGACCGCCCCGTCGAGGAGGTCATGTCGCGGCTGGAGCCCGCGCTGGCCGCCGGGCTGCTGGCCGAGATGCCGGCCGGGGCCGCCGACTACCGCTTCTCCCACGCCCTCGTACGGCAGGCGCTCGACCAGGGCCTCACCCGGCTCGACCGCGCCCGCCTGCACCTGCGGGCCGCCGGGCACCTGGAGACCCTGCCCGGCGCCGACCCGGCGATCCTGGCCGGCCACTTCGCCGCCGCGGCCCGGCTGGGCGGCGCGCCCAAGGCCGTCACGTACGCCGCCCGGGCCGCCGCGCAGGCCGCGGAACGCCACGGCTACCAGGAGGCCGTGCAGCTGTGGGAGCTGGCGCTCGACCACCTGCCGCCCGGCGACTCGCCCGAGCGCTGCCGCGTGCTCACCGAGCTGGGCCAGGCCCGGCGCACCACGGGCGACGCCGAAGGCACCTACCGCGACCTGACCGAGGCCGTCGCCCAGGCCCAGCGGCTCGGCGACCGGGACGCGCTGGTGGCGGCGGTCTCGGTCTTCGGCGGCCTGTCGGTGTGGAACTGGCGCCCGTACGGCGTCGTGGACGAGGACATGGTCGCGATCCTGGAGGACCTCCTGGCGGGCGACCTCGACGACCGGTCCAGGGCCGCGCTCCTGGGCACGCTCGGCATCGAGCTGCACTACGGCCCCCGGCGCGCCGAGGGCGAGCGGCTGGCGCTCGACGCGGTCGGCCTGGCCCGCCGCTCCGGTGACCCCATGGTGCTGGCCAGGGCGCTCAACAACTACGTGATCGCGAGCTTCGTACCCGGCCGCAACCCCGAGCGGCTGGCGGCGGCCGAGGAGATGCTGGCCGTCCCCGGCCTGCCCAGGGAGGCCAGGCTGGTGGCGCGGGTGCTGCGCATGTCGTGCCTGCTGCGCGCGGGCGAGCTGGCCGAGTGGAGCAGGGACCTGGCCCGCTGCGAACAGCTGCTGCACGAGGTCGCCCGGCCCGAGCTGGAGGCCATGGTCCGCGTCGCGCAGACCGCCGACCACGCCCTGCACGGTCGGTGGGCGGAGGCGGAGGCGCTGGCCGAGCACTTCCCCAAGATCTCCTTCGGGGCGAGCCTGTGGGGCCAGGAGGCCCGCCGCCTCGGCGTCCTCTACACCTGCCGGCGCGGCCAGGGCCGGGTGGCGGAGCTCTTGGACGAGCTGGTGGCCGCGGGCGATCAGCCGCTCATGAGCATGGTGCGCCCGCTCGCCATCCTGGCCTCCCTGGACGTCGGCCGCACCGAACAGGCGCGGCAACTCCTCGGGCGGTGGGGCGTGGACCTGCGGGAGGACTGGTCGGCCGACTTCTTCTTCCCGGTCTGGGGTCTGGTGGCCGCCCAGCTCGGCACCCCCGACCCCGGGGAGATGTACGAGCGGCTGCTGCCGATCGCCGACCAGCCCATCGTCCTGGGCACGGGCAGCGCGGCCCTGGGCTGCGTGCAGGACGTGCTGGCCGAGCTCGCGCTCCGGCTCGGGCGTACGGAGCAGGCGCTCGACCACAATCGGGCGGCCATCGCCAGGCACCGGCAGCTCGGCCTGGCCTACCTGGAGTCGCGCAGCCGCGCCCGCCGCGCCGAGCTGGCGCCCTGAGCCTTGTCGGTGGCCCCGCGTATCGTGACCGTATGCCTGACATCGAGGTCGCGGGTCACGAAGTCCGCGTCACCAGCCCCGACAAGGTGGTCTTCCCGCAGTCCGGCCACACCAAGCTCGACCTGATCCGCTTCTACCAGGCCGTGGGCGAGGCGGCGCTGCGGGGCGTCCACGGGCGGCCGATGGTGCTCAAGCGGTTCGTGCACGGCATCGAGCAGGAGGCGTTCTTCCAGAAGCGCGCCCCGGCCAAGCGGCCCGACTGGATCGAGGTGGCCGAGCTGAAATACCGCTCGGGGCTGAGCGCGGAGGAGGTCGTCTGCACCGACCTGGCCCAGCTGCTGTGGGTGGTCAACCTCGGGTGCGTCGACCTCAACCCCCATCCGGTGCGCGCCGACGACCTGTCCAGGCCTGACGAGCTGCGCATCGACCTCGACCCGGTGCCGGGCGTCGAGTGGGCCGACGTGCTGGCCACCGCGCAGGTGGCACGCGAGGTGCTGGCCGATCACGGGCTGGTCGCGTGGCCCAAGACGTCTGGTTCGCGAGGGTTCCACGTCTACGCCCGCATCGAGCGGCGCTGGCCGTTCGCGAAGGTGCGCAAGGCGGCCGAGACGGTGGCCCGCGAGGTCGAGCGGCGCGCGCCCGAGCTGGCCACCAGCCGGTGGTGGAAGGAGGAGCGGCACGGCGTGTTCGTCGACTTCAACCAGAACGCCTACGACCGCACCGTGGCCTCCGCCTACTCCGTGCGGGCCGTGCCCGACGCCCGGGTCTCGACGCCGCTGACGTGGGACGAGGTGCCCGGCTGCCGCCCCGAGGAGTTCACGATCGACACCGTGGCCAAGCGGCTGGCCGAGACCGGCGATCCGTGGGAGGACATGGACCTGCACCCGGGCTCGCTCGACGGGCTCTTGGCGCTGGCCGAGGAGCTCGGGCCCGCGCCCAAGCCGCCCAAGGGCACGGGGGGCCGGCAGCAGACCATGCCCGTCATCGAGATCGCGCGGGCGGAGCACAAGGACGAGGCGCTGGCCGGGTTCGAGCGGTGGAAGGCCCGCCATCCGGAGGTCGCGGCCCGGCTGGAGCCCGCCGACGTGCTGGTCGACGGCATGCGGGGGCGCAGCAGCGTGTGGTATCGCATCCGGGTCAACCTCCAGCACGTGCCGGAGGCCGAGCGGCCGCCGCAGGAGCCGCTGGAGGCCGACTACGACCCCTGGCGCGGCGCCGGGCCCGCAGAACGCTGAGCGCGCGCAGGGCCCTAAGAGCGCTGAGCGCGTGCCGGATCCCCGGAGCGTTGAGCACGCCCCGGGGAGACGCGTCAGCGGCCGGAGATCAGGTTCGCCAGCCGCGCGAACGGCGACGTCGTGGTGCCGTGGTCGTTCTCCTGCCGGTCGGCGGCGCGGAAGAGCGCGTAGATGAGCTGCACCCCCGTCCACCGCAGCGGCTCGGGCTCCCACTGGCGCACCTGGCGGCCCACCCAGGGCAGGGCCGTCAGCTCGGTGTCCTGGCGCAGCACCAGGTCGCGCAGGGTGCGGCCGGCCAGGTTGGTGGTCGTGACGCCGCTGCCGACGTAGCCGCCCGCCCAGCCCAGGCCGGTCGCGTGGTCCAGGTGCACCGTCGAGCACCAGTCGCGCGGCACGCCCAGCACGCCGCACCAGGAGTGCTGGATCCGCGCGTCCGCCGCCGCGGGGAAGAGCTTGACCAGCATCCGCCACAGCAGCGCGACCGTCTGCGGCTGCGTGGCGCCCCGCACGTCGGTACGCGAGCCGTACCGGTAGGGCACCCCCCGCCCGCCGATCGCGATGCGGTCGTCGGCGGTGCGCTGCGCGTAGATGTAGGCGTGCGCCTCGTCCCCGAGCAGCTCGTTACCCTGCCAGCCGATGTGCTTCCACACCTCGGGCGACAGCGGCTCGGTGACGATCATGGAGCTGTTCATCGGCAGCCACTGGCGGTGCTGCCCGGCCAGCGAGGCGGTGAAGCCCTCGGTGGCGCGGATGACGTAGTCCGCCGTGACCGCCCCGCGCGTGGTGACCGCCGCCGCCTGGCTGCCGTCCCGCCGCGGGATGATCTTCGTGACCGTGGTGTCCTCGAAGATGTCCACCCCGAGCCGGGCGACCGCCTCGGCCAGGCCGACGGCCAGTTTGGCGGGCTGGATACGGGCGCAGTGCGGCGAGTAGGTGGCCTCCAGGGTGCCGGCCACCTGCACGCGCTCGCGCTGCTCGTCGCGGTCCATCAGCCGCAGGTCGTCCTCGCCGTACCCCCAGGTACGCAGGTCATCGAGCTCCGCGCGCAGCCGGCGGCGCTGGGCCGGGTTCGTCGCGACGTGGACGAGGCCGCCCTTGTGGATGTCGGCGTCGATGGCCTCCTCGCGGGTCACCTCGATGACCTCGTCCACGGCGTGGAACATCGCGTGCTGCAGGTCGATCATCGGCTGCCGGCCGCGCGCCTTGGCGTACCGCTTGCGCGACCCGGCGAACTCCGCCGACAGCCACCCGCCGTTGCGCCCCGACGCGCCGAACCCGGCGAACTCCTTCTCCAGGATCGCGATCCGCAGCCCCGGCTCGGCCTTCTTCAGGTAGTACGCGGTCCACAGGCCGGTGTAGCCGCCGCCGACGATGGCCACGTCGTACGAGCGCGACCCCGGCAGCGGGGGACGCCGGTCCGGCAGGCCGATCTGCCGGTACCAGAACGAGACGCCGCCGTTGGCGAAGTCCTTGGTGAGCGGGATGCCTTTCACGTGAGCACAGCCTCCACATCGGGCGAGTCGGGCAGCAGGACGGAGTCGGCGACGCGCCACGTGAGGGTGACCTCGTCGCCGCCACGGGCGTCGCTGAGGCTGCCGGCCTGCTCGCGCACCAGCGCGGACGAGCCGTCGGGCAGCCTCAGCTCCAGCTTCCTGCTGGAGCCCAGGTAAATCTCGCCGGTGACGGTGGCCGGCAGGGCGTTCCATTCCGCATCGGGGGAGAAACCCGCCTCGCGCACGGCCAGCCGCTCCGGGCGTACGACGAGCGCGCCCGCCTTGTTGGCCAGGCCGTCGGGCAGGCTGTCGGGCAGGGCGGGCGCCCGCAGCAGCCGCGCGCACACGCCGATGCCGTCGGGCGTGACGTCGCCGCGCAGGATCGTCGACTCGCCGAGGAAGCGGGCCACGAACAGCGTGGCGGGCCGCTCGTACAGCTCCTCGGCGGGCCCGACCTGCTCGATGCGGCCTTGGTTGAAGACCGCGATCCGGTCCGACAGCACCAGCGCCTCGTCCTGGTCGTGCGTGACGTACACGAACGTGGTGCCGAGCTCGCCGTGGATGCGCTTGATCTCGAGCTGGAGCCAGTCGCGCAGCTTCTTGTCCAGCGCGCCCAGGGGCTCGTCCATCAGCAGCACGCGCGGGCTGTAGACGATGGCGCGGGCCACGGCCACGCGCTGCTGCTGGCCGCCGGACAGCTCGCGCGGGTAGCGGTGGCCGTACTCGCCGAGGTGGACGGTGGCCAGCGCGGCCGCGACCAGCTCGGCGCGGCGGGCCTTGGGCACCTTGCGCTGTTTGAGCGGGTACGCGATGTTCTCGGCAACCGTCATGTGCGGGAACAGGGCGTAGTGCTGGAAGACCATGCCCATGTCCCGTTTGTGGGCGGGCGTCGCGGCGATGGCGGTCCCGTCCACGGTCAGCTCGCCGGTGGTGGGGTGGTCGAAGCCGGCGATGATGTTCAGCGTGGTCGTCTTGCCCGAGCCGCTCGGCCCGAGCAGCGTGATGAACTCGCCCGGCTTGATCGACAGCGAGACGTCGTCCACGGCGACGAAGTCGCCGTAGCGCTTGGTCAGTCCGGTCAGCTCGATGCCGGCGCCGCGGGCGGCGAGATCGTTACTGGTGGGCACGTGACCTCCTGGCGACGAAGAAGGTGGCGATCAGGACGAGGCTCGTGGTCAGCACGATGATCATCGTGGCCGCCGCGGCGATGGTCGGGTCGGTCTCGCGGGTGACGCTCGCGTACATCTTCACCGGCAGGGTCTGCAGGTAGGGGCTCTGGATGAACAGCGAGACGACCACCTCGTCGAAGCTCGTGACGAACGCGAACAGCGCGCCCGCGGCCACGCCTGGGGCGACCAGCGGCAGCGTCACGGTGCGGAAGGTGGTCCAGCGGCCCGCGCCCAGGCTGGCCGCCGCGCTCTCCAGCCGCCGGTCGAACCCGCTCAGCGACGCGGTCACCGGGATCATCACGAACGGCAGCGCCAGCACGGTGTGCGCCATGACGAAGCCCATGAGCGTCCCGACGAGCTGCAGCTTCAGGAACACGGCGTAGACGCCGATGGCCAGCACGACCCCGGGCACGATCATCGGGGCCAGCATCGACCCCTGGACCAGCGCGAGCCCGCGCATCCTGGCCCGGGTCAGGCCGAGCGCCGCCGCCGTTCCGAGCGTGGTGGCGACGACGGTGACCAGCAGGCCCACCTCGAGCGAGGTCCACAGGGCCGACATCCAGGCCGGGTCGCCGAAGAAGTGCTCGTACCAGCGGGTGGACCAGCCGTCCGGCGGGAACTTGAGCGACGCCTTCGAGGTGAAGCTGAGCGGCACCACGATCAGCGCGGGGGCCACCAGCCAGACGCCGACCAGCGCGCAGAACGCCCACAGCGCCCCGCGTCCCACCCGGCCGCTCATCCGGTCACCTTCTTCCCGGCGCGGCGCAGCGTGACCGCCAGCAGCGCGATCATGGCCAGCGTGAGCCCGAGCAGGACCACGCCCATGGCGCCGCCGCGCCCCCACTTCAGCAGGCCGTTGACCTGCGTGAAGATCTGCTGGGAGAGCAGCGCGTCGGTGGGGGAGCCGAGCAGCGCGGGCGTGACGTAGAACCCGAGCGCGCTGATGAACACGGTCAGGCACCCCGCCGACACCCCGGGCAGCGACAGCGGCACGTAGACGTCGAGGAACGCCTTGACGGGCCGCGCTCCCATGCTGCCCGCCGCGGTGAGCAGCCGCCGGTCGATCCCGCTCATCACCGCGTAGAGCGGCAGCACCATGAACGGCATCAGCAGCTGCACCATCCCGATCACGACGCCCGTCTGGGTGCGGATCAGGCTGAACGGACCCAGCCCGATGGTCCCGAGCAGGTCGTTCACCACGCCGGTGTCCTGCAGCAGGATCACCCACGCGAAGGTCCGCACCATCAGGCTGGTCCAGAATGGCACCAGCACCAGCAGCGTCAGCACGGCCCTGGCCCGCGGGCCGGCGATCGTCATGGCGTACGCGTACGGGTACGACAGGATCAGCGCGACCACCGTCACCCACAGGGCGGTGGTGAACGTGCGCCCGAGCACCCGCAGGTTCTGGGACTCGCTGAAGAACCAGGTGAAGTTCCCCAGACCGGGCACCGGATCGGTGAACGCGCTGATCACCATCGAGATCAGCGGAAACAGGAAGAAGACGGCGAGCGCCACCAGCGCCGGCAGGACCAGGAGCGCCGGGCGGCGCTCAGGGTCCGCCGGCTGCCTTGCGGCGGCGGGCGGGGCTACCGCCTGCAGGGTGGAGGCCATCCGCGATCAGCCGCCGAGCCAGGCCGACCACTTCTCGATCATCTCCGGCTGGTGTTCGGCCCACCACTTGGAGTCGATCTTGAGTGCCTTCTCCGGGACGCCCGGAGCGGTGGTCAGGAACGCCTGGCCGGTCTGGTCGAGGCTCGGCTTGGCGTCGGTGTTGATCGGCGAGTACGAGGTCAGCTCCGTCAGCTTGGCCTGCTGCTGAGCCCCCAGGTAGTAGTTGATCAGCGCCATCGACGCCTTCGGGTTCTTGGCGTTCTTCGGCACGGCCAGCGAGTCCATGATCGGCATCCACTGGTCCCACGCGACCTGGAACGGCGCGCCGTTCTTGACGGCGGCGTAGGCCCGGCCGCTCCAGACCATCCCCATGTCCACCTCGCCGGACTCCAGCAGCTGCTGGGCCTCCGCGCCGGTCTTCCAGAAGACCAGGTTGGAGCGGACCGACTCCAGCTTCTTGGTCGCCCGGTCGACGTCCAGCGGGTAGAGCTGGTCGGGCGCCACGCCGTCGGCGATCAGCGCGCCCTCGAACGGGCCGGGCGCCGAGTCGCCGGGGTTGCCGGAGATGGCGCGCTTGCCGGGGAACTTCGTCGTGTCGAAGAAGTCCTTCCAGCCCTTGGGCGGGTTGGCGCCGAACTTGTCCTTGTTGTAGACGAGCACCATGCCGTACTGCATCGCCGGGACGGTGCACTGGCCGGACAGGCCCTCGGGGACCTTGGACTTGTCGATGATCGCGTAGTCCAGCGGCTGGAGCAGCTTGCCGCACTGGGCATCGGCCCAGATGGAGTCGGCGTCGATCACGTCCCAGGTGACGTTGGAGGAGTCGACCTGGGCCTTGATCTTGGCGTAGTCGGTCGGGCCGTCCTGGAGGATCTTGGCGCCCGACTCCTGGGCGAACGGGTCCACCGCCGCCTTCTGCTGGCCCTCCTGGTAGACGCCTCCGTAGGAGACGAAGGTCATGTTGAGGCCGCTCAGAGCGTCCTTCTTGATCGTGCCCGACTTGGCGGGTCCCGACCCGAGGTCGATCGAGGCGGGCGCCGCAGAGCCGGCTCCGCAGGCGGTCGCGAGCAGGAGCGAAGCCGCGACGCCGGCCATGGCGGCCAGTCGCGCTGGGTGCTTCGGCATGGGTTACCCCCTAGGGCAGGTATAGCTGGGGTTCAGGAGGATGTAGTAGGTGGGGCGACCACCCAGAGGACCTCGGCGGTCTCGTCACTCTCGTTGACGATCCGGTGGGGGACCGACGTGCGGTACTCCACGGTGTCCCCGGGCTCCAGCACGTGTGCGGCGGCAGAGCCGTTGGGTCCGAGCCAGAGAGTGATCCGCCCGCGGATGACCAGGAAGATCTCCTGGGAGTCGCCGTGGGTGTACGGTTCGTCCCCGGTGGACGAGCCCGGATCGAATTCCCCGGCGTACACCTCCACGTTCTGGAGCGGACGCTGGGAGATCAGGAACTTGCGCGTGCCGGGAGCCGTGTGCAGCTCCGGACGCGCGTCGCGGCGCACCACCCGGTGGCCGACCTCGTCCTCCTCGTTGAACAGATCCGCGACCGTGAGCCCGAGAGCCGAGGCGATTCGCCTGAGCATCCCGATGCTGGAGCTGGTCTGCCCGCGCTCCAGCTGGCTGATGAAGCTCGCGCTCGCCCTGGCCTCCGCCGCGAGTGCGCGCACGGTCATGCGGCGCATGTTGCGGTAGGCGCGGATTCGCGCACCCAAGCGGGCGTTCTCCGACTCCGTCATCGAACCTCTCGATTGGCTGCACTGAACAAGTTGTTAAGTGGCAATGAAAGGACCGTACATAGGTAGCCGAATGCCCATCAAGGGGGCGTTACGTAACGACTACGTAAAGGAGTCAGCCGCGGGTGGGGCGCTCGTAGCCCTCGTCGCCTCCGTAGACGTGCAGGTCGGGGTCCTGCTCCGGCTGGTTGGCGGGGCTGGTGGGCGAGGCGGTGTGCTCCGAGGCGAAGTCGTCGGAAACCTCGACCGGCTGCGGGAAGAGGTGGTCGTGCCAGGTGATCCGGCCCTTGGGCTCGGCGTCGGTCAGCAGCTCGCCGGCGCGCTGGGCCGCGTACAGGCTGCCGGGGAAGCGCACGGGCAGGCAGGGGCGGTGCAGGCCCTTGGCCTCCAGCCAGGTCCTGACCAGTTCGTCCGTGTTGAGCACTTGGGGGCCGCCGTACTCGATCTCGTCCATCGCGGGGCCCGCGGCGATCAGCTCGTTGAGGCGGGCCGCCACCTCGCCCGTGTGGACCGGCTGCCAGGGCATCGAGCGGTCCACGGCGAGCACGGGGAGCGACTCGAAGTCGCTCAGCCGCCGGTCGAGCGTCTGCTGGAAGTGGGTGGAGCGCAGGATCGTCCAGCCCAGCTCGCTCTCCGAGACCAGCCGTTCGGCCTCCAGCTTGTGCCGGAGGTGGCCGCTGGCCACGCTGTCGGCCCCGACGCACGAGGCGTACAGCAGGTGCGGGTACCCCGCCTGGCGGGCGGCGGCGACCAGCTTGCGCGTCCCGGCCACGTCCACGGCGCCGCGGCCCTTGCGGCCGCCGGTGGCCAGGTGCGCGATGACGTCCACGTCGCGTACGGCCTCCGCGAGGCCGTTGCCGGAGACGAGGTCTCCCCACATCCACTCGACGTTCCCGCGGGTCTCGCGCTTGGTACGGCTCAGCGCCCGCACCCGGTGGCCCGACCTGAGCAGCGCGGGCACCAGGGCGCCGCCCAGCGTGCCCGTTGCTCCCGTGACCAGAATGCGCATGACGCCCCTCTACCCGCGAATGCCTAGAAATGACAAGGAATCGGGTAAAAGCGTCTGCGACCTGCGGAGCGGGGTAGAGCGGCTCCCATGGCTCGAATCGCAGCGGAATCCCTGGTAGAGCGGCTCGCCGAGTGGGGTGTCGACACCGTTTTCGGCATGCCGGGCGACGGCATCAACGGCATCATGGAAGGGCTGCGGCGTCACCGTGACCGGGTGCGCTTCGTCCTCGTCCACCACGAGGAGGCGGCCGCCTTCATGGCCACCGGCTACGCCAAGGCCACCGGCCGGATC
Organism: Nonomuraea sp. NPDC051941; assembly: GCF_044593615.1. NCBI lineage: Bacteria > Bacillati > Actinomycetota > Actinomycetes > Streptosporangiales > Streptosporangiaceae > Nonomuraea > Nonomuraea sp. NPDC051941. Next base: position 867,936 of record NZ_JBIUCF010000001.1, read on the forward strand.
GGCGTGTGCCTGGCCACCTCGGGGCCCGGCGGCATCCACCTGCTCAACGGCCTCTACGACGCCAAGCTGGACCACGTGCCCGTGCTGGCGATCACGGGCATGCAGGAGACGTCCGTGCTGGGCACGGGCTACCAGCAGGAGGTGCACCTCGACCGGCTGTACGAGGACGTGGCCGAGTACAACATGATGATCACCAACCCGGCGCAGCTGCCCTCGCTGGTGGACCTGGCGATCAGGACCGCCTACGCGCGGCGCGGGGTCGCCCACCTCACGCTGCCCAACGACCTGCAGGTGGCCGAGGCGGGGATGGCCCCGTACCGGACCGTGGCACCGGCGCGGCTGCCGGAGACCGCGCCCCTCTACCTGCGCCCGTCCGGCCTGCCGCGCCAGGAGGACGTCGAATGGGCGGCCGAGGTGCTCAACAACGCCCGGCGCCCCGCCATGCTCGTCGGGCAGGGGGCGCTGCACGCCCGGCAGGAGGTGCTGGCCGTGGCCGAGGCGCTCGGTGCTCCCGTGGCCAAGACGCTGCCCGGCAAGGCGGTCATCCCGGACGACTCGCCGTACACGACGGGCGGGATCGGGCTGCTCGGCACCCGGCCGAGCGAGGAGCTGATGGACGAGGCCGACGTGCTCTTCATGGTCGGCACGAACTTCCCCTACTCCAAGTTCCTGCCGGAGCAGGCGCGGGTGGTGCAGTTCGAGGCGGACCCGACCAGGGCGGGGGCGCGGATCGCGACCGACGTGCCCGTGGTGTGCGACGCGAAGGAGGGGCTGCGGGCGCTGCTGCCGCTGCTCACCGCCCGGGACCGCCACGCTCACCTGCGGAAATATCAGGAGATGATGGACAAGTGGCGGGCCGACATGGACGCTCTGGAGAACCCGGACCGGGATCCCATCGCGCCCCAGTACGTCGTGTCCATCGTGGACGAGCTCGCCACCGACGACGCCATCATGACCTGCGACAGCGGCACCATCGCCACCTGGGCCGCCCGGCACTGGACGATCCGCGGCGAGCGCCAGTTCTACCTGTCCGGGACGCTGGCGACGATGGCCCCCGGGCTGCCGTACGCCATCGCCATGCAGCACGCCTACCCCGGACGGCAGGTCATCGCGTACGTCGGAGACGGCGGGTTCACGATGCTGATGGGCGAGTTCCTGACGGCGGTCCAGCAGCGGCTGCCGGTCAAGGTGATCATCAACAACAACAACTCGCTCGGGCAGATCCTGTGGGAGCAGATGGTGCTCGGCTACCCGGAGCACGGGGTGCGCTTCCCCGAGCCGGAGGCCGACTTCTCGGCCTGGGCGAGGTCGTGCGGCGGGTTCGGGGCCAAGGTCACCAAGTCGGAGGACGTCGCCATGGCGATCGGCCAGGCGCTCGCGCACGACGGCCCGGCGCTGGTGGACGTGGACGTGAACCCGAACGAGCCGCCCATGCCGGCCAAGGTCACCTACGAGCAGGCGAAGAGCTTCGCGCAGGCGTTCCTCAAGGGGCAGCCGCACAAGGCGGCCATCGCCACGACCCTGTTCAAGGACCGGATCCAGCGGCTGGGGGAATAGCCGCCGCGATCGCCGCCGCGGTGCTCAGCAGGGGGTCGATCAGCCGGGGCAGCTCGCGGGCGCGCCGTGAGGACAGCACGATGCCCAGGGCCGCCACGGGCCGCCCGTCCACCAGGATCGGCGCCGCCGCCGAGCAGGTGCCCAGGGTCATCTCCTCGTACGTCAGCGCGTACCCCTGGGCCCATACGACGGCCAGCTCCCTGGCCAGCCGGCCCGGCTCGGTGATCGTGTGCGGGGTGGGCCGTTCGAGCTTGCGCGCGAGATAGGACTTCACGAACCAGTCCGGCTCGTACGCCAGCAGCGCCTTGCCCACACCCGTCGGGTGCATCGGCAGCCGGCCGCCCGTCCGCGACACGATCGGCACCGCCCGCCGGCCGTACACCTTGTCCACGTACAGCACCTCGAGCCCGTCGCGCACGGCCAGGTGCACGTTCTCGCGCGTGGTCGCGAACAGCTCCTGCAGCCACGGATGGGCCAGGTCGTGGAGCCGGCCGGGCGCGAGCTGGCCCAGCTCCCACAGCCGCAGCCCGACCCGCAGCCGCCCGTCGGGCGCGCGGCTCAGCGCCTGCCACTCCTCCAGCTCGGCGACCAGCCGGTGCGCCGTGCTCAGCGGCAGCCCGCTGCGCCGGGCCACGTCGGTCAGCGTGAGCTGCGGATGGGCGGAGTCGAACGCGCCCAGGATGGCCAGCACCTTGGACGTCACCGAGCGCCCGCCCTCCCGGGCCCCGCCTGCCATGCGCCAATCCTGCACGGTTCTTCCACTGAGCGGAAGGGATATCTCGGCTGAAACAGGGTCGAGGCAGGATGCTTCCCTCATGCGAACTCAGGTCGGGATCATCGGGGCAGGCCCCGCCGGGCTGCTCCTTTCCCACTTGCTCCACCTGCGCGGCATCACCTCCGTGGTGCTGGAGAAGCGCAGCCGCGACTACGTCGAGCGGCGGGTGCGGGCCGGGGTGCTGGAGCAGGGCACGGTGGACACGCTGGTCGAGGCGGGCGTCGGCGAGCGCCTGCTGCGCGAGGGGCTGCCGCACCACGGCATCGAGCTCAGGTACGGGGGCGCGGGCCACCGCATCGCGTTCGAGAAGCTCGTGCCGGGCAGGTCCATCACCGTGTACGGGCAGCAGGAGGTGGTCAAGGACCTGATCGCGGCCAGGCTGGCGGCGGGCGGTGACATCAGGTTCGAGGTCGAGGACGCGGAGGCGCACTCGCTGGATTCTGGGCCCTATCTGACTTTCGGCGGCGAGCGGCTCGACTGCGACGTGATCGCCGGGTGCGACGGCTTCCACGGCGTGTCCAGGCCGGCCATCCCGGAGGGCGTTCTGAGCGTTTACGAGCGGGACTATCCCTTCGCCTGGCTGGGCATCCTGGCCAGGGTGGCGCCCTCGTCGGAAGAGCTGATCTACACCAGGACCGAGCGCGGCTTCGCCCTGCACAGCATGCGCTCGCCCACCGTCAGCCGCTTCTACCTGCAGGTCCCGGCGGACGCGCGGGTCGAGGACTGGCCCGACGAGCGGATCTGGGCCGAGCTGAAGGCCCGGCTGGAGAGCGTGCCCGGCTTCACGCTGACGACCGGCGAGATCATGGAGAAGGGCGTCACGCCGATGCGGGCGTTCGTGGCCGAGCCCATGCAGTACGGGCGGCTCTACCTCGCCGGCGACGCCGCCCACATCGTGCCGCCGACCGGCGCCAAGGGGCTCAACCTGGCCGTGGCCGACGTCCGCGTGCTGACCGAGGCGCTGGCCGCGTACTTCGCGGACGGCTCGACCGGGCTGCTCGACGGCTACTCCGACGCATGCCTGAAGCGGGTGTGGCGGGCGCAGCACTTCTCGTGGTGGATGACGACGCTGCTGCACACGTTCGAGGATGAGGACCCGTACGCGCGGCGGCTGCAGCTGTCGTACCTGGACTACGTGACCTCGTCGGAGGCGGCGGCGACCACCCTGGCCGAGAACTACGTGGGCCTGCCGTGAATGATGGCTTGACTGAGGAGGTGGACCGCGTGGGTTCTGACGGCGGCTTGCTCGCCCCGGTCTGGGCGGGGACGCGGGCGGAGGCGATCACCTCGGACGCGGCCTGGCTGCGGGCCATGCTGGAGGCCGAGGGGGCGCTCGCCCGCGCCCAGGCACGGCTGGGCCTCATCCCTTCTGAGGCGGCCGCGGCCATCGACAGGACGGCCGCCACGCTGGTGCTCGACCCGGCCGACCTGGCCCGGCGGGCCCGCCAGTCGGCCAACCCGGTCGTGCCCCTGGTGGCCGACCTGCGGCGGGCCGTGCCGGGCGCGGCGTCGTCCGTGCACCGGGGGGCGACCAGCCAGGACATCCTGGACAGCGCCGCCATGCTGGTGGCCACGCGGGCGATCCGCGGCATCGTGGGCGATCTGAGCGCGATCATGCGGGATCTCAGCGAGCTGGCCGAGCGGCACCGGGACACGGTGATGGCCGCGCGGACGCTGGGGCAGCAGGCGGTGCCGACCACGTTCGGGCTGAAGGCGGCGGGATGGCTGGCCGGTCTCATGCGCGCCCGCGCCCGGCTCCGGGAGCTGCGGCTGCCGGCCCAGCTGGGCGGCGCGGCCGGCACCCTGGCCGCGTTCGCCGAGCACGCGGGCGCTTCTTCCCCGGCAGCGGGCGCGCGGGGTGCCGATGCGGGCACGGCGCTGCTGCTGGCCGAGGTGTTCGCCGAGGAGATCGGGCTGGCGGCGCCCCCGATGCCGTGGCACGCGGAGCGCTCTCCCGTCACCGAGCTCGGCGCGGCGCTCACCGCCACGGCCCGCGCGCTCGGCAAACCGGCCACCGACATCGTCCTCATGGCCCAGACCGAGGTGGGGGAGGTGGCCGAGTCGTCGGCCGGCTCCTCGTCGGCCATGCCGCAGAAACGCAATCCCGCCCTGTCCGTCCTGGTCCGGTCGGCCGCGTTCCAGGTGCCCGCGTACGCGCAGATCCTCGGGCAGGTCGGCGAGCACGAGCGGGCCGCGGGGGCCTGGCAGGCGGAGTGGCTGCCTCTGCGCGAGGCGCTGCGCCTGACGGGCGGCGCGGCCGAGACCGCCGCCGAGCTGGTGGCCGGGCTGCGGGTCTTCCCCGACCGGATGCGGGCCAACGCCGAGCTGACCGGCGGCCGGCTGCTCGCCGAGCGCCTGGCCGCCCACCTCGACCGCAAGGCGCTCGACGAGGCCCTGTCCGCGGAGGGCCCGCTGCAGGACCACGCCGAACTGCTCGATCCTGCGGCTTACCTGGGGGCGGCCCCCGAGCTCGTTGATCGCATCCTCGCCACCTACCGGGAGCAACCGTGAAACTCCACCACCGCATCGACGGCCCGGCCGGCGCGCCGCTGCTGGTGCTCGGGCCCTCGCTCGGCACCACGATGGAGATCTGGCAGCCGCAGCTCCCCGCGCTCACCGAGTCCTGGCGGGTCCTCAGGTACGACCTGCCGGGTCACGGCGGCTCGGCCCCGGCCGCGGCCGGGTTCGCCATCGACGACCTGGCGCGGGCCGTGCTGGAGCTCGTCGGGGACGAGCGGTTCGCGGTCGGCGGCGTCTCGCTCGGCGGTGCGATCGCCTCCACCATCGCCGTCAAAGCTGCGAACCGCGTGCGCAGCCTGGTGCTGTGCTGCACGTCGGCCAAGTTCGGCGAGCCGGGGCCGTGGCTGGAGAGGGCGGCGCTGGTGCGCGGCAAGGGTCTGGCGGCGCTTGTGCCGACGCTGAGGACCCGCTGGTTCACCCTCGGCTTCGACGGCCAGGGGGTGTTCGACCGGTTCGTGGAGGTGGACGCCGAGTCGTACGCGGCCTGCTGCGAGGCCATCGCCGCCTTCGACCTGACCGGCCGCCTGGGGGAGATCACCGCGCCCACGCTGGTGATCGCCGGCTCCGAGGACCCGGCCACGCCGCTCGACCACGCGCTCACGCTGGCCGGCGACATCCCGGGCGCGTCCCTGACGGTGGTGCCCAGGGCCTCGCACCTGGCGAACGTGGAGCGCCCCGACGCGGTGACCGCCGCCGTCCTGGGCCACCTGCGCAGCGACGAGCCCGCCGAGGGCGCCTTCGCGGCGGGCATGCGCACCAGGCGGGAGGTGCTCGGGGACGCGCACGTCGATCGGGCGGTCGCTGCCACCACCGACTTCACCCGCGAATTCCAGGAGCTGATCACCCGCTACGCATGGAACGACATCTGGAACCGGCCCGGCCTGGACCGGCGCACCCGCAGCTGCGTCACGCTCACCGCGCTCGTGGCCAGGGGGCAGATGGAGGAGCTCGCCATGCACGTTCGCGCGGCTTTGCGGAACGGGCTCACGCGCGAGGAGATCAAGGAGGTGCTGCTCCAGACGGCCGTCTACTGCGGGGTTCCGGCCGCCAACGCCGCCTTCGCGGTGGCCCGCCGCACGCTCGCCGACATCGACGCGGAGGGCCGCTGACCTTGGGGGATGCTTTAAGGTTGTTTGGTGGTCTTTGAGGAGGGTTGGGCGATTTCGCCCCTGCGCTGGCTGATGAACACGCTGGGCGATGCCCAGCTCGCCCGGATGGACGGCGACCCCGGCCTGGTCGCCGCGGTCGACCAGCACGCGGCGGTGCTGCGCGACGCCATCCCGCTGGACCGGGAGACCCTGGGCGACTACCTGCTGGGCTTCCTCGACGAGCTGCGGGAGCGCGACTGGATCTTCACCGGCGAGCCGGACGCGGCGGCGCTCCGGCTGACGGCGGTCTGCTGGCTGGCCCGCGAAGCGGGTTTCCTGGAAGACGGCCTCCCCGCCTGACCGATCGGCCCGGGTCAGGCGGGCGGGCGGTTCAGTCCGGAGGCATCTCGGAGCGCGGCGGGGTGGTCGGAGCGCCCGGAGCTCCCGGGGTCGCCGGGGTGGTGCGTACAGGCTCCCCTGCCATCGTGCGGGCGTCCTCACGCCCCCGCTGGTACGCCTCCGCGTGCGCCCTGGCCTGCGGGGCCTCCCGCTCGATCCGGCTCAGCCAGCGCTCCCAGCGCTGCTGCATCGGGCGGACGAGCCCGCCGCCGATGCCGATCGCCACGATCGCGCCGATGGTGGCGAGGACCGTGATCAGCACCGGGGTCGTGACCGTGGTGGCCACCCCGATCTGGTTGAGCGCGGCGATGATGCCCAGCGCCCAGATGAAGACCGCCGCGGCGGTCGCCACCCAGCGACCGTAGGTGAGCCCGCCGAGCGCGCCGGCGATGATGTCCCTGACTCCCATGGCGATGGCGCCCGCCACCACGATGATCACGATGGCGACCAGGGCCGCGGGCAGCCAGCCCACCACGCTGTTCAGCATCGACGAGATCGGGTTCGGCCCGAACACGCTGAAGGCCAGCTGGAGGGTGACCAGCAGGATCGCATAGTAGACGATCTTGGCGAGCAGGCTCCGGGCGGTGTACTTGCTCTGTTCCAGCCAGCGCCGCACGCCGCTGCGCTCCACCGCCCGGTCGAAGCCGACGCGCTCGAGCACCTTGTCGACGATCTTCTGCAGCGCCTTGGCCACGAGCCATCCGATGATGAGGATGACCAGGAACGCGACCAGCTTCGGAACGAACGTCGCTATCTGCCGCCAGGCATCCGTGATGCCCTGGCCTATGTTGATGTCCACGGTTTCCTCCTGTGAGGAGCCACTGCAACGGCGCTACCCGTACATAAACCGTGTATGCACACAGAGCAGTCGAAACTTCGCATAAGGCGACATTTCGGACAAATTCTCCCAGGCTAGGATGATCGACATGCATCGCAGCCGGGTCTACGCCCTTCTGATCGACACCCCCGCCTCCGAGGCCGAGCAGGCGTCGGCGTTCTGGGCCGCGGCGCTGGGCGCCAGCGCGCACCCGCTTCCCGGGTACGAGCAGTTCACCTCGTTGCACGGTGCCGTTCCCGGCCTCGACGTGGCGGTCCAGGCGGTGGACGACGCGCCGAGGCTCCACCTCGACATCGAGACCGACGACGTCGAGGCCGAGACCCGGCGGCTGCTGGCGCTCGGCGCGACGGAGGTGTCGCGGTGGCAGGAGTGCCGCATCCTGCGGGCGCCCGGCGGGCACCTGCTCTGCGTGCTGCCCGCGGAGAGCGACCGGTTCGAGGCGGAGGCGAGGACCTGGCCCTGACCCTGGATCCCCGAGTAGGTGGGCCGGGCTCACCCACCCCTTGCCCCCCTGGGTGGTGACGCGACTGACGCCCGCCCCGAACCAAAGGTGCTCGCTTCGCTCGCGCGGTCTCCCAGGCGGGCTGAAGCCCGCCCCCCGTTCGTCCTCGCTCCGCTCGGTCGTCTTCCAGAACGCTTTCGCCCCTGATTGTCCGGCGGGAAGCCGGAATTTCTCGGCGAGGCGAGGCGAGGCGAGGCGAGGCGAGGCGAGGCGAGGCAGGCGCAGCCGGACTGTGACGGCATCGTCGGCCCGATACCAGGGCTGAGCTACCCGATGCGCCCGCAGTACTCCAGCCTTCGGGCCAGGAATAAAACGGACCTGCCCGCGTACCGGGAGGTTTCGAAACGTTGTCCACCAGCCTTCAGGCCGGGGGAGTGCATCAAGGACGCGCACAAGGACACTGCCGAAGCCCGCCCTCGGTTGTGGCATTAACAGTGTGCGGCCGTGGCCTGCGCGTGAACCAGAGCGTGACTCTTTCCTAATGATCAACCTTTCGATTGGGGCCGCATAGTTACGCGGCGACGCGACCGTTCGCAGGATGGGGCTATGGGACGCCAACGGGGCTCTCAATGGCCTACGGCGGTGCTCGTTGCGGTCCTGGCAACGCTCGTCGTGGTGATCATCGTCATCGTCGCCACGTGGGCAATTCACGGCCCGGAGCCGGCGGAGAAGATCGGATCGGTGGCCGCGCTCCTGCTCACGACGTTGATGTTGGCACCCAAGGCCATTGCCTGGTGGCGGCGGGCGACAAAGCCGGCCCTGCCCCTGACCGCCGTCGATGTCGAACGGGCCAAGGACATCCTGGCGCGACAAGTGGGCGCACAGTGGAAACACGAGGCCGCCCTGCGGTCACTAGGCGACCCGCACCCGATCCCCGTCCCGTGGCGGCTCACCGAACACGATGAACTCATGGACCATCCCCGCCTGATCGCCAGCGGCGTACTGGCGTTCAGCGGCCAGGGCGCCGACATCGCCCACCTGACCAGCGGCTTTCGCGCCCTGCGATGTCGGCGCCTGGTGATTCTCGGCGGCCCAGGCGCAGGGAAGACGACCCTGGCGATGCAACTGCTACGGGAACTCATCCAGACCCGCCAGCCAGGCGAACCCATCCCGGTATTGCTGTCAGCGGCCCGCTGGGACACCGAGACCTACCCACGGCTCCACGACTGGCTGGGCAAGTGCCTTGGCATGGATTATCCGGATCTACGCGCAGAAAGGCCCGGCTCAGACACGCCGCGTACCCTGGCGGAGGGCAGCGAGATCCTGCCCGTACTCGATGGGTTGGACGAACTGCCCGAGAAAGCCCGCACCATGACGCTGGCCGCGCTCAACAGTTCGATGGACGAGTGCGACCAGTTGATTCTCACCAGCCGCTCCACGGAGTTCAGGCAGGCGGTCGAGGCGAACGAGGATGTTCTCACCGCGGCGGCGGTCATCGAACCCCAGCCGCTCACCCCCGATGTGGCCGCCGATTACCTGGAGGCTTGCCTTCCTCCAAAGCCCAAGCCCACCTGGACGGGGGTTCTCCATGCACTACGCAAGGAAACAGCGCCGGCGCTGGTCGGCATCGCTTCCACACCGCTGGGCCTCTGGCTGATCCATGCCACGTACATCCTTGCCAGACGCGACCCGGATCCGATCTTGCATGACCTCCGGTTGCGGGATCCGCCCTCGCTGCGTGCCCATCTCTTTGATCAGCTCATCCCCGCCCTTATCGCATCGCGCCTGCCGTCGGACGATCCCGCGGAGCCCTTCAGACCTCACCGGAAATGGGATCCCGACCAAGCGAGACGCTGGCTGACCTATCTCGCCCGCCTCACCCGTGACACCCGCGACCTCGCCTGGTGGCGCCTGGCCGGTTACACCCTCCGTCCCGGCGCAGTGCGGCTCGTGGTCGGGATCATCACAGGGCTGCTAGGCGGCCTCCTATACGGGCTCTTTGCACTGCCGAATGGGATCGGCGACGCGGTCGCACTGGCGCTCGTGGCGGGAGCCTCGGTCGGAATCGTCTCTGCCCTCTTTGCGAAGGTGTGGCTCAAGGACACGCCTGGACGTGCCTATCTCGGTCTCCGGGGAAAAATTCCATCCGGCGCTCATCGCGTCCGAAAGGAGATCATTTTTGGTGGCCGGTTCGGCCTTCTGGTCGGGTTCGTTTTCGGGGTCTTCGAGGAGGCTCGTCGAGTGCTTTTCTATGGCAACCTTTCTCCTCGTGCAGAGACGCTAAGAAGCTTTTTTGAGAGCGGGCTCTCCAACGGGGTTTTGTTCGCAATCTCCGGTGCTCTTGCGTTCGGGCTCGTTGCAATGGCGGAACGACCCGCACTGGCTCGCACCGCCAGCAGCGCGATCTCCACCTGGGGCGCTGACAGAACACTCACTTTCGTCAAGACGATCTTTTCTGGACTAGTGACGGCGCTCACCTTCGGGGCCGTGTTCGTGGCTATACATGACCGTGTTGGTATGGAGCCAACGCTTGCGGCCGTACTTGGGGTCCTACAGGGGCTGATTGTCGGACTTGCCGGCGGACTTGTGACCGGTAAGCATCATGCGACTTCCCACCGTTCATAGCAGCGCTGGAGTCGGTTGAAGGCGTGCACCAGGCGTTGTCGCTCGATGTGCCAACGCCCCAGCAGGAGCCCAACGATCCGGTCATAGCAGTCCGCGGCACCTCGTCATCAGGTGGCCCGCTCGTCTGCGGTGTCGCCAGGTGCCGCCGGCCAGGGCATGCGGTGGACAAGGCTGTCGCGCAGCCGGGTGAGAGTGGCGATGCGCTTCTCCAGCTCAGCCACCCGCTGCGCGGCGACGGCGTTGCTGGCGGCGCACGGTGGCGCATGGCAGAACACCTCGGGCAGCTCAGCGTCGAGATGGTCCAGCAACGACTTCACGTCTTCGACGGTGAACCCGCAGGCCAGCAGCTCACGAATGTTGCGGACGCGGAGGGTCGCACCGGGCTCGTACACGCGATGTCCCGCAGTCGTACGGCCGCACTCCAGCAGGCCCTGCTCCTCGTAGTAGCGCAGGGCACGGGTCGTGGTTCCGGCCTCCGCGGCCAGTTCACCGATGAGCATCACAGGCACCTCCGAGTCCACCCGCACGGCTTCACGTACACGTCAAGGTCAAGTCCCGAGCCGGACCACCGTCTTCCCGGTGTATGCGCCCTCCACGAGATCGAGGAGGGCCTGCGGCGCGTTCGCGAGCCCGTCGATCAACGTCTCGTCGTAGACGATCGCGCCTTCGCTCAGCCAGGTACGGAACTGCGTGTCGAACTCCGGAGCACGGTCAAGATGATCGCTCGTGGTGAAGCCGCGCATGGTGAGGCGCTTGCCGATCACGCCGAGCAGGTCGCCCGGCCCGTCGCCAGGACGGCTCTTGCCCTGCCGGTTGAGGGCTCCGCACAGCGCGATGCGGCCATGCGGGTTCATGACCTCGATCGCGGCATGCAACTGTTGGCCGCCCACGTTGTCGAAGTAGACGTCGATGCCTTCGGGGGCGGCCTCGCGCAGCCTGTCCACGATCGGGCCGTCGTGATAGTCGAAGGCCGCATCGAACCCGAGTGTGCCGGTCAGATGGGC